>JABURP010000088.1 GCA_014762645.1 Crocinitomicaceae bacterium
CGGATATGTGTATAAGATACAGATTAATGATTCTGGATAAATATGTCTGAACGGTATGCAGATAAACTGTACTGTAATCCAAAAGATTAAGGTATTCTTCAATCATTTTGTCCTGTTGATCCAATAAGGAATAAACTTCTGCCAGTTCTAATTGAAACTGGTAACCATGTTTGATCAATTTTCGGCCTTTTAAGAAAGTCTGCAAAGCATATTCATATTTACCTCTTACTTTAAATGCTTTACCCAGGGATTGAATTCGGCCTTGTATTGCCCCTACGTCATCAATCATTGATTTATACAGCTTATCCGCCTCTTCATCACGTTCAGTCTCTTCATACACTTGTCCCAACATGAACTTTACTTCTATGTCAAAGGGATCTCTTTTAATTTGCTTTTCACAAAGCTTTTCAGCATCATCAAACTTTTTCTGATAAAAAAGGCAGAGATAATACCGCTCAAAGTAGACCGAGTGCTGATATTTTCTGTAGACCTTTTTATAATACTCCTCCGCTTTACCAAATTCGCCTTTGTTGAAGTAATGATTGGCCAATTTGGTATCATTATCACGTGGTTGAGCATGCACCTGATTTAAAGAAGCTGCAAAAAACAGCAACACTAAAAACAATATGTTATTCTTGTTGAGCTTCATTTTTTAGTTGGACGAGTAACTCGTCAATTACTGGCACTGCACTGTAATAATATTTTTTTTCTCTCTCCTGTAAAATATAAAAGTCGTGAAAAGAAAGGTTCAGTTTTCTTAATGCTTCCTTCTCCTCTGCCAATGCTTCTTTTATTTTTTCCTCTCCTAAAACACCATTTTCAATATCCGTTTTTAAATTGGTGAACTGTGTTTTTAATGCTTCCACTTCATTACGGTAGGTCATTTCCTTTGAATCCAGATTTTTAAGTGATTTACGTATGCCTTTACACTCATTCATTCGTTTCCCTATCTCTAAGGATAAGGTATCCGGATGATAATACTTTTTTAGGGAATCTTCGTTTCTCAATACATGATCCACCATCATCTGTAGACTATCAAATTCTATTCCGTTTAAATCAGCTTCAATTTCATTTAATACGGCAAGAGATGAATCTATCTCTTCAATTTCAGTTTTATACTTCTTAGACGGGCTACAGCCAATAAAAGACAACATCAAAATAACAGTTACTGTTGCAACGATTAACTTCATAAGCTTCTAACTCTTTTTATGAAAAAATATTACTTAATGGTATTGAAACCTGTATAGGGCACCAATACTTCCGGAACTTTAATTCCGTCTGCGGTTTGATTATTTTCAAGTAATGCAGCCATGATTCTTGGTAAAGCCAGGGCACTACCGTTTAATGTGTGCGCCAATTGACTTTTTTTGTTTTCATCTTTAAACCGTAATTTAAGCCGGTTGGCCTGGAAAGTTTCAAAGTTAGATACCGAACTTACTTCTAACCATTTTTCCTGGGCAGCTGAAAACACTTCAAAATCATAGGTTAAGGCAGATGTAAAACCAAGATCGCCACCACAAAGACGTAAAATACGATACGGTAATTCCAGTTTTTCAACAAGGGATTTGACATAATCAACCATTTCAGAAAGGGCGTGATAAGAATTATCCGGATGCTCAATGCGTACGATTTCAACTTTATCGAATTGGTGCAATCGGTTTAGTCCTCGGACATCTTTGCCATAAGAACCAGCTTCTCGCCTAAAACAAGGTGTATAGCCGGTTACCTGTATCGGGAAATCTTCCTGTTTCACAATTACATCCCTGTACATATTGGTCAACGGAACTTCAGCTGTAGGAATCAGGTAAAGATCATCTACTTCTGCATGATACATTTGCCCTTCTTTGTCCGGTAACTGACCTGTTCCAATACCAGATGCTTCATTTACCACAAGAGGCGGAATAATTTCTGTATACCCCTGATCTCTGGCCTGATCGAGAAAAAAGTTGATTAAAGCTCTTTGCAAACGTGCACCCTGACCTATGTAAAAAGGGAAACCTGCACCGGTTACCTTTACACCCAATTCAAAGTCGATCAGGTTGTATTTTTTGGCCAGGTCCCAATGTGATTGCCCGTTTTTCAATTCCGGTATGACTCCCCCTTTTTCTACTTCTTCGTTATCTTCTTCACTGTTTCCTTTGGGAACAAGCGGATCAGGAACATTGGGGATATCGTATAATTTTTCCTGCAATTCTGTAGCAAGATCATTTACGAGTTGTTTTAAATCTTTTTCCTGTTCTTTGAGTTCCTGTGTTTTTGATTTGGCCGCATTTGCTTCGTCTTGTTTACCTTGTGCGAAAAGCTGACCAATTTCTTTGGATATTTTATTGGATTCTGCCGCTACCTCTTCCAACTGCATTTTTGCTTTTCGCCAACGGGCATCAACTTCGAGTATAGATTCAATTTGATCCTTTACCTCAAGGTTTCTCACTTTGAGTGCATCTATTATCTCTTCTTTTTGTTCTCTGATGCGGTTAATTTCTAACATTCGTTTACAAAAGTTTGTTTGGCGTAGTAAAAGTATAAATATTCGTTTATTGAGCAGTGTTGAGATAGGAGGATTTATTGTTTGAAAGAGAGTTTTAAGATTCGTTTTTATGTAAATGCTGTCAGTTTCAACTATTGAAGTTATTTTTCTACAATTCTGGAGAATGATTTTAGCTACATACGAGGAGCCCAAACTTGGTAAATGACCTTAATAATTTATGGCCATCTTCTGCACTTTCGTACATTTTGCATCCGCAAAAATCGTCAATGAGGCGACCCGTCGCAGCGCAGCGGAGACAATTGAGCCGAATAGATTTTGAGGAATTGCAAAATAGAAAAGCAGGAGCCGGCCTTGACCTTTTTGGTACTTTTTGTGTCAAGACAAAAAGTACACGAATACTAATACTTCAACCTCTTAATCATCTACCATAATCCATACATTTTCTAACTCTTCCTCAAAAAGTCAAGTCCAGCTACATATCCAATAAATTTGATGAAAACAAAAAACCCTGACGAAATAAATCACCAGGGTTTTTTTAAAGATTATTATTATTGATTAGCTCAATGCTTCAATCAATTCAGCTTTCTTCATAGAAGAGTAACCAGTGATTCCTTTTTCTTTAGCCATAGCTTTTAATTCAGCTACAGTTAAAGACCCAAGGTCAGCTACTGCTTCTTTTTTGTCTCCTTTTTTAGTTTCTACAACCGGCTCATCCGTTTTCACATCTGCTGTTGCTTTCACTTCTTTATCAGCTTTTTTGGTTTCAACTTTCTCCACCTTTTTTGGAGCTGATTTTTTCTTTGGAGCAGCCTTTGCTTTTTCCGCTACCTCTTCAGTAAATGGAATAACAGAAACAAACGAACGATTATTCTTTTTCTTTCTGAATTCAACAATTCCATCTTGAAGGGCATAAATGGTGTGGTCTTTTCCCATACCAACATTGTTACCAGGATGATGCTGTGTACCTCTTTGGCGAACAATAATGTTACCTGCGATAGCAGCCTGACCACCAAAAATCTTAACACCTAATCGTTTCGATTCTGATTCTCTACCGTTCTTCGAAGATCCGACTCCTTTTTTATGTGCCATCTTTTTAAGTTTTTAAGGCTAAGCGATTCGTCCAATTGATGTAACTGAACACTTAGCGCTAATATTATGCTTTAATACTATCTATTTTGATCTCAGTTAAATACTGTCTGTGTCCGTTTTTCTTCCTGTAACCTTTTCTTCTTTTCTTCTTGAACACGATCACTTTATCGCCTTTTAAGTGTCTCAACACCGAAGCCTGGACTTTTGCTCCTTTAATAGCTGGGGCGCCAACACTTACTTTTCCGTCCTTATCGGTTAAAAGAACCTGATCAAAATCTACTTTGTCACCTTCTTTTGCTTCCAATCTATGAACGAAAATCTGCTGGTCTTTCTCAACTTTAAATTGTTGGCCTGCTATTTCTACAATTGCGTACATAACAAATTTTCATTATTAATTCGGGAGCGCAAAGATAGAGATTTATTTTGGAAAGCCTAGCTATTGAATAAAAGAAATTTACTCCTTATCGGTAGGTTTATTCACTTTCGGGTTACCAAAGTAAAAATTTAACGCGATTTTTGAATACGTTGGCGACCAAAATCCGGATGCGTCAACGGATGAAGGATGCGTTTCATACTCTCCGGTATTTGGGTTATACACATCCTGATCATAAGAATCCTTAAAACTGGCGGTTATCCACCTCAACCCAAACTCACCACTCACACTAAACTGAGGAGCAAAACTATATTCGGCTCCAAATCCGACATCTCCTCCAATTACACTAAACTTCTTAACATATTCACTGATTTCAGGATCTTCAACTCCATTATCAATAAACTTTGCTGTAATTATTGGCTTGGTTGTATTTACATTGGCGAATGCCTTCAGATTTGTCTTGTTTAGAAAATAAATTCGGCAACCAATCGTGGGTAAGAATACTTTTCCTTTAAACTCATACTTATCGGAAAGTTGTTCCATTTGCATGGTTGTATTGTTGAATTGCGTATAGGTCCATGTCACCTTGGTACTTCCTCCATAGTAATCAATTCCTGCATACGGTAGGAAAATTCCCGTTTTATAACCGAAGTTAGCCCCATTATACTTTACACCCGGACTTACACTAAAAGTGAACTGTGCATGGGCATTTGATCCCAATGACATGGCAATAACCATGCATAACCTTAAAACTTGCTTTTTCATTTTGATTTCGTTTAATTGTTTGCCCAAAGGTGATGAAGAATAATAGGCTCCCCTTATTGATTTTCACAACAGGGAATAGTTATTTGCGATTATTACAAATTCCTTAGGTGGTCAGACAAAAACCAACTAATTGCTAAACATCTAATAGAATAAATGAAGGACAACTATTCTACCTCACTATAGGAACTTTTTTAACGATATAACCACCATCCGTTTTTAGTCTGACGATCACAACTCCTGAACTACAATTATCAGGTAAGTTCAAAAATGTAATTGTACCTGACCTTTTATTCACTAACTGTCGTCCGGAGAGGTCATATACCACTACTTCTGAAATGCTCAAAGGATCAACAAGATGTACAAATTCTAATCTGTTTGACAATGAATTATACTTCACCCATACATCTGACTCTTCTTCTTCAGGATATTCCGTTATTCCAACTGTGCATTGGTTGTCAATATATTGTTTGATGTTTTGATACTGCACATAAAACTCACCATTAGGGACTTTTTCTGCTGTAAATTTTGTTGCATAAATTGCAGCCAATGCATACCAAACATTAAGATCATTTTGACAATTAAAATAATCCTGCAGCATGGCAAAATAGGACGCAAAAATAAAACCAGACTGGTTCATCAACTGATACATTTCATACGTGTCGGAGTGGTCAATACCAAGTGAATCATTAATCAAAGCCAGATAATCTGATGTCAATGCTGTATCGGTTGTTTCACAATGCAGGAGCAAAGCATTGTTCCAGAAAGCCGTATCTGTTTCCAAAACTGCTCTTATTTCATGCCCCTGCGACCATTCGGTACAGGTTCTTCCCAAACCTGGATCAATAAGCGAAGTTGTATCGGAGAACACAATTAAATCCTGCATTTCTACCAGGGCTTCAGGATACCAATGAAAATTTAAATGGTCACAATACGCATTGGCTACTTCAAAATTTTTCATGGTTAATTTATAGGTCCATACCCCGGAAAGGTTATTTTTTACAGCGTCTAATCCTTTCATTTGCACCGAGGGCGAGAGCAGTTCAACACTTAGGTTATTGCTATCAATAATGTTCCTGAAAGAGTAGGCAATAGTGTCAATCCAATCTAACACCTCCTGTTCAGCAGCTGTTTGTCCAATTAAAAGCGCGAGCGAATCAATGGTTTGATTGTATTTACCTACTCCAAAAGTTTCATTAAGTACCTGTACATAATCTAATTTCCCATCAGCCGCTACTAAAACCGTCTCTATATTCGAAAGAGTATTTGCAAGCTCGGTAGAATCTGTTATAATCCTATCTTCTTTGAACAACGAATCGCTGTACTTAAATCGAATAGAAACAACCGCATCAATCCCTCTAGCTTCAAGGGTATCCAGGAAGGCGATAAAATTATCCATGCTGGGTTGACTGTTAGCGATTAGCTCAATGCTGGCATCACTTAACATTGTTCGGGCAACCTGGGGTTGTTCCGCATCCAAATAGTAAATAAACGCCGGACTATATGTTCCCACAAAGGTTCCCAACTTTGTACAGGTTTGTTGTGAAAAACTGGTTGAGCAGAGCATACAGAATAGTATGCTCACCAATATTTTTTTTAGATTAGATCCCAACATAAACTTAATGTTTTGATAAACAGACAACACTAAATATACGGCAATCCAATAAATACAAAAAATTATACGCTATCTGCAGCCTTTGCCTCCTCAACTGATTTAGCATCACGCACCTTACCCTTTCGATTCATCAGGTAAACGCCAAGAATAATCATAGCCACCCATAAATAGTTGATTGGTGGAAACCGCTCTCCGTCTGCTACCCCAATAAACACGGCAACAACCGGAATCATATAGGCTACTGCTGAGGCAAAAATATGATTGGAAATACTAATTAATTTAGTAAAGAGTAAAACGGCAATAGCTGTTCCGACGACTGCAAGGATGGATAAATAACCAAAAGCTACCCATCCATTGTCATTGTTCATTAACGGATCAAATGCGCTGGTAATAAAACAGATGATCAATGCCAGGGGCAGGATGAGTAAAAATGACAAAGAGGTAATGGCTACAGAAGGAACATGTGACAATTTAAATTTGATAGTAGTTAAGCTGATGGCATATCCCAAGGTTGCCGGAAAAAGAAAAAATGCATAGCGGATATCTTTTGTTTGTTCCAAATTAAACTGTCCTGAAAGCACAAAATACAGGCCGGTACTGCCCAATGCTAATCCGACCAATTGTTTTAAGGTAGGATTGGCCTTGTAGAACATCACCCCATTGAGGACAACAAAAAACGTGGTCGTCATATTTAATAGTCCCGCCAAAGAACTGTCAATATTTGTTTCAGCCAGCGTAAACATCAATGCCGGTATGAGGTTTCCGAACAACCCTGTTACCAAAAGTTTCCAAAAGTTATTTGCGCGCAGATATTTTCTGAATTTATAAGCAAGGGGCAGGAGAACTGTTGCAGCAATTGCCACGCGTAAAGCTCCGACCTGAAAAGGACCAAGAACCATTACATCATCACCCATTGGATACATACTCCTCTTCATCAAAATAAATGAACTGCCCCAGGTGAGGGATAAAAAAATAAACAGGACCCAAATGAGTGTTTTGGTATTCACGGTGCAAATTTAGCCTATTTCTTGTGATCAAAACTGTACCTAAAATCAGTAATTCGATAATTAGCTAAATAAAAGCAAGTCGAAAAAATGTAGTAAAACAGCCATAATCAGGCACCGTTAGAAATTGTTGATAAAAAGACCCTGTAGGCTCAAATTTGATAATAGAATATTTTTACATTTAACCTCGCAAAATTATTTGATTATGCACATTGCTGTCGCAGGAAATATCGGATCAGGAAAAACCACGCTCACTAAACTTCTCGCCAAGCATTATGGTTGGAATACACATTTTGAAGACGTAGAGCAAAACCCTTATCTCAATGATTTTTATGAAGACATGCAGCGCTGGTCTTTTAATTTACAGATCTATTACCTGAACAGTCGGTTTACGCAAATTCAGGAAATTAAAGCGAGTGATGACAATGTAATTCAGGACCGGACCATTTATGAAGATGCCTACATCTTTGCACCGAACTTACACTCCATGGGACTAATGACTACCCGTGATTTTGAGAATTACTTTTCGCTTTTTAATCTTTTGGAGTCCTTCATTTCTGCTCCTGATGTATTGATCTACCTAAAAGCTTCAGTTCCAACACTTGTCAACCAAATCCAAAAAAGAGGACGGGAATATGAAGAATCCATCCGATTGGATTACCTAAAAAGGCTAAACGAACGATACGAAGCATGGATATCTACCTATGACAAAGGAAAACTCATTGTCATAGACGTGGATGACAACAATTTCCATGAAGATGATGAAGATTTAGGTAAAATCATCAACTCCATTGATGCCGAGATTCACGGGTTATTCTAAAATCCACTACTTTTTTATAAACGTCTTGCGACCGATCAAGCCTTCTGATCGGATCACAACAATGTATGTTCCTGGCGATAAGGCAGAAATGTCAATTAGTTCTTGATAGTCCAACTCCTTTATCAACCTGCCACTGATATCTCTGATCTCCAGCATTCCGGATAAACTCTGTGCAGATTCGATTACCACCGTATTATTCGCCGGATTAGGATATAATTTAAAATGAATTGCATCCTGCTCTTCAAAAGATACATCTGTCCACCAGGTGCAGGAATCTACAATACCAAAATCATAGAAGCCAATGGTGGAATCTTCAAAACAACGCAATCCTTTAGGTGAATGCCATTCGGAAATCGTTTCATCCAGTGTATAGGTGTTGAACATAAAATTATCATCCCCTATAAACTCAATAATCTCACCAGTAGAATCCCATTGAACGGGATTGAAATCTGGCGATTCAAAATTCACCAGGGAATAATGAACATAGAGACGATTTAAGTTAAATCCGTTTATGTTAATAATATCCGTGGAGTCTACATAGGTTAAAATAGAATCTCTGTCATTGGGGTGTTGCCAACTTTGACCGTTGACAACGTAATACCAGGAGTCTCCCGGTGAAGCTCCAAAGTCATATAAAATTCTGAACACACTCGAATCGAAATCCCAAAAGTATACCGTGTCATTTGAGTAATACGTATAAACGTAATAAGAACTCGCCCACAAGTCAAAATTCTCAGATTTATTGATCTCGCGACATAATTTACCTCCAACCATTTGCTCACCAGCACAGGTAAACACACTGTAATTTCCAGGCCAGTGATTATAATGCCAGGTGGCTCCAATTTCTGCCCATTCCTGACTCCATGCAGAAAAGGTTAAAAGCATTGATAACGTGATAATTATGTTTTTCATGGCGTTTGAGTTATTATTTAAAATGATTAACGTCAACCGTCACGTTCGAGTTGGAATAATTAACTTCGTCAATTGGAATGCTATCACTATGGAAATCAATACAGCCGAATTTGTTATCAGTAATACAGACGTTAAAAAATGTCCGGATCCAAACCTGCCAGAATATGCTTTTATAGGTCGTTCCAATGTGGGGAAGTCTTCCCTGATCAACATGTTATGCAATCACAAGGGACTGGCTAAAACTTCGGGCAGGCCAGGGAAAACGCAGTTAATCAATCATTTTTTAATTAATGAAAGTTGGTATTTAGTGGATTTACCCGGTTATGGATATGCCAAAATATCTAAGAAAGAAAGAGAAAAATGGCAAAAATTCATCCATAAATATCTTCGAACACGTCAAAATCTACTCAATGTTTTTGTATTGATTGATAGCCGACATACGCCGCAAAAACTTGACCTCGATTTTATGCAATGGTTGGGAGAAAATGGCATTCCATTCGCTATGGTGTTTACAAAAGTGGATAAGCTAAAATCCAATGAACGCAAAAAATTTCTGCCTGCCTATAAAAAAGAGATGTTAAAGCTTTGGGAAGAAATGCCTCCGGTGTTTATAACATCTGCTGAAACTGCTGAAGGAAAAGAAGAAGTTTTAGCTTATATTGAAGAAGTTAACCAGCTTTTTTAGTTTCTTTCAAAAAATTTCGCTAAACTATTTAAGAGATGGGAATAGACGAGATAATTACATTATCGGTCATTTTAATAGCTCTGATACTCTTCATTACTGAGATAATCTCAGTGGATGTGATTGCCATTGGTATTATGATTATCCTGGTACTAAGTGGTGTTATCACTCCAGAAGAAGGACTTGACGGTTTTGCCAACGAGGCCGTAATTACTGTAATGACCATGTTCATTCTCAGTTTTGCGGTCATAAAATCAAATGTGATTGATTGGATAGGCCCAACAATTACACGTATGTTGAAAAAAGGATATGCGACATCCATTGGCGGACTTTCTCTCCTGGTGGGCAGTATGTCAGCATTTGTGAACAATACCCCAGTCGTAGCCACATTTATTCCGGTAATCAGTCAATCTGCCAAAAAAGCCAACCTTCCGGCATCCCGTTTTTTAATACCACTGTCGTTTGTAGCCATGTTTGGTGGGATGTGTACATTGATTGGAACCTCCACCAATATGTTGGTTAGTGGAATTTCATCACAAAATGGTTTGGGCGATTTTTCCATGTTTTTATTTGCTCCTTTAGGGCTCATCTTTATGGCTGTTGGAGTCGTTTATCTTATGATATTCGGTAAGAAACTCATTCGAGAAAGAGAAGATTTGACGGAGTCCGGGCATCAAAATCAGATCAATAATTTCCTAACGGAGATTCGCTACAGTGATTTGAATTCGAATAAGGATTTCACCATTTCGAATCTTTTTAAAGACAGTTTAAAAAACCTTCAAATACTTTTCGTGAAGCGGGATAATGAAGAAATTGAATCACCTGATAATGAATTTGTACTTAAAGATGGAGATGTATTGCTTGTAAGAGGTGATATGGAGCGCATCAAGAACATCCTCAAAAATGATTATTTACACGTTGTTGAAGCAATGGCAGAAAAAAAGTTTCCTGATCAGGAGACCAAATTGATCGAACTAATTCTTCAGCCCAATTCAGACATTCTTAGAAAGAAGATCAAGAACATAGATTTTTATAAAAAATACAATGCCAACGTACTTGCAATAAGGCAAAGAGGAAAAACAAAGTTCCAAAATTTGGGTGAAGTTACATTACGATCGGGGGATGTATTATTAATTCAAACGAGTGAAAAAGGGTACCAGTCGTTCGTACAGTATCAGCGTCAAAGTGGTTCTCCATTTCTGATCTTAAAGGAAACTGAATTGGCACGGTTGGACAAGCGTAAATTATTGATTTCTGTGTTAACGATAGCAGGAGTAATTTCATTGGCTGTAACGGGGATAACACCTATTGCTATTGCTGCCCTGGCGGGTGTTATACTCCTAAGTGCTACTCAAGTGATAACCATGGAAGATGCCTACAAAGCAATTGATTGGAGGGTTATATTCTTGCTTGCAGGAGCCCTGAGTCTTGAAAAAGCTATGAATAAGAGTGGGTTATCTCAAGATCTGGGTGATTTTTTGATTGAATATGTTGGAGCAGATTTTGGACCAGTGGTTGTGATTTCTGTACTGTATTTTATGACATCCGTTCTTACAGAAATTATATCAAATAATGCTGCTGCTGCTTTATTGGCCCCAATTGGTATTTCCATTGCACAAGGCATGGACATCAATGCTTTGCCTTTTTTAATGGCTGTCGCATTTGCCGGAAGTGCCAGTTTTTACACTCCAATTGGATATCAAACCAATACCATGGTCTACAGTGCAGGTAACTATAAATTTTCAGATTTTACCATTATTGGTGCCCCGCTCAACATAATTTTCTGGATTATCGCCACAATCTTTATTCCTGTATTTTATCCTTTTTAGCTAATTCTTCCAGTTTATACTCTTCTTCCATAGCGTCATAGTATACCCGTAGCTTTTTTTGCAGGACAGAAAATCGGATAAATCCGTAAACAATGAGTAGCGCACTAAATGCAAACAAGCTGTACGACAGCCAAAGCATATCAGAAAACACTTCAATTTTCATAAATGCAAATCCGGCCAGCACCATGTAAATTCCGGCTCGAATATAGGAGAACAAGGTCCTTTCATTGGCCAAAGTAGTTCTTTCCAAAGCCAGAAAGTCGCGTAGTATGATTTTATCTCTGTGCCTGTATCTTGTCCCCAGGTGCTGGGTACCTGTTAATTTCTGTATTTTTTTCTTTGGCATTGTCGAATTTACTTGTCTTCGACTTAAAATGCTAAAATTTCAACTCTTTTCCAAGCAAACAACCATAGTAATCGGAATTTTAAAGGTCATTTTCCTTGATATTCAACAATTTCTTTCCTTCCTTGTTAGTTAAATATGAGATCATCTATTCAAAATAAAGCCCTGGCAATAGTTCACATGCTAATTCTGTTGGCGCTAATTTTTTGGAACTACTATTCCAACACCGGAGTGATTGACGGCAATACTGTTGGGTCGGTAAGTAAGGAATTTGACAGTCTCTTTACCCCGGCAGGTTATACTTTTGGTATTTGGGCCTTGATTTATATGGGGTTGCTTTATTATGTTATTATCTTTTATTATTTTTGTTTTT
>JABURP010000119.1 GCA_014762645.1 Crocinitomicaceae bacterium
AAAACTAGCACATAATATTTTCTTTTTAATGTTAAATTGAATGTTCTAAAAATCTAAAAAAGAATAGATTTGCATTAACTAATAAAACCAGAAAACCGATTCTATATGAAGAAGAAACTGATCGTTCCCTATGATTTTACGGAAGTTGCAGACATGGCCATTCACCACGCCCTTGTAACAGGACGTGTTGTAAACGCCGAAGTTCATGTGTTGCATGTAGTAAATAAAAAAGACGAGATCAAAGCAGCTAAGGGAAAACTGGAAGCCTCCGTTGAAGCAGCCCGAAAAACTTCATTTGCACCAGATGTAGATGTCGTTAATCACGTCAGAGTCGGTAATATTTTTGATGATATAGCAGATTTTGCTGTTGAGATAGGAGCTGAGTTGATATTTATGGGTACCCACGGAGCTACAGGGTGGCAGCATATTACAGGTAGCCATGCCCTAAAAGTAGTCACGAGTTCACCTGCACCTTTTGTAATAGTCCAGTCTACAGATATTAATGATTCAGGCTACGACGATATTGTTGTTCCTCTTGATCTTCATAAAGAAACCAAGCAGAAGCTTACACTGGTTGCAAATATTGCCCAGTACTTCGATTCAAGGGTTCATGTGATTATTCCAGATGAAACAGATGAATTCCTGAAACATACGGTGAAGGCAAACATTGTATTTGCTAACAAGTTCTTTAATGAAAGAGGGATAGAAGTCACGACCACACTAGCTGATTCATCCGGATTTGACAAGGAAGTTGTCAAACACGCCGTAAAGGTTAATGCGGATCTTATTGCTATCATGAATTTGCAGAAACACCAATTACTTGGTCTTTTTGGAAGCAATCATGAACAATATATGATTACGAACGAAGCAAAGATTCCGGTACTTATTGTAAATCCAATTGATGCAACTAACACGTATCAGACCATCTTTACTTAAAAGTACACAGCGAATTAGAAAACTATAGTAAGAAAGCCTCTATTGAATAAATAGGGGCTTTTTTAGTACATCATACCCACAATTGCGGCAGTCATTAAACAGGCGATTGTTCCTCCGACCAGCGCCTTCATGCCCAGCTTAGACAAAAGCCCCTTACGTGTTGGCACAAGAGCTCCAATTCCACCTATTTGAATACCAATGGAGGCAAAATTTGCAAATCCACACAGCATATAGGTACTTATGATCACAGATTTCTGACTAATACTTCCTTCTGCTTTTAATTCGCCTAGTCTGGGGTAAGCGATAAATTCATTCAGGATGGTTTTCTGCCCCAATAATTCACCTACTAACACCATGTCTGCACCGTCTACTCCAATCATCCACACAATAGGGGCACCGATATACCCTAAAATAAACTGAAAGGACAAGCCCTCATAAGGTGTAGAACTGGCAATTGCATTATTAAGACCTGAGGCCTCACCAATAATATCTAAAATCCCGTTCCCAAGCGCCATCAAAGCAATAAACACAAGTAGCATTGCTCCAACATTAACTGCCAACCTCAAACCATCAGAGGTTCCGTTCGCAATAGCTTCTAATAAATTCGTTCCGATCTTTTCTTTATTGATCGACAGGTCCTTATTAATCTCTTCCGTTTCAGGGACAAGAATTTTAGCTGCAACCACAGCTGCAGGAGCAGAAATAATTGATGCGGTTAATAAGTGTTTGGCAAAAAATGCTCTTTCTACCGGATCATCTCCTCCCAGGAAGAAAACATAAGCCGCTAAAACCCCTCCGGCAATCGTAGCCATACCTCCTGTCATTAGACACATCAGTTCAGACTTGGTCATCCCCAATAAATATGGCTTAACAAGTAATGGCGATTCGGTCTGGCCCAAAAATACATTTCCTGCAGCTGCCAGTGATTCAGCCCCTGAAAGGCGCATAAACTTTTTCATCACCCAGGCAAACACATATACGATCTTTTGTACAACTCCCAAATAGTAGAAAATGCTCATCAAAGCAGAAAAGAAAATAATTGTTGGCAGTACTTTAATGGCAAATGTGACAAGCGGAGCCTGTACCACCCCAATTCCCATTTGACCAAATAGAAAGTCTGTTCCAGTATCTGTAAATTCAATTAGCCAAACAAAACCATCACTCAACACGGCAAATCCCTGTTCAATAAATGGAACCTTCAATACAAGAACTGCTATTATTATCTGCAAAGCTGTTCCTTTTATTACCAAACCCCAATCAATTTTCTTTTTGTTTCCTGAAAACAAATAGGTTAACGCTAAAAGGAATGCAATCCCAATAATTCCTCTTATAACGGACACCAATGAAATAGAAGGTGCTGTTTTCACCTCTTTTTCATAATCTCTTCTCTTGCCATCCATGGGAAAAGCCATACTTGACTCATTGAGAGAAATGAAATAAAATTCTTTTTGGGTTTCAGCAACCACCTTACCATCCACAGTTTTTGAAACGAGTTTGTTATCGTCGTAGAAAGAGGTGTTGGCTTTACCATCAGCCGTGTTTTCAACGATTATCGAATCAACGTGATAAGTAGCGGGTGCAATATAGGTGAGTTCAAGCGTATCATTTTTATGCCTCCAGCTACCACGAATGGTATCTTCATACCAGCCAAATTCGGTGAACTGTGGTCCGCCATCATTTTCAGAAAAGATAATAAAGTGAGTTAGAGAGTCTTTTTCGGAGTCAGCATTTGTGGTTTCTACCCACTTCCCTAATAGGGGGTCTTTTTTTTCGCTTCGGCAGGAAGTTATAAGAGCTAAGACTCCCAGGAGCAATATAGGCAAGAGCCTCTTCAAGATTAGTTTCGCTTGTTTAATTCATCCCTGATTTCAGAAGCTCTCTCATAATTTTCTTTATCAATCGCTTCTTGCAACAGGCGGTTTAGCTCCTCGTCGGACATAGCGCTCAACTCATTCCCTTTTGGAGGTTTAGTCTCCTCTGCTTCTTCAGAAGAAACAGCTTCCGCTTCATCCATCTCATCTTCTAGTTGTATGCCAGCAGAACTTAAAATGTGCTCAAAAGTGAATACCGGGCAATTACACCTGATGCCAATTGCAATGGCGTCAGAGGTTCGTGCATCAATCTCTACTTCTTCTCCTTCTTTATCACAAACCAGTTTGGAATAAAAGACTCCTTCAATAAGGTTATAGATAACGACTTCTTTAATCTTAATGGTGAAGGATTCTGCAAAGGACTTAAAAAGGTCGTGTGTTAAAGGTCGCGACGGCTTCATGTTCTCGAGCTCAATAGCTATTGATTGTGCTTCAAAACCGCCAATAATTATCGGTAATCTTCTTGATCCTTCTTTTTCAGAAAGAACAAGAGCATAAGCACCAGACTGAGTCTGGCTGTATGAAAGTCCGATTATTTTAAGCTCTATCTTCTCCATCAAAAACAAAGGATTCCACATTACAATGGAATCCTCAATCTACTAGCTAAGTTACTAATTTTGTGCCTTAAACTTCTCTATTTCCTCTTTTAATTTAGGCAGAACCTCAAATGCATCTCCAACAACCCCATAATCAGCGGCTTTGAAGAATGGTGCTTCAGGGTCCGTATTTATAACGACAATTACTTTTGACCCATTTACACCAGCCAGGTGCTGTATAGCGCCGGAAATTCCTGCGGCTATATATAGGTTTGGTCGGATGGCAACTCCTGTTTGTCCAACGTGCTCATGATGCGGTCTCCATCCAATATCTGCAACAGGTCTTGAACATGCAGTGGCTGCTCCCAGAGATTTTGCTAAGTCTTCAACTATTCCCCAATTCTCTGGTCCTTTTAGACCTCTACCAGCAGAAACTACTATTTCTGCCTCTGGCAACAGGACATCTCCTTCTTGTTTTCTAACTTCTTTCACCGTAATGTTAGACGAACCGGCATCTGCATTAAACTCTTCAACACTGGCAGATCCTCCTGTAGATTCAATCTGCAGCGAGTTTGGCGTTAGCGTAATCACTTTTTTATCCGTTTTGATCGCGACATTACCAAATGCCTTACCAGAGAATACGTTCACCTTAACTGTCCCGTCTGCATTCGGAAGCGTTACGGCTCCGGATGCTAATCCTGCTTTTAATTTTGCAGAAACCCGGGGGGCCACAGCTCTACCGGTAAGATCTAAAGGCATTACAATTGTAGTCGCTCCTGTGCTTTCAACAGCCGCAGCTACCAGGTTAGTTATTTGTGAAGAATCATTTGTTGTAACAGCTTTGTTAAGCAAAACCTTTTCTGCACCAAATTCTCCCAATGAAGCGAGTGAATCTTCCGAGATGGAACCATTCGTAAGTACAGTTGTCGGACCTATTTTACTTCCATAAAAAACTGCTTCCATTGCGGCTTTTGCAACTTCACCGCTCAATGTATCTATATATACTAATACTGACATTTATTAATTTTTTTAGGTTCGACTTAAATTACTTTGGCTTCGTTATGCAAAAGATCTACCAGTTCAGCCATATTATCCGGATCTACATATTTGCAATCAGATTTAGCTGGGGGCAGTTCATACGATTGGAACGTTGTCAAGTCATCACATGCTACTGGCTCGACTACCTCAAGGGGTTTCGTTCTTGCGGCCATAATACCTCTCATGTTCGGAATTCTTTGTTCAGCCATTCCCTTAGCTGCACTTAAAACAAACGGTGTATTGACTTCAACAACTTCAACTCCACCTTTCATCTCTCTGTCTATCGTAGCAGTAGCTCCGTTCATCTCTAGTTTGGTTGCCAGAGAAACATAAGGTAGGCCCATTAATTCAGCAATCATTCCACCTACTTGTGATCCATTGTAGTTGATTGTTTCTTTTCCACAAAGAATCATATCAAATCCACCGGACTTTGCATATTCTGCAATTTGAAAGGCTGTAAAATATGCGTCGTTTGCCTCTGCATTAACTCGAACTGCTTTATCTGCACCAATTG
The DNA here is from genome assembly GCA_014762645.1 of Crocinitomicaceae bacterium. Taxonomy (GTDB): domain Bacteria; phylum Bacteroidota; class Bacteroidia; order Flavobacteriales_D; family Crocinitomicaceae; genus Paracrocinitomix. The sequence goes on from JABURP010000119.1 coordinate 4,896, forward strand.
CCAGGGCTTTTCTAATGATTGATTCATCAGCAGCAGGACCAACAGTAATTGTTGTTACTTCACCTCCCAGCGATTCTTTCAATTCCAATGCCCGAACTAGCGCATACCATTCGTCATAAGGGTTAACAATATATTGAACTCCGGCTTCATTGAATTTTGTGTTACCATCAGTAAACTCAATTTTAGTTGTGGTGTCCGGAGCCTTAGAAATACATACTAAAAATTTCATTGCACTTATATTTTCGATTGTGACAGCCTAACGGCCTTAATTTTAACCTTTTGCGTTGGAGTTTTTACAGCAATGAAAAAACTCGTTTTGTTGATCTGATTTCAAATGTCAGATGGGCGGCAAATTTATCAAAAATATAAGGACGAACGGAGAATTTGAGTGCTTTTTTAGTCCCTGATTAAATGTAGCTCAACCCAGCAATATCTTTCGGTCGACTTCCACGCTTTCAACATCTGTAAACTTTGTATATTTGATTTATGCGTTATTCAATTTACATTGCTTTGATTTCGTTTACTATCTTCTCTTGTTCAGGGGATAACGAATCCGATACTACTGAAGAGATTAATCAAGAAGAAGATGTAACCTCTATGGACATACCTCCTGAAGCTATAGATGAAGAAATTGAGGTTAATGAAGAAAATGATCCCGATTTAGAAGAAGATTTTAATCCAGACGGAGATGCCGAACCTTTTCCTATTGATAAATTCCCTTCTGATTGGATTATGTTGACAGATAAAAATGGTGACGGAGAGGAAATGTTCATCTATAATTATTGTGAAGCGGAAAGGCCTTCTTTTCAAATCATTCCGGAAAAGGGAGAAAACTGGACACTTTTCTGTGCGTTTGGTCAGGACGGAGATATGTTTGAGCTACAAAATTTTAAAGCATACCAAAGTGAACGTGAACTTTTTCAGGTAGTTGAAGGGAGTTTTGATTTGATTCCTGTTTATGGTGATAAGGAACGACACGTAGTGTTTTGGTGGAACAGGGATATGGCTTTTGGTCATTTTGAGGGGATGAGTTTCGGCTCTAACTGGTTCGTTCCTGAAGAGGATATAGATAATTACGAGCAGGTGGATGAAGACTGCGAAGGCCTTTGGGATTAATTCAATATGAAAGATAAGTTTTTGCTCCGGCCGGATATCAATTATCTAAACCACGGCTCTTTTGGCGCGTGTCCGATCCCAGTATTTGAAGAATATCAACGCTTTCAACGTATGCTGGAAACAGAACCGTTACAATTCATGACCAAAACAGGTGTTGAATACCTGGATCAATCCAAACAGGCATTAGCAGATTATATCAATTGTGAAAAAGAGGATTTGATATATGTCACCAACCCATCCACGGCCATGAATATTGTGATAAAAAACCTTCATTTGAAACAAGGAGATGAGGTTTTAACTACTAATCACGAATACGGCGCTATGGACCGAACCTGGCGATATTATTGTCAAAAATCAGGTGCAAAATATGTCCAACAAAAAATTTCTACTCCACTGGAGTCCAGGGAACAGTTTCTTGAAGAATTTTGGAGCGGATTAACAGATAAAACAAAAGTTGTTTTCCTATCACATATCACAAGCCCTACTGCATTGATCTTTCCGGTAGATGAGGTATGTAAACGCGCTAAAGAACTAGGTTTAATTACTATTGTTGATGGGGCACATGCTCCAGGACACATCCCCTTAGATTTAAATATTCTTGATGTTGACTTTTACACAGGTGCATGCCATAAATGGATGTGTTCTCCCAAAGGGTCCTCATTTCTTTATGCGGATAAATCTGTTCAGGATATGTTGGATCCACTTATTATTTCCTGGGGATATGAATCGGACAACCCTTCTGAATCACAATTTCAGGATTACCACCAATATCAGGGCACCAGAGATTTTTCCGCGTTTTTGACAACTCCCGCTTGCATCAAATTTTTTAAAGAGAACAATTGGGAGGAGGAAAAGGCAAAATGTCGTGCTCAACTCAAACACTTTTATCCCCTCGTGGCTAAAGAATTAAACAGCACAACTATTTGTCAGCTGACGGATGAATTCCTTGGACAAATCTGCAGTATCCCGGTTAAAACGACTCGGCCGGTCGAGCTCAAAGAACTTTTGTACAACAAATACAAGATTGAGATTCCGGTTTTCAATAATGTGGGGCCTGTTATCTATCTGAGAATTTCTTTCCAGCCCTATTCTTCTGAAGTAGATTATATTGACCTGATAACAGCACTTCGGGATATAAAGTCCACAACCACGTTAATTCAATGAGTTTTGCGAATAAGAAAATACGATTCACCATTGGTGTGATTTACTGTATTTGCTTTATCTACCTATTGTTTTTTGCAACATTTCGACAAGGAACAAATACAGACGTCAACCTTATTCCCTTCCATACCGCTTACCAAGACATAAAATTGTTTTTTACCGGTTCTCCTTCACTCCACTATATTGCATTTACACTGGGAACTATTTTGGGCAACTTTTTTTTACTACTTCCTATTCCAATACTCTTCGATCTCAATTGGAGCGGCATTAAAAAGTGGGGTTTAATAATACTGCTTCCAATACTTATTGAAGCCATCCAATATTATTTCCAGGTTGGGTCAGCTGACATGGATGACGTCATTTTAAATGCACTGGGTTTTGCAACGGGTTTCTGGTTGAGAAAAAAGGTTTTTACGCGTTTTCTTCCCAAACCTGAGCAAGGTGCGCCATAGTCTTAACCGCTTTTTCCATGTCCTGAATGCTCACGTATTCATGTTTGGAATGAATGGCCATCTCACCAGTGAATAGATTAGGACACGGTAAGCCCATGAATGAAAGTCTTGAACCGTCCGTTCCACCTCTAATTATAATAGGTTTAGGCTCAACTCCTGCTCTTTTCATGGCTTCAATCGCGTTGTCCGTTACAAATGGAACTTCTTTGATAACCTCTTTCATGTTCCGGTATTGTTCGGTAATCTTGAACTCTGCCGTAACACCCTGGTTACTATATTTTGATACCACTGAGTCAAGTATTCCTTTTAATCGGTCTTCGTATTCCTTTAGCTTTGCGGTGATGTGGTCACGAATGATAAACTTAACGGTTACCTTTTCCATAATTCCTTCAATGGAGGTTGGATGAACAAACCCTTCTCTATGCTCAGTGGTTTCAGGTGACCAGGAATCTTTTGGTAATTCGTCTATAAACTCACTGGCTACTTTGATCGCGTTAACCAGTTTCCCTTTGGCATAGCCAGGATGTGCAGAAACTCCATGTACTATCACCTCTACTGCATCAGCCGAAAAACTTTCATCTTCAATGGATCCCTGCGCACCTCCGTCCAGTGTATAACCATAGTCTGCATTTAGTTTTTCCATATCAACATGATCAACGCCCTTACCAATTTCCTCATCTGGTGTAAACAAAATTCGAATCTTACCGTGTTCAAAACCAGGGTTATTCATCATAAAGTTGGCGAAGTCCATAATACAAGCGACACCTGCTTTATCATCTGCACCTAACAGGGTTAACCCGCTTGCCGTTATAATATCGTCCCCAACTTTATCTTTAAGATAGGGGTGTTGTTGTGTGGTTATCACCTGTGAATTATCATCCGGCAGCGTTATGGGTGATCCGTCATAATTTTTATGTACAATTGGTTTTACATCTTTTCCGGAACAATCTGGTGCAGTATCCATGTGCGCACAAAAACAAATCGTAGGAATGTCTTTATTTGAATTTGCAGGAATGGTTCCATAAACATATCCCCACTCGTCCATTTCAGCATCATTGATACCGATCGCTTTTAACTCATCAACCAGTACTTTCCCCAGGTCTTTTTGTTTCATACTAGATGGAAAAGTGTCTGAATTCGGGTCTGCTTCGGTATCGATTTTTGCGTACTTAATAAATCTATCTGCAACGGTGTGGGTATACTGGTCAATGTTCATAGTAAAAATTTTGGAGCCTGAATTTAATAAATCACTGGGTTTAATCTTCACGTTCACCAAATGAATATCCTAATTTCAACCTAAGCAATGGATAAAACCTGGCATAAACATGTTCAGAAAAGAAGAGGTCTTGCCTTGCTTCATACACTGATGCACCACCATAGAAACCAATATTTATTCTTTTTACCCAGAGTTGAAGTGCTACCCCCATATATCCACCATTTACATAGTCATCAAAAACTTTTGAGGGGTGTTTTTCTAATGGTATCAAAGGGCTGTACCCAACATGAAATGTAAAATAAATCAATCTGCTAAGCACTGGCCTCCAATTTTGTTCCAACCGAATATCAAAATCAATGGCTCTTAATGTTGTTGTTTTATAGTCTTGATCATAAAAACTATATTGAGCGATATGCGAACCCAATGATATTGACTTGAAATTGTGGTATCCAAGTCCGGTTAAAAAATGTCTGGTGTAGAGAAAACCTGCTCCGAGTGTGCCTGTTTTAAGCTCAAAGGAAATACAATTTTGATAGTTAAACCTGGGCAGTGTATCCGTATAATAGTTTTGTGCCGAGCTATGGATGCTGAATAAAAAAATAATAAGGGTTAATGTCAATCTCATAGTTGTGAAACAAATGGCAGAATTCAAATGTTACAGCTGACTGACTTTTGTGGCAGTTATTATGAATAAATATTTGTGGATAGATAATGAATACGGGAAGTAAATGGGTCTCCAGAGTGGAGACCCGATTTTCCCATAGTAAGTAGCGTTCAAGGCTTGAGCGCTGTGTGTATAGAGTTTAGAGTTTTACAAGCTAATAGCTCATGAAAATGAGCGTTGACAGTGTGTCTAACTACCAGACTATTAATAATCATGTTGTCGCTTAATTAATCCTTGGCTTGCCTTAGTCGGAAAGCCAATTTGTTGCCACAGAAGGTGACAAGATAGTTAGACTACTAACCCGATTAAAGTTAATACAGTTGGTGTTGAAATAAAATAAAATGAGATTTGCCCGAGACTCGGAACAAATGGACAATTGCGTATTTCTACCTGACATTCAACATAAAAATCGAATTAGGTTCTCTGAGGTTTCGATACAGGATTTTAAAAACCTGTCCTCAAGGTTATCACAGAGAACGCGGATTAAAATTAGTACATTTTTAGATATCCTGCAATAGTTCGGCCGTAAAAAAGGTAATTTTTATGTCGTGATAATTATAGCTGCTCAACGGTAACCGTTAATATACACGGATTTTCTCAATCTTTGCTCCATCCTTAACATAGCTAAAATTCAGCTTTTGCATATCCCTGCTTCCTTTCGCTTTTTTTGCGATATCAAGTTCATTGATTATAAACTGCGCGCCCAGAATTGATTCTGTTTCCAGAAAGTAGTGATTGTGAATTTTATCATACCATATCGTTGCATCCTCATATTCTTCTCTAAAGTCTTCAACTGTATTCCCTACACTTACACCTTCCGGGGTTTCATAATAATTAGACAAAACGTACATTTCTTCAATGGATTTGTCGAGATGGTGTTCATCATCACCTTTTTCCATTATCAGTTCCACCACGTCCTCCAGTTGGTTAAAAACTACATTGTGCGTATGTTCTACCAGGTTTCCCTTATCGTCCGCACTTTCTTCTAAAAATTGTCTCATTTTTAATCCTTCCGGGAGTTTTTCGGGTACCGGATGCTCAAGCTCGAAAATACCAACGACGTTTGGTTCAATAATATAGGAATTAATTATTTCTACCTCCTCTACTTCATCTTCATCAGGTACCACCTCCGTATCGGTCGTTTCCGTTGATGAGTCGGTTTGCTCCTCTTCATTATCTCCACCACAGGAGAACATTATAAAAGGAATTATTAAGATAAAATAGACTAGTGTTTTCATTGATAGGGATTTAGGATTTAATCAAATATAGTGATTGAGATTCAGCAAAACAATATATGTTTAGCCATGTATTTTTTCCTCGTGTCCATATCGTTGGATTAAGTCTCCTTCATAAGCCAACCACTCTTTCCACCTTTTGTCAACGTCTATATCTTTTGCGTATTGTTTTGCAAACTTGATGAAGGTGGTGTAGTGACCCGCTTCTGAAATCATCAACTCTCGATAAAAATTGGCCAGTTCTTCATCTTTTATGTTATCAGATAACACTTTAAATCGCTCACAACTTCTTGCCTCTACCATAGCGGAAAAAAGTAATCTGTCTACCAGGCTTTCTTCTGGTTTTCCACCTTTTCTGCAAAACTTGTACAATTGGTTCACATAATCGTCTTTCCGTTCCCTGCCAAACTCAAAACCTCTCTTTAAAATAATTTCATGTACTTGCCTAAAATGGTCAAGTTCTTCCATTGCAATTTCCATCAATTTCTCTACCAGGTCGGTTTTTTCCGGATTAAGTGTTATTAATGAAATAGCATTAGAAGCTGCTTTTTGCTCACACCAGGCATGGTCAGTTAATATTTCTGGTAAATTGTTTTCTGCAATATTTGCCCAACGGGGGTCTGTTTCAAGTTCTAATCCAAGCATGAAAATTGTGTTTTGTTCGGAGAGCGAAAATAGCACGATACCAGACAGTAACCCTGGAATTAATAAATTAATTTTTTGTTAATCTTTCTTAACGTTAAACTATTTTACCGTTTTATTCGATTATATATGTAGCTATGAAACTTTACACATTCAAAACGAATATCAAGAGTAAGAAAAGGGCACGTATAATTCAAAACTTACTGCCACACTATTTTAACATTGCACAGATTAAGTTCGAATATCTAGATATGAATTCGATACTAACGATTAAGGCAAAAGATATTTCTCCAGAAATGATACAGGCTACAATCAGAGAGTTTGGGTATCGGTGTAAGTTGGTTAAAGCTTAATCAGCTGTCTCGCAAAAGAATCTGATCAATAATAAAACTTAAATTGATATTTATACTTTCCCTTTGAATAACTCACTTCAAGCTCAATTACAGAAACGGTATTTAGCCAAATAATTACTGACTCTTTCTCATCCGCCACAACTTTATTCAGTTCAAAGTATACAGGAATACCATCCTTCTCAACAAGTGTTCCTTTATCAAAATTATTAGCATAATAACTTTTGACATTTGTAGGTGTTAAGTATACAGAGTATTCAATGGTTGCGCCAGAGCCTCCTTCGGATCGTTCCACAGAGTTTTTTAGCTCTGTCATTATATCCTGCGATAAAACTGAAAACGGCAAAAAGAATAAAATTGCAACTAACCAAGTGCTTCGCATATATTCAGATTATTTATAAAATAACAAAGCCCAACGGATGTTGGGCCTTGTACACTACTTACTTTGGAATTACATACTGCTTTCAAAAAACGTTTTTCTCTACTTGCAGAAAACCATGAAAAAACTCTACTACAAATATAACACAGATTTAATTAAAATTCACACTCTGATAAATAATTTTTTAAATAATTCAATTTTAATGGTGGATTGCCAAAATAAATCAACCGCTTTTAATCGCTTGTTTATCAAGGTTGTGAAAGACTTTTAATTGAACTTTGAATTTAGGTTCAACTATTTATAGTGCTATTTTTACAAAACTTCATACATCTATTAGAGCGTCCTTTTTAACCTCTAATTGCAAAAATTTTAACCCAGAATGCTCAAAACGATAAATAACATCACAAAATGTTTAAAACCTAATTTCTAGACGAAAACCATAATTACCCTTTTCATTTTTGTCCAGGTTTCCTATTCTGTATGTTCCATCTATTTGTTCTACTAGCATTTGAATCAACTGCATGCCAAGGCTCTCGGCTTCTTCAACAACGAACCCCTCTGGTAAGCCTACTCCGTCATCTTCATACGTAATAACATGTTGTCTTTTGCCAACTTTTAACCCCTCAACGTTGATCACCCCTTTTTTAGTTGGAAAAGCGTGTTTAAGTGAATTACTGAATAGTTCGTTCATTATTAATCCAAGTGGGATCATCCGATCTACATTGAATAAACAATCCTCAGAGATATTCAAATTAACCTTAATCTCATGTCCTGGTGGAGCATAAGACATAAATATTGACCGCTGTAAAAAATCTACATATTCTTTTAATTGGGTGAATTCGAACCCATCAGAACTATACAACATTTCATGAACAAGTGCCATGGAGTCAATACGGCTTTTACTATCCCTGACGAATTCCAGAATTTTAGGGTCGGTTTCTCCCGCTGTTTGCAGCCTTAACATGGACACAATAATTTGCATATTGTTTTTAACCCGGTGATGAAGTTCCTTTAGTAATCTTTCTTTTTCTCGAAGCGTAATAGTGTTTACTTTGAGTTCCTCACCCAGCATGTTAACGCCTGCTGAAATCGCCGTCAACTCATCCTCTCTTGTATCTATTTGGATCTTCTTATCAAAATCCAGTCGAGCGTACGCCATGAGTTGCTCCATTATTTCCTGAATCCTTCCATCATCCACTGACATGTACACTTTTTTTAAATTGTTTACACCATTCTACGGCCTCTTGCTCTCTTGAAAATAATTTAACGGGTACCGCTGGCTTATTCAAACCAATGAAAAAGTTTGCAATCATATTGCCAATTACCTTATTTCTAATGATTGCGATACTATTTACCTTCGATTCTCTGTTTCTCAATGAAAAAAAATCTCGCGCTTCTTTGCTCATAGATTTAATTTGCCCTGTGTCCACAATAATTGGAAACTTCTCTGCTATTTGAAACCCATTCACCACACGTGAATTTTCAATAGCATCTTCTAGCTCTATTTCTGCACCATTTTTAACCTTTGTCCGAACAATACCATCATCTCCAACCCAGGTATAATAGCACCGCAATTCTACGTATTCCTTTTTAGGGAGTTCCACTACATAAAGATATTTAATTTATTCAATTTCATTATCTTGGATTCAAATTTGGGTAGGTAGTGACAATTGTAAAAAAATTTAACAACTTAAACATTAACGTTAAGTTGGCACTCGCTTTTTTTGTGATCGCTTTTTTGTCCATCACAGTAATTGGATTTCTCGCTTATTTCAAGGGTAAAAACTCATTGGAAGAGGAATCATTCAACAGGCTTACTGCTGTCAGAGAAATGAAAGCAAGCCAAATTGAAGACTACTTCAGAGACATCCGAAATCAAATCATCACTTTTTCTGAAGATCATACTATCATTGAAGCCATGCAGGCCTTCAAAGCAGGGTTTGACACTATACATCACGAAGTAGATTATTCCAAGTTTGAGCAAACACAGGTAGAAGATCGACTAAAAAACTATTACGAGGCAGAGTTTTTACCCCGGTTAAACGAAAATGTTGAAATATCGGGCGATTTGGACCATCACTATCCCAAACACCCTTCTTCTATAGTGCTGCAGGATTTATATATCTCCAACAACCCAAACAAGGTGGGTCAAAAGCACTTTTTAGATGCGGCTCAAGATGAAAGCTTTTACAGTCAAACACATAGAAAATACCACCCCTTAATTCGTTCTTACCTGGAAAAATTTGAGTTCTATGATATTTTCTTGGTAGATAATGAGACCGGGCATATTATTTATTCGGTATACAAGGAAGTTGACTTTGGAACTTCACTGATTGATGGTCCCTACGCCAATTCTAACATAGCAAGAGCTTATCGAGAGGCCAATGAATCAAGAAACAAAGACTATGTGAAACTGGTTGACTTTGAGCCATACCACCCGTCATACAATGCTCCGGCTTCATTTATAGCCTCACCTATATTTGATGGAAACACTCAAATTGGTGTACTCATCTTTCAAATGCCGATTCAGAAAATAAACGATATCATGACCAATCGTCATGAATGGGCTGATGTTGGTTTGGGAAAAAGTGGTGAAACATACATAGTCGCGGATGATTACACACTACGCAATCAATCCCGGTTTTTTATCGAAGACCGTGAAAATTACTTTAAAATGATTACTGACATAGGCACGCCAGAATCTACCATAACTCAAATCAAAAACTTTGAAAGTACTGTTGGTTTACAATCTGTTCATACCGAAGGAACGCAATCTGCTCTAAAAGGGGAGTCTGACACAAAAATCTTTAATGATTACAGGGGTGTCCCGGTACTGTCATCTTATAAACCACTTGAAATTGAAGATATGCATTGGGTAATTATGAGTGAAATTGACAAAGACGAAGCCTTTTCGCATGTCTATAATCTACGAAAGAATATTATAGTGGTATTCTTTGGCCTGTTAATCGCCATAATAATAGCTGCTTTGTTTATTTCTAAAAAAATAACCAAGCCTATTAAAATACTAACGGCAAAAGCTGAAGAGCTGGCGGAAGGAAATCTCGACGTTCATATAAATGTAGAGGGTGAAGATGAAATTGGAACACTCTCAAAGTCCTTTAATCATATGCAGCATAGCATTAAAGATCTTGTGCATAATTTAGAAGAGAAGGTTCAGGAACGTACAAAAGAACTCCAGAGCCAAAAGGAAATGGTGGAAGAAAAGAACCGGGAAATTGTTGACTCCATAAATTATGCCCTGCGTCTTCAGCGCGCTATTATTCCAACAGAAGCAAAAGTACGAAGCGTACTTCCTGATAGTTTTGTCTATTTTAAACCAAAAGACATTGTTTCCGGAGATTTTTACTGGATGAATGTCATAGATGAAAAAATCCTTATTGCCGCCATTGATTGTACTGGGCATGGCGTTCCAGGAGCAATGGTAAGTGTCGTGGGTGCCAATGGCTTGAACAGGTGTGTGAAAGAATTTAATTTACGCCAACCAGCAGAAATACTGGATAAATTAACGGATTTAGTTAAAGAAACTTTTGAGTCGGGTGAGGACAAAGTTAAAGATGGAATGGATGGAGCACTCTGTTCCATTAACCTCAAAACACGGACACTAGAATATGCAGGAGCACACAACCCTCTTTGGATAATTCGAAAGGATGGAGAAGAGGTTATAGAAATCAAAGCAGACAAACAGCCAATAGGTGATTTTGATTTCAGAAAACCCTTCACCAATCATGCTGTTCAATTAAATAAAGGCGATCAAATTTACTTCTTTTCTGACGGTTATGTCGATCAATTCGGCGGTCCTAAAGGAAAGAAATTTAAATACAAAACCTTGAAAAAATTGTTGTTCGAGATTCGTGATAAATCAATGCAGCAGCAAGAGGAATTTCTGGATATAACTTTCAATGAGTGGAAAGGAGACCTGGAACAATTGGATGACGTCTGTGTAATCGGGGTGAGAATTTGATCATAGATCAAAGATCGAACCCCAGATCTAACTGATCCCGCCTTTGCGGGGTCTGTGTTATAGGAATCCGAATGTGAGACTCAATTCGTTACTGAACAATGAACGAGGACGTACTTAGAAATGATAAAAACCCTAACAATACTGTTGTATTCGCTGAAAATCAATTCATTTATCGGATTTCCTTTTGCGTTTATCGGTGTACTACGTTGATCTATCAATCAATTCATTTAAAATTGGCCGAAAAACCAGCATTTGCTGCCTCTAGAAGTGATAATTAATTATCTTAGCGTAGTTCCAGGAACACGTAGATTTATATGTTAAAACAAATCTTATTATTGGGGTATATTATTGGAATTAACTGCGTCGCATTAGCTCAACCTGCTAATGATGATTGTTCGAGCGCCGAACAACTCTGTGTAGACCAGGTGATTACAGGATCAACCGCTTCGGCAACTTCAAATTCATCTGAGGACAATGCTTTTTGTACCACAAATTCTGCCACAGTTTGGTACACGTTTACCACAAACTCAACCGGCGGAAATGTCTCCGTGGATATAACCAACCTCAGTTTTAATCCAGATGTGAGTTATGGGCAGAGCATTGATGCAGTCATTTTTTCGGCCTCTACACCTTGTGATCAAACAACTTACACGCCTGTCTCTAACTGTTTTAATGGATCTTCTGATTTTTCAGTTCCTTCCGCTATCGCATTAAACCCTAACACAACTTATTATGTTATGATCAATGGAACCAATTCTGGTGCCGGTGTTACAAACTCTGCAGAAGCTGATTTTGATATCACGGTATCAGGGGCGGGTGTCTCATCCTCCTATCCTACAGGATCAATTTCAGCTGCAGATACAAGTCTTTGTCAGGGTGACAGTGTTGAAATTATTACGACAGTTGCTAATTGCTCCTCCAGCTTAACCTACAACTGGTACTATAACAATGCACTTTTTTCAAGTGGCACGACGAGTGATATCAACACCGGTGACTTTAATAATTCTGGCTGGCTTAAACTTCTTGTGAATTGTGGAGATGCCTGTGTTTATACAGATACAACCGATAGTATTTATTTTGATGTTACAGCAATAGCCGCAGATGCCGGTCCAGATAAATTCATTCAGGACGGAGACGTAGTCACCCTGGAGGGGTCTGGAAGTGGTGTTCCATTTTGGACTCCTGGAACCAGTTTAACCGATCCAAACATTTTTCAACCATCTGCTAACCCAACTTCCAACACCACGTACTTCTTAACAGTAACAAATGGAAGTTGTGTGGCCACAGACAGTGTAAATGTTTTTGTTGGTGAGGTCGTCATTATTTTCTCGGCTTTTTCTCCCAATGGAGATGACATTAACGATAAATGGGTGATCAAAAATGCATCTAATTACCCTGACATGGAAGTTACAATTTATGACAGATCGGGTCAACGTGTATTTAACACGACCGGTTATAGTACTCAGGATAAATGGTGGGATGGCACCTATAAAGGTAAGCCACTTCCTGTTTCAACCTATTATTATGTCGTTGATTTAAAAATTGGGGAAGATGGGATATTTAAAGGGCATGTCAGTATTATTAAATAAATGAAAAGTTTTCTTTTATATATCAGTGTTCTCACTTGTTTGCCACTCTTTGGGCAACAGATGGAACACTATACACAGTATCAGTTTAACCAATTCGCATTTAATCCAGCGGTTGCGGGCACGAAAAGCTGCATTGACATTAGAACCGGTTATCGTTATCAGTGGGGCGGAATTGATGGCGCCCCCCAAACAGGATTTGTCAACGCTCATGCACCGCTTCGTTTTAGCAAGAAAAACAGAAATAGTTTTGGCCCAAAACACGGTATAGGTGGCCAAATCAAACGTGATGTTTTTGGGCCATTCTCTAACTTAAAGCTAGAAATAGCCTATGCATTGCATCTTCCTATTTCAAGAAACTGGAAACTATCTTTTGGGGCGGCATTTGGGTTTATGCATACTGGGTATAACGGTGGAGCACTTACGACTGAGCTCTCCGACCCTGCACTTCCGGCTGCCAGTCAATCGTTTATTGTATTTCCAGATGCCAAGTTAGGATTTTGGATTACCGATAAAAAGACGTATTTTGGTTTGTCCGTTCACAATCTGATTGGTAATCAATTAGACGAAATCGGGCCTGAAGCAAAACTTCAGAGGCATGTGTATATAACTGGTGGCCGCAGTTTTTCACTGGAGAAAAAATGGTCTTTAATTCCATCTTTCTTCTTTATGTGGACAAAAGCCACTCCTATAGACTTCCACCTAAGCGCATTGGTGGATCTCGATAATAAACTCTCTTTTGGACTTGGTTTAAGACGGACTGACGCTATAACAGCACAAGTTCGTGTGAAATTTTTTAATTGGATATCGCTTGGGTATTCCTTTGATTTTGTGATCTCTAAGCTTGCTGGAAATATGTGGTACACGCATGAGATCACCGGAGGGTTTAACTCCTGCTCGAATTATGGCAACACCAGTTCTACTGATTGTCCTTCGTTTGAGTAAACAACCTTTGGAATAATTGATGCGTTATCATATAACGACGGTTGATAACTTGTTAATAACGGGTTTGATGCCAACAAGAACTATGGTATTTTTAATGCTACAAACTATGAAAAAATTGAAATTTACAATTAAGCCATTTGTAGTTCTTATTGCTTTCGTTTTCTCCCTTAACGCATTTGCAACCGACTATTATTGGATTAATGGAGGTGGTAACTGGAATGACCCCACGCATTGGTCCATAAGTTCAGGAGGCTCTTCGAGCATGTCTGTTCCTGGCCCAACGGATAACGTCATCTTTGATGACAATTCCTTTAATGCACCGTATTCAAAGGTCTTTTTTAATTCCAATATAACCGTAAATGACATCACGTTCAGTAGTCCTGAACCATTTGGAATTATTGGGGAGAATTACTTTCTGCGAGTTACAGGAGATTTTACAACAACACATAAGTTCTACTCGAAATTTCAAACTCTTGTTTTTGACGCAACTGGTAATCACACCATTTCGACCGCAGCTGGTGACATAGGCGCAAACATATTATTCCAAAACGGAACTTGGGAATTAACCTCTTTACTTCAAACGTTTAGAGAATACTCCATTGAAATTACAGGCGGCACATTAATTTCAAATGGGCACAGTATTGCAGCAGGATATATTGCGGCGAATACAAACCCAGTGAACCTCGATTTCACCGGGTCTGCCGTTATTGCATTTAACACCATGGATCTAAGTTCTGCTGTAAACATAGGATTTGGAGCACAGTTTATCTCTGTTGACAATGAAATTAACCCTTCTCATCATGGAGGTTTTGGTGGAAGTTCTACCTTCAACAGGGACACCACACATATATGTACAGATTTTTTAGGCAACCCAACAGGCGTAATTCTGACAGTAACGGATGTAGACTATAATGGCTACAATGTGTCCTGCCAGGATTCCTGTGACGGTGAAATTACTATGTCGGCAATTGGAACACCTGGTCCTTATTCTTATAGCTGGGATAACGACCCGTTTAACGCACAGCAAACTTACACGGGAATATGTGCAGGTACTTACAACGCCAGGGTAAAAGATTCTTCTCAGGTTTTAGGCCCGGGAATTTATCAAAACTGTACCACAGTTGAGGAAATCAACGAGCCTCCAAAATTGTTCTTAGATGTTCTTGGGCCAACAGTGGATGTGTCTTGTTTTGGAGTCTGTGACGGGCAAGCCTTTACCGATCCCGGCGGAGGTATAGGTGCACCCTATTCAGTTATATGGTCACCTAGTGGTGAAAACACTCCTTTTCCGGTAGCGCTATGTGAAGGTCCAAATACCGTACAGGTTTTAGATGGAAACGGTTGTCAATTTGACACAACATTAATCGTTAACGGACCGCCAGATATCGTGCCGTCGCTTACTATAACTCCACCAACCTGTACTGGTGATTGTGATGCAGAAGTACTAGTTACGCCTAGCGGAGGTAACGGCGGACCATACACCTACAGCTGGAGTCCAGTGCCTACTTCCGGTCAAGGAACCAACCCAGGTGTCGGGTTTTGCGCTGGAACAATTAACCTCTCCACATTTGACGTAGATGGTTGTCAAAAAGACACGACATTCGATATAATTGACCCGCCAGTTCTAAACATTACAGCGGCTTTTGGTTCCAACGCAACTTGTAATGGCGTTTGTGATGGGACAGCAACATCCAACCCTACGGGAGGACAAGGAGCTTATACTTTTGAATGGTTCACTTGTTCGGATGTGCCAACAGGCATTACAGATCAGAATCCCACTACATTGTGTGCAGGTAGTTACTACGTAGTTGTTACAGATAATGGTGGAACGGGTTGTACCGATACCAGTAACTGTATAACAATTACTGAACCTCCGGTTCTTCTTGCTGATGCACAATCTTATCCGGTTTCGTGTTTTGGTGTCTGTGACGGTTCTGTTGATGTGGATGCTAGTGGTGGAACACCATTCGCACTTCCACCTCCAGGAAATTATACCTATTCCTGGGTTACTGTTCCAGGTGGTTCAGGAGTTGGTGGAGTTGATAGTCTATCCGGATTGTGTCCTGGATTTTATGAAGTAACTGTAACGGATGCTAACGGTTGTACTTCAGAACCAGACACAGTTGAGGTTACAGAGCCACCTCAGTTGGCAGTTACTATTGCAACCACTGATCCTACTTGTTATGATTTATGTGATGGCTCTATGGTGGCTACCCCTTCTGGTGGTACCGCTCCATATTCTTATGTCTGGACTCCGGCTCCAGGTGCAGGTCAGGGAACACCAACGCCTTCTTCTATGTGTGCAGGAATTTATACGTTAGATCTAACTGATGATAATGGCTGTACACTACAGGTTGAAGATACGCTAAACGCTCCTCCTACTTTTGATGTTACGGTTAACAAAACAGATTTGGTATGTAATGGTGATTCAAATGGTACGATAGATATTACTGTAAACAGTGGTGGTTCTGGATCTGGATACACCTACAACTGGGTTCCGGCTCCGCCTGTTGGACAGGGAACACCAAATGTCTCTGGATTAACCGCGGGCACCTGGTGCGTAACTATATCAGATGATATGCTTTGTGATACAACCATTTGTATTGACATTATTGAACCGACATTATTAACTGCAAACGCATCCGTCATTTCACAAGTTAGTTGCTTTGGCGTTTGTGACGGGTCAGCTCAGGTTGTTATTGGTGGTGGAGTAACGCCTTATAGCATTACTTGGACACCAACAGGACAAACAACTTTAGTGGCAAGTGGATTGTGTGCAGGACCTTACACAGTAGATGTGGTTGATGATAACGGATGTACGGCAAGTGATAATGTTAATATAATTGAACCAGGACCTTTTAATTTGGACACTTCACATACGGATGTATCATGTTTCGGAGACTGTACCGGTACTGCAACCGCAAACGTATTATCCGGTGGTTCCGGACCATTTTCTTATTCCTGGGCACCATCAGGACAAAGTACACCAACTGCCATTAATTTATGTGCCGGTGTTCATACGGTTACGATTACTGATAATAACTTATGTGATACTGTTGTTTCATTTACGGTTATAGAGCCTCCAGCCTTATCCATTGATACCAATGTAATCAACTCAGCTTGTTTTGGGGCTTGCTCCGGTGAAGCGAATATTGATGTTACCGGTGGAACCGCACCATATTCTTTTGAATGGTTTGATGTAGCCTCGGGTCTGCCTCTGGGAGTTAACAATGACTCCATTACAGGACTTTGTCCTGGTCAGTATTATGCTGAGGTAACAGATGCCAACGGTTGTAATCTAGGCTCTGATACCATAACAATTACTGAACTGCCTGAAATCTTTACAAGCGTTTTAAATGTTACTGATGCAACTTGCGGACTCTGTGATGGAACTGCAGATGTTGAAGCCACAGGTGGGGCAGGTAACTTTACCTACATATGGACTCCAGCTCCTGGTGGCGGTCAGGGTACACCAAACGCGACCGGATTATGCGCAGGTGTTTACAATGTTGTGGCTACAGACCAGGCAGGCTGTTCGGCAAATATTGCTGTAAATGTAAACAGTGTTGCATTAGAGGTAACTTCAATGGATTCTACCAATATTTCATGCTTTGGCTTGTGTGATGGACAGGCACAAATTTCCTATAATGTCCTGGACCCACCATATACAGTTGAATGGTTTGATGCAGTTACTGGTTTACCAATCGGTATAGTTGACGGACCACCAGCCTCTAACCCTAGTGTTGCTACAGGCCTTTGTGCTGGTTCATACTTTGCTGTGCTAACAAACAACTCCGGCTGCGTTACTTCTGATACGGTTTCAATATCAGAACCACCACAGATTACAGGAACTGTAACACCAACGGATGTTACCTGTAATGGTGCTTGTGATGGATCTGCTACCGTAGTAGCATCCGGAGGTACTCCATTTACTGTAGGATCTCCATATACTTATACATGGACTCCTCTTCCAGGATCAGGGCAAGGTACACCAACGGCAGGCGGTTTATGTGCCGGCAACTGGGATGTTACCGTAACGGATAGTTTAGGATGTAATGAAACATTTTCAACTACTATCTCAGAACCTACAGTATTAATTATAAATAGCACCACACCATCAGATATATCGTGTTTTGGCGCCAATGATGGGTCTGCGTCAGTGTTGCACACAGGAGGAATACCTCCTCACACTTACGATTGGATTGATTGTAACTCCGGTTTATCTATCGGTCAAACAACTCAAACCGCTTCTAACTTAGGGCCTGGAGATTACCAGGTTGTTGTAACTGATGCCAATGGCTGTACCGCTACTTCACCTTGTGTAACCGTGAATGAACCTACCCCTATTACTGCTAATACCAACATTAGCCCAGTTAATTGCTATGGATACTGTGATGGAATGATAGATGTTGTTCCTGCAGGAGGAACTGCACCTTATTTCTATCAGTGGCAAGATGAATTCTTTGTTGACCTCCCTGGCCAGACAAATGACACAATGAACAACGTTTGTCAGGGCATATATAATGTGGAAGTAACAGACTTTAATGGTTGTACGCAAACATTCGGTCCATTCGATATGACTTCCCCTACGAATCCTTGGAATGTTAATGAGTCACAAACGAACATCACCTGTTCAGGAGCTTGTGATGGAACAGCAACGGTAACCGTGGTTTCTGGAAATAATCCGCCATACACATATTTATGGGATGATCCTTTAAATCAAACCTCTCCTACAGCAACGAATCTTTGTGCAGGAACATACAATGTAACCATTTCGGATGCTGGGATATGTGATACGGTTATTACATTTACTATAGCTGATCCGAATCCTATTGTAGGAAATGAAACAATCACACATGTGCTTTGTTTCGGTGATTGTACCGGAGAAATAGCATTAGCACCATCAGGTGGTACCCCTCCTTATACTGTGACATGGTCAGACTTACAAATTGGCGATACAGCTTACGCATTATGCGCCGGTCCAATTTCTGCAACAATTACAGATGCGGCAGGATGTAACGTTACATTGCCGTTTACTATAACAGAACCACCGGAACTTACGGCTACGTCTTCCTTCTCTAACAACTCAGCATGTGGAGCCTGCAACGGTAGTGCAACAGTTAATGCGAGCGGAGGAGTACCGTTATCACCAGGGCCACCATTCTATAATTATGTTTGGTCACCAGCCCCTGGAGCAGGTCAGGGAACAAATGCGGCTAGTTCAATGTGCCCTGGCGTATATTCACTAGATGTAACGGATGCAAATGGTTGTGTTTATACAGAAGTATTTACGATATCTGATGTTCCTTCTGAGGTTATTACAGTAGACTCAACAGATGTTTCTTGTTTTGGAGAATGTGATGGTGGTGTAGAGGTAATTTATATCTGTAGTGATCCGCCTTGTAGCAATCAGTGGTATGATGCTACAACAGGAAACCCACTAACCGGCGAAACGGGAAGCACAGTAGATAGTCTTTGCGCAGGCGACTATTTTGTTGAAGTAATAAATGGTTCAGGGTGTGTGTCTATAGCTCCTATTTCAGTGGGTGGACCAACTCAAATTCTTGATAATGACACAATCACTCAGATTACATGTAACGGTGCCAATGATGCTACCATTACACTAAACCCTTCTGGTGGATCGGGTGTTGGCTACACCTATGTTTGGACTCCGGTTCCGCCAAACGGTCAAGGAACAAATCAAGCACTTAATCTGGGTGGTGGAACTTATTGTGTAGACATTACTGACAGTGATGGGTGTACACAGAGTTATTGTTATACCATTGTAGAGCCATCTGCAATTAGCATCACACCAACAATAACAGATCCGTTATGTAATGGTGATTGCAATGGAATTATTTCAGTTGCTGTGACTGGTGGATATGGAAGTTATGTCTATCAATGGTATGATGGGGGTGGTGCACCAATACCAGGGGCTAATGGCTCATTAATTAGCGGTTTATGTGCAGGTAATTACACGGTAGAAGTTACAGATGCCGGAGGATGTGTACAAACATTATTTATCACACTTACCGAGCCTAGTGCAGTAACGAGTACGATCACTGATACAGATGTAACATGCTTCGGAGATTGTGACGGAACGGCTACTGTGAATCCGTCCGGTGGTTTTTCACCGTACACAGTACAGTGGTATAACAATACTACAGGATTCTTAATAGGACAAACAGGAACTTCTGCAACAAACTTATGCCCAGGTTTTTATCATGCTGTGATAACCGATAATAATGGTTGTAGTTATCAGACACCTGCGGTAGAAATCACGCAACCGGCTGAACTTACATGGACAATTAATATTAATGACGCGACCTGTTTTGGTGTTTGTGACGGAGATGCTGAAATCATTCCTGCAGGTGGAACCGGACCATATACCTATGAATGGTTGGATATTTCAGGATCACCTATCGTAGGAGGAAGCAATCCTATGGTAACTAACTTGTGCGCGGGTAATTATACTGTATCAGTAACTGACGCCAACGGATGTACTTCAGGGCCTCAACCAGTTGTTATTAACAGCTCGCCTCAGATTACTGGCAATGTATTTACGAATAATGCTACCTGTGGCGTCAGCGACGGTAATGCAACAATTAATGCATCTGGTGGAACTTCACCACTAACATACCAGTGGCAAGATGAGTTCTTTAACCCATTGGTAGGTGAAACTAATAATGTGTTGATGAATGTGAGTTCAGGCACTTATTATGTCGTAGTAACTGATGCCATTGGATGTACAGAAACATTCCAGGCAAACATCAGTGATAATTCATCCACTACGCTAACTTTTGATGCTGTGGTAGATCCAAGCTGTTATGGAAGCAGTGACGGTTCGATAAGTATAACTACAACTACAGCTAACCCTCCATTGACTTATACATGGAACCCGGGCGGCTTAATCGCCGAGGACCCAACAGGCTTAACTGCGGGAACATGGACTGTTCAAACAACAGATACGGCCGGTTGTATTAATTTCTTCGACACTACTCTTGTAGATCCTCCAGAATTAATTGTTACTTCCACCTCAACCCCATCAGATTGTGGTCAGTGTAATGGTACTGCGGACCTGGTTGTGACTGGAGGTACAGGGGCCACAGTAATCAATTGGAGTAATGGAGACACAACGGCTTCCGTTACGGGATTATGCCCAAGTATTTATGAAGCACAAGTAACAGATCAAAATGGATGTTTGGTAACTGAACAGGTTGAAATTCCAAATAACGGTGGCTTAACCGGTGCTGAAACTATAGTTGCTATCTCATGTCCAGGCGCTTGTGATGGCGCGGTTACCGTTACCGGAGTAGGTGGTACGGCTCCATACTCTTACCTATGGTTGCATGACAACTCAACTTCTGATACACAAACCAATTTATGTGCTGGATCGTATTTTGTAACCATTACAGATGCAATTGGTTGTGCCTTTGCAATAGAAGTTGTAATAAATGATCCTGCCGGTATACAGGCAAGCCCAACAGTAAACAACCCTAGTTGTGGAAATTCAGACGGATCGATCTCAGTACTTACTTCAGGCGGAGTATTACCACATACTTACTTGTGGAACCCAGGAGGAAGTACAAATCCATCTATATCAGGATTGGCAGCAGGTGTATATACACTTACTGTGACAGATGCTGCAGGTTGCTCTGATGATTTCGTTTATGGCTTGAGCAACTCAAGTGCTCCTGTAGCCACGTTAACCGCAACCAACTCCAACTGTGCCAACTCATGTGACGGTCAAATAGACACGTCGGCAGTAATTGGCGGAACACCAGCATTTACTTATCAATGGTTTGATGATGGAGGAGCACCAATGGCTGGTGAAATAAACCCTCTAATAAGTGGTTTGTGTGAGGGCACCTACATTCTTGAATTAACTGATGCAGTAGGTTGTATTTCTTACGTCAATGCAAGCATTACTCAACCAGACACAATATTGTTGAATCCAATTACAGCTATTAATCCAACATGTAATGGCCTGTGTGATGGTCAATTAATCACAAACCCTATTGGAGGGACACTTCCATTCACCTATCTATGGGATAACCCTCAGGCATCCACTACAGTATTGGCAGATAGTTTATGTGATGGCACCTACAATGTTGTGATAACGGATGCAAATGGCTGTACGGAGAATCAATCCGGAACTGTCATTGAACCGTCTCCAATAGTTATTGTAACGGACAGCATTATTGATGCGACTTGTTGGAACTCCACAGATGGTGAGATCCATGTAACTATTTCAGGAGGAACTTCACCGTATACTACTCAATGGGTGTCTCAAACACTACAGGACACATTCAACGTAGAAGATCCAGTTGGTATTATGCCTTATGATTATTACTTGACCGTAACAGACGTGAATGGTTGTACGGCAATGGATACTGCTTCAGTAGATACTTTGATTTCAGTGATTGCTACCGTCGGCATGGATACCGTGATTTGTCTTAATGATTCGGCCAGTGTGTATGGATACTCGAATGTAGATCCAATGGCATCATTGACATGGTATGACACAACCTTTGCCAACGTTTATAGCGTTACCAATGTCATGTCACCACCAACTGATGTTGCAGGCACATTTGAATATATTTTCATAGCCAACTACATGGGCTGTAATCACTCTGACACTATTTTCATAACGGTTACAGATGCCTTTACGGTAGAGGCTGGACCTGATATTGAAATGTTTAGTACACAGACTGAGACTATCGGTGGTAGCCCGACCTCTATGGATCCAACACATACCTATGATTGGTCACCACCAGATTTCTTGTCGGACACGACATCTTCAAACCCTGATGTTGTAGAGCCACAAAGTAGCGGATGGTACTATGTCACAGTAACGGATTCAATTGGATGTACAGCTATCGACTCTATGTATGTTGAGCTTCGTCCGGATATCGTTATTCCAGATGGTATCTCTCCAGACGGAAACGGATTAAATGATACATGGATTTTGGATTTCATTGAGTTGTACCCTGGTGTTGATATACAAATCTGGGTATATAACAGGTGGGGTGAACCAATCTTTGCCTCTGATGAAAACTATCAGGATGACTGGGGAGGAACGACCAGTGATGGTAAGCGATTACCTGCGGGAACTTATTATTATACGATAGAAATCGACCATGAGGACTTCCCAGAGCCGTTTACTGGTCCAATAACAATAATGTGGTAATACGTAAACAGATGAAGAAACTTCTTTTAATACCGATCATTTTGCTTGCGTCAGTTGCTCAAGGGCAGCAATTACCGCAATTCAGTCAATACATGTTCAACCAATATGCACACAACCCTGCTTATGCGGCGGTGAACCCCTATTGGGAAGGAACATCTTGTAATCGCTATCAATGGATTGGAGTAACAGACGCTCCAAGGACATTTACTTTATCCGCTCATGGGCCACTGAAAGATCCAAACATTGGTCTGGGAGGTTATGTCTATACAGATATTGTTGGACCAACGAGGAGAATAGGTTTTCAGGCATCATTTACATATCACATAAGGCTTTATGAGAATATAAAAATGGCTTTTGGACTCTCGGGCGGATTTAATCAGTGGTTGTTAGACGCGGATAAAATAACCGCTTATCACCCCAATGATTTTTATTTTTCGAATGGTCTCTTGAAGTCAACAGATCCAGATGCAAAATTCGGAATATGGGTCTATCATCCGGATTGGTTTTTTGGTGCATCTATTGGGCAGATGTTTCACAACAAATTATCTTTTCTGGAAACACAGACCGGTTCAGATAGTTTTATGGAGGATCACTTCTATTTCACCGGAGGATATACATTCCAAATTGGTGATGATTGGGCTATAGAACCAACCATGATGTTAAAAATGGGCTTACCGGCACCAGTGAAGTTTGATCTAAATGTTAGAGGTATCTGGCGAGATATGGTGTGGTTGGGAATTGGAATGAGAACACAGGATGGATTGCCATTAATGTTGGGATATAAATACAAAGACATGCTCACCATTGGTTATGCATACGACATCACACTCACAAAACTGAAAAGTTATACGACTGGAACGCATGAAATTATGTTGGGCGTTAAATTCGGTAAACCTGACTCTAAACCTGATGAAGACCCATCCCTTGAATAAAAATATTTGTATCTTCATCCGGTTCCAAAGCGCGGCTGCATGAAGGCACTACTTACTTTTATTTTTCTTGGGTTTGCTGTACAATTATGTGCACAAGAACTCACCCAAAATGTTCGTGGAACTGTCCTGGATAGTGAAACTAAATATCCATTAATTGGGGCCAAAATCAAACTAATTGATACAGACCCAGTAATGGGCGCAATCTGTGATGATAGAGGAAATTTTGCCATTACGAATGTTCCTATCGGCAAACACAATCTTGAGGTTACTTCAATTGGATATCTTCCAAAAGTGACGACTGTTCTGGTTAACTCCGGAAAAGAAACCATTGTGACCATTTACCTGGAAGAATCCTCAATAATTGGTGAAGAGGTGGTAGTCACCGGCCGTAAAAAAGGAGAAGTAATCAATGAAATGGCAACAGTGAGTGCCACAAGTTTTTCCGTTGAAGAAACTAATCGGTATGCGGGAAGTCGAGGTGATCCGGCGCGTATGATTTCGAACTATGCGGGTGCACAGGGAACTGATGATTCCAGAAATGATCTTGTTATAAGAGGGAATTCGCCTTTGGGAATTATTTACAGAATTGAAGGCGTTAGCATTCCCAATCCTAACCATTTTTCCGTAGCTGGTTCTACTGGGGGGCCTGTATCTATCTTGAATAATAAATTCCTGGACAACTCGGATTTTTTTATGAGTGCCTTCCCGGCAGAGTATGGGAATAGTACCGCTGGTGTTTTTGATTTAAGATTGAGAAGTGGCAATAATAGCCTCCACGAATTTTCCGGTCAATTCGGATTCCTGGGTACAGAAGGTCTTTTTGAAGGACCTATTTCTAAAAAATCTAATGCAAGTTATCTTGTAATGGGTAGATATTCAACGCTTGGTATTTTTGAGAAAATCGGTATTCCGTATGGTACAGATGCGGTACCGCTTTACGGTGATGGTGCTTTTAAAATTAACTTACCACTAAATAAAGGTGGAAACTTATCTATTTGGGGACTTGGTGGGACTAGTAGTATTGACATTCTCATTTCTGATCAAACGGAGCCTTCACAAGATGCCTTTGGAGAACAAGATCGCGATCAACTCTTTGGCACTGACATGTTGGTAGGTGGGGTTACCTATAAAAAGCCAATCAATAAAAACACCTTTCTGAAAACCACCCTCGCCTACTCTATGCAACAGCAGACTACCAGTCATTTATATATTTTGCGAACGCTTGACTCAGCAACGAACACCTGGGATTATCAAGCTCCTCCGTTTGATATGATGGGCTATCGGTATCGCATCCACGCTGGCTCTGCTTACCTCAGCATGAATCACAAGCTCAACAGAAAACACGTCATTAAGTATGGGATGAATATAGACGGCTATTACATGAATATGCAGGATTCAATTCGTTATGACATTTCTGATTCCACCTCTGCTTTTTATTATCGTTGGGACTACAAATCGACCGCCCCTGACTACCTGGTACAAGCATTCTTTCAGTGGAAATACAAGATCAATCAACGGCTTACACTAAATGCCGGACTTCACTCTCAATATTTTACGCTTAGCAATTCTTTTTCTCCAATAGAACCAAGGCTGGGATTAAAAATAGCAGCTACTGATAAAAGTATTATTGCCATTGGAGCAGGTTTACACTCACAGCATCATCCACTGTATATTTATACTTATCATCAAAATGTTGGCGGCGAAAAAGTCTATCACAATCTAGACATTGACTTTACAAAGAGCATTCACACCGTTCTAAGTTACTCTACCAGGTTTGGTAAATCCTTAAGTTTTAAGTCAGAGGCCTATTATCAATATTTATATGAAGTTCCTGTCACAGTAGCTCCTTCTTCCTTTTCTATACTTAACCAGGGTAGTGGGTTTGCACGTTTCTTCCCGGAAGAACTCGAAAACACCGGAACCGGCTACAATTACGGAATTGAATTTACCCTTCAGAAATTTTTTGATAATAGTTTCTTTTTTATGACGACCCTCTCCTTATATGATTCAAAATATACCGGTAGTGATGGCGTTACAAGAAATACAGATTTTAATGGCAACTACATTGCAAACGGACTGGTTGGTCAGGAATTTAAGTTTGGTGAAAACGATAAACATTTGATCGCGCTAGGATTAAAATTAACTTATGCAGGGGGTAAACGTTATGGGTATGTTAATGAAGTTCTTACAGACTCATTGAAAGAAATTATCTGGCTAGATTCTGGATACAACTCAAGACAGTTTGCCCCATACTTTAGATTAGATTTTAAAATTAATTACACGTTAAATACGAAGAAAACTACACATGAATTTGGTTTGGATCTGGTAAATCTTACTTTTCATGACAACATTCTAGGCTTAACATATACCCCAAGTCAAGAGCCTGGAGTACCTTCCTACACTGAGCGTTACCAACTAGGGTTCCTCCCTATATTCTATTATAAGTTAGATTTCAAGGTTGCAGGTAGGCGGGATCAAAAAAATGAATAACTTTGTAAACGTTTTATAAACCTATTAGAACATCTAATAACATGAATACCTGTTTACAATGTAAGAAAGACTTTGACGGAAGATCCAATCGTAAATTCTGTTCTGTCTCCTGCAAAAACAAGTACCACAATTCAAAGAATCGTGAAAAGGAGGCCAAAGTTGTTGAGATCAATAAGATACTACACAAGAACTGGGTGACCCTTCACAAGTTGTACGATATTTACCGTAGTGCTCCTATTTCAATGGATGTTGCAGAAGCTCACGGATATAACAAGAATTATTTTACCCATATTCACAATAGCCCATTTGGTGAAAAGTACACCATGATATACGACCTCGGCTACAAAAATCACATTGATAACCAGATTCAAATTATTGTGATTGACTGAGTTTTACGCTTTTGGTTGTTTAAATTAACTTTCGAAGCACTAAGCTTCTCAAGTCGCGTTCATTATATTTGTATATGCTTGACTATTTACTACTGCGTCACAGGTTATTTTTAGTATTCATACTAGGTTCATCCGTCATACTGGCCCAAAAAAAGAAAATTGGTCCTCATATGTATGATGAATGGAAAAAAATTGAATCTGTTCAACAAACAGAATCCGGTAATTGGATTTCTTATGAGGTTACACCGCTGGAAGGCGACGGTACTTTAATTATTCAATCCTCTGATGGCAGTAAAACGCAGTCGGTTGACCGAGGAACAAATGCTAAGCTGCACTATCAGGGATTATTTGTTGTTTACTTGATCAACCCTCTTCATGATTCAATTCGACAATTAAAACTTGAAAAAGTCAAAAAAGAAAAATTTCCGAAGGATACGTTAGCCATTTACTGGACGGGATCGGACAGCACATCATTCTATCCAAAGGTTAAAAACTTTAAAATACCAAGTAATGGAGACTGGATTGCCTACTTGTCTACAGATGATTTAAGACCCAAGCCTAAAACAAAGAAAAAAAAGCGAAAGAGAAAGAAGAAAAAGCGAAAGAAACACGGTTTCAAGCGTATTGAAACTAGTGGCACCACACTTACTGTACTCAATCCAACCACAAAAACATCTGTAGAAATCCACAGGGTAACTGACTACACCTTCGATCGGACTGGTAAATATCTGGCTTATGTATCAAGCAATAAAGGGAAAAAGGATTCGCTTTCTGTTCACGTTATGGATTTAAGCAATGAAAAAGTAACAACGCTCATTACCAATCAATTGGATATTAAGCACCTTACTTTCGATTACGCCGGAGAACAATTGGCCTATTTGTTCTCAGCAGATACTGGAAAGGTAAAGAATTATGCACTTTCACTATGGGAAGAGGGAATGCACAATTCACGCACAGTTATTGATTCAACTAGTAGAGGAATGCCAGATTCCTGGACAGTTTCGGGTAAATTCTCAATTTATTTTTCAAGGGATGGCACCAAGTTATTTGTCGGGACAAATGAAATCCAGTGCCAGGAGCCCAAAGACACGCTATTGCCACAAGAAAAATCCAAGGTTGACATCTGGCATTACGAGGATTTACGAATTCAGCCAGAACAACTGAATCAATTAAAAAGAGATGCCAATAAAGCTTATAAAGCTGTTTATCACATTCAGCCTGATAAGTTCATTCAGCTGGAAACGGAGAACATTGAAACAGTGCAAACCTACAATCACAACAACGCTTCATTTGGGTTAGGAACGAATAATGATCTTTTCAGTATTGAGCGTACCTGGCAATACCCATGGAGATACAGCTACTATTTATTTAATATTAATACTGGCAGCAAAGAGTTGATCAAAGACAGCATCACCTTTTCAAGTGGAATTTCTCCATCAGGTCACTTTTTTATCTGGTATGACCCTATCGACTCTTCCTGGATGAGCAAAGACCTGTTAAGTAAAAAGGAGGTTAAACTCACTGACAATTTTGATGCATGTTTTGCTGCTGATAATAACGGACAGCCTACTGTAGCGTATCCCGAAGGTTCTGCCGGATGGACTATGCACAATGGAGAAGAATATTTTGCAGTTTACGATAAGTTTGACATCTATTTCCTAAATCCTAATAATCCAGATAGATCTTTTTCATTTACTCAAAATATGGGGCAAGAGTCGAATCAACGTTTAAGATTATGGGAAACAGAACGTGACAGCCTTTATTTTACTGTCAATGACGTTTA
Source organism: Crocinitomicaceae bacterium (assembly GCA_014762645.1). Lineage (GTDB taxonomy): Bacteria > Bacteroidota > Bacteroidia > Flavobacteriales_D > Crocinitomicaceae > Paracrocinitomix. Next base: position 33,408 of record JABURP010000119.1, read on the forward strand.
TATTCATTATGTGGATGACAGCACTAAGGATGAAGGCTTTTATGCCGTGAATAGAGATGGAGACCAATATGCCTTTAGCCATCTTTATGAGGGCAATTATAAGGTCTATTATATAACCAAAGCGGAAAAAAGTGATCAGGTACTAATCAGGCGCATGAATTTTACCACTTATCCCGACCTTGAAATTACCACTACTGATTTTGACAATTTTTCTAAGATCTCTGATGTTAATCCGCAGCAAGAGGAGTATAATTGGGCCACGGTTGAATTCGTAGAGTGGACTGCATACGACAGCACCAAATTGCGCGGGCTGCTCTATAAACCCGAGAACTTCGATCCTAATAAATCATACCCTATGATCGTCTACTATTATGAGATGTATCAAAATAATTTTCACAATTATTATTCGCCCAAACCAACTGCATCCATAATATATCCTACTGAATATGCAAGCAATGGTTATATTGTTTTTATTCCGGATATCAGGTACGAACCGGGACACCCGGCCAACTCCGCTTACAATTGTGTCGTTAGCGGCACAGAATACCTCGTAAATAAATACAGCTGGATAGACTCCACTCGTTTAGGTTTACAAGGGCAAAGTTGGGGTGGATACCAAACTGCTCAGTTGATTACAATGACCGGAAAATATCGTGCAGCAATGGCAGGCGCTCCTGTGAGCAATATGTTTTCGGCTTATGGTGGAATTCGCTGGGGAAGTGGCTTGTCAAGGATGTTTCAATATGAACGCACACAAAGTCGGATTGGATATACTATTTGGGAAAAACCTGACCTTTACATAGAAAATTCCCCGATTTTTCATTTGCCTAATGTGACAACACCCCTTTTAATCATGCACAACGACAATGATGGTGCTGTACCATGGTATCAAGGAATTGAGCTGTTTATGGGCTTAAGAAGACTGAACAAACCCGCTTGGCTTTTGAATTATAATGACGACCACCACAACCTATCGAAACTCCCCAACAAGAGGGACTTAAGCGTTAGAATGCGTCAATTTTTTGATCATTATTTGCAAGGTGAACCTATGCCCGAATGGATGAAATCAGGTTTGCCCGCCGTCGATAAAGGGAAAGAGACCGGATATGAACTCGAAAAATAACTGTTATTTTAATTGATTAAATAAGCAAATTTTAATACTTTAACGTTTTAAATGAAACTACTCAAAGCTATATTGCTACTTACTTCTCTAGTTTCCTTCTCGTGTTTTTCACAGGGAGGAGGACAACAAAACGTCGTAGAGATTCCAAATATCTTCACTCCTAACGGTGATGGTATAAATGATGTGTTCCGTGTAAATGCTGCTGGGTTTGAAGAAATGACCGTTATGATTTATAACCGTCAGGGTGAGCTCGTTTACCGTTTCTACGGTCTAAACGGAAGTTGGGATGGATATACGCATGCCGGCGTAAAAGTTAGTCCGGGAACGTATTTCGTAATTGTTGAGGTTTCAGATGGCAATGGTGAGGTCCAAACCGATCAGGAATCCCTACAAGTTCAGTATTAAAGTTCAATGTCAACTTCAACCTCATTTTCTTGCTTATTATTCTCAATAGATTCAGCCTCTTTTTTTTGCTGAATAAAGTACCACATTAAACCCACTAGGGCTAATCCAATTATTATTTTTCTTATTAATCCCCAGGGAATATTACGCTGGTGCTTTCTGAAGCGATTTAAGTTGATTTCAGGCCTTTTGTCCTGGTTTTGGTTGTGAGTCTCCACAAACTCGAAGATAAGGATTCATTTTACCTTCTTCGTCGTTTGAACAAAGCAAAATCCATATTGGTATAGCTCAAAGAGAATTCAATGGCTCCGTTTCTTGAATACTGCCCTAATTTAGATATTGTAATATCATAAGACACCCCAAACTTGAAGCTGTTCCACTGAATATACATGGCGGGAGCAATAGCATCTTTTACTCTAAAATAGGCCCCTCCCATCAAATAGGTGTCACGCGTTAAGCCGGTAGTTTTAGCTCCTGTTGTTAAACGATATCTTATTATTCCTCCTAACATGGTTTCAGCATGTGGCCCCTGTAAAAATTGATTAAACATGAGTTCGAAGCCCATTGGAGAACCAGAAATATCTTTTAGGAAGGATACATTAATACCCATTTTAGCGTACAGCTGTTCTTCAAAACCTAACGAATATGCAATATTTGGCTTATTAACATGAAAGTAAGCAAAACCAACTCTGAAATCAGTAGCATCATCCCGTGCAAAACCAATTTTGTGATTTCCAAAGCGATACGTCACACCAAAACCCAGATCAACAAACATTCTGGAGACAAGACCGTTAATTTCACTAGATGGTAAGTCGGGGTCAAATTCATTTCCATTGAATTGATTACCAAATGAAAGCGCTGTGAGGTCGCCAGTTCTTTGCCCTATACCAAATTGTAAGCCACCAGCAATTGTGTGCATCTCGCTGATTGGCACAATGGCCGATAGGTTCAATAATAGTTGCTTTGTTCCGAACTTACTATCTCCTCCAATATCATTAAATAGCTGTAAACCAACTCCCATGTGGGCACTATTTCCTCGCTTAGGTTTAAAAAAGTTGGCATCAAACGCCAGGCCGGTAGTATGAAACTTTGTCCCTGCCGTCAACCATTGACTGCGGTGATTTACTGCAACACGCTCCCAACCGTTAAACATTCCGGTATAAGCAGGATTCAACAACATTGGTGCTGTTTGTAATTGCGTGTAATGAATATCCTGTGCAGATAAACAAAGCGGTATAAACAATATGAAACTTAATAGCTTTTTCATCCGGATTATCGTATAACTGTTATATTACCGGTTGTCTTGTTCGTTCCGGTTTCACTAGACTCAAACCGCAAAGCATAAGTATAAACCCCGGGATTGACTTTTTTGCCTTTGTATTCACCGTTCCAAAAATCCCCAAAGGTAGATGTGCTAAACACAAGATTACCCCATCTGTCAAACAACTGAAACTCAAAAGCCGTTACATCCCAACCCATAAACAACTCCAGCAAATCATTATTTCCGTCAGTATTTGGTGAAAATGCATTAGGTACATAAACTCCTGTAAACGTTCCAGGGTTTGGATTTGGATTTCCAGGCCCTCCACCTCCAGGCGGGCTAGTTACTTCTACAAAGTGTGCGACCACCGTATCCGACATAGTGAAGTCAAGGGTGTCCGACAAGCTATCCGGATAAATAATCGTATGATTAACTGATTCCCAATGATCAAAAGTCCATCCGGCATTGGCGTTTGCTTTGAAGATTGTATTAATATTGCCGTAATACTGTCCTAAATTAGGGTAAGATGGCAACCAAAGCGAATTAACTTTAATTTTTCCTGCTCCAGGAGGGTTAACGTCAAAAACAACATCAAAAGGTCCCGTAAGGTTATAACATCCAATCATCCCATTCGTCATGGCAACACATCTGTCAGTAATATAGTCCCTTAGAACCTGAACATTTGCTTCCCAAGTGGCGATATTCCCGCCCCAACGGTTTATTTGGCCTGGCATTTCCGGTGTCATGACATTCACAAAGCTATCTAACAAGGCCAGCATATAGTCACACGAAAAGTAGCTATTCATTAAATCTGCATAGCGCGTTACATATTCTTGCCTAAACTCATCATTATCCATAAGCTTGTTTAATATAGGAACGTGTCCCTGACCCCCCGGATCAGGAAGTGTTTCCGGATTACACGGGTCCGCATCAGGATTCGTATTAGGAATCCCTGTATAATTAATATAATGGCCCCAGCTGGCGTCATTGTCCCACAACGTATATCTCCACTTATGTTTATCTCCTAAAGGCGGTTGAATTAATCCATGCCACCATGCCGTATTCCAGTTTAACCAGTCAGATGTGACAACATACGAGTTCAATACGACATAATCGATCAAAGAACCGGTATTGTAAACTGATTTTACATAGTTATACTGAGCAGGATCTGTCATGTCCCCGGTGAGTATATAATTCTTAAGATTATCCCATTCTGTAATCGCCGGATTTCCACCATATTCTGCCCAAGTTGCACCCCAGGTTTTAAGGTAGTGTATGTTGAACTTATCCTGATTGTAATAATGTTCTGTAAAATCAGAATCATCCACTTTTTCACGGACATCATATAGTCCCCAGTAGGCACCATCCACAAAAACCACAAAAAAGCGAGATGTCCTTTCATCCATGCGTAAATCTGCCTGCTGCGATAATGTATGTATCATAGCATCTCTCAAATGAGCCCCTCCATTTGAAAAAGGATAGTTGTCATTTGCTCCAGCTTTAATAATGAGCCGTTGATATTCATCCCTGTTTTTTGAAGGAAATACCGGATGTCTTACCGCGTTCGTATATCCATATTCATCTCGAACTACCAGGTCAAACCCTCTTTGGTTATAGGCCCAGGAATCATTTCCATGCTTATTGTAATAACCTTCACCTTCACTTACTTGAGAACCATCTGCTTCAAACATTTCAAAAGCACCGTCAAAATTATTGCTAAAGGATCCCGGAGCAGCATCATTAAGAAATGCTGTTATCTGATCACCACAAACCGATAGAACTGGAACCGTAAATGATTCGTTTATAAAATACGTGTTTGTTTCAGTAAAGCTAGGTGGAACATTTGGGTCCGACGAAAAAGCACGTGCTCTTAGTACAGTTGTATTGGATATGTTTATGGGCCCTGCGTACGCAGTTGAAGAAGTTGTTGGTCTAGTTCCGTCTAACGTATAATAGATAGTAGCTGAAGCATCAGTTGTTGCCAGGGTAACAGATTGTGCGCCAGAGTAAAATCCTGCTGCCACACTCATTGTAGGTTTTGCAGTATAGTAGTTCATTCCCCCTGCGTTTGCTGCACCTGGTGTAGGCGTGGTAAAAATACTCCAATTGACATCTCCGTCTGTTGTTCTACCATAGGAATGGTCTTTTTGCGTCATCATGTCAATGTAAAGACTGTCCTGCACACTACCGCCGCCCGAAGTAAGAATAATCCATTCATTTTTTGTTTGTGTTAAACCAAACTGTGGATGTAATTCTCCTCCAACCATGGTGTCTCTTTTTGAAAAGAACACCATTTGGTATCCACCCGCGGGAACAACTGTTCCGGCTGGAATTTGCCATTTGCTCATGTTATTGGGATTATCCGAAATATAGAAGCCGGATATATCAAAAGAGGATGCACCAATATTGTATAATTCTACCCAATCTGAATAATCACCAAAAAAATCCTGTTGTACGCTTCGGTTAGAGCAAGAATATTCGTTAATTATTACCTGTGACCATGTTGTCATTGAAACACAAACAACAATAGCAGTTATTAACTTTTTCATATCATGAAAACTTATTTTGAGGCTCAAAAGTTGCTTCAAGTTGAAACATTTAACTTTCTAAGGCCCATAAATATACAAGTTATTGGCCGGTAGGGCAAAATTATCCATAAAAATAAATACAAGATACACCATGTAATTTGTATATTTCGCCAACCTTAATTTACTACTAATAAGTATGAAACGTTATCTGCTTTACTTTTTTCTCCCTTTGGTTTTGCTAGCCTGTAACAAAGAGCCTGGAGAAGGTGGAACTTCTAAAATAGTCGGCAAACTATACCGTATCAACATTGATGTGTTTGGAAATGTGTTATCCGAATATTATGAACCTGATAGAGATGTATATATCATATATGGCAATGAGGATAAGACGTATGACAATGATTTCTCCACGAGTTATGACGGCAGTTTTGAGTTTAAGAATTTGTTAAAGGGGGATTATACCATCTTTGCTTATACGCGTTGTGATACATGTGCGAGCGGTGATAGTATATCCAGCAAAACCATTACAATCGAAGAAAACAAAACAACTTACGACATAGGGGATTTAATCATCTATAAATGAAAAGACTTGTTGTAGCCATATTGTTCCTTCCGTTATGCGGTTTTGCACAAAACTCTTATAAGGTTGATGCCCATTTATGGACGGGCCTTCAGTTAAACCTTCCCGTAAATAAAGATTTGGGACTTACTTTTGAAACCCAAACCCGGTATTTTAAAAACATCACATCATTGCGTCAGGCATATGGAGAGTTAAGTGCAAATTATGACCTTCCTAAGGGGTTAGACTTAAGCGCCGCGTATCGTTATTCAAGGGTAAATAAGGAAGATTATTTTGAAAACAACAATCGTTTTTGTCTTGACTTTCTGTACAATTTTAACCTCACAGATGCCCTTGACTGGAAAGTGCGATTTCGTTACCAACACTCATTTAATCGTCTACGTGTGATCAACGATATAAATCCGGACAAAGAGCATTTGTTACGACTAAAATTAAGAGTTCGGTATCAGCACCCCGAATTCAAGCGAATACAGCCATTTTTAAGTGGTGAGTTGTTTTACAATTTCGAGCCCCCTGTACCAGGAACTTTTTTAGACACCTATCGATTTAGAACGGGATTGCTTTTTGATTTGCCAGACAGGCATGAAATTTCTATTTTCTATATGTTCGAAAATGAATTTAGGGATGAGCCGGAACGCAATCACATATATTCGATTCAGTACGCTTATACGTTCAAGTCATTAAAGAAGCTCTTTAAAAAGAAAAAGTCTGACGAAGAGAAAAAGGAAGAGACGCCTTAATCCACTAACTCAAGATCTATTTGTTTTTTACTTAAGGAAACGTTGACAACACGCACTTTTAAATGATCGCCAAGGTTAAACTCTTCACCGGAACGTTTGCCGTAAATCAAATATTCCTTTTCATCAAAAACATAGTGGTCATCACGAAGCGCTTTTACGGAAATCATGCCTTCACAATAGTTCTCTTCTAACTCAACATATATTCCCCACTCGGTTAATCCGGTAATAAAGCCATTAAACACTTCTCCTTGCTTATCTTCCAGGAAGAGTGCCTGAAAATACTTGCTTGATGTCCGTTCAGCTTCAACGGCCCTTCTTTCGGTTTGTGAAATGTGGTCGGCTACATCCTTAAGTCTTGGCAACCTCTTTTTTTCCTTATTCAACTCATTAAACAAAACTCTGTGGACGATTAAATCCGCATATCTTCTAATAGGAGAGGTGAAGTGCACATAATAGTCGAACCCAAGTCCATAATGCCCAATGTTTTCAGTATCATATACGGCTTTTGCCATTGATTTTATTGCCATGGACTGAACCATATTGAATTCTGCCTCATCCTTCATTTCTTCAAATAAACGGTTCATATTCTTGGCGATATCTCTATCATTTTTAAAGGAAAACTTTTTGCCAAACTTGCTTACAAACACTGCAAACTGTTGCACCTTCTCCATATCAGGCCTGTCGTGTACACGGTAAATAATTTCAGCAGGTTTTTTTTGTTTGTTCTTAACATCTCCCACATATTTTCCGACGCTGCGATTGGTAAGCAACATAAACTCTTCTATTAGCTTATTGGCGTCTTTTTGTAGCTTTTTAACCACCTCTGCCGGATGTCCTTCTTCATCCAACAAGAAACGTATTTCAGAAGCATGGATTTCCAATCCACCATGTTTCATTCGGGCCTCTCGAAGGTTTTTAGCGATCCCATTCAGTTTTAAAATTTCTTTGGCAAATTCTCCTTTGCCACTTTCAATAATTTCCTGCGCATCTTCGTAAGCAAAACGTTTATCTGAATTAATGACTGTTTTACCAAACCATTGCTTCTTCACCACCCCTTCATCTGTTAGATCAAAGACACCTGAAAAAGCAAATTTGTCTTCTTTTGGTCGAAGTGAACAAACACCATTGGAGAGGTGTTCAGGAAGCATTGGGATTACGCGATCAACCAGGTATACAGAATTTCCGCGCTCCATGGCTTCTTTGTCAAGATACGAGTCAGGTTGTACATAGTGTCCAACATCAGCAATGTGAACCCCAACACGCGTAAGACCATTTTCTAAAAACTCAATTGAAAGTGCATCATCAAAGTCTTTTGCGTCAGCAGGATCAATTGTAAACGTCAAAATATTTCTAAAATCATTCCTTTTGGCTATTTCCTCTTTGGGCAGCTCTAATGAAATTGTATTAGCCTCTGCCATTACTTCATCAGGAAAGGTAAAATTGATTCCGTTCGCCGCAAGAATTGATTTCATTTCGGCTTCATTGGTGCCTGGTTTACCAAGTATTTCAATTATTTTTCCAAAAGGATTTTTTGCAGACTCGGGCCAATCCGTTATTGCGCCAATGGCTTTTTGTCCATTCTGCCCACCGTTTAAATTCGAGCCAGAGATAAAAACATCTACATTAATTTTTGGGTCATCAGGAATTAAAAAAGAAAAATGATCCTGAACATCCAGCGTTCCAACAATTAGTCTTTCCTTTCGGTCCAACACATCTACCACTTTCCCCTCTAATCGCTTTCCTCTAGACTTCGTAATAACAACTTCAACTTTGTCTCCGTTAAGGGCTTTACCCATATTATTTTCAGACACATAAATGTCCTCATCCAGTCCCTCGACTATAACATATCCAGCACCTCTTTTGGACACATCCATGACGCCCTGAATACTTCTTTTCGTCTTTCCTCCTGCTTTAAATTTTCCTCTTTGAGTTTCTTTGAGTTCATCATCCTTCACCATTTCATTGAGAATGGTATAAATCAGTTTCCTAACTTGAGGATCGTGAACATCTAAAAGGCCTGCTACCTGTTTATAGTTCAGTTGTTTATTGGGGTTGTCGGCAAAAAGGTTCCGTATCTCCGTTCTTAGTTTGCTGCTTAGTTTGTTCTTGTTCTTCTTTTTGCTTCTACTCATTGAATGTTAAATCTACCGCAAAAATATCAATAATTTCCCTCGAATTCCCCAACAATTCAGTATTTTCGTGGGATTAATATTATCGATTTAATAATTGCAAAAGAATAGCGTATGAACAAACGAATAGAAGACGTCCTTAACAAGCAAATTAAAGCAGAGGCAAGTTCGTCTCATCACTATCTTGCAATGGCCTCCTGGGCTGAAGTTCAGGGGTACAGTGGAGTAGCTAAATTCCTCTACCGACAATCTGATGAGGAACGTCAACATATGTTAAAACTTGTTCGTTTTATCAACGAACGTGGTGGCGAGGCCATAATCCCGCCCTTAAGTTCAGATGCCATCTCATTTAATTCATTGCAAGAAGTTTTTGAACAACTTTTTGAGCACGAAGTTGAAGTTACACGATCCATCAACGAAGTTGTGTTCATCTGTCTTGAAGAAAAGGATTACACCACGCACAATTTTATGCAGTGGTACGTAGCTGAACAGCTTGAAGAGGAAGCATTAGCTCGAGATATCTTAGACAAACTCAAATTAATTGGTAACGACAAAGGTGGATTATACCTTTTTGACCGTGACCTTGAAAACTTCAACACTGATTCCGTAGCAAACGGCGGCCAGTGAGCATTTTGGCATACTTTTAGTACATTAGGAAACCATAATCTGACTTTTGAGTAAAAAACTATACATAGTGCTTGCTGCGTTTATTTTGTCAAGTTGGGCAATGCTGCCTCCTGACCAAACGCAAATGAGAGACACAAGGTCTCCCGTTAAGGCGTTGTACTTGTATAATTTTGCTACTCTCATTGACTGGCCTTCTGAATATAGAAAGGGCAAATTCGTCATTGGGGTTTATGGAACAAAAGAGGGTGTTTATGAGAACCTAAAAACTAAATATGAGGGTCGATCCATTGGAAGTCAGGAAATTGTAATTAGGAATTTTACTTCTTCATCACAAATTGACAGGGCACACATTTTGTATGTGACCCCAACAAAAAGCTCCTCCTTTCCTTCACTTGAATCCAAATTCAAGAATGAAAGCACCTTGTTTGTTACTGAGAAAGAGGGTTACCTGAATAAAGGGGCGGCTATAAATTTTGTGGTAATGGGAACCAGCCAAAAATTTGAAATAAATAAAACTAACGCTAAAAAACACAAGCTAATAATCGCTGACAGGCTCTTAAACCTGGCTTCAAAAGTAGTTGAATGAAGGCCATAAAACACATACTAGTAATAATGCTTGCTCTGCTTGCATGTAATAGCTATGGCCAATACTATACCTCCAAGGCTAATGAGTGTTATAAGCAAAAGGATTACGAGTGTGCACAGAACTATATTGATTCAGCTATTGTTTCTAATGAGCGCTTTAACTCGCAAACATGGCAGTTAAGAGGTCTTATTTATCGTAAGCTGGAAGGCTCAGAAATCAAGGATGCTCGAAATATCTCTATTGAATCTTTTGTTCAGGCAAGGAACCTCGATACAGCTGGTGTTTATGAGGAACAAATCACCAATTTCCTCCGCAACACGATTATTCGTTACTACAATGATGCTGTTGTGGCACTGGACAATGGTATGCCGGATCAATCTGAAAATGCTTACGTTTTATACAAAGGCAAGTACAAAAAATACATTAGTGCTGATTATGACTTTACCAAGTCTGACATTGAGTATTACAGTGCGCTGGGTGGTGAGTATTTAAAACAAGCCGCAGGTTCACAGGGAGAAGAAAAAAATAAATTAATCTCGAAAGGAGTACATTTCTACAAAATGGTGTTGGATCAGGATAGCACGATCTTCCAACCTAATTTTAATATTGGAATAACCTTTTACAACCAGGGAGCGGACCTCATCATGAACATGGATCCATTGACAGAAATTGAGGAAATCCCAATAATTGAAGAAAAGGCGCAGAACTTGTTTAGAAAAGCACTCCCGTTCCTGCACAGAGCTTACAAACTCGATAAAGACAGAATAGATGTCATAGAGGCCATAACAGGATGCTACTATGGATTACAGGACAACGAAAATTATTTAGAGTACCAAACCATTCTAGACAAGAAAAACTTGCCTATATTGTTGGAGAAATTAAAAGACAATCCTACCGACAAAACAGTACTAAGAGAATTAATACGTATATACAGAGATACACTTAAGGACGAAGAGAAATACAAAGAGTACTACGAACGCCTGGAAAGGATTGAGTCTAATGAGTGATCTTGATTGATGAACTTTAGATTTACCATAGGAAAGAAAATAGGGACGGGATTTGGCGTCCTTATTCTGTTTATAATAGTGGTATTCGGAGCAACGTATATTGCAGTAAACAAGGGTATTTCAACCTTTGAGGAAAACGACAAAACATCTAAAGAACTCATCCAGGTTTTAACCCCTTCCAAGGAGAAAGTAACCAAACTTCGCATCCTCATCAATGAATCAAAGTTGCTAGCTATTCAATGGGTGGAGCATCAAACCAGAAATGATGTTCCCGCAAAAATCCGTCTCAACAATTTGATGGAGTACAACATTCCTGATACCCGTGATGAAATAACTGAATTATCAGAAGAATGGACCGACGAAGGTGACAAGAAAACTTTGCACAAAGCCATTGGTAAAATAGATACTTTATTTGCCTTCTATGAGGAGATAAAAATGTTGTTGCCGGATCTCACAAGTTACGACGACCCCTTTAATTCGCTCTCGGCAAGATTTCTGGTTGGGCAGGATGGGGATGCATCTGTTATGGCAGGTAAAATTGATCAAAACCTTCTCACTTTACAAAACAGCTTAGAACGCAAAGAGGCAAGCGCACTTGAGCTTGTAAAAACATCCTCGGAAGAGTCAAAAGAAAAGTTTCAGCAATTACGCTTTTATTGGTTTTTAGGTGGAGCATTGATTGTCTTTGCTATCCTTATAGCAATTTTTACTACCAATTCAATTGTGAAGCCCGTGCGATCACTAAGGAGCGTTTTATTGTCTTTGGGTAAGGGTATTTTTCCAGACACTAAAATTACGGTAAGCAATGATGAGATTGGAGATATGTCATCAGCTATGATTGAATTGGTTGATGGACTCAAGAAAACAACAGACTTTGCCAACCAGGTTGGACAAAGTAACTTCAACTACCCATATCAACCATTAAGTGACGAAGATGTCCTTGGGCACGCATTGCTTAAAATGAAGGATGAACTGGCAGAAACAGAACGTATTCTTGAACAAAAGGTAAAAGAACGTACCGAAGAAGTTGTCAAACAAAAAGATGAGATTGAGTCTCAAAATCAACGCCTGGAAGAACTATACAAAGACGTTACTGATAGTATTCGCTACGCAAAAAGGCTTCAATACTCAATTCTTCCCCCTGATGAGAAGATTAGAGAAATTTGTCCAAACACTTTTGTATTATTCAAGCCAAAAGACATTGTTTCCGGTGACTTTTACTGGTTTGAACAACAGGGAGGTAAATCGTACTGTGCAGCCGTAGACTGTACAGGACATGGTGTTCCGGGAGCGTTTATGAGCTTGGTTGGTGCCAATGGTCTAAATGCAGCCGTAAGGGAACACCACACTTCAAAACCTGGTGAAATTGTTGATGAGTTAAATAGCTTTGTTGCAGAAACGCTCAACAAAACGAGTGAAGATAATGATGTTAGAGACGGAATGGACCTGTCTCTTATCGCAATTGATTATAAAACACTCGAGCTTGAGTTTGCAGGTGCGTACAACCCAATTTATATTGTCCGGGGAGATGATTTTATCATTCTTCCTGCTGATAAATTCGCGATTGCTTCATTTGATCCGGGCACAAAAAATTATAACAATCAGGTTTTCCAGCTGGAAAAAGGTGATCAAATCTATTTATTTTCAGATGGTTACGCCGACCAGTTTGGAGGTAAAAAAGGAAAGAAATTCCTCTATAAAACATTCAGAGAAGAACTATTACGCGTCCATAAATTGGATCCTGAGCAGCAAAAAAATGAACTAAATAAAACAATTGTGAAGTGGCAAGGAGATTATGCTCAGGTAGATGATATCCTTGTAATAGGAATTCGAATCTAGTCCAAATGACAGTCCAGAAAGGTAGTCTAATACTTTTTTTTTCTTTATTGATTTGTTGGCATTCTAACGCACAACAAAAGAGTATAAAGTTTGATACTTATACCATAGAAGAAGGACTTTCCCAAAGTCAGGTTACCAGCATTCAACAGGATGAAACAGGGTATATTTGGATCGCTACACAAGATGGTCTAAACCAATTCGACGGATATTCTTTCAATGTCCTAAAAAACGAACCGAACAACAACAATTCTCTTCCTAATAATTATGTGCATTTTCTGTTACCAGATAGCAAGGGAAACATCTGGTTCGGAACGAATCGTGGTATTGGAAAATTAGATCCACATAACGGAGATATTACAAAAATTAACCGCGCTCAGTATCCCGATCTCAGAGGGTATATTTTTACCCACCTGGCATTTGATAAAGCGGGTCAATTATGGGCCCTCTCAGAAAAACATGGGATAAATAAAGTAGACCCGAGTTCTCATGATGTTGAAGTAATTACGGCTATTGGTGCCACTACAGCATTTTCATGCATTTACAGTGATGATGAACATATTATCTGGGTAGGAACCAAGTATGGTGAAATTTTCTTTTCCCGCCCTCCTTACATGCATTTTGAAACAGTTAACAACCCCGAGTTGGGTGCTCTTGGTACAATAAACCACTTTACTCAAAAATCCCCGGATGAAATTGTTGTTTCCACAGAAACAGGGCCTTTTATTATTAGGAGACGCAGCACGATTGAAACATTGACGAAGGAAGCAGACCTACGTTATAAACAAATTACGTGTGCTTATGTAGAAAATCAAAGTAAAATATGGCTTGGCACCAAAGAAGAAGGATTATATCTTTTACAATTTGACCCGCAGGGCAATGAAAAGACCTTTCACTACAGTAAAAACCCTTATGATAAATCAAGCATAGTTGACAACAATATCTCCTGCATTTTTGAAGACAGAAACGGTGTGTTTTGGGTAGGAACCGAGAAAGGCGTTTCTAAGTTTGATAAGTATAAACAAGGCTTTACCACAATTTCTCTGAACAACAACCCGCAAGAAGGATTGATTGATTACAATGCCTGGTCATTTGCTGAAGATAAAAATGGAAATATATATATCGGAACTAAAAAGGACCTCTCCATTTACAATATAGAAGAAGAGCGGTTTTATCACATCTATCGCGATAAAACATCACATCAATACCTTTTAAGTATCTACGTGGAAGACACCAATCGTATCTGGCTGGGTTATGATGATGGACTTTATCTTTTAACCATTAAAGATCTTCAAAGAGATGCCTATAGTTTTAAACGCATCAAATTTCTAGACCATGAACATTCATCAAATGTGCGGGTCTATCAAATAGTAGAAGCTGACGAAAACAGGCTGTGGATAGGATCTCGTTCGGGTCTAAGTATTATTGACCGAAATACCTTCGAATTTAAGTTCTATGAACACTCGAATCGAGAGAACAGTATAGGCGAGGGATCTGTTAAGATTATCTATAGGGACCTCAATGAAAACCTTTGGATAGCAACTAGCAATTCAGGCCTTTACACAGTTACTCCAGCAGGGGATACGAGTTTTAATTTTACTCACCAACCCATCAAAAATTATAATGAAGAAAATGGTCAGATTACGTCCATTTTACAGACGGACCCGGGGTTCATGTGGCTTGGAACATACGGTGAAGGGCTTAAACGACTAAACCTAAATACCAATGAAGTGAAAAGCTGGACGGAATCAGACGGGCTTTCAAATAACGTTGTATATGGTCTCTTGGAAGATTCGAGTGAGTGTATCTGGATGAGCACAAACAAAGGGCTTTCTAAATTTGATATGAAAACTGAAAGCTTTACGACCTACTCAGTAAAAGATGGTTTACAGTCAAATGAGTTTAACTCCAGTGCCTATATGAAATCCTCCAAGGGGATATTGCACTACGGCGGAATCAACGGCTACAACATTTTTAACCCTTCAGAAATAACCATAAACCCTAACGCTCCCGAAGTTATTATTTCATCTGTCGTACTTTCTCCAAAAGGCACCAAAAAGAAAGAGGTAATTGCTAAGAACATTACACATTCTGAAAAAATAGAGCTTGATTATAACCAAAATGACATCTCCTTTGTCTTCATTGCCACCAATTATTCAAACCCTTCTAAAAACAAATTCAAATACATGTTGGAAGGACTGGAGGAAGAATATACCATCCTTGAAAATGAAAACAAAGTTAACTACTTAAATATCCCTCCAGGTTCTTATAAACTAAAGGTATTCGCTCAAAGTGCCGACGGTGTTTGGTCTGTTAAGCCGACAATAATTGAAATTACAGTAACTCCTCCATTCTGGCTTACCTGGTGGTTCAGGATCGTAGCTGTTTTGCTGCTAACATTAATGGGCTTCATTATATACAGACGACGAGTAGATAAAATTCGAAGGCAAAAAGTACGCTTAGAAATTGAGGTTGTAAAGCGGACCAGGCAAATAACCGAACAAAGCAAGAAGATTCAGGAACAGGCAAAGAAAGCTGAAATACAAGCCGCTAAAATTGAACATCAAAATGAATTGCTCGAAAAAGAAAAAGTAAAGGTAGAGCAGTTGTTGCTTAATATTCTTCCGGAAGGCACTGCAGAGGAGCTAAAGAATAAAGGGCGCTCTAAAGCACGTTATTATCGCAATGTTTCGGTCTTGTTCACCGATTTTGTAGGCTTCTCAAAAATAGCTGAAGACATGAAACCGCAGGATCTGGTACTTCAGTTGGACGGCTATTTCTCGAAATTTGATGAGATCATAGAGAAATACGATCTAGAAAAAATTAAGACCATTGGTGACTCTTACATGTGTGCCGGCGGTGTTCCTATTAGAAATAAATCCAACGCTATTGAAGTTACATTGGCCGCCCTGGAAATTAAAAATTACATGTCAGAACGGGCCGAAAAGGAGCCGAATACATGGAAGATTAGAATTGGGATAAATACCGGAGAGGTAATTGCTGGAGTAATTGGATTGAAACGATTTGCGTATGACATTTGGGGTGCTTCTGTTAACCAAGCACAGCGAATGGAAATGCATGGACAACCTGGAATTGTTAATGTATCGGGTAATACCTATGAGTTTATTGCTCCGTATTTCGAATGTAATTATCGCGGTAAAATTCAAACCAAACACAAGGGGATGCTTGACATGTATAGTGTCAAGGGAATTAAGCCAGAATTGTCAGAGGAAGGGCTTGGCATTAAACCGAACAAAAAGTTTTGGCAAATAGTTGATCTGCATCTCTACAGCTCGATTAACTACATGAAGGCCGAACGTCACATTATGAAAATTCTGGAGAATCAGCTGTCGCCCAAACTATTGTATCACAGTATTAATCACACCATTGATGTGACAAAAGCCGTTGAACGTTTAGCAATTATGGAGGGCATTACCGACGAAGATCTTTTCTTGTTGAAATCTGCAGCTACTTATCACGACGCCGGTTTTATCGAAAAATATGAAAACAACGAAGAGGTGGGTATGCGTCTTGCTAGAGAAATCCTCCCAAAATATGGATACACTCAAGATCAAATTGACATCATAGATGGATTAATAAAGTCTACAGAAATACCACAGAGTCCACGGACGCATTTACAAGAGGTTATGTGTGACGCAGACTTAGACTATCTCGGCCGGGATGATTTTCATGAAATCGCTGACTTATTGCGTCGTGAATTGCGTGAACACGGGAAGCTGCATAGTGATCGCAAATGGGACGAAATTCAAATTAGTTTTCTGGAGCAACACACCTATTTCACCGAAAGTGCCATCAACCTTCGTAGGGACAAAAAATTAAAGCACATTGAGGAGCTCAAGCATAAGTTAGAAACTTATGAGTACAAAGATTAGTACCCAAGCTTTTCCAGGTTTAGATCAGGTTCACCATTTTTACCGTGAACAAAAAGTGTCTCTTCTTTGTAATTTACCACAATTTCAAGCCTGAAATTCACTGACTTTCCATTGCTCATGTTGGCAACGAGAAGGTACTCACCGTTTCCTTGTTTGATAAAGTCATAGTTTCCGGCAACGGTAATATTTCCGCTGCTATAAATCAACTTATCTTCCAACACGGTAATCTTAACGTCATGTTCATCAACGTGCATTTCTATATTGTTCTTAACAACGCGATAAGCTGACATTTCACCAGCGTATTGTCCAAAGCATTTTTTGGGTAGGGTTTCTGAAAAGGAAATTGTCGTGCATAAGAGGAATGCACACAATAGGGATCTAAACATAGTACAAATTTAAGGCTGCCCAAAAATAGATTCCAATTGCTTGATTTCCAAATTTTTCTGAGGTTTTTTAGCGATACTGCAACTTTTCAGGGCTTCCTAAAGACATGTTTAAAAGAATAGCCTAAATCAATTTTCTTGCTTTTCTAGTTTGGTGTCAGGGGTTCCGTTCGTGCCTTTGATAATAAGTGTATCCTTTTTCTTGTCAACGATCATCTCCACATCAAATTCTATAGATATATCATTAGATACTGTAGCTTTAATCGTTACTAACCCTCCTTTATCCTCAACGCTATTATAGCTGCCAAACAACTTCATATTGCCGACTGTATACCACATGTATTCATCTCTTAGAATAACCGTAACGTCATACGAAGAGGCTTCGACGGTGTGTTCGTTATCTTCAAATTGAAAAGATTCTGCCTCGGCAAAATACTGCCCGGCGATTTTTTTAGGGATTGAAACTTCTTGTACAGCAAAGACCAATATCAATAACCCATTGAGTAATAATGCTTTCATAGTATGTAGGTTTTATGGGCTATTACAAGTTACTGTTATTCCTCTTATCATCCAAAATTTTTGTTGAAAAAAAGTTTCTATTGTTCATAGTACAGGCCCCATATAGCGGAGATAATAATCTGGATTCCGTAACTTTATCATTTAATTATTTTGATTATGCAGCAGTACTTAGATCTTGTGAGACATATTAAGGAAAAGGGAGTAGAAAAAGGGGACAGAACTGGTACCGGAACGAAGAGTGTTTTTGGCTATCAAATGAGGTTCGACCTACAGGATGGCTTTCCTATGGTTACCACCAAAAAGCTGCATTTGAAATCAATAATATATGAGCTTTTGTGGTTTATCAAGGGAGACACGAACATTAAGTATCTCACGGATAATGGTGTAAGGATTTGGAATGATTGGGCGAATGAAAATGGTGATCTGGGTCCCGTTTATGGTGCTCAATGGCGCAACTGGAACAATGAAGGGATTGATCAGTTGAATAATGTTATCGAGCAAATAAAAAACAACCCCAACAGCAGAAGGTTAATGGTTTCTGCCTGGAACCCTTCTGTTATGCCGGACACTTCTGTCTCCTTTGAAGAGAACGTAGCCAATGGCAAAGCTGCTCTTCCTCCGTGCCACGCTTTCTTTCAATTTTATGTTGCAGACGGGAAGTTGTCATGTCAATTATATCAGAGAAGCGCAGACGTTTTTCTTGGGGTTCCTTTCAACATTGCTTCCTATGCGCTACTAACTATGATGGTGGCTCAGGTATGTGATCTTGAATACGGAGAATTTGTCCACACATTCGGTGATGTGCACCTTTACAGCAATCACTTTGAACAGGCAGAACTTCAATTAAGCCGCGATCCTAAACCACTTCCTAGTATGAAGATCAATCCGGATGTCAAGAGTATTTATGACTTTACTTTTGATGATTTTGAACTAAAGAACTACGAATATCATCCACATATTAAGGGCGCGGTAGCTGTATAGTATTGAATGGCAAAACTAATTGTTGCAATAGCATCTAACCGAGTCATTGGAAAAAATAATGACCTCATCTGGCACTTGCCGGCAGACATGAAATTTTTCACTGAAACTACAAAAAACAATATTGTAGTTATGGGCAGAAAAAACTGGAATTCCATCCCGGATAAGTACCGCCCGTTGCCACACCGACTAAATGTGGTGGTTTCACGTGATCCAGAATTTAGTGATGAAGGTTGCGTTGTTTTTGGCTCCGTTGAGGACGCCATTGAGGCCTACAAAATGGATGATAGAGAGACTTATGTTATTGGTGGAGGTCAAATATATGCGTACGCGCTCAAGCACAATTTGGTGGATGAAATGTTAATTACTACCATCCACCAGGATTTTGACGGGGACACGTTTTTTCCTGATTTTAATGAAGACAACTGGGAAAAGCAACTGTTGATGAGTCACCCAATAGATGAACGTAATCCACACGCTTTTGATGTGTGGAGATACACGAAAAAGTAAAGATGAAACTTTGTATTGCGGAGAAACCAAGTGTTGCAAAAGAAATTGCTTCAATCCTCGGTGCAAACAACCGAAAGGATGGCTATTACGAAGGCAATGGCTATTGGGTGTCCTGGACATTCGGTCATCTTTGTACCCTTAAAGAACCTCACGATTATACGAGCATTTGGAAATGGTGGAACATGGCAACATTACCAATGATACCTTCCAGGTTTAGTATAAAGGTTATGCAGGATCAGGGGGTTCAAAAGCAGTTTAGAACCATCCAAAATCTGGTTGAGCGTTGTGACGAAGTTATAAACTGTGGTGATGCCGGTCAGGAAGGGGAACTCATCCAGCAATGGGTGCTTTTAAAGGCTAAAAACAACAAACCTGTTAAGCGTTTATGGATCTCCTCTCTTACTGAGGAAGCCATACAAGAAGGGTTTCAAAACTTACGTGACGGCAAAGAATTCAGAAACCTATATGCGGCAGGAAGCTCAAGAGCAATTGGAGATTGGTTGCTAGGGATGAATGCAACGCGCTTATACACTTTAAAGTACGGTCAGGATAGACAGGTGCTTTCCATTGGCAGAGTACAGACGCCGACACTTGCTATGATTGTTGAGCGTCAAAAACAAATTGAGAATTTTAAACCTGAAAAATACTGGGAATTAAAAACACTCTACAGGGAAGTGCTTTTCAGTGCTACAGTTGGCCGATTAAAAACAGCTGAAAAAGCACAGAGTGCACTGGAATACGTCACAGGTAAGGCGTTTAAAGTAAATTCCTATGAGCAAAAAGAAGGAAAGGAACATCCACCTAAACTATTTGATTTGACGTCCTTACAGGTGGAAGCAAATAACAAATTTGCTATGTCCGCAGACAAAACCTTAAAGTTGGTTCAGAACCTTTATGAGAAAAAACTGGTCACCTATCCCCGTGTTGATACAACTTTCTTATCGGAGGACATCTATCCAAAAGTACCAAAGATTTTGTCGGGATTAACCTATTTTTCAAAACTTACTGAACCATTAAAGGGCAATCCAATACGGAAGTCAAAGAAGGTGTTTAATGATAAAAAGGTGACCGATCACCACGCCATAATTCCTACAGGAATAAGTCCGTCTGGAATTTCTGCAGAAGAACAGAAAATATACACCACGATTACAAAACGGTTCATCTCTGTATTCTATCCCGACTGTAAAGTTTCGAATACATCTGTACTTGGACAAGTAGACGAACTCGAGTTCAAGGCCACCGGAAAACAAATTATAGAGCCTGGTTGGCGGGTGGTTTACGAAGACGAAAAGGACAACAACAAATCTAAAAATGAAGATAATATTATGCCTTCATTTGAAGAAGGTGAAACCGGACCACATGAGCCCGAAGTTCAGGAAAAGGAGACACGTCCACCTAAATACTTTACGGAAGCTACGCTTCTCCGTGCCATGGAAACTGCAGGTAAAAATGTAGATGACGAAGAGTTGAGAGACGCCATGAAAGAAAATGGTATTGGCAGGCCATCTACCCGGGCCAATATTATTGAGACATTATTCAGACGACGGTATATTGAAAAGAGAAAAAAGAACATTCACGCAACGATAACCGGTGTTGAGCTTATAGACACCATTAAATCCGATCTTCTAAAATCACCAGAATTAACTGGACAATGGGAATACAAGCTGCGTCAAATAGAAAAGGGTGAATACCAGGTTGAAGAGTTTAAGAAAGAGCTTATAGAAATGGTGGTTGAGATCACCAACAATGTTAAAATGAGCGAGGACAAAGTTATTCCAGTCGCTGAAAAAAAGAAACCTGCTAAGAAAACAGACTACTCTATAGCTGATGAAGAATGTCCAAAATGTAAGGAGGGCAAAATAGTTAAAGGAAATACTGCTTACGGTTGTACACAACATCAGGACGGCTGTGATTTTTTAATTCCGTTTGAATTTATGAATAAAAGTTTGTCTGACAAGCAGTTATACGACCTGGTAAGCAAAGGTAAAACAACCAAAATCAAGGGTTTTGTAGTGCCTGGATCCAATGATAAACGTGATGGAAAACTTATCTTTACAGAAGACTTCAATATTGAACTGCAAGATTAATGTTTCACGTAAAACTATATTCAAGCCTATTTTTTTTACTTTTCTCTTTACAGTCTTTTTCTCAACAAGATTCGTTACAACCTGCAGATAACAAGGAAAAAGTAAAATTATTTCCCCGCTCATCTGGTGATAAAAAATGGAAATTTCTATTTGGACTTGATGCCCGTCGATCATTTTTTGCCGGAGCTCCCGTAAAAATTAATGGTTTGAATATTGGTGCAGAATTTAAAGGTGTGCACCGATTTGGTTTAGGTTTTTATTGGCTAAAGCGCAACGTGGTTTTTACTGATGTAGACCCCAATAAACCCGATTCTGCTGAAGATACGGAAGTACGATTTGACCTCGGTTATACTTCAGTGTTTTATGAGAGAGTTTTCTTAAAGACTCGTTGGTGGGAAGTTGCCTTTCCTGTACATTTAGGCGGTGGACGTATTATCGGGACGTACCGAGATACGTTAAGCGCTATGCAACCCCTATTACAAAAACCGTTTTCTGCCTTGTTATTCTCAAGTCGGGTTAAATTCTATCCACTTACTTGGTTGGCGTTAAGAATATCAGGAGGATACCGTTTAACATTTAATACGGATCAAGTGGTAAAAGAATCTTTCAACAGACCATTTTATGGATTCGGACTTTCAATTAATGTCATTGGATTATATCAGGCGATTTTCAAATCTGACAAAAATTCTAAAAATAAGTCGTAAGGACGTTAATCAATTAAAGGGAAGTCCCCCTTTGTTAAACGTGATATTTATAACTCTTTTGTTAATCATGTAACTAATTTGGTTAATTCATTGATATACAGATTATTACACCTAATCACAAGCGCCTTCATAAATGCGTTTTCCCGAGGTTTTAGCATTTTTTTGACTCATTTATCCTGAAATAAATAAACATGTCTTAAACAAAAGATTATGCGCCTTTTTTGCGAATCACATACATCTGGGAGGAATATTTTCCGTTGTCTGCCTTAAGATTTGATTTTAGCCCCACATAAAATGCTTTTGGAAGACTTCCTCCTTTAAATTTTTCAGAATTCATACTCACCCAGTAAGCATCAAATTTCATTGGCCTCATTTCCACAACTTCATATCCGAATTGATTAAACAAGTTACTTACGTCTTTTGGTGTAAAGTGATATAGATGTAATGGCAAATCCAAACCATCCCAATATTCTCCATAATAATTAGAATCGTAGGAATCAATATTTGGTAGTGCCAAAATTAAGGCTCCGTCATCTTTCAAAATCCGCAGGTATTCTTTGATATCTCTTTTCAAGTGATAAACATGTTCTAACACATGCCACATGGTAATTACATCAACAGCGTTTGAATCTAATTGAGGTAAACTCTCCGGTGTTTTTAACTCAAGGTCAAAATCTTTTTTCGCAACATCTCTTGCCCTTTCATCCGGCTCTATTCCCTGAACGGCATATCCTTCCGATCTACACGCGTTTAAGAAAAAACCATTCCCTGCACCAATATCTAGTAAGGATTTTCCTTTGCTGTACTTTCTTACCAGGCGCAATTTTCGATTCAAATTCATGTTACGCACCCGCTTATAGACAAAGGGCATTAATCCCTTTGTGTTTTGCGTTGCATGAGACATGTAGTTATCCGCCCCGTAATATCTTCCAATTTCATCTTCACGTGGAATTGGGTTCGTAAACCTAAATCCACAGTCACCACATTTCTGTACAGAAAATTCTTCTTTTGAAAAAGTAAAATCTTTAGACGTAAGGTAATTCTCCAGATTTGTTGATTCACAAATTGGACATTTCTCCAAAAGTTGTAGTTCCTTTGTTTGATTCATCTTCCTAAATAAACTAGTAAAACAGAAACGTCAGATGGAGATACTCCGGAAATTCGACTTGCCTGTCCTATTGTTGCGGGCATAATATTACTCAACTTTTCAACTGCTTCTGCAGATAATGATGACAAGCTTGAATAATCTGTTTGTGGTGGTATTTTTACTTCCTCCAACCTGTTTAATTTGAGCGCATTTTCCTGCTCACGTGAAATATACCCGTCATATTTTATTTGTATTTCGGCTTGCATTAGCGCATCTTCATTTTTTTGATCTACCTCTCTCAGTTTCGTGTCTAACTTCGCAGAAACTGATCGTAAATCGGCAAGGCTTATATGTGGCCGAGCCAATAATCCATTTGCCTTCTGCTTTTGTTTGATCAATGAGGATCCCTTTTCTTCCAGTAGCGGGTTTACTTCTTCAGGCGCTACACTAATTTTTTTCAATGCAGATTTAATTGCGTTTGTGACATCCACTTTAGTGGCCACAATTTCCATTTGTTCATCAGTTATTAAACCAAGCTCATGTCCTTTCCTGGTCAACCTCAGATCTGCATTATCCTGTCGTAATAAAATTCTAAACTCTGCTCTCGAAGTAAACATTCTATACGGCTCCTTGGTGCCTTTTGTAATAAGGTCATCAACTAAGACACCAATATAGGCATCCGATCGACCTAGAATAAAAGGCTCTTTTTTATTCAACTTTAAGTGCGCGTTTATCCCCGCCATTAGTCCTTGTGATGCAGCTTCCTCATATCCCGTAGTTCCATTAATCTGTCCAGCAAAAAACAGATTATCCACCAGTTTCGTCTCAAGTGAATGTTTTAACTGTGTCGGAGGGAAGTAATCATATTCTATCGCATACCCAGGACGGAACATCTTAACGTTTTCAAAACCGGGTATCGTTTTTAGGGCTTCATACTGTACCTCTTCAGGAAGTGACGTTGAAAATCCATTTACATAAACTTCTACCGTATTCCAGCCTTCTGGCTCAACAAAAATTTGATGTCTGTTTCTTTCAGCGAAACGATTAATCTTATCCTCAATGGATGGACAATATCTTGGCCCAACACTTTTAATGGCTCCATTGAACATTGGCGAACGATCAAACCCTGACCTTAAAATTTCGTGTGTCTTGTTGTTGGTATATGTAATGTAACAAGAACGTTGTTTTGTTAATTTTTCGGTTTCGTTCCAATAAGAGAACTTAGATGGATTTTCATCCCCGGGTTGTTCTTCCATTTTTGAATAATCCAGTGATCTTCCGTCTACACGAGGAGGAGTTCCTGTTTTCATTCTTCCCGTCTCAAAACCGAGATCAACGAGCTGTTCTGTTATACCATAAGAAGCTCCTTCGCCAGACCTTCCTCCTTTAAAGTTTTTCTCGCCCAAATGAATTAACCCGTTTAAAAAAGTTCCGTTGGTGAGCACGACCGCATCAGCATGTATTTCCATTCCAATCACCGTCTTCACTCCTTTGAGCTTTCCGTCTTCCACCAGCAAGCCATTTACCATGTCCTGCCAAAAATGAACGTTCTCTGTTCTTTCCAATAGCAACCGCCATTCTTCAGCAAACCGCATGCGGTCATTTTGTGTTCTCGGCGACCACATGGCGGGCCCTTTTGAAAGGTTCAACATTTTGAATTGAATTGCAGACTTGTCGGTCACCATTCCAGAACCACCACCGAGCGCATCAATTTCACGAACTATTTGCCCTTTGGCCACACCTCCCATTGCCGGGTTGCATGACATTTGCGCAATGTTCTGCAAGTTCATTGTCACCAACAACACAGTCGAGCCCATCTTTGCAGCCGCATACGCAGCCTCACACCCGGCGTGTCCACCACCCACCACTATAACATCATACTTTGGCAACATTTGTTTTACTTTTTTTGTTCAATTCTCCGCTTGGGTTTTGCTTTGTTTCACGTGGAACATTTTTGTGGCCCGCCATTCTTGTTTCACGTGAAACTATCTTAATAGTAAGCACTCGTTTTCTTTTGACTTCATGGCCGCTTTCTCATCCTCTGTCTTGTCATTAAAACCAAGCAGGTGTAGCACACCATGAATCATTACTCTGCACAATTCGTCGAACTCACTTTTGTTTCCATACAAGGAAGCGTTATCCTTAACTCTATCAACACTTATAAAAACATCACCACTTAAACTATCTTCCTCGTTGTAATTAAAAGTAATAACGTCCGTATAAAAGTCATGATTCAGAAATTCCCGATTCATCTCGAGCAACTTCTCATCAGAACAAAAAACAAATGATAATTCACCAATGTTCATATTATGTTCATTCACGACTTTGGATATCCATAAACCAAAAAATTCCGGATCAAAGTCCGGAATTTCTACATCAATAAAATTATAATGTATGTTATCCATTCACCACAAAAGTAATACTAACTTTTGAACCGTTCAACTCAAATTTTACATCATCCGATAAATTCTTCATTAAAAAGATGCCTCGTCCATCCGGCTTTTCGATATTCTCCGGAGCTGTTGGATCTGGTAGGTTTTCAAAATCAAACCCCTCGCCTTGATCCTCTACTGAAAAAACAACTGCGCCGTTATTATTTGTAGCCTCTACCTTAACACGTTTTGATTCCTCACTTCTATTACCATGAATAATCGCATTATTTACGGCTTCAGTTACAGCGATAAGGATGTTCCCGTAATAGTCTTCATTCAAACTTAAATCTTCACATACCCTATCAATTAATGACTCTACTTCGGGAATGTTACTCAAATCTGACCCAATCTCAATACTGTGCATTTAACCTAATTATTTACAGAGTTAAAATATTCATTTACCAATGTCTTATAATAGACTTGAAGCCCCAATGGAAGCGAGCGCATAAACTCAACTTCGGCGTTCTTCTTTCTATTATACTCTGTAAATTTTATTTGGTTACCTTCTTCGAAATTTTTTCCTTCATTTGATTCTCTCTCCTCAGAATAACCTCTCTCTCTTATAGCCTTTTCGCTTTCCAAAAGACGTGTTAAAATATCTTCCTGTCTCTTCAAATAATCTCTTCCAACATTTCCATTTAATAAATCCTCCTCCAATTGATCAATGTCCTCAATGAGGTCATTTAAACTATTGCCGAAACCACTTCCATCCTTATTTAATTCCTCTTTCATTTTCTTCAAGGATTCTCTTATTTGGGATTGTTGTGCGGCCATCTTAACCTGTTCTTTGGTGGACAAACCGGGAATAGATCCTCCTGGGTTCTTTCCAAACCCTTCTCCTTTTTGACCTTCTCCTTCTTTTCCACCAGGGTTCTTGCCGCCTTTCATTTTCCCAATCTGATCCTTCATTGCCTGTTTCATTTGTTCAAGGCTCATGCTGTTTCCTGCCTTACCCTGACCAGAGCCTCCTGGCTTACTACACGAACCGCTACCTGGTTTTGATGAGGCGGACTGCATAGCTTGTTGCATTTGGTCCAGCACTTCGCTTAACATTAAAGCAAGATCATTATAATCGGTCATGGCATACTGCTGATGCTGCATTAACTTATTTGTATTTCTTTCTTCAGAAAAAGTCAATGACTTCTCAAGGTTATAATTTAATTCTCCCAATTCATCCGTAATATATGTAGACAATTGATGAACTCGTTTGCTCAGCGCAATTAAGGAGTCTCTCACCACGTCTGTTGCCTTATCAATATCCAACTGTTTTCTATTGAGCTCTAAGTAATATGGATCTGAAGTTTGAGTAACAGCATATTCATCCATTAATCCTTCCTGATCTTTCGACAAGGTGACAATGTTCTCCAAAAGATATCTCAACGCATCCATGTCTTCTTGCTGTTGTTGTTGTTGAGATTGAGACTTCATAGACGCAACATCATCCGCCATTTGCTCCATCATCTCTGAAGCCTTTTGTTGATTCTTTTCTGATTTGCTTTCTTTCCCCTCCTGTAAATTTTCCTTGGACTCATTCAGCTCATTATCCAGTTCTTCTTCCATTTCCTTATCAAATTCAAGCTCACGCGGCTTCATTAAATCCTCATTCTTCTCTTTAATCTCATCAATATCCTTTTGAATTTCATCAAACTTTTCATTGATCTTCTCTTGCTCCTTAGAGAGTTCCTCACTTGACATTTCTTTATTCTCCGTCATTTCCTTTAACTCGTCTTGTTGTTTCTTCAGGTCACGCAACTGCTCCTCGAGATTCTCCAGTTTCTGATCAAGTTCCATATTCTTAAACAGCTCCAGTGTTCTGTCCATCATCTCTTCCATGTTCTCAGTCTCTTGTTCCATCTCCTCAAGATTTTCAAGAATCTTATTCTTGTTCATTTCATCCATCAAATCCTGAAGCTCTTCAAACAGTTCCATCAACTCCTCATCCATAAGTTGATCAAGAAGTTCCTGAAGTTTCTCTTGTTTCTCAAGATAATCCTCATCCATCTCCATGAAATTATCCTGGTCATTTTTATTCTTTTCAAAGTCCTTTTGAAGCTTCTGAACCTTCTTCTCCAACTCATTTTGCAGGTCTAACAAATTCTGTAAGCTCTGACGATCTTTCCAGTCTGTTGATTCTTTATTCATCAAAGAACTCTTCATGTTCTTAATCTTGTTTTTAAGTTCCATGGAGCGTGTCATGGCCTCACTCATCTCTTTCTTAAGATCATTTGATTGATCAGATAATACATTGTCTAATTCATCCATTTCAGGAACATTAAACACCTTCTTTGAAGAGCTTGTGCTTTTGTAGCCATTAATTTCATCATTATCCGTTACCACAAATGAATATTCAACTCTGTCCCCAGGGCCTAAATCAAATAACGACATATCGATATAGTAAGAAAAGAGTTGTGTAGTAGTTGATGGGTTGACGCTTAACGATTTTCTAATCGTGTAAGAAGTGTCCTTCCCAATTACTTTAAGATTAGCCATCAAACTTCTAAACCCATAATCGTCAGATATTTTACCTTCAACAAATCGTTTCAAGGTGTTTGTAGAGTCTATTGTTTCGGCAACTGCAATAGTAGGGTACCTATCTTTTATTACGGAAATATTATAAAATAAGGAGTCTGCGTTTTTAACTTCTTTTGAGCTTAAAACCAAATTATACTTTTCAGAAGTATAAAAGCGGTTCTGAAACCCATAACCTTCTGTTATTGAGGTGTTTATATGAATTGTTGTGTCTCTAAAATTAACTTTTAACTCCTCCAGATTACGTGCTAATACATTCCATTTAATTAGCGTACCCTCAGGAACCGTTAGGTCACCAGAGTTTTGAAAAGTTTCTGACTTTCTGCCTGTATGCTTTGGATAAAGAGCTTCCAGTGATATCTCCTCAACAACCGGCTTTCTCAAAGCTTTTACCTTAAATTCTTCTGATGTGAATTCATTGGCTTCACAATAAAACTTTAGGCTTTCATCCAGATTATTGAAGGTGTATTCAAATAAGACTTTAGATTTCTTAACAAGATTATAATTACCCACATTTGAGTAAATTTTCACTTCATCCGGAATTTCATCTCCTTCCAGACGTATTTGTAAAACGTAATCTTCTCCTTCTTTAACTTCCTGATCACTTTGTAGGATAAATTCAAAAGGTGCTGGCTCCACATATTCTTCATCAAAGTTTACAACCCTTTCTGTTCCATCTCTGAATATGTTGGGATTAGCTATACCTATAACTGCAATAGTAAAAAATATAGGCAGCAAGAAGCGCAAATATTTTTTATTCTCCTTGATATCAATTGCTGTCGAGAAAGGAACCACTGATAATTGTGATGACCTTTGTTCAATACTTGCTTTGACCAATTCTAAATTTAAGGAAGCGTCCTGCTTTTTCTCGTAGAGGTGTAAGGTATTCAATAATTTATCCCCTATTTCCGGAAAAATCGACCCGATCATTATTGAAGCTTGCTTTAAGGTGAGGTGCTTGCCAACTTTATTGATCTTTAAAAGTGGTATTACCAGAAAACGAACAAATAAAAACACGTTTATAACCACAAAAGACAGGAGCATAAATAGCCTGGCACCAGAGCCGAATCTACCAATATACTCAAGGGTGGTAACGAGCCCATAACTCAACAGTAACACAGAGGCGAATAATATCCCCCCTTTTACCATTTCATTTTTGTAGTATTTGGTAATAAATCTTTCTACTTGTTGTATGAGTCTGTCAAATTGTCCCAAAGGCCTTTGTTTTATGATAGTACACTAAGATACGACTTTCTAAGAGTATCTACAATAATCATGCTATTTAGTTCATTTATAACGAAGAAAACTTACAAGTAGTTTACGCTAAGCGATTTTCTTGCATTTGTAATATCTTTGTGCAAAATTTTTTGTGAGCGACATGTCTGAAAAAGTAAGGGTTAGATTTGCACCAAGTCCTACGGGGCCATTACATATGGGAGGAGTACGTACTGCTCTTTACAATTACCTTTTTGCCAAAAAGCACGGAGGAGATTTCATTTTACGTATTGAGGATACGGATGAAAAGCGTTTTGTAGAAGGCGCTCAGGAATACATCATCAACTCTTTAAAGTGGTGTGGAATTGAGCCTAATGAAGGTGCTGGTTATGGTGGTGAAAAGGGTCCTTATGTTCAATCCGAACGCCGTGATCTCTATAAACCATTTGCTGAAAAACTTGTTGAAAGCGGACATGCATATATTGCTTTTGACACTCCAGAAGAACTGGAACAAATGCGTGAACAAGCCAAACAAATGGGATTGCCTAACTGGCAATACAATGGCGTCACGCGATCATCAATGAAGAATTCCTTATCACTTTCAAAAGAAGAAGTTGAAAAACGCTTGGCGGCAGGAGAGTCCTATTCGGTACGAATCAAAATGCCGCGCAATGAGGATATAAAGTTTCAGGATATCATACGTGGATGGGTAACGGTTAACACAAATAACCTTGACGATAAAATTCTTGTTAAACCCAGCGGAATGCCAACTTACCATTTGGCCAATATTGTTGATGACCATTTGATGGAGATCACACATGTCATACGTGGTGAAGAGTGGCTTCCATCTGCACCTCTCCATGTATTACTGTATGATTGTCTTGGCTGGGAACGACCAAAATTTGCTCATCTACCTTTAATATTACGCCCTGATGGCAATGGAAAACTCAGCAAAAGGGATGGAGACCGTTTAGGATTTCCTGTCTTCCCACTGAACTGGGTTACATCAGAAGGAGAAACATATAGCGGTTATAAAGAAGCCGGTTATTTTCCGCAGGCCTTTGTAAACATGTTGAGTTTATTAGGTTGGAATCCTGGAAATAATGAGGAAATCTTTTCATTAGAAGAACTGATTGAAAAATTTTCCCTGGAGCGCGTTGGTAAATCAGGGGCCCGGTTTGATCCTGACAAGACCAAGTGGTTCAACCAACAATATTTGAGATCTACTTCTGATGAAGAACTTGCACAAATGGCTCAATCACATTTAACAGAAGATTTTAATACGACTTATGTGGCGAAAGTTTGCGGACTGATGAAGGAACGTGCTACATTTATTCAGGACATAGTGATTGATGGGGATTATTTCTTCAATGATGTTCAAGATTATGACGAAAAAACTGTTCGCAAGAAGTGGAAGGATGACACACCACAGATTATGCAGGAATTATTGGTTGAGCTTGAAAAAATTGAAGATTTCAATCAGCAAAACATTGAAGCTGTTTTTTCTGCCTACCTTGAAAAAAATGAATACGGCTTTGGAAAAGTAGGGCCCGGTTTTCGATTATTGGTCACCGGAAAAGGAATGGGGCCATCTATGTTTGAAATTTGCGCTACTTTAGGTAAAGACAAAGTAATCAGTCGTATGAAAGAAGGCATTGAGAAAGTAAACCAACTAAAGGCTACTGCAGAATGACAAATATTGTAGAAGTTTCCGGAATTGAAGTTTACGCGTACCATGGATGCATGGAAGAAGAAGAGCGCCTGGGAGGTAAATATCTTGTTGACGTTGAAATTTACACCGATTTTTCAGAGTCTGCTAAAACGGACAAACTGATAGACACGATAGATTATGTGGTGATTCGTAAAATAGTTGTGGAGGAAATGAATAAACGTTCAAAACTTATTGAACATGTCGGATACCGAATTCAGCAACGATTTAAAAAAGCTTTTCCGAACCTCATTAAAAGTCGAATTAAAGTAAGAAAACTTAACCCACCGATTGAAGGTACAGTGAAAGAAGTAGCCATAGTAATTGAAGGTTAAAAAAACAGGCGAAGTCTTGTAATTTTCTGCCGGTTCTATTGTCTAATTTTTTTATCTTTGCTACCCTTCCTTTCAAAGGGTCCTGTGGCCGAGTGGCTAGGCAGTGGTCTGCAAAACCATCTACAGCGGTTCGAATCCGCTCGGGACCTCTACAAAAAAGCCCTAACTAGTTAATTTACAACTCGTTGGGGCTTTTGCATTTAATGGATGTGCAACTATTCGTGCAATTTATCCTTGGTTGAGTAGTTACTTATCGTAATAAATTCTTAACTTCCAATTATTCAACCATTTAAAACAATGAAATATCACGATAAGAAGAATCAGAATAAAAAGAAAACATGGATTACTTGGGTTGCAATAATTTTAGGAATTACTTTTTCCGTTTGGGGCTATTGGTTTCTCAATGGCGGTTTTTAATTATGTAAAATCTTTTTTGTTTGATTCAGTGTAAGTTTCATTTTCTATTCATTAAATCTTAAAAATTATGTTAAAAAAATTAATTCCCATTTGTTTATTAGTCATGTTGATGGTGGCATGTTCAAAAGAAATTATTGAGTCCAAACAAGAATCCGTAGTAGAAGAGACCGCAAATAATGATGGCGCTCCTAATAATCAGGACCTATTATTTGAAGAACTTGACAGAGAACTAAAATCTACAATGGAAAACGTTCATGACTCAAGAGGAGTATTTGATGTTGGTTTCCCATTGAACCAATGGGACTTCGTTGGAAGCACCTACACATTATGCCTTGATGCAGCAAATAGACTGAGCCTAAATAAAGAAGGAGAGGTAAACATTGAGAGTGTTAAAGAATATTTCAATACTGTCAATCAGCATTGGTTAACAATTATTCCAGGTCAAGATCAATTCAAAACTGAAAATAATATCAATCAATTTGAATTGGATATTCTCGAAAAATATAACGATATTATCGAGGAAGTTAATAACTCTACTGCGCACATATTAATATCCAAAGTTTTTGAACGGTTTGTAATTAGAAACGTTTCGGACGAACAACGCCAGCAAAGGTTATTAGTTTATATGTCTCTTTATCGCCATACCATTTCCTTCTTTCATACTAATGGCGTTATTGTAAATGGCAATCAGATTTTTAATGATGTTGATGGTGTCGGCACTATAAGTCCACAACTAAAAGCAGTGCACGAGTGTATGCATGGCTATGCAGTAGACCACAACTGGGGTAACTTAGAATGGTATGGTTGGTCTCTAGCGCCTACTGTTTGCATGAGTATTGTGGCCGCAGAATGTATTGCTGAAGTATACAATTTGTAGTCTGCTACATAATAATGATAAGACGACACTTTCCTTATAAATCTTCTGAGTGCAGCCTCGCGACAAAGCAACAGTTGAAGGAGCGGTAAAGATTCTGTACACTAGTATTCACAGCGTGCTGAGAGATTTTTTTTGACCTTTAATCACTTAACGAGGCTATATGGAAAGAGCTTCAAAAGCATAACAGGTTGAACCGGAAAAACTTACATTACCGCAAACCCACTACGAAATAAAACAACAGGTCATTGTAAGAGTTATACAGAAGTACCATCTTTTGCTCGGCCAGGATAAACACTACTAAAGTGTTCCATTACCTGTACATAGGTAAAAAGGTTTAGCTGCTCTATAGTTCGAAGACAGTAGAAATCTGTCATATTTTCTCTATAATTAGTCCGGGCACCACTGAACCATAAAAACAAGCCCTCTAGCTTAATTAGCTCTTTCTCCGTATATTTACATCCCAGGGAACCCTGCAAAATGAAACTTGGTCTGGTTAGAACAAAATTACTTTTAGGCATAAACGTATTGTGCTTTCTTTTATGTGTGGGTTATTCATCTCCCTCGCGGGCTTCCCTAGATGTTGATTCATTGCGTATTGCGTATGACTATTCTGAAGATCCCTATGAGCGGATTCTGATTCAAATTGACATTGCTGATTATTACTACGAAAGGCGTTCTATCGACACCGCTATTTTCGAATATCGTAAAGCCGTTGGAATCATACCAAATGACAGTCTGGCCTTAAAGGCCAGCACCCTGGACAAATTGGCCAAGGCGTATCGAAAAATTGAGGATGTAGACAACATGATTGCTACTCACAAGGTCTCCTTAAACCTTTACGAACAGCTGGGGAATAATGAAAAAATAGGCCGGGCATTGGCCATAGTGGGTAGGGATTATTATTCCCAAGCCAAATACGATACCGCTATGACCTACTACATGGATGCTAAAGAGGTCTACGAGCGCAACAACATTAAAAACGAAGATTACGGTTTTCTCCTTCACTTTATCGGTTCTGTATTTAAGCGCCAGAATGATGACGAAATGGCGTGTAAATACTATCGTGAAGAAATTGAGTTTGGTCGTGAAAATAACTTTCCGATTATTGAGGCGGAAGGCCTTTACCTCTCCAGTATTTGTGAAGAGCCACGGCAAGCACTAAACAACTATTTGTATTGTCTGAAGATTTATGAAGAATCGGGTCACGACAGGATGATCCCTCTAATGTATTCCCTCATCTCGAGTGCCTATGGTAATATGGATATGGTCGACAGTTCTCTGTACTATCAGGAAAAGGGGGTTGAGTTATATCGAAAGAACGGGGAAATCAGTCATCTTGCTGCGTCATTGAGTCACATTAGTGATATTCTAATTGATTTAAAAAGGTATACAGAAGCCGAAAAATACCTGAAAGAAGCTGAAAAGATCATTCAAAAAACAGGAATTAAAAAACATATTCGGTATAAAGATCTTTACCAATCTTACTTCTACCTGCACTACAACCAGGGGCATTTCGAAGAAGCTGTCGAATACCAGTCTTTATGGTACGCGTACAGGGACTCTTCACGCGCTCAGGAGCATCAGGATGCTATTTTGGAGATGGAAAAGGTGTACAATGACGAAAAGCAAAAAATTGAGTTAGCCCTGAAGGATCAGGAAATGGAAATACAGGCTATCGAAGCAGAAAAACTGCGTAAGGAAAAAGAATCCGCAACACTGATCAAATATTTGAGCCTAAGCGGAACTGTACTTGTACTTATCCTGGGAGTGTTTGTTTACCTTAAGTACCGTGAGTCGCAAAAGCAAAAGATCATGATCACGGCACAGAAGCGTGAAATGCAATTTCAAAAAGAACTCGTAGAAGAAAAAAATCGTGATATTACAGATTCCATTATTTATGCCAGCTCCATACAAAAGGCCATCATTACTTCCGAAGCATATATTTCAAATATGTTTAAGGAGTTTTTTGTTTTTTATAAACCACGAGATATTGTTTCAGGAGATTTTTACTGGGCATACGAAACCTCAAGCAGTAAAAAACTTATTGCCGTAGGTGATTGCACCGGCCATGGTGTTCCAGGTGCCATGATGAGTATGTTGGGGACTGCATTTCTTAATGAAATAGTTATAGAGGGCAAAATTGAAGAACCCAAAGCCATTTTAAACAAATTACGTGATCAGATTAAAAAAGCTTTGAAAGATGAAGGAAGAAAGGATGGGATGGATATCTCTATTTGTGCAATAGATAAAAACAAGCTGATATTTTCCGGCGCCAACCTTCCATTGTATATTCTTCGCAATGGTGAATTGATAGAAATTAAAGGAAATAAGCAGCCCGTTGGTTATGTCCCAACAGCAGAAGTTCCTTTTGATCAGGCTGAAATTGACCTACTAGATAACGATCAGATCTATTTGTTTTCTGACGGTTATGCTGACCAGTTTGGGGGGGATAAAGGGAAGAAATATAAGTACAAAACTTTTCGGGAAAAGATACAGTCTTTGGGCTCACTTTCGTTGAAGGAGCAACGGCAACTGATAATTGATGAATTTGAATCCTGGAAAGGGGACCTTGAACAATTAGATGACGTTTGTGTTTTGAGTGTAAGGGTTTGATAATTAGGGTCTATTCTGGCACTTCAGTAGAATTTCGTAACTTAGCGAGACACAGCACACATCCATGAAGTTTTACATTCTTTGTTCGTTAATCTTGAGTTGTGCATTTTCTTTTGCACAAGATAAAACTACCATAAGTTATCGCGAGTGGCAAGACCTTCCTCAAGATACCTACGTTCGAATTATGACTACAGCAGATTCGCTTTTAAAGGAGTACCACTATCAGGCCTTTAATGTTGAGATGCAAGACGGAAACTGCTGCTTAAAGGGCTTACTCATGATCAAAGAGTTATACAATCGAGCGCTTATTGAGCAACCTGAAGATGAGGATGCCAAAAACAAGATCACGGAGATTGACAACCTAATTAAAGATGAGGAGCTTCTACAAGAAGAAAAACACTTTGAGAAAGTTCTCGAACGTGGTGATTATTACTTTAATCGGGGTTATTATGAAAAGGCCTTGCGGTTTTACAAACGAGCACAAGAGCTAAGTCCATCCTCCAGAGAGATTAATAAGAAAATTAAGAAGTCTAAAAAATTAAAGAAAAAATACTCTAAAACTTAAGCCCTGGCAAAAAAGGCTTCAATTCCCTTCCCGTTGAAATAATCATTTGCCCACAGCTTTATTTCTTGCTCTGAATAAGGCAATACATCTTTATCTATTAAAAACCTTACCGCCTTCAATTCCCGAAGTGAAATTCTTCCGTCAATCATAATTCCGAAGATGTACAATTTTTGAATACCCTCTCTGGTTTTCTCGTTCAGGCTTGGAATTTCTTCGAGGAAGTTAGGATTGTAGTTAGGTTCTTCTCTAATTTCAATATCAAATTTATTTAGCAAGGTGATGCTTAGTAAGAAGTGGTTATAGTGAAAAGATCTTTTCGATTCAGAAATTAATTGAAGTGCATCATAAAGGTGTTTCCGAAATTCAGGGTTATCTTTTTGTTCTTCCCAGAGGAGATCTGCGCAGCGTTTTATCAATGGAGGGGCCATTACCCTTATTCGTGCTTCATTCATTACTTTACGCGCTCCCCAGACATTCCAAAAGGCATAAACAGGTATACCAAGCATATCAAGTACCAACCGGAGCGCAAAACGACCTAAAGCTCGTTTCATTACCATTCTGAAGAACATATTACTGGCTGTCGCTTTAAGTCGTAATAAAAACTGGAAAAGAACAACCCCAATTTTGTTTAGGCCTTCATAAGGATTGATTCCTATCTTCTTTAGTTCTTTGTGTTTTCTTTCAAGCCCTACAGCAATAAGCGCCTGTAAATTATGATCGTAATTTTCATCTGTTGGATTTGGATGCCCACATACCTGTGCAATTCCGGAAACCGCTTTGATGTTAATGTAGGTGAGATACCAAATCTCTATCATAACCAACACAATACTGTACGCTATAAATTCAATTTCCAAATCAACTGTGCCATTATAAATTGGATTTGACGGCAATAGAATGGTTCTTGTGGGAAAAAGAGTTTGACCAAACCAATGATAAGGCATATATAACACGATCACCCCAAGAGCACCGGCGATTGCGGCTTTAATAAATGTTCTGGTACGGATTTCTTTAAGGGTTTGAACCTCCTCCTGATTTAAAATAAAGAGTTCATGATCATCTTGAAAATCATTAATTTTCTTGATCTCACGTTCAGCAAGTTTTGCCCAAAAGCCTTTTTTCTTATCCTTTTTCTTCTTTTTGGTCATTCCCAAAAGGTAAGTGTAGTGACCGCAAATATACCTAATATGGGCTTTACCTGCTTAATCTCAAGACTGAACAATTTCTTCTATTTGAGCTAGTTCGTTCTCATGTGAAAAACTACTAACTGCAATCTCCTTTGCTCTGGAGGCTTTTTCATCTGCTGTTTTAGGATCAGTGAGAATATGTTTCAATGCTTCTTTTAAAGAGCTGTCGTCCATCCAGTTAAAGTAATATCCATTCTTAGCGTTATCCAGTAATTCTTTTGTTCCTGCCGCATTGGTTCCGACAATTTTATTGCCCGATAACATGGCCTCAATGGTGACCATACCATACGTTTCATTCTTAGACGCCATGACGAAGATATCGATAGCTTTATAAAAATAACCCACCTCTTTCATGAAAGGAAACAGCTTAATAGTTCCGGGTGATTTTAAATCTTGAATTTCTTTGACGATCTCTTCATAATATTCCTCCCACTCCCCTTCGGTTTTATTTCCAACCATCAACATCTTCAGGCATTTAAATTCATCTTGAAGATCTTTTACCACATCCATTACAAACCGCTGTGATTTCGCATAATCTATTCTTCCAATCATTCCTACCACTATATCTTTATCCTCCAGATCAAAATAAGATCTGGCTTCTTCCTTTGATGGTAATTCATCTAGAAACTTCTGAACTTCGAGGCCCTGCGGCACAACATGAATTCGTTCTTTCGGAAAGTGAGTTTTATTCAGCACCTGTTCTGCCAAATAATTCAGGGGAGCAATCCAAAAATCAATACGTTTAAATCGTATGGTATGCCACCATTCTTTTTTATTTACCCCCAACTGCATAGATTGTTGAAATAAGACTTTCAACGACTTCAACCAAATCCATTTAACCAGGAAAATAAGTGATAAATCTCTCTTGTCCGCAAACCAAACCAAATCCGTTTTTTCATTTTGTAACAACTTCTTGACCCGGAATGCATTCCTAAGATCAAAACTCTTTTTGTTCCTCTGAACGGTTTGTATTCTAACTATGCCATTATTTGATGCTTCAAGAAAAAGCTGCGTGTCTTTCACACAATACAAGACTATATCATGTCCTCTATTTGTCATCCATTGCGCACGCTTCAACACATTCATTTCTAATCCTCCCCAGCTAAGCGAGCTACAATAAAAAGCAATCCTCATCTTATTTGTGATTGACCTGGGTTATAGTTTCTCAAGGAAAGAAATTCTTTTTTCTATGGGTGGATGCGTTGCAAATATTCCGCTTATACCCACGGCTGCAGATTTCTTTTCCTTTGGATTATTCTCAATAAACATGCTTTTAACGTCATCACTTTTAACGTCATCAACTGTAGAGTTACCCGAAATCTTTCTAAGAGCAGAAGCTAAAGCTTCCGGACGTTTTGTCATTTCAGCTGCTCCGGCATCCGCTAAATACTCGCGTTTTCTGGATAAAGCAAAGCGAAAAATGATGGTTAACAGATAGGCCAGGGCACTAACGAGCAAAATAATTAACATTAAGCGCCCGTCTTGTTTTCTTCGGTTTCCACCACCGCCCCAAAGCACCGAACGAAATGCGACATTCATTATAAAGCCAACTATTCCAACAAAGATGATAGATACAATTAGCAGACGAACATCTTTGTTTCTGATGTGTGCCAATTCGTGGGCTATTACACCCTCTAATTCAGCATCATCAAGTTTATTAATGATCCCTCTTGTGAGTGTTACTGCATAGGTTTTATCGTTGATCCCGCTGGCAAATGCATTAAGTGCCTCCGTTTCCATTATGTACACCTTAGGCATTTTCATCCCAACTGACATGCATAAATTTTCAACCAGGTTATATACCCGCATGTTTTCTTTTCGCTCCAACGGCTTTGAATTTACTGCATACTGAATCATTTTAGAATGAAACGTAAATGCAATAAGAAACCACAGAGCAATTGCGCCTAATGCGATAGGAAGCACCTTGATAAAAGCATCTTCTGCTGGTGCATCCCAATGCATGTCATTTAAAAAGAAAAGGGTAAGCCAAATGGCTCCTATGATAACAGATGGAAAACCAATCAACAGGAGTATCGAACGCCTGTTGTTGCTTTGTATTTGACTGTGAAGTCCTTTATAACTAGGCATAGAAGATTATTTAGAACTCAACTTCAGGAGCTTTGTCTAATTCTTCTCTTTGTACAACTCCCAAATCAAAGTAAGGTTCTTCACTGAATTTAAACATTCCAGCAATGATATTACTTGGAAATTTTTGCACAGCAATATTCAATTCTTTTGTAGCGGAGTTGAAAAATCTTCTTACTGCAGAGAGCTTATTTTCTATATCAGCCATTTCATTTTGCAGCTGCATAAAGTTTTGATTGGCTTTAAGATCCGGGTAAGCTTCCATTTGCATAGTGAACTGAGACATAGCTCCTGCCAATGCCGCCTCAGCTGCAATTTTCTCATTTACTGTTCCTGCAGACATTGCTCTTGACCTGGCTTGAGTAACTTTCGTTAAAACTCCCTCCTCATGTTTAGCGTAACCTTTAACCGTAGCAACTAACTGCGGAATAAGGTCGTGTCTCTGTTTTAGTTGCACATCTATATCTGCAAACGCATTTTCTCTATTATTTCTGAGGGAAACTAATTTGTTGTAGATGGCTATCATCCAAATAATCAATACAACAACAACCCCTAATACAATCCAAAGTACCATTCGTGCTTAATTTAACGAGTTTATAATAATGACCTAATATAGTCAAAAATGCACATCATCCTCTTAATAAGGACGATTCAGACATAAAAAAATTCTAAAAAGTTTGAGATTTACTCTACTATGAGTCGAACAACTTGTGAATTTGCTCGAATTGTATATACACCAGCCGTAAAATTTTCATCTATATCCAACATAATCTGATTGACCCCGGTGAGGTCATAGTTCATTGCATACACAAGCCTTCCATCAGCAGAATAAATTGTCAGGTCAACATTATTCTTAAAACTTTCGGGGAACAACATTACAATAGAATTTCCATTAAGAACAGGATTTGGATATAAACCAATATCAGACCCGGTCCATTGTTCGATACCAACAACAGCGGAATAATTAATGTCTCCATTAAAATCAGTTTGTTTTAACCTATAGTAAGACTTACCCATTGCAGGGTCTGAATCCACTTCATAGTAGTCAATACGTGAAAAACTGTTTCCAGCACCATCAACTTCCATAATATCTTTCCATGTTAAGCCATCTGTACTTCGTTGAACCGTAAAATAATCGTTATCAAGTTCGGTCTGTGTCGCCCAGTGTAAATCTACCTTCCGTTCAGACTCGTTTAATATTGCTTCAAAGAATAATAGTTCTACCGGAAGCTGAGATGGTGGGCATCCTCCGTCACAAAGACTTTGGGGGCCATTCAAATCCCCTGAATCTGCACTCCAGTAAGTTGTTGAACATATTTCTATATACGTTGACGATCCCCCTCCGGAACCTACACCAATACTTCCTCCCGTCATAACCAACACATCTGTATTGCATGGGAATTTTAGTTTTTTTCCGTTTTGAAATTCTATACGGCCATAAACGTAAACAAGCATGGAGTCAGGGCAACCTGTTAAATCAATGGTTACAGTGACATCTACCTGAATATTAGGGGGAATAATAATAGTGTCGTAACAACCAGGTACACCATTAGACCAAATAGCGGGCTCCATCCAATCACCACTAAATAGGGCTGTGGTAGTTGATGAGTATCCCACTAAAGAAAAAAATAGGGATAAAGCAAGTAGTGCTTTTTTTAGTTTCATTTCCTCTAAAACGATTAACGTTGTTAACAATTAGACGTAAAATTGTTGAAAAGGTTTGGATTAAGAAAACATTAATCTATGAAATAACCCGTTTTATCCACGAAATAGTTGGATTCATTGTTAAGCGAGCTACTTAACAATTAGTTTTGCACTTATTAATTCAGTCTTAACCAAATACATACCTGATTGGAACTCAACACCCACATCAAGTATTATCTGATAAGAGTCTGAAATATCGTATGTAGCCTGGTAAATTAATTTACCTTCTATACTATAGATAACAACCTCAACAGGGTTTCTGGTATTATCAGGAAAAGTGAGTACTACCTGATCATCTTGATCAACAGGATTTGGGTACATAATAAACTCAGTTGTTCCATCACTTGAAAGCCTTACTATGGGGGAGTAGGAAAAATCTCCATCAAAATCCGTTTGTTTTAGCTGATAGTAGGAGTCTCCGTAAATCAGGGGCTGTGCATCTACCTCAAAGTATTCAAGTTGCACACTGCTATTACCTGCTCCATCTACCTGTAAAATTTCTATCCAATCTTCACCATTCGCACTTCTTTCTACAGTGAAATAATCGTTGTCAATTTCACTTGCCGTTGCCCAGTGTAAATCAGCTTTACGGGTGTTGTCATTGAGTTTAGCGGTGAAATACAAAAGTTCTATTGGCAATTGAGAAGGAGGGCATCCGCCATCACATAGTTCAGAGGGTCCAAAAAGAGGACCATCACCGGCATTCCAATAAACGGTATTACACATTTCAATGTAGTTAGAGTTACCGCCACCACCACCCGGCATAATTGATCCACCTGGGAATACCACTACATCCGAACCACATGGCAAACTGAGTTTTTTACCTGTGCTAAAGGTTAATGTACCATATACCATTAAAAACACGGAGTCTGAACAAGCAGCCATAAGGTCCACATGATCATCAACGTTTACAGTTATGCCTGCTGGTATAATGATGGTATCGTAGCAACCCGGAACACCTGGGCTCCAGGTTGTTGTACTGCTCCATTGACCATCCGTTACAGCAGTTGCAACACTACTGTACGAAAAGTGGGCCATAGAAATACCCCATACAATAGAAATGATTGCCAAAAAACGAGTCATAGTTAGTAGTGTTTGCAGTAGCCTAACTATAAATGACGGGAAAAATCACGAAAATGTAAAATTTTAGCAGCAATTCTCGATAAAATCACTTTTCTGCTCTATGAAGCGAGCGTTTTCGCTTTTTAAAGTATCGGAATAATAAGATGCCAACGACCAAGATAAAAAAAAAGCTGCCTCCACCGATATAGAAGACTTTGGTCCAATAGCGCTTCTCCGCCTCTCTTTCCAGGTAATCGAGGTAGGTTTGACTTAAATTACCCGGTGTTGGTGACTCTATGCGCCAATGTAAATCAGTTTTTGAAGAATCAGGATGAATTAAGGCAGCTGTAAATGAGGTATCCGGTAGTTCAGGACAAATAAACCCATAATTAAGAGAATCTACGATTTGCTCTTCCTGGTCATATAGTTTTATTAATTCACCATCCCTTGAAAATCCAAATTCAAAATCCCCTATTACCGAAATCGAATCCGCGGAAAACTTTGTTCGAAACGCTTTAAGATTTTCTGCTAACACCAGGTATTTTCCCGACTCCAAATATGTTCCATCCGGTATTTTCCACCCGCCTTTGAAGCTTCTTTCCGTTAATGTCCAGCCCGACAGATCAACTGCGCTTGCAGAGTTATTGTAGAGCTCTATCCAATCGCCGGAGGTGTCTTCTTTGGGCTGGAAATATGCTATTTCATTAAATATGATACTATCCGTAAATATACTTCGGGGCCTGGGTTCTATTATGGGCTCCAGTACCATGTCCTGCTGTGGATTAAACCTCCAAACTGTTCCACCGTTTTCTTGATCTTTCCAGCCTTTAA
Source organism: Crocinitomicaceae bacterium (assembly GCA_014762645.1). Taxonomy (GTDB): domain Bacteria; phylum Bacteroidota; class Bacteroidia; order Flavobacteriales_D; family Crocinitomicaceae; genus Paracrocinitomix. The sequence goes on from JABURP010000119.1 coordinate 75,945, forward strand.
AGACCCAATCATGCTTTGGTTTTACCGAAATAGTTACAGGAACATCTTTGAAATATATTCCTTCGAAGTCATCCGTGATTTTTAATGAATTGAATTTGATTTTACATTTATCAAGTCCTGGATGAATGATTTTAATGGAAACCGTGTCATCAATCCCAAATTTCTCCATGATGTGTTGTCTACAGTAATACGGCCTGATGGTGATGAATTTTCTCAAAATACCCAGGTGGTGTTGCCAGTTTTCATAAGATGATTTCCACCTTTTCTGATGAAAGTGCATTTCGTAATCTATTACACTAATCATACTGTCTAACAACTTGTTAGCCGTGTCCGGATGATAAACAGTATTCAAATGATCTGCAAATGTTGTTATGTATTGTTCCTGGAGCGCCTTGTTCTCCAGTAATTTTCGAATAATAAAGGTAGACCAGGGTGGGTCTGGCCACGCTTCATTGTTCACAGATGTAAACTTTTTCAATGTATTTCGCTTGTAGCCTTGCGGAGCATTATTTCCAAGTCCCTGGTCGAGATCATAAAAAACCCATCTCCACTTTGCAGAATCATTTCTTTCTCGCCAGTATCGTATATTACCACCGGCATCTCTATTGTCTGAATATACTTCGGCGATATTATAACGGATGAAATCATCAATGTCCATGAAAGTCCTTAAATGTGCTACGTTATCATCATTTGAAAGGTCATGTGATCGCAAATAAGCGAGTAATTTCTTGTAATTGGTAGAAGAGCCGTGTCGCCTGACTCCGTTTTGCCTAAGGATATCTACATTATTTTTATCTACTCCATAATTATACTTGAGGTAATGTTCATTGATTTTTTCCCGAATATTCTGAATACCCCAGTAACGGCCATTAATAAACACAACTGCCGGCTGATAGGCCTGATACGCCAGCCCAGTTGGTTTAGCGAGTTGCGTCATAAAAGCATCACGTAAATGCGTTCGTTTAAAATCTCCACCTGAATTTCGTAGAATGAAAGACTTGTGCTTATCAATATCCTTCTCTTTAAAAATTTGATATCGGAAGCGATTATCACCATATTTTTTTCGAGCAAACACCGCTAAAGACTTCATAGGCAACATACGACTAAATCCACCAAAAATTCCAATTCCGGCCTGTTGATTAAAACACAACTGACCATTTTCGTCGTACATTTCAATATTGGCTGGTTTTTCCCAATCCCTCCAGTAGTTCGCTCCCATATAAGGTTCTACGGTATCGGCACAACACCCTTTAACGTAAATTCCAGTTGAATAATTCCAAAGGTTAGCGGAATCCGTTACAAGTGACACCACTGGCAGGTTATACTCCCTATCACACACATACGTGTTAGTAATCACCCTCGACCGCTTTCCGTCTTTGTAGGCCACAGCTCTTAAAACTGTTACGCCTGTAATCGTTATCGGCTCTTTATATCTTCTGGAGTAAGAACCCGGGCTTGTAGCATCTGTTGTATAATAGATTGTAGCTCCCTCCCCTGCATCAAGCGTGACAGTTATTTCCTTTTCGTAAACACCTCCTATAGGTGAAAAAGTCACTTTTAGTTCATCCTGCCCAAATACGGCATGAGTAAACCAACACAACAATATGACTACTATCTTATTCAACCTGGTCAAATTTAATTCAATGTACGTTATAAAACATTTAGAGCCTGTCCTTTTTATTCTCTGTAAAATGTTAGTGATTATTTGTTTGTTTCTGATAATTCGGCTTCTCAAATAATAAAAGGTGGCAGGATTTAAACTATTTGGTATCAATTTCGTAGTAAATTTGAAAAAAGCACTCCTATGAAAATTTGCTTATCTACGGTTTTATTGTTCTTGACAACAATTACATTCTCTCAAAACAAAGACTCGATTGATCAGGAAATGACCTTGTTGTTTCTAGGTGATATAATGGGACACAGCCCACAAATTACATCTGCATATGATGAATCGTCAAAAGCCTATGACTATCATGACGTCTTTAAGTATGTCGAACCAATCATTTCTAAACCTGATTATGCAATAGGAAACCTGGAAGTTACTTTAGCTGGACCTCCTTATAAAGGATACCCGCAATTCAGTTCACCGGATGCACTTGCTGTTGCTTGTAAAGATGCCGGTTTGGATGTGCTTGTTACCTCAAATAATCACAGCTGCGACAGGGGAGGAGATGGTATCATCAGAACCATACAAATTCTTGATTCATTAGAAATCATGCACACAGGTACATTTTGTGATATGGAAGAACGTCAAAAAAACCATCCTTTATTTATTGAGAATGATTGTATGCGTATTGCTATTCTCAATTACACGTATGGAACAAATGGTTTACCATATCCTGAACCAACCGTAGTAAACATGATAGATAAAGATCTAATGAAAGCGGACCTTGAAATTGCAAAATCAAAAAATGTAGATAAGATTATTGTAGTCACACACTGGGGAAGTGAATATAAACTGCAGCCTGTGCAGTATCAGATAGATCATGGTAAGTTTCTCTTCGAAAACGGTGCTGACATTATTATAGGGGCGCATCCTCACGTATTAGAAAAAATGGTTTGGGAAAAATCAGAATCGGAAGAAGGAAAAGAGCAACTGATCGTGTATTCGTTAGGTAATTTTGTATCCAACCAACGCAAAAGGTATACAGACGGCGGAGCTATGATCCAACTGACATTGAAAAAAGAGGGCAATACCACACGTATCAAAGATGCTGGTTACTACCTTACCTGGGTCTATACACCAGAGGAATCCGGGAAAAAGAAGTATTATGTGTTGCCTGCCGCGCAGTTTGAAAATAATCCAGAATTTTTCGATAACGCAGAGAGCTACAACAAAATGAATTCTTTTATACAGGATTCACGAGAATTATTTGGAAACGAAAATTTGAATGTTCCTGAATATATATACGAAAATGGTAACTGGTCCATTCAGGTATCTACTGAATAGTTAAAGAGCCTGTTGTTTGATAGGTCAATCCGTCTTCTCCTATTGCGCTTAGGATATAACGGTAGTTTCCTTTCAGCACAGATCCGTCCTTTTGTTGACCGTTCCATCTGAAATTTGGATCACTTGAAGAATACACTTCATTTCCTGCACGGTCAAATACTTTGATCATGAATTGATCAAGACCTTCGCTTTCAATGAAGAAATAGTCATTTGTGTTGTCGTTATTCGGTGTAAGAATATTTGGAATCTTAGTTATAGATGATGTCCCTTCTATTACAACTTCCAATGTATAAACGTTAAGTTGTCCGTGTCCATTGCTGACTTCAACGGTTACCTCATACACATCTGGTTTACCGTAAACATGCGTAACGTCATCACCTGAACGACTCAGTCCGTCACCAAAGTTCCATGTTACATTATCATGGTTCCTGGCGTTTGCTTTAAAGGTTACATTATTCCCACTAACAGACACGATAACAGGAGCAGCTTCAATTTCAGGGATTTCTACGGGATCTTTTATAGTTCCTACTTCTTCTTTATTAGGGTCCACAACACTTTCTTCTCCGGTATTGTCTTTTTGAGTTTGTTGATTATCCTTCTCCTTCAGATCTATCTCTTCTATTCCTGAAGGATCTTGTGGAACAACTTTTTCCGGATCTTCTTCCTCTGAGGTTCCGTTTGACTCCTCAACTACATTCTCAAGCTGTTCTTCGCTATTATTTGTGTTAGTCGTATTTTCTTCTGAACTGTTCGTTTCCGATATTTCGTTAGAACTTACTTCAGCATTTTCATCCGAAACCTCTGTATCATTTAGTTCATCATCTTCTGTATGATTAACAAGAGCCGTATTTTCATTATCTGGTTGTTCTGTAGAATCATTTGTAAAATACCAAACGCTAAAAGTCGTCACTGCAGCAGCTCCGACAATAATTGCCACTTTAGCAAAGCCAGATAAACCGGCTCCTGTAGCACCTGTTGCTCCTCCAGTAGTTCCTATACTCTGAGATATATTTGCCCAGGCCGAAGGGTCAACCTGACCTTCAAAGTTTTCAAACTTTTGTTTGAACAGTTCCTCTATATTAACGTCCTCTTTCACTTTCTTCTACAAATTTCTTCTCTATCAAAATCTTTCTCAACATCTTTTTTGCTCGTGAATATTGAGATTTGGAAGTACTTTCTGTTACTCCCAGTTGTTCTGCAATTTCTTTGTGTGAATAGCCTTCAATGGCAAATAGGTTAAACACTACTCTGTAACCTTCCGGGATTGATCTGATAATTTCAAGCAGATCCTCTGCGTTGATGGATTCAATTATATAATCTTTAGAATCCAATAAAAAACTTACCGAATCAACATTTACATCCTTTTGATACTTTTTTGATCGCCGGTAGGAATCCAAGGCAGTGTTCACCATTATTCGTCTTACCCACCCCTCTAAAGAGCCCTTACTTTCGAAATCAGGAAGCTTCTTAAAAATCTTAATAAAACCTTCTTGCAAAACATCCTGAGCTTCCTCGTAATTATTGGTATAACGAAGGCAAACCCCCATCATTTTTTTAGCAAATAAATCATAGAACTTTTTCTGAGCAACAGGACTGCCAGACACACATTCTTTTACAAGCTGCTCTTCAGTCATAGTACTCTTTCGTTAACAAGACTAATGTAATTAATTAAAAGTTGCACCGCCAATGAATTATTTTAAAACTTTATCTTTGGAATCCTCTTTTCAAGTTGAAAAGTTAACCGCTTCAGAAAACTAAATGAAACCTTATAAACTCTTTTTTCTACTTGCTTTATTTTTCACTTCACAGGGTTATTCCAGGAACACAAAGTTAAAATCAGGTATTTGGTATACTTCTTTTCAATTGTCTGAACAAGATCATCTGCCTGTTCTATTAGAACTAAAAAAAGAAAAAAAAGTGTTCCTTCTTAACATAATCAACGGTTCAGAGCGTATTTTATTGGATAAAATGGAACAAAAAGGGGATTCTGTATTTTTAGATTTTCCTGCATTTGCATCTGAACTTCGGGCAAAAATCCACCATAAAAAATACATTACGGGCAGATGGTATAATCACGCAAAAAAAGGAAACTACTATTTACCATTTTGGTCGCGGTATCAATACGCCGACAAATACCCAAATACAGCTTCTGAAATTGATGTTGAGGGACGTTGGGAAGTAACATTTGATTATGACAAAGAGCCCGAAAAAGCAATTGGCCTTTTTCACAAAGATGTCATTAAAAGCTTCAGCGGTGAGCTTCTTGATAATCGTGTTACCGGTACTTTTATGACTGAAACGGGCGATTACAGATTTCTTGAAGGAGCAACAATTAAAGACAGTCTTTATTTATCTGCCTTTGATGGTTCCCATGCATTTTTGTTTAAAGCGCAACTAAGAGAAGATACATTGTGGGGTAAATTTTTATCAGGTAAACACTTTGCGTGTAATTGGTTTGCACTTAAAAATGACGCTTTTGAATTGCATCATCCGGATTCTTTGACCTTTGTCACTAATGACCAACCTATTTCATTTATACTACCTGATCTTAATGGTGAAGAATATAATTTTCCCGGTGACGCAGAAACAAATAAAGTAACACTCATTCAGATAATGGGAACATGGTGCCCAAACTGCCTGGATGAAAGTTTGTATTTAAAGCAGCTTTGCAAAACACATGGAGAAAATCTTCAGATCATCTCCGTCACTTTTGAAACACAAGAAAAATTAGCCGATAAAATTAACAAGGTTAAAGCTTATAGAGACAATCTGGAATTACCATTTAAGTTTTTAATTGGGGGAGATGCCTGTAAAAAATGTGCGACCGATCTGTTTCCAATGCTCAACAACATTATCTCCTTTCCAACGCTCGTATTTATTGATAAGAAAGGAGAAATACGAAAAATTCATACAGGGTTCAATGGCCCGGGTACTGGGCAGTACTATGAGCAGTTCGTTAATGAAACGAATCAATTCGTTTCAGAACTCATTGGCGAGTAATAAACGTTTCAACAAGAAATTTTGTCTACTCTTCTGGCATGACGCCCACCCTCAAATTCAGTATTCAGAAATGCGTCCACCATATTTAGCGCTTCTTCTTCTGAAATAAATCTTGCCGGCAAAGCAATGATATTGGCATTATTATGTTGTCTTGCCAATTCAGCCACTTCTTGATTCCAACAAAGAGCCGACCGAACTCCGGTATGTTTGTTTACCGTCATATTAATACCGTTACCACTTCCACAAATAACAATGCCCAACATATCTTCATTCTCCTGGACCATTTCTGCCACAGGATGCCCAAAGTCCGGATAATCAACACTATCCTCTGAATGGGTGCCAAAATCTTTGACTTTATACCCTTTCTCAACTAAATGAGCTACAACCGATATTTTTAGTTTATAACCTGCGTGGTCACAACCTATAGGAATCAACTTGTTCATGATGTGTTTTTTACAAAGTTAGCCTTTCTTATTTCCATCCATTCCATCCTTTGTTCATAATTATTAACATCTTTTTTCAATTTTTGATATCTTTAGTAAAACAGGCACATACAAAGGTTGACCATTATGAACAGTTATCAACTTAAGTTGTTAAGAAAGCGTTAATCATATTGTATTAAAATCGAATCAAAAGTTTTTTAATCCGGAAAATAATTACAGCTATAATTAATTTCGATTTTCGCCTGTTTAAAAGTGTGTTATTTGCTGGCGATTTATTGACAGTATTTTTGACTTTTTAACCGGAAAGAAATGAACAGCACTAAATTATTTTCAGATGTTAATAAACCTATACTATGTTGTAAGTAGGGGATTTGTAACTTTGATTGAATTTTAACATATTATTGATAAGATTACAATTTCCAAAATCAACTTAAAATAGAACAGTAGTTATCAACAAATGAACAGCCCTAATAATAATATAAATACATCTCTTC
>JABURP010000118.1 GCA_014762645.1 Crocinitomicaceae bacterium
TGCGTCTACATCTTCATCTTTCTCTCCAATAATATCCAGGACGTCATTTATCGGAGCTGTTGCTCCCTTTGCAACACCAATATGCAATAAAACGCCATCATAGAAAGATTCAAATTCCATGGTAGCTTTATCCGTTTCAATCTCTGCTAAAAGATCTCCTTCAGAAACTGTATCTCCAACTTTTTTATGCCACTCAGCTACAACTCCTTCTGTCATTGTGTCTGATAGCTTTGGCATTCTAATGATTTCAGCCATAATTTCTTTTAATCAGTATGCGACTTCTGGTTTCCCGGATGTCGTTTAATCAACCTATTTTCTTTTATTTATCAATCTAAATATTTACGCTAAAAATTCCTTGATATAAGGATAATCATCTTGCTTGTAAACATCTTTATAAAGTTCTTCCGGTTCCGGAAGTTCTGATTCTTCTGCAAACTTAATGGATTCCGCTACTTCTTTTTTCACCCAATCCTCAATCTCCTTGAGTTCTTTTTCGGATAACCATTTGTTTTCCTGAATTACGCGAAGACAATATTCAATAGGATCTTTTTGTTGCCATTCGCCGACTTCATCCTTGGTTCTGTATTTCTGCGGGTCAGACATAGAGTGTCCCTTAAACCTGTATGTACGAATGTCAAGTAGTGTAGGACCATCTCCTTTTCTAGCTCTTTCTGCCGCTTCTTCAATGGCTTCATGAACCGCTTCTGGGCGCATTCCGTCCACAACAAAAGACGGCATTTCATAAGAAAGACCAATTTTTGACATGTCGTGAACATTGGTGGTACGCTCTACTGAAGTACCCATAGCGTAATTGTTGTTTTCAATGATAAAAACAACGGGAAGTTTCCATGTCATTGCCATGTTGAACGTTTCATGTAACGCTCCCTGTCTGGCAGCACCGTCACCAAATGAACAAATGCAGACATTTTTAGTTCCCTTGTATTTTTCAGCAAAGGCAATTCCGGCTCCCATTGGAATTTGGGCACCAACAATTCCGTGTCCACCCAAAAAACCTTTTTCAACATCAAAAAAGTGCATGGATCCACCTTTACCTTTTGAACATCCGGTAATCTTACCGTATAGTTCGGCTGCTAAAACTCGCGGATCTGTTCCAAGTGCAATTGGATGACCGTGATCTCTGTAAGCGGTAATATGTTTATCACCTTCTTTACACGCAGAAACAGTTCCTACTGCTACCGCTTCTTGTCCTATGTATAAATGTAGAAATCCACCAAATTTTTGTTGAATGTACAATTGAGAAATTTTCTCCTCAAATTTCCTGATCAACAACATGTCCTTATACCACTTCACATAAGTTTCTTTCGAAAACTTGGAAGCCTTAGTCTTTCTGCTAGACTTGGAGGATCCTGAGTTCTTTTTTGACTGGGTCTTCGTTGCCATAATTTCCGTCGCTATAATTGGATTGACAAATATATCTATTATTCTGCATAAATGCAGAATCCAATATACGGTGTACGCATAGAAATTGTTTACAAAAGATGAAGATTATCGCTAATCTGAAAATTATCCTACTTAGAAATGTCGCACTATTGATTTCGTTAAAAATCTGTTACGAAATTGGTAATCATGATTATATGGTTGTACCTTTTGAGCTAACCAACCTAAACCAAAACAAAGAAATATGAGGCTGATCCTTATGTTCGGCTGCCTGTTTGCATTTTTTTCAGGTAAAGCTCAAATCATTTCTGGAGTAAATTTTGATGAAATCAGAGAAAATATCTCGGATACTTCATCCAGTTACTATTATCCGAAATTAAGGGAACGTGTGCTGCAAAAAGACACCTCCCTGACCCATCAGGAATTCTACCATTTGTATTACGGAACCGTATTTCAGAAGTATTATTATCCTTATGGGACAAGTAATGCCAAGAAAGATTTTTTAGTGGCGTATGAAAAACATGACTATGAAAAAGCCTTAAAAAAGGGCGACACGGCATTGATGCAAAATCCGGTAGATCTTGAAATTTTACTCAAGATGTCTATTTCTTGCCTTAAACTAGAAAGGAATGAGGAAAAAAGGTATTACGGAAAGCTCTATTACTCTTTGTTGGATGTTATTTATTACAGTGGAGATGGTAAGTATGCAGAATCGGCGTATGTTGTAATTTCAGTTGATCATGAATATCATATTGCCGGTGACCTGGGATTACGCGTTACCAACCAACAGTTAATTTCTGATTGTGACTTGCTAACATTTTCAAAAAAAGATCAAGCCCGTATCAAAGGCAGAAAAAAGATCAAAGAACTTTATTTTAATGTTCGGATGCCGCTGATGAGTCTTTCCAATTCGTTTAAAGATGCGGATTTACCAGACCCGGATGATGGGGAGGAATAGTTACAATACAGATCCGTCAAAGTAGAGCGGTAATAAATCAGCCGCTCGGTCAAAGATGATGAACTTACCGCTTTTGGTTATTAAGATAACCTCAATAGCTTGTTTTTGATTGAGTTCAACTTCTAGTAGTGTTTGTCGGCATATTCCGCAGGGTGGTACAGGGTGTTCCAGATTTCTATCTACGTATATTACCATCACATCAATTGTCTGCTTCGGATAATTGGTAATAGTGTGAGACAACAAAGTACGCTCTGCACAAATTGAAACCGGATAAGAAGCATTTTCCATGTTAGCTCCCTTCACAATAGTACCGTCTGACAGCATCAAACCTGCACTTACATGGAATTTGGAATAAGGTGCATACGCATTGCCCGAAAACCTCATAGTTTCTGTGATAAGATCCTGAATCTTTTCAGAAAGTTCTTCAAGGTTATTGCCTTCTCTGTATTGTAGTGAGAGTGATTTTTTAAGCATTGAATTTTTTCAAGGTGTATCTTTAAGTTTAAACCTACGTATTATATGTGAAATTACAGTCAAATAATAAATGACTAAATTCAAAAAAACAAAATAGAACAGACTTTATAATTATTGAACATCCTGATTAAACTTTTCTCTCTTATCTTTGTCTATTAACAAAATGACGCCTGCTAACTATGGTCTTTGAGCGATACGCCGAAAAAATACACCTTGAAAGTTTTGATCCAATATACTTGGAGCAAATGGGTGCGGTTGAGCTCATGAACCGGGTAGATACCAAATATGTCATAAAGAGAGCGTTTCTGAACAAGATTCTACCCGAGCTGGCTAAAGAGTATAGTTCACTTGAAGTAGAGAATACCCGAATGAGCGGTTATACCAATCAATATTTTGACACTGATCGTTTTAAATTCTTTTTGGATCATCACAACGGCGCCGGAAATAGACATAAGGTGCGTATACGGAAGTATAATGAATCGGGAATCTACTTTTTGGAAGTAAAGAATAAATTTAAGGGGCGAACGAAGAAGAAACGTATTCGTATTGATGATTTTGAACCTGAACTAACAGATGGATCAACAAATTTTGTTGAAGCTGTAATGGATGAAGAGATAAATTTAGAGATGAAACTCTGGAATTCGTTTGATCGTATTACTTTGGTAAATAAAAAGGAAAAAGAGCGTCTGACGATAGATGTTAATTTGTCCTATAAAACGGCTCAAACCTCTAAGGAATTTAATCACTTTGTGATTGCTGAACTAAAGCAGGAACGTATTAATCGCGACAGCTTGTTTTACAAATTGATGAAGAATAACGGGGTTAGAAAAAATGGATTTAGTAAATACTGTGTTGGTGCCGTAACGGTTGTTCCGAATTTGAAGTACAACAACTTTAAGCGACACTTAAGACTAATCGATAAACTAGAAAACTAATGGAAGAAGCGAAATCGTTTTTGGAGATTAAATTAATGGATGATGACTTGTGGAAATTGATGATCAAGTTCGTTATCAATCTGGTGTTTTCTACCCTATTGATTAGTTATATCTATTATAAGAAAACACACCGAAAAGATCATGTATTTACCTATTACATGATTTCTGTAATTGCATTCATGATCTGTTTTGCCTTGAAAAAGTTGGAGATTGGTACAGGAATGGGCTTGGGTCTATTTGCGATTTTTGGAATTATCAGGTACAGAACGAGTACCGTAAGGATTAAGGAGATGACCTACCTTTTTGTGGTCATTGGTCTTTCAGTTGTGAACGCATTGGCCGGAAAACAAATCAGTTATGCCGAGTTAGCATTTATTAATGGTGTCACTGTTTTGTTTGTTTACATGTTGGAGTATGTCGTACTTCAGAGACATGAAAATACACGTACAGTTACCTACGAGAAAATAGATCTCATTCGACCTGAAAAGCGTGATGAGATGAAAGCTGACCTGGAGAAACGAACCGGTCTGCATATCACCAAAATTTCTATTGGAAAAATAGATTTTTTAAGGGATACCGCCCAGGTTAGGATATATTACCACTCTGAGGATCCGGATGAATTTTTCGAAGACAATTAAGGTTAATTATTCGTAGCCGGTGCAAACACTACATTTTTTGTCACATCACCGGTAAGATTAACCTCTATGGATTCACGTCTACCATCTACATGTTTAAAATTAATGGTGTATTGACCTTGTGCCAATTGAATGGCAAAGACACCTTGTGCGCTGGGCTGAACCGTCATGTAATCTCTGGAACCTTGTTCTATTACATAAGCTATTTCAACATCTGACGCATCTCCGCTTAAGGAATCCGTTAGATAAATGGTTAAAACATGCTCTTGTGTATCCTGTGCAAATGAAGCGCTAAGAACAAATAACAACGAAAAAGTGATAAGGGCTTTCATAGATATAAATGTTTTCTGATGTGTCGAAGATACAAATTCATAGAGTACTATGAAAGTGGCTTCTTTAAAGATTGTGTTTTTTACTAAACAAAACAGGATCAGCATAATGCCAATCCTGTTTGTGTTCTAATAATTAAAGTATTGGCAGGTTTACTTTTACTCTACCACAAGAATTTCTCTTGTTTTAGTATCGTTAACAGTCACTTCTACCGTGTATGTTCCTGCTTCAAATTTATCAGTGTTTAGCTGTATTACATGGTTACCAACACCCAACTCAACTGATTCTCTTTCTTTTACCAGCCTACCGTTGATGTCATATACCTTTATGCCAATATTTGATGCTTCTGCGAGCTCAATTTCAACATTTACTAGATCTTTTGCCGGGTTAGGGTAGCAAGAGATTGCAGACACTGAAGTAAGTTCTTCTGTACCAGCAGCAATACACGCAAAGTTTGCTCTTGCCACAACGGCTCTTGGTGAACTTAACCAGTACCAGCTTCCACCGGCATCAAATCCCCAAACCATTTGATTAGCTACTGGCTGAGCCATAAGAAATCGAGGATCATCTGTACCTCCGTAATGTCCTGCTACAACCACAACTTCCTGTCCAGCAGTTACCGGAACCGGGTTAGGGAAAGCAATTTGAACAAGGCTACCCAGATCACTATTCTGAACAACATAATCATTTGTTTGTCCTAGCCATACCCAGTCAGAACCATCCCAGAAATAGACGGCTCCGTAAATAATCTGACCTTCATTGGTAGCGTGTGATGAAAGACCTATGTCTACACATTCTATTTCGTCATTGGCGATAATCTCATGTACGTTACCAATTCCAAACGTCATCCCTGAGTTACCTGACCAGTTTCCTATACTTCCGGTAGATCCACTCAAGTCTGCTGGTAAATTATCCATAGCGTAAACTCCATCAGTCATTTCAATCTGATCCGTAAGTGTGTTATTTGTCAGGTTGCTATCTGTTAAACCTTGAATATCTGCCGTAAAAGTAAAATCAAAGAATCCTACTGCAGACGGCGTCCAATCCGTAGTAGAAGTTACCGTATCTAATTGCGTAGGCGCAAGATTCATGGTATTTGACGTTCCACTAAACACCGCGCCACTATTCACATCAATATCAAAGTACACATTGTTAATTGTATTTCCTGTGTTATTCGTCATAGCCCCATAAAAAGTAATTGGAGACCATTGGGTAGTTGGTATTTTATAATGCTGATATTGGTAAGCACCAGCTCCCCAGTATGCACTCTCTAAAGAAACATCATTCGGATCGGCATCACTTAAAGACAGGTCGTCAATCATCCAGTAATATACTCGAGCACTCCAACCAAATCTTAAATATACGGTTGGTTGATTGGAAGCAATACTTGACAGGTTCACAATTTCAACATCCGGATCTGCAGAAACCGTATTATTGGCTAATCCACCGGAAACATCAAAAGATGTCCATACTGAACTATCCGTAGAAACCTGAACAAACATTGGCACACCATTATTATACCTGTACATTTGCTCAAAGCGTAAAATCACGGAGGAATGTCCTGAACAGTCAATAGCTGACGTTCCAAAGTAAGAGGACAAGTACTGGTAAGTAGTACCAGATGGTTGTCCGTAATTCACGTGGTTGGCTGAATCGTTGTCACAAATAAGAAATCCGTTACCATTTGTTGTTGAACTGATAGGTGCATCACCTGAATTTTCTCCGGTATTGCTGTAGTATCCCCACGATCCGTCAAATGAATAACGCCAGGGGCAAATTCCTGATGAATCCATTATGGCCCAACCAGCTGGAAATCCATTCCCGAAATCTTCGGTCCAAAATGGCGTAGCTCTTTCCTGATAGTAGTCACCATGCAAACCTGGTCGTGTAGGCTCTGCTTTCGTCTCTGCGGTTGAATTCTCTTGCGCATACAATACTCCTCCGAATATAAAACACGCTAATAAAGTGTATAGTTTCTTCATTGATTTTGATTTTGTTTAAAAATACAAAAGGATTTTTATTTTCCGAAATAAATAAAAACAGCTTACTTGAATAGCTATGAGCGGGTTAAAACGGCGGTGGAGCGAATTTGCTTTCTTCTTTTGTCGCTCCCTGAACGGTTTTAATTACCACGTATCCTCTATGGAATTCGGGCCAGTGGTAACCCCTCTCAAACTTCAGGTATTGCATAATTTTGTTCTTTGCTTTTAGCATTGCGGTGGTGGTAACGATTGTGCTTTTTTTATCATCTAACTCGCAAGATGTTACATTTCCGTCCATATCAACAGCAATATTGAAGATCAATTTGCCCGGTTTGGAGTAATTGATGGTGTAATCAATATTTTTTGAAATGGGCCTTTTGTCAGATAAAATTTCGCCAAAAACCTGGGAAAATCCACATGTACAAATAAGGGAAAAAATTAAGATGGTGATTGCTTTCATATTCGATTTGAAAGATATGGAAAATTAAGATATCCTGCTCCAGTTTGGTCGTGATTGAAGTACTTTTTTAAGACGTTTTGCTAATGCCTGATGATCTTTCTCAGAAAAAGTGGGGTCTTTTTGCATCAACTCTTCAGCTTTTAGCCTTGCCATTTTCACAATTTGAGCATCTCTGGACAAATCTGCGAGCTTGAGGTTCAGAATTCCACTTTGTTGAGTTCCCATAATATCACCTGGACCGCGGAGTTTTAAATCTACTTCAGATATCTTAAACCCGTCATTGGTTTCAACCATTGTGGCTATTCGCTTTTTTGCATCTTCACTGATTTTGTGGTTCGTCATTAAGATACAGTAGGATTGATCTGCGCCTCTTCCCACTCTTCCCCGAAGCTGATGAAGTTGAGATAAACCAAATTTCTGCGCGGATTCAATGACCATTACTGAAGCATTCGGAACGTTTACCCCAACCTCAATAACGGTAGTAGCTACCATGATGTCTGTTTTTCCTGCAGCAAATTGAGCCATCTCATAGTCTTTTGCTTCTGCTTTCATTTGTCCGTGGACTATACTTACTTTAAACTTAGGTAAAGGGAATCTGCGGGTAATTGATTCGTATCCATCCAATAAATTTTCATAATCCAGCTTCTCAGATTCCTGGATAAGTGGATAAACAATGTACACCTGCCGCCCTTTTGCAATTTCATTTTCTATAAATTGAAAAACGTTCAGCCTTGCCGATTCAAACCGGTGAGTAGTTTGTACGTCTTTTCTTCCTGGTGGAAGTTCATCTATTACCGATATATCCAAATCTCCGTAAAAAGTGAGGGCCAATGTCCTTGGAATAGGCGTAGCCGTCATAACCAATATATGAGGAGGCAATGTGTTTTTTTTCCACAGCCTTGATCGCTGTGCCACTCCAAATCGGTGCTGTTCATCAATTATGGCAATTCCGAGGTCTTTATATTGAACTACATCTTCAAGAAGGGCATGTGTACCAACCAAGATATGGATGGCGCCTGAACGCAAGTCTTCGTGCAATTTTTTTCGTTCTGATTTTTTGGTAGATCCGGTTAACAACTCTACACGGATATCCATCTTTTTGAGAAAATCCTGAAGTGTATTGTAATGTTGATTAGCTAAGATTTCGGTTGGTGCCATCATACAGGCCTGGTATCCATTGTCAATCGCTATGAGCATCACCATCAGAGCAACCAGCGTTTTTCCACTACCAACATCACCCTGTAATAAACGGTTCATGTGGATGCCGGAACCTATATCCGCTCTTATTTCCTTAATTACTCGCTTTTGAGCGTTTGTAAGTTCAAATGGAAGGTGCTGACTGTAGAATTCATTAAAAATATCGCCTACTTTTTCCAGTTTTAGTCCTTTGATCTTTTTCTTGGTGATCTCTTTTCTCAACAACAGTTCTAACTGAAGAATAAACAATTCTTCAAATTTTAAGCGGAGTTGTGCACGCCTCACCATTTCAAATGAAGATGGAGCATGAATATTAATAAGCGCATCTTCTCTTGAAATGAGGTTCAGGTCGCTCTTGATCCAGTCGGGAAGAATATCATCAATTTGTCCTTTGATTTGCGGCAGTAATTGTGCTATGATCCGTTCAATACCTTTTGAGTGAAAGCCAAGGTTTTCAAGCTTTTCGCCGGAATGATAAACTGCTTGCAACCCTAACGAGTCTTCATTTTCATTCTCAAGAAATTCAATCTCAGGATGTGCTATACTGTAGAGTGATCCGTACCGTTTAGGCCGCCCGTATACTTTGGCCCATCCACCCTTTTTTAGTTTTGGAACAATCCATTTTCCTCCCTTAAACCAAATAAGATCAACTCTTCCGGTTGCATCTTCAAATTTCACCTCTAAGCGTTTGGCTCTTCCTGATTTTACTTGTTTATAGCTGATTATTTGGCCTTTGAGCTGAACGGGTGTAGTTAATTGTGGGATTTCAGATATGTTGTTATAGGCTGATTTGTCAATATATCTAAACGGATAATAGTGCAGAAGATCATAGTATGTATGAATGTTCGCTTCTTTCTGTAAAATCTCACCCCGCTTGGGCCCTACGCCTTTGAGGTAAACTATTGGAGTGGATAATACATTATTCATTGGACAAATTATTCCTATCTTTCCTTATTCAAAGTTAAAAATGCAAATAAATAAGTGATGATATGAATCCCTATTTAAGAAATGCACTGGTTATTATGGGCGGATTATTCCTGGGTTCACTTGTGAATGGAGGAATCGTTTCTATTTCCAGTTCTATGGTAGAAGTACCTGCAGGAGTGGATTTTGAAGATATGGATAGCTATAAAGCTCACATTAAGGAGTTCAGTGGTAAATATTTTGCAATTATTTTTCTCGCGCATGCCTTGGGTACACTGGTAGCAGCCTATTTTGTTGCTCGATTAGTGACAAAAGCACCGGCATTTTTTGGATTTATGATGGGCGTAATTTTCTTGCTTGGTGGATTGTATATGGCATGGATTTTACCCGCTCCACTTTGGTTTGAGGCTTTAGATCTACTAGGCGCTTATCTGCCTATGGCGTTAATTGGTAATGTGTTGGCAAGGAGAAAGAGAAGTGACTGGTAGGATAAAGAACATTATTATCAGTTGCCTTGTAATAACCGGATGTGGTTTATTATTGTCACTGGAGCGCATACAAGAAGGACGATTTTCAGCTTACATGCCACCAGATAGTCTCCAAATTCCTCTAAAAGATCAATCGGTAATGGATGTGCTGGTTAAACTTGGAGAAGAAAAACCACTGCATTATATACCGGAACAAAACCCTGATTCTGTCCGAATGGGTAAAGAAATTGTTTATTTCGGCGAATTAAAGGATGGTTCTAATTCGCGAATCTCAAAATATTTTGTTTGTACCGATTGCCATAATCAAGTGTTAGAAACGGATGACCCGGCGGATGAATCTCCGGAACGCGTTTTGGAATACAGCATGGAAAAAGAAATTCCGTTTTTACCTGGTGCTACTTTTTACAGTATGTATAATAAAGAACACTGGTACAATGGGGATTATGAAAAAAAGTACGGAGACCTTGTTAAACCAACGCGAGACACTTTATACAATGCAATTCAGTTGTGTGCAACTGAGTGTTCACAAGGAAGACTAATGGAACCCTGGGAGGTGAGATGTATAATGCATTATTACAAATCACTGGAGCTTAAAGTGTCTGATCTTGTATTCACAACCAGTGAAATAAATCAGCTTTCGTTTTGGGTAGGAAAGAAAAACGACAAAGCCATAGCCTTAATTAAGTCACAATACAATCAAATAAATGAAGCGCATTTTGGCACCTCGAAAATTCCTAAAATAGAAGGATATGTTCCCAGTTTTGAGAACGGAAAATATATCTATCAAGCAGGTTGTCTTCATTGTCATTCACCAGCTAAAGACATTACGAATTTTGACCTGAGCATGGATATTTTATCCTTTAAATTTTTGACGAGAAAAGTGGATAATTATAACCATTATTCGATTCCTCATATTACACGATACGGAACTTATGCCATAGTAGGAAGACGGCAATACATGCCTATGTATACGTATGAGAACATGAGCGAAGAACAATTGCTCGATTTATTACATTTTGTAGAAACCAAAGCAAACGAATGAAAATAACCATACTATTAAGTCTGTTATCCCTTAGTTTTTCTGTGTTTTCGCAAGATACACTGAAAGAGGAGGTGAGTTACGTCTATGAATCATTTGCGGGTACGCGTGTTATCAATAATCATTCAAATGAATGTCTCCCAAAGAATTCGTTGGAATTTATAGTAGCACATAAGTTCGGGGATATGTTGGGTTCTGGCGGTGGAATCCAGAATTTTTTTGGTTTTGATAATCTAGCTGATGTTCGAATTGCATTTGAGTATGGAATACTGGACCCTCTGGATGTGGGAATTGGTCGAAATAAAGGGGTAGCTACCAGAACTGAAGTAATTGATGGTTATGTGAAATATCAAATTTTAAGGCAGAAAACTTCCGGAATGCCTGTTTCACTTGTTTATGTGAGTTCCATGGCTCTGCCTTATGGAAGAAAAATTCTCGATTCATCTTCGGTTAAGTCATACCCCAGATTCATTAACCGGTTTATGTTTACTAATCAAATATTGGTAACGCGCAAATTTCATCCGCGTTTCACCTGGCAACTAAACGCGGGATATCATCACAGAAACTTTGTCACTAACAATGATGTTAACGGTTTATTCTTTGCCGGAACATCAGCTAGAGTGCGGGTAACAAAGATGTTTGGTTTTCTTGTTGAATATAATCACGTGTTTAACCGACCTTCTGCCTTAAATGCGAAAAACCCATTGAGTTTTGGTGTAGAAATTCTTACCGGGGGTCACATCTTTGCACTGCATTTTTCCAATGGTAAAGGAATTAACGAAAACCTCTTCTTATCTCAAACTTATTCAGATTGGTTAGAAGGACAGTGGCGTTTTGGTTTTTCTATAAATCGAAGATTTAAATTGTAAAGCGTTGACCTGTATAAAATTAAGCAGCAAAGTTTTTTTAACATTCAACCTTCTCGGATTTATTACGTTTCGAAGTGTAAGGAAC
>JABURP010000117.1 GCA_014762645.1 Crocinitomicaceae bacterium
ATTAAATTAATGATTCATAATCAAATAGCGGAATTTATAACTAATTTATACTTTTGGTTTAAATCCTATTTAACAATGAAAAAATTAGATCTATTATTCATCCCCGCGCTATTTTTACTGGGCTCCTGTACAAAGGAAGCTGAAGCATTTGCTGATAAGTTTCACAATAAATTTGACGCTGATGAAATTGATTACATAGCGGATAATATGGTGGATACCAAAGCAACGGATGAAGAGATTGAAGGCTTTCGAAGTTTTCTGAGTGATGTCCGGAAAGAAGGTAAACCTGAAAACCGTGAAAAGTCAACCGGATTTTCTAAAAAAACCAATAATGGTGTTACTACGGTTCGATTAAACTACACCTTTGAACTTGAGGGAGAAACAGTATATGAAGGACTTGTACTAATCGATCGGGGTGAAGGGTATAAATTGCACATTGTGTCCATGCACCCGGATAAATCGGTTGTTGATTCCTTTATGGAAGGATTTTAATCACTCTCAGCTGAGAAAAGGTATTTGTTGGGTGAAGTAAATTTCTCCTTTATCGCATACATGACAATTCCTGCGGTGTTTTTAACACCTAATTTGGCCATGATGTTTTTTCTATGTGTATTCACCGTATGCTTGCTGAGAAATAGTTTTTCAGAGATTACCGCATTGGTGTGTCCTTCGGCAATTAAGGTGATAATTTCCTGTTCTCTTTCAGATAATACCACGGGATCACAAGTAAACTCCACTTCTTCTATACTTTCAATATTGATATCTTCTTTGCGGATGGTTTCTAGGATTGTCCCACAGAAAAAGGTGTTGTTATTAGAAGTCTCAACAACGGCATTTTTAATTTCTTCCAGGCTGCAATCTTTTTTAATGTAAGATGTCACTCCGGATTTAATGGCATGAACCAGGGTTTGAGCATCCTGCAAAGGTGTAATTCCAACGAACTTCACCTTATCATCAATCGCTTTTCCGTTGGGAACGGCATCAATAGTAAATCCGTCAGATGTGTAATCGATTAAAACAACATCTGGTTTAAACGATTTGATTTGATCTAACAATTCCTCTGAATTTGTGGCTTCACCAATTATCTGAAAGATATCATCTTTAAAGATGGTTCTGAGCCCTACCCGGGTTAATTCGTTACTATCGGCAAGAAGTAAATTTATCACTTATTTAGAATGGTTTTAAATAGTGTTACAAATATACGAACTGCACCTCGGAATTAAAGAAATTTTTATCCACAATTTCTTAGCTAAACGTATGATTTTTGTCATAAAATGGATAAAAAAATGCCTTAACCTCAGCAACGACAGTCGTTACCAAAAATTAAGGCATGATGATATATCTTGAAATTAAAATCGATACCCGATTTTAAAAGCACCGTGCCATTTTCTGTCTGTATCTATACTACTTTGGTAAGCTACTTCTGCGGCCCAAGTAACGCCATTCTTCTTAATTCTGTGTAAGCCCACAGGGAAGTAAACCGCGTGATTCCGAACGTCTCTACCGGTGTAATGAAATGCTGTATATGCTCCTATATAAGGCGTCAGATTCAATGGTGTACCACCCAAAATATGATATCTTCCTCCCAGGAAATAACTTACATCACCCTGAAGGTTTCTAAACCCGGCCCCTGCTTCAAGGGCAAACTTAGGTCCTAAAAATCCATCTAAAGACACACCCGCTATACTTCCGGGACCTAAAGCCATGGCATTAACTCCAATAGGACGTTTTTGTCTGCGGTTCTTTAAACCTTTGCCACATTTATCACCAAAGATATTATTCAGTGTTGGCACAGATGATTCGGTAACGAATGTCTCCTCTACACTTCTTTTTTTGTCTGTCTTGTTTTTATCGTCGCTCGCATACGAGAAGATAACGACGAATAAAAATGTAATCATTGCTGCTGGTTTCATAGTTTCTAGTTTTCTACTTTAAAACAAATGCTTTGCCAAAAGGTTAAATTCGGTATAAAACATCCCTTTAATTTATTTAACGGTTCCAATTTGGAGTTTAACCGTATCTGTGATTGGGTAAAAATTTAATCATTACACCTAAATCTGTTAATTTTTATCATTCCTGTAAGTAACTACCTGAGACTGCGGTCAACAACTCAATCAAAAAATCAATCAAATTATGAAACGTAAAAAAACAATTTCGTCACTACTGGTATTAGGACTGTTGTTCACGATCACTTCTTGCAAGAAGGATGATCCCATTAACAATAACCCTGAACCGAATGGTGATTTTACAGTTGAGCGCTCAGGAACATTTGTAGCTCAAAACAGTACACCAACTTCCGGTACAGTTGAATACGGGAAAGATGAAGATGACGTTTACTTTGTTCACCTTGGCAGCGATTTCAGTACAGATCAGGCCACTGGTACACTCGGGCTTTACTTCTCTACGTCCGAAACTTTTACTGCGGATCCCGGCAACGGTAATCCGGATCTTCAGCAAATTTCAACAGTAACTGAAAACGGAGAGCAGTATTTTATGTTAGACGGTGCCGTTGGTGCCTCATTCACTCACGTAATTTTATGGTGTAACACTGCCGGAATTCCATTCGGTTATGCCAAACTACAGTAAGTACTAAACAAAAAAAGTCTTTGAATAGCCTATCTTTATCAAGGTGGGCTATTTTTAATGCTATCTGCTATGAAGGGAATTACGTTTCGGTTGCTTCTTGTATCAACCTTCGGGTTGTTTGCAATATCTGGGTATGGTCAAAACGGATGGACCCGTGCAAAAAATGGTTTTTACGCACAAGCTGTGCTATCCACTTTTAATACGAATGAATATTACAGTACCACAGGCACTCTTTTTAATGGCGGTTCCACATTCAGGAGTAATGCACTCTTGTTTTATGGCGAATACGGTGTAACGGATCGATTTAATGTGCTATTGGACGCCCCTTTGCTGGTGTTGAATAAATTCAGTACAACCGAAATGGTTGCCGGTGTTGGAAGTATAAAACTGGGCGCAAAATACAGATTGCTCAAAAACTTTCCATTAGCTGCCCAGATAGATTTTGACATTCCCACAGATGACGGATTTAATTACGCGACATCTACCGAACCGAATAGTTTAGGAACGTATGATCAAATTAATTTACCGACTTCTGACGGCGAATTCAATATTTGGACCACACTAGCCGCATCACATTCAATTGCGAGTGGTAAGACCTTTGGTAGTATTTATGGATCGTTTAATTTCAGGACCAAGTCCTTCAGTCATCAAATTCAGGCTGGATTTGAGATTGGTCAATTACTTTGGGATAAACTTTACGTTATCGGAAAATTCAAGATCCAGGAAAAAATCGGATCAGGTTCAGCAGGAGGATCTTTCTTATATGGTGAAGGAACAACTTTTAGTCGCTATAATCTAACATTGCTTTACAAAACCAATGAGCATTGGAAAATTGTTGGCGGATTTTCAGATTTTATCGGATTTCCTGTCCCCAGACGTAACCTGTATGACGGGTTTATGTTCTTTTTGGGCGCATCTGTAGAATACTAACAGGTATTCTTATTGGCACAGATGTAAAAAGAATGCACCCGCGTTTTAGCGAACCGTTTTAGAATTTAAAATTCACCGCTAGAGATGGCATCACAGGAAGCTGGTAAACCTTTTCGTTAGTCAATCTGTTTACGTAAAAGATATTCTTTCTGGAATAAATGTTTGTCACACCTGCTATGATTTCCAACTTCAGGTATTTTTTGTTCTCAAATTCAATTGTCTTTTTCACATTTAAATCAAGACGGTGATAGGTAGGCAAACGACCATTATTTCCTTCATCATAAATGAATGTCAATTCATCCGCATTACCAGCAATATAATCATCATCAATATTTTGGATCACCGGCTCTTCATAAACGCCAACCGTTTGTTTAAATGGCAAACCTGTACCTAAATTCCAACGTGATGTTACTTCCCAGCTATCGTTCTTACCAAAAGTATATGTTGCAATCAGGTTAATATTATGTCTTCTGTCAAACACTGGTGCGTACTCCTGGAAACCATCCCATCTAACAACTTTACCAAGTGAATAAGCCGTCCAGATATAGAGTTTCTTTCCCTTATAAGTAAATACAATATCACCTCCCCAGGCTGTACCGTTTTCTACAATAAAATCTTTCTTGAAAACGTCATCAATCTCTGAATTATCGGCATTATCTTCAAATATTTTATTTCGGTTCACATTCGTCAGCTGATTAAAGAATTTATAATATCCTTCAACATTCATTTTCAATCGCTTTGAAATATCTACTTCAAATCCTGCCACCCCGTGCCATGCTTTTTGCAGGCCATTCTTAATATTCATTTCTTCACCGCTTTGTAGTGTAAAATCATCCGGGATATTGCTTGGAGCTGTAATAAATCCGTAAAACAGGTTCACAACATCCTTATCTGACGTTGTGGATGTAAAGTTTTGGGTATAATAGCCTCCTGCAACTTTCACTCTAAAGATCTCATTGAAATTATATTTACCCGCAAATCTAGGTTCAAGGGTGACCTGCCCGACTGATGAATAGGCTTGTACTCTTACACTTGGTTCAAGGATGAGTTTTTTACTTTTAGATACATGTCTGTAACTCACATAGGCACCGGCTTCAATAGTATTGTCATTTTGCTCAATGATACGATTCACTTCATTGAATGTCCTAAATTCTGTTCGGAAATAACTGAATCCAAACCCATAATCCAAACGGGTTTTACGCGGTAAATAGTACGTAAAATCAAATGCCATTTCGCCACCAAAAATTCCGGATGTTCTCGGTTCCAGATTTTCTTCTTCAAGACTAATATCATAAGATGAGAAGTTCAATCTACCTTTCATGAACAATTCTGAATTCATTGGAACCATTATAAAGTTAGTTCCTCCACCAAAGCTTTTCCAACTCAAATCAGAAACGGCCTGGTAGTTAACCCTGTCATTGAAGGCAAAACCAAATACGGAAAACTTGTTGGCACCTTCACCTTTCACTGTGATTTTACCATAAAGATCCCAGAAGTTGAATGGCAGTCCGTAACTGGTGTCTTTATCATAAATACCGTCATCATTCGTATCTAAACTATCTCTATTGATGTAGGGATAAAACAGTTTGGAAGTTTGCTCCAGAATTGATGCTTTTCCTGATAAAACAAAAGAGATATTGTTCTTTTTTGAGATTGGACCTTCCAATAATACATTAGAAGTGAATGGTGAGAGCCCAACTGATCCGGCAAATCGTTTGGCATTACCATCCCGATAGGTTATGTCCATTATGGATGATATTCTTCCGCCATATTTAGCATTAAATCCACCGGTATAAATATCAGCTGTACGGATCAGGTCCGTTTCAAAAACAGAGAAAAATCCAATGGAATGAAAAGGATTGTAAATGGTCATCCCATCCAACAATATCTTATTTTGGATCGGCGTACCACCACGTACATACACCTGACCTCCCTGGTCACCGGTTGATACAACTCCGGGAACTGTTTGAAAATATCCGGCTATATCCGAAACCCCACCTGTTACCGGCACTCTTAATATGTCTTTCTTCGTAATTTTTATTACAGATGTTCTCGGATCAACTTTTTTCTCTTTATCATCCGCAAAGACTTCTACTACGTCTAAATTTTTTCCTTTGGATAATTCAATGGTTAAATCAGTGATCTTGCCTGATGCAATGGATACCTCCGCTTTGTACTCAGTAAATTGCGCAGCCGTAACCCTAATCGTGTACGTACCTACTGGTACTTTAGGGATGGAGAACAGACCGTCTACATCCGTATTCGCAAACTTTTCGGCACCCAAAATAACCACCTTGGCAAAAGGAACGCCATTACCATCTTCATCACTTTTTACTATTCCCCTTACCGTACCGGTTTGACTCCAGGCCGCATTTCCCAGGCACAGTAGCAACACCCAGATTGAAAGATTACGAAGCATACATTCAGATTTAACAGGGCAAAGATAACACAAATAAGTCCATTGTGTTTGTTTTCAGATGCCTGCTTATTTAAGTGTAGTAATTCTTAAATGAGCGGTTAGTATAGCAAACTGAAGGATGTTTTAATGCAAGAGTTTATAAACGAGTTCTTTCATTAGCTCAACATCAGGTGTGCTTCCAGACCCAACGCCCTTTGCCAACAGGTCATAATCTCTCAGTATTCCAAAATTTCTTGAGATAATCTTTGCCGGATGTTTTCGTTTATTCAGCAATAGTTCCTTTGCAGGATAGGGATGAATTTTTAATATACTCGCTAACTTTCTTGGATCTTCTGTTTTGGCAAAATGCGCCTTGAACAATCGTTGATAGAGCGAATATAAACTACCCAGTACCACTGTAATGTGTGTTGCTTTCGGGTTTTCACCAAAATATTGCACAATACGATTGGCTTTTACCAAATCTTTCTCCAAAATGGCATTGGACAATTCAAAAACATTGTAATCTTTGGAGATTCCAATATGGGTTTCTATGTGCTTCTCATTGATTTGTTGTCCTTCTTCGACAACAATAAACAGCTTTTCAAGTTCGTTGACTATACGCTCTAACTCATTACCGACAAATTCAGCTACCAAAGCACAGGCTTTATCCGTGATGTTCCATCCTTTTTTTCGGACGTATTCACTAATCCATGAAGCGAGCTGATAATCCTTTACTCCTACAGATTCAAAAATTACTGCCTTTTTGGCAAGAATCTTATAGATACGGGAGCGTTTATCAAACTTTTTGTATTTGTGCGCAAAAATGAGAATGGTAGAGGCAGATGGTGATTCAAAATATTGTTCAAACTCTTCCCATTGAGCAGCCTTTTTGTATTCTTGAGCCTCCTTTACCACCACCACGTTATATTCACTCATCATGGGCAGGCGGGTAGCTGCATCTAACACATTTATCGGTGGGGAATCTTTTGCGTAAAGTACGGTTTGATTAAAATCGCGCTCACTTTCTTCCAAAATTTCCTTTAGGGCATGATCCACTATGGAGTCAATATAAAATGCTTCCTCTCCATGCAAAAAATAGACAGGTTTAAATTTTCTCTCCTTAAAGTCTTTTAGAATCGCCTCGTAAGTCACAGAATAAAATTACTTCTTTCTGAAAAATATACGCAATGGAACACCCTCAAAATTGAACTCTTCTCTCAACCGGTTTTCAACAAAGCGTTTGTACGGGTCCTTAATGTACTGCGGCAGGTTGCAAAAAAAGGCAAAAGCAGGTGCATGTGTGGGAAGCATAGTTGCATATTTTATTTTCACGTACTTCCCTTTGATGGATGGCGGAGGGTTTCTCTTTACGATTTCCTGAACAAAATCATTCAGTTTTCTGGTAGGAATGCGTTGTGTTCTGTTTTGATACACCTCCATAGCTTTCTCCAACACCTTGTGTAAACGTTGTTTGGTTAGGGTGGAGGTAAATATGATCGGCACATCATTAAATGGAGCCAGTTGCTGACGTACCTTTTGTTCATAATCCCGGGTGGACATGGTGTCCTTTTCAATCAAATCCCACTTATTAACAACCAAGACAACACCTTTTCTGTTTTTTTCAATCACATAAAAGATATTCAGGTCCTGTTTTTGGATTCCCTCGGTGGCATCTATCATAAAAATACAGACATCCGAATACTCAATGCTCCTAATTGATCGAATAACGGAGTAAAACTCCAAATCTTCGTGGACCTTACTTTTTTTGCGTATTCCTGCCGTATCGATTAGTTTAAAATCAAAGCCAAAAAGTTGGTAGCGGCTATCAATCGCATCCCTCGTGGTGCCTGAAATAGGCGTTACAATATTTCGTTCCTCACCGGTAATTGCATTAATAAAAGATGATTTACCCACGTTTGGTTTACCGACCACGGCAATTTTTGGAAGGGCAGATTCATCTTCCGGTGCGCCTTCAGCACTAAATTCAGAAACAAGTTTATCCAACAATTCGCCGGTTCCCGAACCATTTACAGCAGAAATATTGTACAAATCTCCAATTCCCAGCGAATAAAACTCTGCAGAATCTAACTGTCGTTGTGTATTGTCCACTTTGTT
The DNA here is from genome assembly GCA_014762645.1 of Crocinitomicaceae bacterium. GTDB lineage: Bacteria > Bacteroidota > Bacteroidia > Flavobacteriales_D > Crocinitomicaceae > Paracrocinitomix. The sequence continues at coordinate 8,030 of JABURP010000117.1, forward strand.
GGCGCAGAGGTAAATGGGTTTATCTGTTCTTCTTAGCAAGTCTGCAACAGCTTCATCCAGATCCGTGATGCCGGTTGTTACATCAACTACAAACAGAATTACATTGGCTTCTTCAATCGCAATTTCTACCTGTTTGCGAATCTCCTCCTCAAAAATATCATCCGATCCTTTGACATATCCTCCTGTATCAATTACAGAAAATTCAATGCCGTTCCATTCAGACAAGCCATAAATACGATCTCTGGTCACACCGCTCACCTCTTCAACAATTGCCGTTTTCGTCTTGGTAAGTCGGTTGAACAAGGTTGATTTACCCACATTTGGGCGTCCTACTATTGCTACAATGTTTGACATTTCTTTTTTTGTTGTCGACTACAGTGATTAATAACCGTGTCGTTCCAATTTTCTATCGTTCTCCCGCCAGTCCTTATCTACTTTGACATAAAGCTCAAGATGAACTTTTTTATCAATAAATTTCTCAATATCCTTTCGCGCTTCAATACCTACGCGTTTAATTTTTTGCCCCTGATGCCCAATCAGTATCCCTTTTTGAGTTTTTCGTTCCACATAAATTACCGCACGAATTCGGATGATCTTCTCATCTTCCTTGTACTCTTCCACTTCAACCTGTGATGCGTAGGGTATTTCCTTGCGGTAATTTTGAAAGATCTTTTCCCGGATCATTTCGCTCACAAAAAACCGCATGGGCCGATCTGAAATTTCGTCCTTATCGTAATACGGAGGGCTTTCCGGTAATAATTCCAGTATGCGTTTCCAGATGGGTTCTATATTAAAACCTTCTAACGCCGAAATTGGTAGTATTTCAGCATTTGGCATTTCTTTGTGCCAAAATTCCACCTTATCTTCAATCAGATTTTGTTCTCCCTGATCTATTTTATTAATTAGCAACAAAACCGGAACAGATGTTTTCTTAAGTCTCTCCAACGTCTTTTCATGCTTCAATCCGGTTTCATAAATATCCGTCACAAAGAGAATTACATCTGCATCCTTTAGTGCCGTGCTGACGAATCCCATCATGTTTTCATGCAGTTTGTAATGCGGATCCAGCACACCAGGCGTATCTGAATATACTACCTGATAATCTTCGTCATTCACAATGCCCAAAATACGGTGACGAGTTGTCTGTGCTTTGGAGGTAATAATAGACAGCTTCTCCCCTACTAACCTGTTCATTAGGGTGGATTTTCCAACATTTGGACTACCTATGATATTTACAAATCCTGACTTATGCGCCATCAGGTTGCAAATCTACTAAATTAAAAAGCTGAACGGACCAATTAATTGTCTGTAATCACTGCGCCGAGCATGGCATACGTACCTCTTGCATCTTCAGTAACCTTTAATTCTAAATGTTCTGCACAAAAGCGCCTAAGGTCCAACAGCCCAATTCGATCAGAGTTATCTACCTCATTACTCACACGTTGGTGAATACTTTCAAGCATTTCGTCATCCGCATAATTGAGGTCCTGAACTATTTTTTCCAGTGAATCTACGTTTTCTGTGGTGTAGTTTCCAGAACAAACATAATAGCCTTCTTTCACGCGTTTCAATGCAAAGAGACCGCGTTTTTTACCCTCGGCGTTGGGCATTCCGTATTCATTGATATTCTGTATTAACCCGGTTACCGCCTTAAATACTTTATCCGGAATTACATGGCCCTCACTTGAACAACACTCAAGCATTGGCATGAATGAATTGACGATCTCTTCTCCAAATTCACCTTTGTAAATAAACAAGATGGAGTGATCAACAACCAGTTCATTGACTATCGAATTCTCTTCAATATTTAGCGGTTCAGATGTTGGATCAATGCCTCTTTTTCGGGTAAAATCTATTTGAAGATTGAATGAGTACACGTCCTGATCTACCTCATGAAATTCATACTGCAACGGGTTTCCAGATCTACGGGTCATTTCAACCAACCCCATTCCTGCACCACCTTTCTCATTAATCTCTCCTGTTTCCAGAATATGCATGTAAAGCTCTTTCAACTCCTGCTTGTCCTTCGCATTTACTTCTTCTATTTTATCAATTAGTATTTGCTTGACTTCTTCAACAATTAGGTTGGATGAGAATATGTGCATGTAATCTCTGCGCCCCCTCAGGCCAAAAACATTTTCATTTCCGTCACCTAAAAATGAATTTTTGTGTCTGACAACGTTTTGAAAACTTTCTGCAATTGAAAATGCAAGGTTCCCACGAATCTTTTTTGCGCCTTCCTGACTGATCAGAGCTATCATTTTATCCGTGATAACATCATCAAAATCACCGTGGTAAAAAAGACTAATGGAGTCTTCTTTAAAACATTTTCTCAGCTGGGAAAGTAGCTTTAGATGTTGGGACATGTATAGATTTATTGGTCTAAGATAGGGATTTCAAAAGTATAATAATAATTCCATCTGTCCGTAGGATTTCTCATTAAATCCATGTATTGATCAATGCAATGATTGGGTTCTGTTTTTTCAGGCAGCCATAAAAAGCCGAAAATGCCTTATCTGAATTAAAAACTACTTTATTTAAATCTTGTATTGATCCTAACCGATCATGCTTAATTATAATACTGCGTACAGGTTATGTCTCCTAAAAACATGCATTACTATCTCCATACCTGGGATAAGGATTTGACTACAGCATAAACAAAGGAATAAAATTGAGTTTTAGGTATTTTTTATCCATTTTTGTGTTATGTCAGAAGATCACATTAAATTCATGAAACGCGCCGTTGAATTGGCGCATCAGGGAATGTCCAGCAATTATGGTGGACCATTCGGAGCGGTGGTTGTAAAGGATGGAAAGATAATCGCTGAAGGACACAACGAAGTAACCTCCTCCAATGATCCGACGGCACATGCCGAAGTGGTTGTAATCCGAAGAGCCTGTGAACACCTTGGAGATTTTCAGCTCACCGATTGTGTGATCTATACTTCTTGTGAACCATGCCCTATGTGTCTAGGCGCTATCTACTGGGCACGTCCAAAAGCTGTATACTTTGGTTGTAACCAACGAGACGCAGCCGCCATTGGCTTTGACGATCAATTTATTTATGATGAAATAGACCTGGATATTGAAAAGAGAGGCATTAAGTTTATTCCATTGGGCAGAGATGAAGCGCTTACCGTTTTCAGAAAATGGGAGGAGAAAGAAGATAAAATGGAGTATTAGCTTTTTTATTTCATGCTGTTAGCATTTAGATCGGATCATTGTGTAAATGATTTGTTTGATCAATGTGAAATTCTCCGGAGGGATATGAAATTATTCCCCAATATCTTCATTCCAGAGTTCCGGATTTTCAGCGATAAAATCTTCCATCATTTGAACACATTCCGGCAAATCCAAATCAATGACTTCTACACCATGAGACTCCATAAACTCCTTTGCCCCGGGAAATGTACGTGATTCTCCTACAATGACCTTTGGGATTTTGAATTGCACGATTGTTCCGGCACACATATAACAAGGCATCAGGGTAGAATAAATAACCGTATTGCGATAGGACCCAATCCGACCGGCGTTATTGAGGCAATCCATTTCGCCGTGAAGTATAGGGTTGGCTTCCTGTACGCGCTTATTGTGCCCTTCAGCAACAAATTCACCATTTTTGGTCAATACAGATCCGATTGGAATTCCTCCTTCGGAAGCACTTTTTTTAGCTTGCGCAATAGCGCGATTCATGAATT
>JABURP010000087.1 GCA_014762645.1 Crocinitomicaceae bacterium
AGCATTAAATCCTTGAGTATCATTGAAGAAGATTTTTTAAAAAATAAGTTTCCGAAAGCTTATAAGTACTTAAAATCAAATGCTAAAATATTGTCTGAAAGAGATAAAGGGGAAAAGGAATATGAAAAATGGTATGCATATGGGAGAAATCAGGCATTAACATACCATGGCTATAAATTACTTTTTCCGTATATATCAGAAGCTCCATATTTTGTATTCACAGAAGACAAAGACTTTCTTTTCTATAATGGATATGCAATTATATCTAGTTCAAAAAAAGAATTACTCGTACTTCAAAAAATATTGATGTCAAAAGTATTTTGGTTCTATATCAAATACGCCAGTAAACCTTATTCAAATAATTATTATTCTCTTGCTAAAAACTACATTAAGAATTTTGGAGTTTGTCAATTGACCAGGGAAGAAAAACTACACTGAGTGCGTTAAAAAATCGATCAGACATAGATAAATTTTTAGTTCAGAAATACAAACTACCAGCTTCAGTACTGGATATAATTTAAACTAGTATCAATTCCTACAAACCCTTAAAATAAAGGGGGAATTTGAGTTTTTTTTAATTCAATGACGAAAAAATTAGTTCTAAATACGTTCAAACAAGAAGGTTTTGATGTTTCAGAAACAGAAACGGCCAATGGAGTAGAGGAGTTGCGCGTTAAAACGCAGGACGGAAAAGTACACCGCATTCTATTACAGGAATTGGATCTTCATGCAAACCGAAACATCAAAATCTTAAAAACGGATTTGGGAGAGCTGAATGATAATCGTTGGATTGCATTGGTTTTGCGTTTACCAGATATGGAACCGACAATTTATTTGATACCGTCCACGGTATTTTCAGAACCTGATGATTTCGTCTTTATCGAGAACAACCAAAACCCAAGACTGGCGCATTTCTCAAATTACGAGATCAAGGTATTCAGAAACGGAATGTCAAAACTGAACGAATATCGTATTGAGAATATGCTCGGTAAATTATAACGGTTTTCTATTTAACATAACATTTCCCTGTAGAATTGTGCGCAGGAAAAGCATGTGTAATTGTGTTCATTAAAGCTGAATATTAGCGTTTATTGAATTTATAGGAGATTGTGAGTGATATTTCGTATGAACACAATTTCTCATGCTGTGTGTTGGCAAAAGAGAAAGAATAAAACTGTGCGTGGGAAGAATAAAACCTGTGCGCTGGCGTGTGGCTGGTTTGAGCGCAAAATTTTCTGTTATTTAAAACAGAAAGATTTTGAAGCAAATGTTGGTGTGCGGCTATTTACCTGAAAGGTGGAATGCAATGAAGACATAAGGTGTATTATAATTGCCAAAATGATACCATTGAAAAAAAGATCGCGCCGGACTGCGCGCAAATTCAATCTCATTTTATTTTGAAACAGAACGCTCTTTAGAACGGGCTATTTAGCCGCTAGGCCAAGCGCAATGATCCCGGTAGCTATCGGGAGGAGCGCAGACATAATACTTTATTATAATTGCTATAAATGCTGGGCTTTGGCCTGATTATTAAATTCATCATTTTGGCTTATAATATATATTATGTTAAATAGGATATTTAACTCCTTTCCCTACTACAATACACAACGCTCCTTTTAATACGTTCTAATTAATACCCAATCAGACGACCTAAAGCATATATGATAAGCTCTGAAAAAATTAACCACAGACCAATGCCCATCAAAATAATCGATACAATGGCCACCAATAAGCAACCCATACTTCCTTTTTCAAAGTTCACAAAAGAAAGATACTAAATCGTCAAGATAAATTTTCGTGTACAGCAAAAATGTGTACTTCGCTATTTATACCAATTCGTTATCCAAATACATGTTTTCAAAATGCTTGTCGTACCAAACATTTTTTGTAACAGATTCACCTGTTTCTTTATTGTACACATTTAGTTGCTTTACTTCAGGTGAAAAAATAACCAGACTTACCGTTCTGGCACCGTACGTATTGGTATACCGGTGAATATTTACATCCCGCATGTAGGAGAAATCATTCTTTCCCAGACTCAGGGAGCTTACTTTGATCAGTTCTCTGCCGTCTTTTGAACGGATATAACGTTCCTCTTTCAATTGGCCTGAAATTGGATGGATCCACGCTTCCTCTGCATCAAAATCGTGTATTTCAGATGCTTGTCCTCTTTCCCAACAGACCAGTAAGACTTCATACTTATCTGTTTTGGCAATTCTGTTACGGGTGTATTGGTTATCATTCCAGGAATAATAATTTTCAAATTCTTCAGCAGGAATGTCAGTGTGTTTCATAATCTCAATGACGCAAAAGTCACCGGAGCACATTTCAAGAGCGCGTATTAGCTGCTCTACAGTTTTTATTGGGGCGTTCATAATTCAGAATTTAAGGTTATACTTACTTTACCGACCACCTCTACCCTTACTCATTTACATAAACTTATGCTATTATAAGTACATTCCGAATTACAAATGTTAACTCGTAACATGATAAATATCAGACATATAGAACTCCTATCCTTCCCTGCTCCAGTCCCTTTCTATGTTCCAGGCTTCATCCCGGTTAGAAAATTCGGTGGGATCAAACTCATCTTTTAGAAATTCCATTTCCTGAATGTCTTCTTCAGGTAAGTTTATCTCCTTTCCGTCCTCTGTTGTTTCCAGGCCCCATAGTTTGTAAGTATCTTCTTTATAAGTTTGGGTTTTAAAAAAATTGAAATTAACTAATACAGTATGTCAAACCTTCCATCAGTAATTTGCATTAGTGTATCAGAGGTACAGGCACTATTTTTTAGTATCAAACCAAATGTACCGGATATGATGTTTTCTTCGGTATCTAAAAATGAAATATTCACAGTGCCGGGATTATCAGGATCGTGGTAGTAATTACATTTTTGACCTGAAAAATCAATGTATCCATGTTGTTCAGTTCCCGTGATATCTACAAAATAACTGCCTATTCCGTTTAGAATATAGGCATACAAATAGATTGACTCTAAATTGTCATCCGGATCCTCATAAGTTCCTTGAACACTTAACCATTTAGTGTCTTCATTAAAGTTGCCATCTACAGCGATAGGTCCTCCTACAGTAAAATCTACATCTGCAACAAAGGGTTGACCATCTATGTAGCAACCAAAAATATTTTTTCCTTCTGTTGTGGCACATGGTAATTGCCCGTCCCAACAAGTATTGTCAACAGGCGGATCTTCCTTACAGCTAGGAACAATGCAAATCAAAAGGATTAACATCAAAGTTTTGGGCGCTTTTCCGTAATTCATTTTTACTTAGAATTAAAGGAACCTTAAGTTAAGTATTGTTTTTCAGGTATCAAAACAATTAATCACCTCGTACTTTTCTAAGCAATTCACTATACACCCGTTTGGTTTCAATCTTCAGCGGGAATGCCAGTATGTTTCAATATCTCAGTGACACAGAAGTCACCGGAGTACATTTCAAGAGCGCGTATAAGTTGTTTAAACAGATTATCCTTCCCCGCTCCAGTCTCGTTCTATGTTCCAGGCTTCATCCCAGTTAGAAAATTCGGTGGGATCAAACTCATCTTTTAGAAATTCCATTTCCTGAATGTTTTCTTCTGGTAAGTTTATCTCTTTTCCGTCCTCGGTTGTTTCCAGGTCCCATAGTTTATAGGTGTCCTCCTCCTCTTTGCTATCCGTATTTTTACGATTGATATCCAACGGTGCACAGAGTCTCACCTGATTACCTGAATTATTGGCTGAGAAAAGAATTCTTACCTTTTTTCGGTCGCGTATGGCTTTGATAAATTGCTCTTTCATAACTCAAATATTTATCCTTACGAATCTCTTTTATTTTACCAGAACAATGAATGACATCTGTCAACCCGCCCTATGACCTTTGTAGACAGCATCTTCTGTTCACACATACATTTTACTGATCTTTTCAAGTCCGCCCCGATCTTCAATGTGAATAGCCCAACCGTGGGTACTTACGAGGTTTTCGTCGCGCAATTCACTCATGATGCGGTTAACCGTTTCTTTAGCAGTTCCTATATAACAGGCCAGGTCGTAACGGGAAAGATAAATGTCTTTTTTTCCTGATCTGGCCGGGTCAAATTTAGTTTCCAACTCAAGCAAGGCATCTGCCAGTCTTACTTTTACCGGTTTATAGGCCAGATCAGCCATTTTCTCTTCAGCCAGTTTAAGCTCTGCCGAAACAAGTCGGAGTAACTCTTCAAATAGCTCTGGAGATCCGTGTACGATATTCCAGAATTCCCATCTGGGTACGAAGGAAATTCGGGTATCTTCTAATGCTTCAGCTGTAGCGCCGTAAGCACTATCTGCCGCAAGATCTACCAAACCGAATGGCTCACCGTTGGAAGCTATCCGCAGGATCTGCTCTTTTCCGTCAATACTTGTTTTGGTAATTTTTACTTTTCCTTCCAGGATAATATACACGCCTAAGGGAGTTCCGTGCTCGGCATAGATGACTTGTCGCTTTTTATATTGCACAATATCCGCCTTGCTTTCGAGCTTTTGGCTGAATTCAACTGTGTTGCTAATTGGTTCTGTTTGGATCATGGTATGACTTTTTAGGGGTTCAACAAAGTCTGCGTTTTGCAGTGATACCAATCAAGCTTGTTATGGAGTCTTAAAATTGGTTTCTATTTATGTATCTGGCTTTTTCATGATAAATGTTTTTATACTTAAATAGTGTTTTATCACCACTATAAGTTAAGGCTATTATTAACTCGAATAAAGTGGTAATGGGTAAAACTGGCTGATTATTTGGTGAATAAGGCTTTTTTTGGGGTCAGTTGAGAAGCAGGGCCAATACTGTTGCTTTTATAACAAAACAGGCAGAAGATCAACATCTTCCGCCTGACTTTAATTGAGAATTACCGCAGTAACTCCCCCTCTTCTATTTGTAAACGATTACTCTATTGTAATTTCCCTGATGTCTTTTTCAGGTATTGCGATCTTAGGTAAATGCACGCGCAGAATTCCGTTCTTATAATCTGCTTTTACTTTCTCCGCGTCCACTGTTTCCGGTAAATTGAAAGATCGGTTAAAACTTCGGTAATCGTACTCCCTTCGCGTATATTCTTTTTCTTCTTCTTCGTTTACCGTCTCTTTTTCTACGGTGATCTCAAGCATGTTGTTGACAATATCCACATGGAAATCTTCTTTCTCCATGCCAGGAGCTGCAATTTCAACCGTATATTCCTCTTTTGTTTCACGGATGTTTGTTGCAGGGATTCTGGTGGATGCTTCATTCCACATTTTTAGAGGCTGTGTAAACAAAGATTCTTCCACAAAGGGATTAGCTTCAAAAAGGTCTAGCAGATTTGATCTTATGCTCGGAATTTTAGACCCATTCGCTCTTTTCTTTAGTAACGTCATAATCTCAAATTTTTAAGGTTAGTCCGCAATGACCTTCATTGCTTTTCATGTATAAAAATAGAAGAGCTAAAAGTCTAAAGCAATGACTTAGGTTACTGAAAATAGTGATCCTCGTTACTGTTTTTGAAATGAGATTTGGTGTGCAGTAGTATTGATTGAACCCGCAAGAGATCAACACAATAACGTTGGTTGATTAAATTGAATATTTCGTAGATTTCTGAAGTGAGATCGTAAAGAAATAAGTATATTCATTTTTCAGAGATGGTTGCCATCAGAGAAAATACAGAAAACAGGATAATTACGGATAAATTTGAAGGTTATTGGTTCGATAAAGACACCCTTTATTTAAGGTATTATGAGGGCGTAGATATCACCTTAGCAGATGTGGAGGTTTCTATTCAATTTCAGAAAAAACAAGGCCTAAACACAGATCATTGTCGTATAATACATGCGGAGAAATATGTAACCATTTCGAAAGAAGCCCGTGAATATGTTCAGGATAATGCGCCAACGGTGAAAGCAGATGCTTATGTGGTTCCTTCCCTTCCGTTGAAGATTATTTTCAATTTATATTCAAAATTGCGCAAGAACACTAATCCCATTAAGGCTTTTGATTATCTGGAAGACGCGCTGTCCTGGTTGAAGAAAATGTAAAAGGGAGCCTCATAACGGAGTATAACTTTGTCCGAAACCCTAGATAAATATGAGCTTTTGTACGAGGATAGCGAACTGATCCTGGTGAATAAACCCAGTAATTTATTGGTGCATCACTCGCATTACGCAAGAAATATCAGAGAAGAGAGTCTTGTTCAGCTACTGCGTCAACGGGGAGATATATACCCGGTTCACCGCCTGGACAGAAAAACCTCCGGCATTATGGTGTTTGCAAGGAATCAGTCTTCCGCTAAGTTCTTGCAGGATCAATTTGAGCGCAATGAAATAACAAAGACGTACTTTGCATTGGTAAGAGGATATGTTGAAGCACAGGGAAGTGTTGATACACCTGTTAAAAATGAAGATACCGGAAAGTACCGGGAAGCACTAACGCACTACGAATCCATAGCACAGGTTGAGGCTGATTTTCCTGTAGCGCCCTACCCTAGTGCCAGATATAGCTTGTTGCGTTTAACTCCAAAAACCGGAAGAATGCATCAGTTGCGTAAACACATGAATAAGATTGCACATCCAATTATAGGTGATACGAAATATGGAAACAGGCATCACAATCACACGTTTAAAGACAGATTTGGACATTCCAGGCTATATCTTCACGCACATAAATTGAGTTTTACGCACCCTGAAAGTGGACAGAAGCTAACATTTAAAGCGGGTTTCCCGAAATTTTGGAAGGAAGACCTGACGGTACTTGGGTTTCAAGAAATAAACCTAGATGATTTATAACTTCTTGAGGTAACAATCAAAAACTGAAGGCGTTTTAAGTAGATCTATCTTTTCAGGATACAGGTCTTCAAGGGATATTTCTTTGACGAGTTCATACCCCATACGTTTGTACCATTGCGAAATGACTTCTTTTGCTTCTACCTTTTCTTTGATCGGCCTTAACACTTCAATATGAATGAAATCACCGCCTTTGGATTTAATAATTTGCTCTACCTCCTCTACCAGTTTGCGCCCAATTCCTTTTCCTTTCTCGTTGAAATCAGCCGCTAACAAACTGAATGACCAGGTATTGTCCTTTAAGTGATAGTATCTAATTCCACCCACTATTTTACCTCCAAGAAGTGCTATAATCACTTCGTCCCGGTCAATACATTTCAGGAATTCCTTGCGTTCCATGCGCACATAGCCTTCACCCCACATTACTTTTTCAGTTTCTTCGTACGCATGGGTAATGATCTGATACAAGCGTTCAAACTGCTCGTCTGTCAAACGGAATTGGTTGGCTGAGAAAAGGGATAGCATATAAAAAAAACAAATCCTGACACCCATGAAGGGCGCCAGGAATTTTATAATGATTATCGATTACAATTACTGACCTGCGTCACAATCGGAAGCTTTTTGTTTCATGTCTTTAAATTTCTCTACATCCCCTACTTTACCATAAGCATCTCTCAATGCTACTTTGTAGGTACATTCTTCCGGAGAAGCGTCAACTGCCTGCTCTAAATAGGGTACAGACTTTTTAAAGAACTCTTTCGATTCAGCAACCATAGAGTCGTAATTGGGATCACCAAACTCTAATGTGTTGGCTTCGTTATTTAAATCTGCCCCTTTGTTAAAGTAAAGACCTCCAAGCGCTGAAAGCACATTTCCATCCTTTGGATTGATTTCCAATGCTTTCAGATATGATTTTTCCGCATTTTCAAAATCATCCATGTTTTCATAGATGGTTCCTGCAGTATAAATCAACTGCACGTTTTCCGGATCCAACTCAATGGCATCATTTAGTGCTTTAATTGCTTCTTCTTTTCTGTCTGTACCAATGTAGAAATTGATCAATTCAACAAGGATATCTTTGTTATTCGGATAACGTTGGATTTGTTTTTTGATCATTGCCTCTGCTTCTTCATTTTTTCCAAGGTTTTGAAGAGATTGCGAGTAATAATATGTACTTGAAGATGGTAAATAACCCATTTCAACTGTTTTCCCAAACGCCTCAGCCGCATCTTCCATTAGCGTATCAACCTGGAAAGCAGCCAAACCACCGTAATAGTAGTTCAACGAATCTGTAATTCCCATTACATCTGCAAATGTTGCTGCTGTAAGTAAAGCCGAGGCAGCTTCTCCCCACTTTTCCTCTTCGTACATTTTAACGCCAAGTTGAGCACTTTGAACTCTAAGTTGGTTGCAAAACTGATCAATATCTTCATGATATCTTCCCTTCTCGTCAACCTCTTTAGATCTTTTAAGCGCAGCCAGTGCCTCTGTAAAAGCTTTTTCAACGTCTACATTTTTCAACTCTTCGTCCCCTGCAAGTTGAGCTGCCATAGGTATGTTGATGTAGATCATTCCGTAGTACATCAATGTTTTAGGGTCGTCTTTTGTGTCTTCATGCACATAAGATTTGTCTATAAATTCTTTGGCATCCTTTAGCTCTGCAACGGCCGTTTCATAGTCACCTTGCATTAAGTTGGATTTATAGTTCTTGTAAGCGATACCCGCACTACTCGTGTTTCCTTTTTGTGAAAAAGTTACTGTGGCAAAACCTATGGCCACGATTAGCAAAAATTTCTTCATTGTTGTTCTTTGTTTTTATAATTGATGCAAAAAACTCGCATTTTTCACATGTAGTTCAATTTTTATGCCACGCAGGGTTGGTATAAAAAAATAATCCCGCCATTGCTAGCGGGATCAAAATTAATCAATGCCTTTGAAATATTTAAATATTTCGGCAATTGTTTATTCTTCTTCGTTAGATGCTGAGTCTTCAGCCTCTCCTTCAGGTCCGTTTTCAGTTCCTTCAGGTGAATCGGCTTCTTCCTCTTCTTCATCATCACGGTAAACTTTAGCAACCGCCGCAATTTCATCATTATCACGCAGGGTAATAACTTTCACGCCTTGTGTTGCTCTTCCCATTACACGAAGTTCATCCACGTGCATACGAATAGTAATACCGTTTTTGGTGATGATCATCAAATCGTCATCATCTGTCACGTTCTTCATAGCGATAAGACTACCCGTTTTCTCCGTAATGTTAATGGTTTTAACCCCTTTTCCACCACGGTTTGTGATTCGGTAATCCGCTACTTCAGATCGCTTACCAAAACCATTAGAAGAAACGACAAGAACATTTGCATCTTCATTTTCAACGCAAATCATTCCGACCACTTCATCCTTATTGTTGGCAAGTGTTATTCCACGAACTCCAGAAGCTGTTCTTCCCATAAAACGAACTTTTTCTTCGTTAAATCGGATAGCTTTACCTGACTTCAGGGCCATCATGATCTCCATTTTGCCATTTGTCAGTTTTGCTTCAAGCAATTCATCTCCTTCTCGGATACTAATTGCGTTGATACCATTTGTTCTTGGTCTCGAGTAAGCTTCCAGTTTAGTTTTCTTGATCACACCTTTCTTCGTACACATCACAATATACTTGTCTTCAATGTACTCTTCATCTTTCAGGTCCTTCACATTAATAAACGCCTTAATAGAATCGTCCTGTTCAATGTTGATCAGGTTTTGAAGTGCTCTACCTTTGGCGTTTTTAGCACCCTCAGGGACTTCAAAAATTCTCATCCAGAAACACTTACCTTTTTCAGTAAAGATCAACAACCAGTTGTGGTTGGTCGATACAAATAAATGCTCCAGGAAGTCTTTATCTCGGGTAGCAGCACCTTTAGCTCCTACTCCTCCTCTACTTTGAACGCGATATTCAGCAAGAGATGTACGTTTGATATATCCGGCGTGTGAAATGGATACAACAACCTCTTCGTTCGGAATAAGGTCTTCAATTCGCATTTCGTTCGCAGAGTATTCGATTATAGATCTTCGTTCGTCTCCGTATTTCTCTTTTACTTCATTCAATTCATCCTTGATGATTTCCATTCGCCTGTCTTCGTTGCTCAGGATATCTTTCAAGTCAGCAATCTTCTTAATAAGGTCGTCGTATTCAGCTCTCAGTTTATCTTGCTCCAGACCGGTAAGTTGTCTTAATCGCATTTCTACGATTGCTCTGGCCTGAATTTCACTCAGTTCAAAGCGACTAACTAGTTTGTCTCTTGCTTCGTCCGGACTTTTTGAGGCTCTGATCAGTTTGATCACTTCATCAATGTTGTCAGAAGCTATAATTAAACCTTCTAGGATATGCGCTCTTTCTTCAGCCTTGCGGAGTTCGAATTTGGTTCTTCGAATCACTACCTCATGTCTATGTTCTACGAAGTGGTAGATCATATCCTTGAGATTTAACATCTCCGGTCGTCCATGCACTAAGGCAATATTATTAACTGAAAATGAGGTCTGTAGATATGTGTATTTAAACAACTTGTTTAATACCACATTCGGTATTGCATCACGTTTAAGTTCATAAACAATACGCATTCCGTTACGGTCAGACTCATCACGTAAATCCGAGATACCGTCAATTTTTCCTTCATTTACCAGATCAGCTGTTTTCTTGATCATGTCAGCTTTATTCACCTGGTAAGGAATTTCAGTAACGATAATTGCTTCTTTTCCTTCTCTGATTTCTTCGATAACGGCTTTTGCACGCATCACTATACGCCCTTTTCCGGTTTCGAAAGCATCTTTCACTCCTTCATATCCATATATAATACCTCCGGTAGGAAAGTCAGGAGCTTTGATATAATTCATCAACTCCTCAATTTCAATATCTCTGTTATCTATATAGGCAATCGTTCCGTCAACCACCTCTGTAAGGTTATGTGGTGGCATATTCGTTGCCATACCTACTGCGATACCTGCTGCTCCGTTTACAAGGAGGTTTGGTATCTTGGTTGGAAGAACGGATGGTTCTTCTAAGGAATCGTCAAAATTTGGAGTAAAATCAACAGTTTCTTTGTCCAGGTCGGCCAACATCTCCTCTGCAATCTTTTGCAATCGCGACTCTGTATAACGCATTGCTGCGGGGCTGTCACCATCTACTGATCCAAAGTTACCTTGTCCGTCTACCAATGGATAACGCAACGACCATGGTTGTGCCATACGCACCATTGTATCATATACAGAAGAATCTCCATGCGGGTGATACTTACCCAGCACATCCCCGACAATCCTTGCGGATTTCTTATAAGGACGGTTTGAAAATACTCCGAGATCCTGCATACCGTACAACACCCTTCTGTGAACCGGTTTAAAACCGTCTCTAACATCCGGTAAGGCACGTGATACGATCACCGACATTGAATAATCAATGTAGGCGGACTTCATTTCATCCTCAATGTTGATTTTAATTATTTTTTCTCCCTCTGCCATAAATTAGTTTTGGTTTGTATTTTTCCTGAATCTAACCTCTTTATCAACGCATTATAATTCGTTAAATAAAGTTCCCTAAATAGTTCCCTGTTTTGCTTCAAAATTAATGGAGATTGTCAATGTATCAACTTCATTTAGAACAAGCTCACAACCTACAGGACAGGAACTTTAACAAGACGTCAAATCCAAGGGTCGAAAATACACATTTCATAGCGATAAAATGTCATGTCATAATGGCGACTTATTAACAAAAAATGGCATAAAAAACTCTTTATTAACAATCGGAACGGAATTTGTGCTTGTTAATTTTGAAATTATGATATTTATCGAGTATTTTAGTTAAAATGTCGATTCCCATAGAATTGCTGTAACAATACACTCGATATTATTGTTATACTTAATACGTACAACCGCGTCCGCTTTAATATAATGTAATCGCAGGCGTTACTATACGACAAACGAAAATATGAATGCAAATTTTTCAGCTAGAGCCAAAGATGTACTTTCTTACAGTAGAGAGGAAGCGTTGAGACTTGGAAATGATTATCTGGGTGTGGAGCACATCCTTTTGGGAATTCTAAGAGAAGGAGAAGGTTTGGCCATTAAATTATTAAAAGAGTTTCAGGTTGATCTTGGACAGATTCGCGTTGAATTGGAAAAGACACTTAAAGAAACACGGGTTAAGAGTATTACCGCCAATAATATTCCTCTGGTTAGACAAGCAGAGAAGGTGCTTAAGATTACTTATCTTGAGGCCAAATTATTTAAAAGTGCTAAAGTGGGTACAGAACACATCCTTTTAGCTATTTTGAGAGAAGAAAACAATATCGCCACACGTATTTTAAATAAGTATGGCGTGATTTACGAAAACGTTAAAGAAGAATTAGAAGCAATGATTGAAGAAGAATCCTACCCTAAAGCAGAATTTCCGGGAGACACAGCAGATGATAATCCCGAAGGTGGGAGTTCAAGTTATGGATCAGGCGGAGCCAAGAGATCCGGTGACTCAAAATCGAAAACACCGGTACTGGATAATTTCGGAAGAGATTTAACAGCAATGGCCGAGCAGAACAAGCTTGATCCTATAGTAGGGAGGGTTAATGAAATAGAACGTGTTTCACAGATCCTTTCCAGAAGAAAGAAGAACAACCCTATCCTAATTGGGGAACCTGGTGTAGGTAAATCAGCCATTGCAGAAGGCCTGGCCTTAAGAATTGTTCAAAAGAAGGTGTCTCGTGTGCTGTTTGGCAAGCGAATTATCTCTTTGGACCTTGCATCACTTGTTGCCGGAACGAAATACAGAGGGCAGTTTGAAGAGCGAATGAAAGCCGTCATGAACGAACTGGAGAAGTCCAGAGATATTATTCTGTTTATTGACGAGATCCACACCATTATTGGTGCAGGTGGAGCTTCGGGCTCACTGGATGCTTCAAACATGTTTAAACCTGCTCTTGCCAGAGGTGAAATTCAAGTAATTGGTGCAACTACACTGGATGAATACAGACAGTATGTAGAGAAAGACGGTGCTTTGGAGCGAAGATTCCAAAAAGTACTTGTTGAGCCAACGACAATGGAGCAAACCATTAAGATCCTTAATAACATTAAAGAGCGATACGAAGATCATCACTCTGTAACCTATACGGATGAAGCAATTGAAGCATGTGTGAAACTTACAGATAGATACGTGTCTGATAGAAACCTTCCGGATAAGGCCATTGATGCCCTGGATGAAGTAGGATCACGCGTACACATTACCAATATCAATGTACCAAAAGAGATTGTTGAGTTAGAGAAGAAGATTGAAGACATTAAGGAAGAAAAAGGTAATGTGATTAAAAGTCAGCAGTATGAAAAGGCAGCTGAACTCAGAGATACCGAAAAGAAATTAATTGACGAACTGGAGAAGGAACAGAAGAAATGGGAAGAAGAGTCCAAAGCACATAGGATCACCGTAACGGAATCACACGTAGCGGAAGTAGTTTCTATGATGACTGGTATCCCACTTCAAAAGGTTTCTGAATCTGAGCACGGAAAGATTATGAATCTTGGCGAGACGATCAAAGGAAAAGTGATCGGTCAGGATGAAGCTGTGGCTAAAGTGGTCAAAGCCATTCAAAGAAACCGTGCCGGATTAAAGGATCCAAACAAACCGATTGGATCGTTTTTCTTCCTGGGGCCAACAGGAGTTGGTAAAACACAGTTGGCAAAAGTACTGGCCCGAACATTGTTCGATTCAGACGACGCGTTAATCAGAATTGACATGTCAGAATACATGGAAAAGTTTTCTGTCTCCAGATTGGTGGGAGCGCCTCCGGGATACGTTGGATACGAAGAAGGTGGTCAGTTAACCGAGAAAGTAAGGAGAAAGCCCTACTCTATTGTATTACTGGATGAAATTGAAAAAGCACACCCGGATGTATTCAATATGCTGTTACAGGCATTGGATGACGGACACATGACAGATGGACTTGGTCGTAAGATTGACTTTAAAAACACCATCTTAATTATGACGTCAAATATCGGTGCACGTCAGTTGGCAGATTTTGGAACCGGAGTTGGATTTGGTACAAAAGCGCAAAAAGATCAGGAAGACGATAATACACAAAAAGTGATTCATAATGCACTTAAGAAAGCATTCTCACCGGAATTCCTGAACAGAATTGATGATATGATCGTGTTTAATTCGTTGAAGAAAGACGATATCAACAAGATCATTGAAATTGAACTGGAAGATCTTTATGGCAGAATTAACGAACTTGGTTATCAGATCAAGATTACGAAACCTGCTAAAGACTTTATTGCTGACAAGGGATATGATGAAAAGTTTGGTGCCCGTCCATTAAAACGAGCCATCCAAAAGTATGTCGAGGATCCGTTAGCAGAGGAAATTATCAATGCTTCCCTGGCTGAAGGCGACACGATCACCATTGATCTGGACAAGAAAAAAGAAGAGATCAAAATCAAGATTGAAAAGCCGAAAAGCAAGAAAGAAGAAAAGAAAAGTGAATAAATAGAAAGCCCCGAATTGATCGGGGCTTTTTTTATATGCAATTCTATCCTTCCGTGACTTCTCTTCTTCTCAAAACCATTGCTGATATCAGACTAATTATAAACCCAATAATGGCAACAGTCAGGAACATCAGAATAAATCCAAAATAAGGGTAATCACTAATCATGGCTTGCATGCTTTCCATTTCTTCAACCTTCTGTTGCAATTCTTCCCCGGAATAAGTTGCTTCATACTGTTGAATCATTTCATCATAATACTCGGAATAGAAATCCGGATTGATGAATGTGGTATAGACCGTATCAAAGATTCCGAAGAGGAATGCCGGAAAAAGTGTAATAAGCATTCCTGTTCCAAGTGCTCTCCAAAAAGAGATTTTACCATTTAACGCTTCGTTCCTGTAACTACGAATTCCGAAAAAAACAAAGACCAGGGAAACGATTATACTCAGGTATCCAAAAACCTCTTGCGTAGCCATATCGGCTTCAGCTCCACTCATAATTGCAAAGGAAACCCAAAAAAATACTACCAGGACCAATCCGGAAATCAACCCATATCTCAATACTGCTTTTTTCATAATTAATGCGTTTTAAATATTTTCTCCAAAGCTATGGGGCATCTCCGTGAGTGTCTATTTTTATCAGTATGATTTGAGTAGTACTAAAGTATGAATCACTGATTTTTTACAAGTTTCATCTCTTTGCTCTTCAGAATTGCCTGGGGTCTTCGTTGTACTTTCAATTTAGTGTAAATATTCGAGACATGTGTCTTAACAGTACTTTCCGAGACAAACAATTTGTCGGCAATTTCTTTATTGCTCAAACCATTTGCAAGTTCTTGCAAAACTTCCTGCTCACGATCACTTATGTTCAGTTCCTTTAATTTCTGGTGATCAATCTGCCCATATTCTAAACCGGTTTCTTTAGAGGTGAGTTGTTTTTTTCTAAAATACAAGCCGATAAAAAAGAACAGAATCGCAGCCACTGAAACCACAACCTCCATAGTAATATCCCCTTCAAAGAATTTGTATTTCCCCAATTGAAATAAAGCAAGTAGTGCTGCAATCAACAAGCCGAATGACAATACTGTTTTGGTCATTTTTTATTGAGATCAATCTCCTGATTTACTTCTAAATTAAAGTGTTTTTTGATGATAAATACGAATAGGTATAAAAAAGGAGTATCCCCTGCAGCCACAATCACTTTCCACAGAAAACTACTGGTGAAAATGGTCCAGAACACGGCCCAATCCAGTGCGTTAAAAGCGCAAAGCAATACCAACACCGTCACTGTGTCAATAAGTTGAGAAGTAAGCGTAGAGAAGTTATTTCTTAACCAAAGGTGTTTTCCCTTTGTGAGTCGTTTCCAAAAATGGTAGATTTTGATATCAATAAATTGCGCCAGTAAATACGCAATCATAGAAGCTGTGACTGAAATACCTGCCAATCCGAATACGCGGTGAAATTGCTCATCATTCACAGGAGATTGACTGTCCGCCGGGATAATATCTGCAACGTAGGTCAATGCTATTACAAAAATTGCACAAACAAGGCCCACCTTTACTACATCATTCGCCCGTTTTTCACCATAGATTTCGGAAATGAGATCTGTTACCAGAAACGTTAACGGATAAGGTATTAAGCCAACGGAAATTGTAATCGTGATGCTGTTAAACATTTCCCAGGAGATAAACTTGAGGAAGATCAAATTACAGGACACCAACAAGGCAATAAATATTCCCCCTAACATCAAGTAGAGGAATCTGGCCTGGTTATATTTTTGAGGACTAAGCTCCACGAATAAGTAGCCAATATAGGCATTTCTGAAATTTGGAATATATGTTCGAGAGGAATGTCCTTAAAATCTGAAAGTTCATTTATATTTGTGAGTTGCAAAAGGAAAAAATCAGAAAGATGAGATTGGCACAAATTGCTCGAAAAGTACAGATTAAACCTGCAGAGGTTCGCTCTTTTATTAAGGAGAAGTTTGGTGTTGAACTGGATTCGGATCCAAACATCAAATTGGATGATGATCAGGTTAATGCTGTTTTAGAGCACTTTAAAGTAGAAGATACTGAGGAAGTCAAACAAGTTGAGAAAGAAAAGGAAGCGACGGTAGATGAAATTCCTATTGATCCAACCGTGGATACCGACATAGAAACGCTTAAAGAAGTGGCGGAAGAAGAGGCTGGTGACACAACGGTTGAAATTCCTGATGTAACCAGTGAAGATACGTCATCATCAGATACAGATGATTCCGACAAGGCCGAAAGTGACTCGGAACCCGAATCAAAGGAACGCAAGGTAGTTCCTATCCAAACAGCAGAAGGAGAAGACGAAGATCAAGAGGCAAAGTCAGAAGACCCAGAGTCATTTGAAGAAGTAGAAGTTGATCCGGATGCAGAAATAATCACGGCGCAGGTTGATAAACTCGAAGGAGTAAAGGTAATTGGGAAGATTGATCTCCTGGGAGATCCACCCCCTGAAGAAGAGTTACCTACTTCTGATGCCATAGAAGATGAAATTGATGCCCTTGACGGGGAAGTAGACACCTCTGAATTCCCTGATTTGACAGAAGAGAACACAGATGAGGAAAAAGAGGCGATTTTTGCTGAGTTGGATGCCCAGATGGAACAGAAGACGGGTAAAGATGAAGTGAAAAAAGTCACTAATGAAGCCTCTGAGGTGAAGGAAAACATGGATGAGGAGGAGGAAGAATACTCTATCTATAAAGATAAGCAGGGAAGATACAGGTTCACTGCTGAGCAGAAGAGAAATCGTGAAGTAAGCCTGGCCCAGAAGGCAGAAAGGGACAGAATTGAAGCGCTGAAGAAAAAGAAGAAACGTCACTATGAGAAGAATGTAGCGGCTAAGGTTCAAAAACCACCATCCAAGCAAAAGCAGAATAAGAATAAATCAATTAAAAAGGCAGCAGAGAAATCACAAAAAGAGGAGCCAAAAGGATTGTGGCAAAAATTTCTCAACTGGCTCAATGATTAAGACTTGAACACCAAATTAAATTCGGTGCCATGTTGAAAATCATAACTGTATTTTCCGTCCAGTTGTTGTGCCAGACCATCTATTAACGAAAGGCCCATTGAATCTTTATCCATCTCTGTTTCAAGATTAAAACCTTTTCCATAGTCTGAAATGGTAATGATATACACGCCGTCATCATCCCGCAACTTGCACAATAATTTTTGATCCGTCGATAAGGCGTGTTTAAATGAATTGGTTACTACTTCATTCACAATAAGGCCACAAGGTATTGCAATGTCAAGGAGTACTTTAGCATCTTCAAAATCAAGAATGATATCGATATTTCTTTCTTTGGCATTAAATAGAGAGGCGACTTGCCGCACTACTTTTGCAAGGTATTCTCCTAGCTGTATGTCTTGCAATGACGATTTTCCGCTCAACGTGTTATGTGCTTCAGACAAGACGGATAAACGAGTTTGAAAATCAATAATAAAGTCTTCAAAATTTACTTCAGTTACTTTTCCTTGTTGCAACCTTAGCATTCCCTGTATAATAGAAAGATTATTCTTTACCCGGTGATGTACTTCTTTCAGTAATATCTCTTTTTCCGCAATAATTTGTTTTAGCTTTTTGGCACTTTCTTTACTGGAGGTGATGTCCTTACTATTGGATGCATAACCGATCGGGTTGCCGTTTTTGTCTGTGATAATCTGAACGTGAAGTAAGGCGTCAAATGTCGTATTATCCTTCCGCCGTTGAACTAACTCACCATGCCAAAAACCTTTATTGATCAGGTCATTCACAATGTCTTCTGTATTATGTGTAAGATGACTGTTAAACACATCAACGTTTTGACCTATGAGTTCATCTCCTTCGTAGCCATACAGCTCATTAGCAGCCGGATTTACGAATTCAACGACTCCAGTCATATTAGCAAAAACAATGGCATCCCAATTGTTTTCAATGATGTTTTTATACAAAAGCGATCGGTCCTTATCGTGAGAGTTTTCCAAGGTAAACAGTTATGAAATTCAGCTAAATCTAGTAAAATGATAGACAATATCAAGCATCAAATTTCAAGATGCTGACAACCAGTAATTAACGAATAATCACAATGGGGAAATCTTGCCCAAAACTATAGGACGTAGGATATTGAGGGCTACCTCGATAGGTCTCGGAAAGTTCAGGAACCCGATCTTCAACGTAAGATTTGATCTCATTCACGGTTATTTTTTGGTCACCATTATCACCAAGCTCACCTGAAATTATTTCAAGTAATGCATACGTAAACAAACCGTGCTTGAGGTTACCTACCTCATTGGCGTACTGTGCATCCTGTGAAGCTGTCAAAAAGAATGTACCAGTACTGCGAGCTAGTTGGGCCAATGCTTTCTCTCTTCCATCCCCACGGGTTGCAAAACTATTTAGCGCTCCTCCGGAATGACAGGCATCCAGAATGAAGAGTTGTTTTTCAGCAGAGATTTCCATAGAGAACTTCATTAAGTCTTGTGCCGAAATAGCTAAATCGTTCAACATACTTACATCACCATAAAGATTTGTCACGTCATGTGTCACAATATAAAAATCTGAATCTGCAGGGTCTTTTGCATAACTCATGACGCCATGCCCGGCATAATAAAACAAGAACACATCTTCTGGTCCTATTGCTTCTTTTATTTCTTTAAAAGTAGACGTGATAGTTGCTTTTGTGGCATCTGAATTAGTAATTGAGTATTCGAATATTTTATGGAACAAGGTGTCCCCGCCTTTTGAAATCGCTTTGGTGAAAGACTTTGAATCATTTACAGCATAATCCAGGTCATACTTTGGGTTTTTGTAATCATTAATACCGATTGATAGGATGTAAAGATCAGTTTCTGCAGCCTCTCCGTCAAATTCTACATTTATTCGAATAGGCGCAGATTCGGTTCGATCCGAGTTAATCACAACACCGGATATTTCGTTATTTCCATCTGACAGAGGGATTTCATAGGATCGAATATCCTTATCACCACCGCGAAATACAACTTCCTTTTCAAGGGCTTCTGCCACCACAAGCTTGCCATTATTGTAAACCCTAATCTCCTGAAGTGTTTTATCCATGCTGTTTATCTGTATACCTAACGGCAGTGTATTTCTCTTCCAGCGGTAAACAGAATCATGTTCAACAGGAATAGACCTTTTGTTGGATTCGGTGAGATGAAATGCAATCAACGGAGAACTTTCTATTAGTTCTTGAATGTTTTCACCGGTATCATTAAATGATTCACCAGCATTGATACGTTTAATCAATCCGGGCGAAAAATATTTATCAAAAAGTGAACTAACCGGTACTACTTCCAATCCGCTTACATAGTTTACCAGTTCCAGTGCTTTTGCTGATCCATCAAAGTAACCATTACTCGTAGTAGATAACCACTCACTCCTTGAAATCTGAATCCTCGAATACTTTTCTTTGAATGTGTCCAGGTTCCAAACTTTAACAATCCCTTCTACGCTCTCTGAGATGAGTTCTTTACCATCAGATGTAAACTCCAGACAGGTTACCGGATTGTTATGGCCATAAAGCGTTTGCACTACTACATTTTTAATCGGATCCCAAAGAATGATCTTATTATCCGCACCACCTGAGGCAACAAATCTACCATTCGGGTCCCAGGAAACAGCATAAACTGAACCGGTGTGACCATTCATTTTACCGAGAAGCATTCCTGTTAACACATCCCATACTTTGACATGACCATCCCAATTGACCGTTGCCAGTTTTCTTCCATCCGGAGAAAATGCGAAATCTGCAACGATACTTGTATTTCCCACTAGATCTCGAAAGCTTTCAAGTGCGTCAATTTCATAGAAGTTGAAATTATTCTTGAGGTTGCCGGAGACTATGTACAAATCATTGGGCGTAAAACCTATGGAATAAGGTGAGTTGCCTCCGGTATCCTTAAAATTGACCTGACCTTCTTTTAAATCCCAAAGGGCAAAAGTCCCGTCCCAGCTCGCTGACACTAACTTAGTACCATCACTATTAAATTTAATTTCAAAAATCAGGTTCTGATGATACCCCAGGTCTTTTATCTCCTTACCGCTTTCAACATCCCATAATTTAATATGACGATCACCACCAGCCGTTGCCAATATTTTTCCATCCGGTGAAAAATCAAAGGCCAAAACGACTTTAGAATGTCCTTTAAACGCCCTTTCGACCTTGCCTGTTGAAAGCTCTATCATCATGGCAATTGAATCCACGTTTCCTATCACGATATATTTATTGTCAGGACTTAGCGCGAAACCTCTATTCAGACTGATAAACTCCAGGATGCCTTCATCTGTCCAATTACTATAGCTATAACGCAATCCATCATCCCGTTTTTTATTGAGATATCCTTTAAGGGAACCTTGTTTTCTACCGGTTTTTACGTTCCAAATATCTGCCGAATTTTCTTCACCAGGCAGCACAATGTATTGTCCATCCTGACTAAAATTAACATCAAAATAGTCCAGCTTGTCGTGTGAAACTTCGAGTGTTTTCTTACCGCTATTGGTTTGGTAGGCATACACCGTTCCGTTTACATTGACAAGAACGTGATCATCCGTTGGAGAGAATTTCAACATAGTGGGGCGGTCTCGGACCTGGTTTAAGGAACGAATCTTTTTGCCTGAGCGCGCATCCCAAAGGATCGCGTCTACTCTATTTGACATTGTAACGATATACTTTCCGGAATGACTCCAGGCCAATTTCGTGTTGCATCCATCACAACGTTCATCCGAATCCGGATCAACTAGTTCCGCAATTTCATTACCAGTCTCCGCATCAAAAATCTTTGCAAATAACTTGGAAGAACTTAGGGCAATTTTTGATCCGTCCGGACTAAAACCCATGCCAAACACTTTATCAAAAGGAATGTGAAGTAAGGTGTCTCCGGATAAGAGATCAAATACTTCAGCACCTTTATAGCCTGAGGTGTGCAGAATTTTCGTTCCGGTTGGGTCGATTATATTTCTTTGATAAAATGAAGAGTAGTTTTTCTTGTACTCCCCTATTCTACTGCCTGTTTTTGTATCAAAAATGTGGACTTCATTTTTGTCAAACATCAGGACGTGATCTCCATTGCTGCTAAAGTAAGCTTGCCGAATTTCATTGTCCGGCATCTCCCATGAATTAATAAGGTTCCCGGTTTTTACATCATATAGTTTGATGGAATGATCAGCAGAGGCAGACAAAATCTGGTTGCCGTCATTACTAAATTCTACCGACCACACAGCAGATGTGTGACGATTAAAATTTCTGATTTCCTTTCCGGTAATAATGTTCCATAGAATGATGGAATTATCAAAACCAGCAGTAACCGCAAATTTACCCGAAGGATGAATGTCTGCGGCAGTGACGTACTTTGAATGTCCTTTTTGAAGAACGGTCTCCAGAGGATAGTTTTCCTGACCAAAAACGTTTACTGCGTAAGTTATCGCGACAAGTAGAAATAGATATCTATTCATTTGATTTCAAAGGGATAATGTTAACCAATCAAATATACGGTTTTACGAATCATTTTTAATCATATTTGCTTAAAACTCAATCACAAAAACTTGGAGACTCTAGTCTGGTTCAGAGCCATGTGATTAGTATTGTGGTTTGTTGAATGACTAAGAAAACTTCCTACTTAATGTACTCTGTATTGTTGCACAAAAGATTTCAGGATGGATAACGATTAACAAACTGAACGAAACTAACCTTCAGTTGTAGGTATTAGCAGATATGAATCAATCTATATTAATATTACTACTAACCTTTTTAGGGTGCTCATATAATTCTTCAGATACTTTTGAGGTTAACAATGATGTACCCGATAAAATTGGAAGATGCCCGGAAGGCCATACGGACCATGTTATTCCAATAGTTTACGGAATGCCTGATGAAGATATGTTTACCCGAGCCGATTCTGGTTTAATCTACCTAGCTGGTTGTGAACTTTCAGATGAAACGTACTGGTGCAAACAACATGAAATTGCTTTTTAATTCCACTACTGATTCATTGGGACTTCCATAAGCAAGAATCTGCTGTCTTTTTTTACCTGGAATTCAACGGAATCTGCCTCTTCAATTCCAAAACCATCTCTTGGCTCAATAATATTTCCCTTTATATCAAGCTGACCATCTATTAAAAAGACGAACAATCCATTTTCCGGCGTGTGTAGCTCGTATGTAAACGTTTCACCTTCTTCAAATACGCCATGGTTGAACCATGAATTGGAATGAATCCAGGAACCCGCGTCCTCTTCATTGGGAGATACTATCTGCTGTAAAACATTCTTATCAAAGGAGAATTTGATCTGGTCATATCTTGGTTCTACACCTTTTTTATTGGGAATGACCCAAATCTGTGTAATGTTAGTCGCTTCTTTGGCATGTGCATTTGCTTCTGAATGTAGCACTCCCGTTCCCGCTGACATAACCTGAACTTCTCCACTTTTAATAACGCCTTCGTTTCCCATACTGTCTTTGTGCTCAAGGGCACCCTCTAGAGGGACAGTTATAATCTCCATATTGTTATGAGGATGGGTAGGAAAACCGGTTCCTCCCTGAATAATATCATCATTCAGTACCCGTAGTGATCCAAAACCCATTCTGTCGGGATGATAGTAATTGGCAAAATTAAACATGTGATGGGCGTTTAGCCATCCATGATCCATGTGTCCTCTGTCGTTGGCCTTAATATGTGTGATTTTCATTTTATACCTCGCTTTCTAATTTCTTTATCAGATCTTTCAATTTTTGATCTAATTCCTGATCCGTAATTTTCCCATCTTCAAAATTATGATTGAAGGAGGGTAAAGAGAACTTACCTATCAACTTTGGTTTTCCGAAAGACAGAAGATATTCAACATGTTCAATTGAACGCGTGGCGCCACCTTTCCCAGGGGATGTGGAAAGCAATAACAAAGGTTTATCTTCAAAATACCTTGGTTCATCTTCAAAGATATGTAGGTGCACCCTACTCAACCAATCCAAAATACTCTTCAAAAATGCAGGTGGTATATGGTTGTGCTCAGGTGTACTGACAACGAATCCATCATAATTTCTAAACTTCTTAACCAGTTTCTGAATTGACTCAGGTGATGTGATTTCCTTTTCTATATCTACAGAAAACATGGGAGGCTCGTAATCCTCCAGGTTAATAATTTCAGTTTCGGCTTCTTTAATGTTGTCTGCTACATACTGAATCAACTTCTTATTAATAGAAGTGGAACTGTTACTGCCTGCAAATAATAATATCTTCTTCATTTTGTATCTTCTTTCGTATCCTTTAATGTAAATCTACTCTAATTTACTGCTTAGGATAATCAGAATTTTTGATAAAGCCATAGATAAGAACTATGAACTCCTTACTTATTAATATCCATTATTTTTTTCGGGATTCCAAAATTTCCAACACATCAGAGAACTGAAATCCTTTTGCTCGTAGTAAGATCAGGTAGTGAAACAAAAGATCTGCGGATTCATTAAGAAACAAGTTGTCATTGTTATCCTTTGCTTCTATGACGACTTCTACAGCTTCTTCTCCCACTTTTTGGGCGATTTTATTTAGTCCTTTTTGGAACAGGCTTGCTACATACGAGCTTTTATCATCTTCCATTATTCGATTAATGATTGTTTCTTCCAAATACCTTATAGTGTCTTGTTCAGCTTTCCCCCAACAGGTAGCAGTGCCTGTGTGACAGACCGGACCGGTTGGATTAACCTGAACAAGTAATGTATCGTTGTCACAATCATTTTTAATGTTTACCAAATGAAGGACGTTGCCACTACTCTCCCCTTTTATCCATAACCGCTCTTTAGACCGGGAATAGAAAGTAACTTTTTTGGAGCTACAAGTTTGATCATAAGCCTCCTGATTCATATACCCCATCATGAGCACATCTTTGGTTCGTGCATCCTGAATTATGGCGGGAATTAATCCTCTTTCATCAAATTTCAGTTTCATATTCTAACGTTTATATCGCAGTTTGCCAATTGTGTCTTGAGATCTTGAATTTTTATTTGACCATAGTGAAATACAGATGCCGCGAGTGCTGCATCACATTTTCCAAGCAAGAAAGCATCCCGGAAATCCTCGATACTTCCCGCACCACCAGAAGCGATTATGGGAACATTTACAACTGCTCTCAATTGTGCTAACTGCTCGTTTGCAAACCCCAACTTGGTTCCGTCATTATCCATACTTGTAAAAAGGATTTCTCCGGCCCCTCGGTCTACTCCCTCCTTAACCCAGTCAAATAAATCAAGACTTGTAGCAACGGTTCCTCCTGCAAGGTGAATCATCCAGCGATTTTCGATTTCCTTAGCATCTATAGCAAGCACAATGCATTGATTCCCAAATGCCTTTGCTAATCTGTTTATCAAATCCGGATCCTTCACTGCAGCCGAATTAACAGATACCTTATCGGCTCCTGCTTTTAGTAATAAACCAACATCCTCTACAGATGAAATTCCACCACCTACGGTGAATGGAATGTTTACCTCTTTAGCTACCAATGTTACGGTATCCAGCAGTGTTTTACGTTTATCCTGCGTAGCTGAAATATCCAGGAAAACGAGTTCGTCTGCCCCTTCCTCAGAATAACGCTTTGCCAGTTCTACCGGATCACCTGCATCCCTCAGGGAAGTAAAATTCACCCCCTTCACAGTTCGTCCATCTTTGATATCCAGACAAGGGATAATTCGTTTAGTCAACATAATTACCTAATTCTTTTAAAGTTATTTTTCCCTCATAGATGGCTTTTCCTATGATCACTCCCGAAACACCAATCTCTTTTAGTTTTTTCAAATCATCAACAGATGATATACCTCCGGATGCAATTACACGCAATTCTGGAAATTCTAACACCAACCTTTCGTACATATTGAATGATGGTCCTTGTAGCATGCCATCCGTAGCGATATCGGTACTAATTAAAGAACGTATACCCTGCTTGTGATAAGCCGTTACAAATTCGAATAGGTCCTTTCCTGTTTGTTCTTTCCAGCCATTTATAGCAATGCGGTTTTCTTTGACATCTGCACCAAGTATGAGTTTGTCAGAACCATATTTCACCATCCATTCTTCCACTTTTTCGGGTTCCTTAACTGCAATA
This sequence comes from Crocinitomicaceae bacterium, assembly GCA_014762645.1. Classification (GTDB taxonomy): domain Bacteria; phylum Bacteroidota; class Bacteroidia; order Flavobacteriales_D; family Crocinitomicaceae; genus Paracrocinitomix. The sequence continues at coordinate 25,390 of JABURP010000087.1, forward strand.
CTACCTACAGTGACTTGTTTTGCCCCACAGTTAAATGCCAGATCAATGTCTTTATCCGTTTTAATGCCGCCTCCGAAGTCTACTTCAAGGCTGGTGCCGCTACAAATTTCTTCAAGAATCCTACTATTTACAATATGATCTGTCTTAGCACCATCCAAATCTACCAGGTGTAGGTACTTTACCCCGGCATCTTCAAATGATTTAGCCACCTCCAGGGGGTATTTACTATACACCCGTTGCTTACTATAATCCCCTTGTGATAATCTTACACATTGGCCGTTAATGATATCTATTGCTGGTATTAATCGCATAATTCAATAAAATTTTTCAATACTATTTCTCCTGTTGCACTACTCTTTTCCGGGTGAAACTGACAACCAAAAAAGTTGTCCTTCTCCATGGCAGCTGAAAAAGGAATCCCATATTCTGTGATTAAACTTGTTGATTGGTTCACGGGTGCATAATAGCTATGGACAAAGTAGAAGTACGAATTATCTGGTACTCCTCTAAACAACCTGCCCTCACTCCTGACTCCTTTGTTCCACCCAATTTGTGGAACGCGCACACCGGAATTAAACTTTTGCACGTTTGCGTCAAAAATTCCCAAGCCACTTATGTTTCCTTCTTCTGTTGATTTACACATGAGTTGCATACCCAGACATATTCCAAGAACCGGTTGTTTCAGTGTTGGGATAAAATCCACTAGATCCTTTTCCTGCAATGATTTCATGGCGTTTTCAGCATGCCCAACACCTGGAAAAACAATTCCGTCAGCCGATAAAAGAAGATCCTTGTCATTTGTTAATATGGATGGGCAGTTCAACCGGTCAAGTGCGAATTGGACAGATCGGGTATTTCCTGCACCGTAATCTATTATGGCAATTTTCATATTAATCCCTTTGTTGTAGGCAGTATCATCTTTTCTTTATCTTGTTTTATAGCCATTTTTATGGCTCTTGCAAAAGCCTTGAATATGGCTTCTATCTTGTGGTGTTCGTTGATCCCCTCTGCTTTTATGTTCAGGTTGCACCTGGCAGCATCAGAAAACGACTTGAAAAAATGGTAAAACATTTCTGTTGGCACATCACCAATCTTCTCTCGTTGAAAACTAACATCCCACTCTATCCAACTTCTTCCACCAAAGTCAATGGCTACCTGTGCCAGGCAATCGTCCATGGGTAAACAAAAACCGTGACGCTCAATGCCTGCCTTCGTTCCGAGTGCTTCATTAAATGCGAAACCCAAGGTAATTGCTGTATCTTCAATGGTGTGGTGTTCATCAATTTCCAAATCACCCTTAGCCCTTATGTTCAGGTCAATACTGCCGTGTCTGGCAATCTGATCTAACATGTGGTCAAAGAAATTTAACCCCGTACTGATTTGAGCCACTCCGGAGCCATTCAAGTCTAACTCCACTCTAATGTCAGTTTCAGAAGTTCTTCGCGTTAGTTGCGATTTTCTTGAGACCTGTATCAAATACTCATAAATCTCTTTCCAACCACTGAATGACCCTTTATCTCGCTTATTATCGGATATTAATATTCCCTGGCAGCCAAGGTTTTCAGCCAGTTTCATATCTGAATCACGATCACCGATCACGAAGGAATTTGTGAGGTCATAGTCGCCTTTCAAGAACTTTTGTAGCAATCCTGTGCCTGGTTTTCTAGTGTCCAGGTTATCTTCCGGGAAGCTGCGGTCAATCAGCACTTCAGAGAACGAAACACCTTCATTTTCAAAGCATTTGATCATTTTATTTTGAACGGGCCAAAAGGTGTTTTCCGGAAATGACGGCGTTCCTAATCCATCCTGGTTCGTTACGAGCACTAATTCATAGTTGAACTCTTCTGCTATTTTTCCCAGGTATTTGAATACTCCTGGCAGGAATTCAAGTTTCTCCAATGAATCCACTTGAAAAGTAATTGGTGGCTCTACTATGAGTGTACCATCTCTATCTATAAACAATACTTTTTTCATTTTCAAATATTTTAAGCGTGTTGATTAATTGTTCGTTTTCCTTTGGCGTGCCTACACTTATCCGTAAGCAGTTGTCACAGTTGAATTGTTCAAACCGTTTCCTTACGACTATCTTATTTTCGAGTAGATACCTGTAAATTTCGGATGCTTCGTGAAAACGAACCAGTAAGAAGTTAGCATCTGAAGGAAAAACCTTCTGCACTGTTTTCATTGTTTGCAGGTTTTTAGATAGCTGATCTCTTTCCCGTTTCAATATATCTACCTGACTTTTAGTAATTGTCAAATCTTGAAGTGCATCTAACCCTGCTTTTTGCGTAAGTCCGTTTACATTGTAAGGAGGCTTAATTCTATTTAATACGGCGATTATCTGTTTCGAAGCCCAGGCCATACCCAGACGAAGTGATGCTAGTCCAAAAGCTTTTGAAAATGTTTGGATAACAACTAGTTGAGGATAAACACTTAAACTATTAGTCCAAGAAGATTTATCAGAAAAATCGATATACGCTTCGTCTATTACAACGATTCCGTTAAAAGCCGCGAGGAATTTTTCTACTTCACTTTTATCCAGTGAATTACCGGTTGGATTATTCGGTGAGCAGAAAAAAGCCAGTTTTGTATTCGTATCGATAGCGTTTAATACATCTACCGCATTAAAGCGGAAATTTGAATCAAGTCCTACTTCACGGTAATCGACGTTGTTAATGTCGCAACAAACGCGGTACATTCCGTAGGAAGGCTTTAACCCGATTACGTTGTCTACCCCTGGTTCACAGAACACACGAATTATTAGATCGATTAATTCATCACTTCCATTTCCCAGCAGGAGATTTTCAGTGTTCAATCCTCTGTACCCTGCTATAGCCCGTTTCAATTCAGTTTGATAAGGGTCTGGATATCTGTTTACCCCGTTATTAAAAGGGTTTTCGTTAGCATCCAACTGAATATAATCCGATCCGTCAAACTCATCTCTTGCGCTTGAGTAAGTGGTAAGATTCCGTATATTTTCTCGTATCAGTTCTTCAATTTTCATCTTCTATACTTTTTAATCGAATTGACACTGCGTTTTTGTGCGCTATTAAATGCTCAGCCTCCGCCATAACTTCTATGGTGGGTCCCAGGTTTTGTAAACCTTCCCGGGATATTTCCTGAAATGTGATCTTTTTTATGAATGCGTCCAGGTTAACGCCGCTATAATTGCGTGCAAAGCCATTGGTTGGTAATGTATGATTGGTCCCGGATGCGTAATCACCTGCGCTTTCGGGAGTGTAATTCCCAATAAAAACCGAACCTGCGTTTATCAATTGATTAATGAATAGCGTATTATTCATGGTGCAAAGAATCAGGTGTTCGGGCGCATATTTGTTCATGACGTCAATGGCACTTTCGGTCGTTTCAAGGACAATTATGCGCGAATTCTCGAGTGATTTAAGTGCTAATTGTCGTCTGGGTAAGTTTTTCAACTGATATTCGACGGCGCTATTGATTTTCTTCGCAAGCTCGAGACTTTCTACAATACAAACTGCCTGGCTATCTACTCCGTGTTCGGCTTGAGACAAGATATCAGAGGCTACATAATCAGCATTGGCGCTTTCATCTGCGATAATCATGATCTCCGAAGGACCTGCAGGCATATCAATTGCAACATTAAACTGCTGAGCTTTTAACTTAGCTGCTGTCACGAATTGATTTCCCGGACCAAAAATTTTGTAGACAGCAGGAATGCTCTCCGTTCCTAAGGTCATGGCAGCAATGGCTTGTGCACCACCAACCTTGAATACAGTCTTGACACCAGAAACTTGTGCGGCGTAGAGGATGTGTGGATCAATAGTTCCGTTTAAACCAGGAGGTGTACAAAGAATCACTTCGCGGCATTGGGCTATTTGGGCTGGAATAGCGAGCATAAGTACCGTTGAAAACAAAGGCGCAGTTCCACCGGGGATATATATCCCTACCCTTTCAATACCACGACCTTCCTGCCAGCACTTCACTCCTGGACTTGTTTCAACTATTGTTGACCGCAATTCCTGTGCTTCGTGAAATATTCTGATGTTTTGAGCCGCTTTTTTGATTGCAGCTTTTGTGGCAGTCTTGATTTTACCACTTGCTGCATTGATTTCATTCTCAGAAACCTTGATATCAGTGAGTTTTACTTTGTCGAATTGAAGTGAATACGCTCTCAACGCCTGATCTTTCCTGTTCCTGACATTTTCAAATATCTCATCAATAAGTGGAAGAATTTCCTCATTGGAAATTGCCGGTCGCTCGCAATCCTTCAGTATTTCAACAATTGATTTATTTACCAGTATTTTCATTACTCAATAATTTTTTCAATTGGTGCAACGAGAATACCCTCGGCACCAGCATCTTTTAATTGATCAATCACTTCCCAAAAGTCATTTTCATCTATCACGGTGTGTAATGAACTCCACCCTTCTTTTGCTAACGGAAGTATGGTGGGGCTTTTAAGCACAGGAAGCAAAGCTGCAACATCCGAAATTTTTTCATTCGGTACGTTCATGAGAATGTATTTGGATGTTTTGGCACGAAGAACGGCTCTGATTCGAAAATTTAGTTTGTCAATCAGCAACCTGATTTCAGCAGTTGGATTGGGTTCTTCAACGAGCACTGCCTCTGACTTCAGAATAACATTTGTTTCTTTTAATCCATTTTTAAAGAGCGTACTTCCTGTGCTCACAATGTCACAAATAGCATCTGCCAGACCAATATTTGGAGCAATTTCCACCGATCCGGAAATTTTGTGTACACGTGTTTCAATCCCATATTCTGAAAAGTACCTGGCGAGCGTGTTTGGATAGGAAGTAGCTATTTTCTTTCCCTCGAAGTAATTAATGTCTGCAACATCAATGTCCTTAGGTACAGCTAGCGAAACCCGGCATTTGGAGAAATTTAGTTTACTTATCACCTCCAGTTGGCTTTCAGTTTCGTACAGCACATTTTCTCCAATTATGCCCAGGTTAACTATTCCATCCTGTACATATTTTGGGATATCGGAATTTCTCAGATAGTAGACTTCCAATGGGAAATTGGATGCTTCCGCTTTTAACTGATCCTTTCCGTTATCAATTGAAATTCCGCATTGTTTCAGAAGTTTCAGGCTGTCGTCCTTTAGCCTTCCTGATTTTTGAATTGCGATTTTTAGTTTACTCACAGTTTTAAAAATGTGTCTGAGCAAACAGGAAGGACCTTGAAACAAAAAACCCATCTGATTGCTCAGACGGGTTAGTAATGTTATCTATTTTTTACACATATCACTTCCTCCCTGCCTAAGCGCAAGTAATGAAATGATGATGATGTAAATTTGTGTTCATTGTTTCAATTCTAGGTTCAAATGTAATACAAGTATTTTAAAAAATTCACTCTCTGTAAAAAAATCTATTCCTTAAAACAAAAATCCCTGGCCTCTTTATTCAAGAAACCAGGGTTATCACTCACCTTAAGTAATGAAATCTAAAAAATAGATTCACCAATCAAAAGATCTTAAAATAAAGTAGCCATGGGCTCAGACCATGAAACTAAATGATATATTATCACGCAAATGTCAATTATACAGGCAATAATTACGGTCCATAGTAAGATTCTCATTGGTGCAACTGCAAGAATCATAACCAATGAAGCCATTGTAGGGATAATTAGAATTGCTATTTCTACTGGACTGGTCATTGCTCCCAACCCTACAGCAGTTCCTGCCAATACTCCAATTAACAATAATGCTATTGCATAAATTCCGTATCGGTTAAAATTATACTCTCCAACCAGAGCATCTAACCATTTAATTCCTGAAAATTCTTCCGGACCTTTGACTTTTGCAGGAGTAGAAACATGTACTTCTTTACCAACTGTTGTAGTCTTTGATCCTGTTATACTTGTTGACTGCGACATAGTTCTTCTTATTTTGTACTTCACCAAAATTAAGGGAGAACAAGCTGAGAAATAATGACGCTCAACACGTTAGAATATGACTTTTGTCAGTTTTTGACTTATTGTAGTGTTAATCAATTAGATAGGCGATATTCAAAGACTGCTACTTTACCTTCTTTACCTGAAAAATAGAGTTTGTCTTCCCCCACGCGAACCGAGTAATATGTTTCTGCTGTCAGTAGATTCCAATTTTCACCTTTATTGATTGAATAATATGTTGCTATTCTTCCAGTAGCCACCAGGAATGACGCATCTTTGTTGCCGTGTACACATGAGGTGTATCCACCAAGTCCTTTTCCTCGCTCTTCCCAGGTTTTTCCTCCATCAGGAGTATAGAAACATATTTTTTCATTGTCATCTGGATTTTGATAGCTTCCACCAATTATTATTCCTTCGTTTTCGCTCCAAAAGTACATACTGTAGATACCATAAGAATCTCCGGGTTTGATAGGAGTTGGTCGGATTGTCCAACTTTTCCCCATGTCATAGGAGCAATAAAGTCTGGCGGTATCAGACATCCCTGTACCTATATAAATCGTTGATTCACCTACTGCAGCTATTCCTGTTCCACTTGCTGCAAAACCTGCTTCGTTGGGAAGCGCATACGGTAAGCTCTCAGAATTTAATGGTCGCCAGATCTCTCCTCCATCAAGTGTCACCATTACTATGAATTTCCCATTCACCGGATCAGCATAAGCCACGCCTCTTTGATCATCCCAAAATGCCAAACCGTCAATAAAAACACCTGAACGATCATACACGAGTTTTACTGATCTTCTATCTGCAGAAACCTTCCATATTTTTCCCTGATCTCCAGAATTAATAAATATCATACTGCCATCAGAGCGAACATAAACATCTCTTAAATCAGTTCCGCCTTTTAAACTGTCCGTTGTTTGCTGAAAATCATTAGAAAATATAGAATAGACACCATCCTTTCCACCTACGACAAATCCGTTATCTGTGTGATAGAGGGCCCGGGAGTGTTTACCTATTTGATTATATCCTTCGAATACTTTTTTTACCTGGACCGGACTACATGAGAACAGAACGAAAAAACTCAGTAAAATGCTAAAATAGAGAAGCCTGTGAGTCATCTTCCGGATCTTTAATCGGATTTTTCTTCTTGCCTTTGGCCTTTTTTCCTTCAGCTTTGATATCCCATTCTACTTCAACGGGAGCATCACCATCATTCTTCAGTTCCTGTTCCTGATCGTCTTCTGAATCATCATCATTTTCAGCAGTAGTGATTTCTTCGTTATCCTCTTCTTCATCTTCAGTATCAGGCCATGGTTCTTCTCCTTCAATGCCACCAATGAGTTCTATGTCTTTAACAGCTAGTTTTGTTAATTGATTTCCTTGAGTTTTCATTCCCTTAACGTCTATGAACTCCTCAAGGTCAATGATTTTATCAGGAAGGTTTTTGGTTTCCTTTAACCGCTTATTAAAGATGATTTTTGCTTTTGGTTTGTATGCCGTTGATACAACGTCCAAATGAGAGCCTTCAGTTTCTGAAATAAATGACGTTTTCTTATCCGATTTAACTTCCACCAGAAAACGCTTGACAAAATGCAATTCTTTCTCTCCATCATAATAAACAACAGAAAGCGGTCGATCCGGATGCCATTTTTCAATGTGGATCAGGTTATCTGCAAACCTATTGGAAAGGTCAAAATTTGTAATACGCAGTTCGCCTGACTCGAATAAAGTTAGTAGCTTGTCGTCTCCTTTGAATTTCCCAAGGAATTTACCTCTGCCATCTACATTTAATCTTTTAACTACATCATCCCACCAAATCTTTCTGGCTGCTAACGTAGATTCTCCTACTTCTTTCTGAACAACCTTAGAAACTATCTCTTTAGTTACTCGATTACCAGCTGCTCCCCTACCTTTGATGAGTAAATCTCCGAAATCAATATCAAATTTCACACGTTTCAGATGAGGCCGTGGTCTGAGCTGAACCTGCACCACTTCACGTTCGCCATTCGGATGATAGGAGAAGTAAAATACTTTAGAGCCTTTGGTACCCTTAGTTAGGTCGTATTCCTTATCCCGCGTTATACTTTTTACGGCAAACCTCTTCATCATGGTTGGACCGCCTTCTTTTCCGTCGCGGTAGATCATGTGATAAATAGTTCGTTGATCGCCTTTTTTCCAAACAGTACAGTGAATAATGCCTTTGCCGACAAATTTCTTATCAGCAATTTTGGTTACCATCATTTTTCCTGACTTGAAGAAGACGATCACATCATCCAGATCACTACAATCTTTCACAAACTCCGCACCTCTCAATCCCCAACCAATAAATCCTTCTTTTTTATCAACGTATAATTTCTTATTGGCCACCACCACTTTTTGAACAGCAATACTATCGAAAGCTCTAATTTCAGTTTTACGTTCTTTTCCTTCACCAAATTTCTTTTTGAGGTCTTTGAAATAATCAATGGCAAAATCGACAATATGCTTGAGGTTGTGGGCAATTTCTTTTAACTCTTCTTCCAAAGATTCAATGAACGTATCCGCTTTATCTGAATCGTGTTTGGTGATCCTACGCATTTTGATTTCCAGCAAACGCTTGATGTCATCATCTGTAACCTCTCTTTTGAGATGCTTAATGTGAGGTTTCAGCAATTTATGTGTAACCTCAATGGCTTCTTCATACGTTTTACCATCAAATTCAATATATATCTTCTGTTCAATGAAAATCTTTTCCAGCGAAGCAAAATGCCATTGTTCCTCTAGCTCCCCTTTTCTAATCTCCAATTCCAGCTTAAGAAGTTCAACCGTTTTGTCGGTATTGATCTTAAGGATTTCATCTACAGATAAGAAAAGCGGCTTATTGTCTACTATCACGGATGTATTTGGTGAGATAGACATTTCACAGTTGGTAAATGCGTAAAGCGCGTCAATTGTTTTATCAGGAGATACACCGGTTCCCAGGTTGATCAAGATTTCTACTTCGGCAGCTGTATTGTCCTCAATCTTCTTAACCTTAATTTTCCCTTTTTCGTTTGCCTTAATAATAGAGTCGATCAAAGTACCCGTAGTAGTTCCAAACGGAATTTCAGTAATCTTTAAGGTTTTGTTATCGACTTTTTCAATACGCGCTCTAATTCTTACTTTTCCACCACGTTGGCCACCGTTATAATTGGAAAAATCAGCCATTCCGCCTTGAGGAAAATCAGGTAATATTTTGGATTTTTTTCCTCTCAAAATATCTACCGAAGCATCTATAAGTTCATTAAAATTATGCGGCATTACCTTACAGGCCATTCCTACCGCAATACCTTCAGCACCCTGGGCGAGTAATAATGGAAACTTAACGGGTAATAATATAGGTTCTTTGTTTCGTCCATCATAAGAAGGAGCCCACTCCGTTGTTTTTGCATTAAAAACGACGTGAAGTGCAAATTTTGAGAGCCTTGCTTCAATATAACGGGGTGCCGCGGATGAATCACCAGTAAGGATGTTTCCCCAGTTTCCCTGTGTATCAATCAGCAAGTCTTTTTGGCCCATTTGAACCATAGCATCACCGATAGAAGCATCTCCGTGAGGGTGATACTTCATGGTGTTACCTATGACGTTCGCAACTTTATTATAACGACCATCATCCATTTCTTTCATGGAATGCATAATTCGCCGTTGAACCGGTTTAAAACCGTCCAATAAAGCAGGAACTGCTCTTTCAAGAATTACATAAGATGCGTAATCAAGGAACCAATCCTTGTACATTCCGGACAAAGGGATTATTCCACCCTCTTCCCTGCCATCTTCGTTTGATGAACTGGATTCTTCTTCCTGATATGATTCGTTCTCCTCTGACATAATAAATCGACCTTCAAAAATAGTAAGAAGTGACTGATATTATTTGAGTAAAAGGCAGGAGTTATCAACAGTTTTGTATGAGCTATTCACGTCTTTTCAGTTGAAAACCGCTAAAAAAGACAATAATTGCGATTAACAAGACTATAATTAAGAGATTTCGCCAAATATAATAAGAGGTGGATGAAGAACTTGTTGTCACTTCTGATTGTTCGCCGGGCAGTTTTCTTTCTTCAATATTGACAAGTACAGAATCTTGAAGATTAGCATACGCCTCTTGATACTTTCTTGCGCTAGGTTCATCTCCCAGGGTTCTGTACAGCAAGGCTAAAACATAGTAATTGTCTTTCCTTTCTTTTTTGAGATTAAATTCCTGCGCCAGGCGAAGTCCTTCTTGTGCATGTTTTTCTGCTAGATCCAAATTTCCTGCTGCGATATATACACGTGAAATTTCTGCTCTGGCATAAGATTCCCACCTAAAATCATTCAACCTTTCAAACCGAGTTATTGCAGATCGGTACAATCTCAAGCTCTTGTTGATGTCTCCAATCAGAAAGTTATAATGAGCAATTGAAGTTAAGGCAGCGTTTGAAGTGTTCATGTAGTTATTCTCTTCTTCAATCTCTTCCACTTGCTGGTACATTTCGAGGGCTTTTAAGGTATCTCCTATATCCTCATACATACTACCGCTATAGGCACTGAGATCTGAGACCAATTGATCATTATTCTGCTTACGCGCTAAATCAATAGCCTTATTGTTCCATTCAATGGCAAGTTGATAGTTGTGAACAGAGGAATAAACAAAGGAATAACCGCGATAGGCACGTATGATGCCCTCCTGGGAATTCAATTCTTCAGCAAGTCGCAAAGCTTCATCATAATAACGGATGCCTTTTTTAAACTCCAAATAATACGACACATAAATATGTGCAATGGAGAAAGCGGCATCCATTTCTCCTACTTTATAATCAATCTCTTTTGATAAATCCCTGGCCAGGTTGGCATAAGTTAAACTGATCGGGAAATCGCTAACCGCAAGATACTCATCAGCTAAGGCCAGGTAAGTATCGACCGTTTGAGCATCCTTATTCTGAAGTGTGAGAATTAGAATGAGTGAATCAAGTTTTGTTGAATCTATCGTTTGCGCTTTTGATACAGGAGACCAAAATAACGCACAAACTAAAAGAAGTGTTATATCTCTGATTTTCAATCTCAATCCGGTTCGATTTAGAGGTTCAATATTGCCGTCAAAGGTAATGATTATCGATTCCTCTCACTAGTCTATAGTTATAATTTCGACCTAAATCGAATTAAAATAGATGAATGCGGCAGGTATAAACATAAAAACCTCCCCACGAGTGAGGAGGCTGCCATTTGATGCGATCATTAATAAATGATGAGATTAATTGGCGATTAATCTGATCTTAAACAAGAAACAATCGTACCAAAAAGTAGCCTCTTGAGTAAAGCGACAGAGACAATGAGTGAAATGTCGTTAAAAAAAAATTAACAGTTTATTTGACCAGCTGGATCCAACCTTTAACAGTTCCGGTTTCTTCAGATTCTGCTATAAAGAAGTAAGTGCCGGGCGGTGAATTTCGTTCGCCGTAGGTTCCATCCCAATATAGTTCCACATTATCGTAATTGTCTGTATAATAAACCCTGTCTCCCCAGCGGTTAAATATAGAAACGGAATTTGGGTATAGTGTTCCATCAAGAAAATCCAGAACGAGAAAGTCGTTTACGCCGTCATTATTAGGAGAGAACGCGTAATGCTCGGCAGGAATTATCAATTCAATCGTATCACAGTTCTGGTCGAGTTCTGCCAAAGCTGTATCCAGTACTTTGCAATAGTCCTGTTGAATTTCAACGAGATATTGTGTGGTTAGCAAGGGCGTTACTTCCTGTATACTACTGGTAACATCTGCTCCAGAATCCAGTCCGGAAACCCAGTAATAACTGTTGCCGCCTGATGCTTCAAGGGTTAAGGTATCTCCAGGACAAAAAACTCCTCCTCCGGTGACCTCAGTAGGAGTAGGCGCCACTACCTCAATATCTACAAAGATGGCATTATTTGCCTGGTTGAATTGTTCAGTTGAAAAAATGATAATAGACACGGTTCCAGGTGAATTGAGTACTGCGTTTGCCTGAAAATGCTCAACTGTATCTCCTTGCACAAGGTTGCCAACCCATGTTATAGTGTCTCCAAACAGTGCCGATCCACCTGCCAGTACCTGAAAACCTGGGTTGGTTGCAATTCCGGTTCCAACATTAGCGAAAGTAAAAGAAAATACGAAGGGTTGGCCTACACAAACGGTATCCGGCCCGGTATATTCAAGGGCTGCAATATCTTCCACACCACCAGGTGATCTGTAAATTGAGCCGTTTGCACCGCAAAGATAAGCTATGGTTTGGTTCGCAACATAGACATCAATATAAAGATTCGTCATTCCAGTTGGTGTTGCTATCCAGGTTGTACCACCATCAGTAGTTTCTAATACTGCATCATTTTCTCCAGCTACTATTCCATGTGTTGCATTCGTAAAATGTACGGTATAAAGATGATTTGAAACACCACTAGGAACCATGTTCCATGTTAATCCTGTGTCAGTCGATTGAAATATTGCTCCACTACTCCCTACTACAATCAGTTTAGTACTAGTAACAGCATAAATATCCCATAGAGTGATTGAAGTACTTATATTTGGTAATGTAACCCAGGTAATACCACCGTCAAGGGTTTTTGAAATTGAGCCCAACCCTCCAACACAAAAACCAACTGAATTAGAAACGAAATCCATAGACTCTGGTGAAAATCCACCAACAATTGTAGAGTCCCAGCTGACACCTCCATCATCTGTATACAAGACGTCATTATCTCTTAGGATGAATAAGCGACCGTTATTGTAATGTATATTATCACACGGTTTTAGCGAATTATCATACACCATATCCCAACTCAAACTTCCGTCTGTTGTCTTAAAAACAGTTCCGCCGGTATCACATATATAACCAGTATTGATATCTACAAAATGAAGTCCGACTATGATTTCTGTTGTAGGAGAATTAACAGCTACCCAGTCGGTACCACCATTAAGGGTTTTTAGAATTGTCCCTCCCCAACCCACAGAATAACCTTCAAAATTATTGAGGAACTGGATGCAATTTAACTGATTAGTTGTTGGGGTAGTTTGTTGGGACCAGGTATAATTCTGTGCCTTTACGGGCAAGGCAATTACGCAGATGAAGATTACTAAAGGGATAATAGTTTTCACGGTTCAAAAATAAAAATCAAAAGAGATTTTTACAAGCTCTTACATTCGGTAAAAGAGTTAATTGTTAAATCTTCTTCAACCACATAGACGCCAATTTCAAGGCAATAGTTTGTTACCCCACTAGGATTTATTTCTAATTCGCCCTCGAAGTTCCCGTCTTTAGTAATGTCGGCCTGTGTAAATACTGGGGTTGCGCCATTGACAGATATGCTCACATCAATGTGTGTTGGCTTTAAATCAGGTGCTTTGTTTTCAGGTATGGAATACAGAAACCTCACTTTCTGATCGTTGTTACTATTGGTGTAGATGTATACATCATCATACACCCACCATTGATCTCCTGCATATTCTGGATCAAAAATATTTGTGTTGGCAGTTTCAACTTCGTCTATCTTTTTTAGACAGGAGCTAAAAAGCAGTAAAATCCCGATAATAATTGAAACGTTTTTCATCCGAACCTCCATTTTATACCACATGATAATGGCGTGGCGTACCATGAGAACTTATCTTTAAACGGACTTGGAGCATAAAATTCCGGTTCAGAATTGTTCTTTTTAAATTGCCTGTATGTATATATCGTTGTACCAAGCGCAGCAGCAGTTAATCCTAGTGTTGAATAGAATATGATACGTTGACGATTGTATTTGGCATTGTGCTCTTCCATGTTCGCTTTGTGCAATACTGCTTCCTGATAACTTGGTGCCGAAAAGTATAGATCAATGTCCTGGAAGACTTTCTTTCTTGTTGTATATGAATTGATCATAAATGCACCTGATGTCAGGGCAGATGCAAGCGTTAAACTAAGTGGCACCGTCAATGACTTATGAAATTTCATGCGATACTCCTTATAATCACTTTCAAATTGCTGCCGCTCATTAGAGATAACCATCTTTACATATTTCCTGGTTAAGCTGTCTTTATAAACATCAAATTCAACAAGATTTGTGACATAGCCCGGCGACCATATTTTAGCGGTATGATGCCCTGGTGGCAATTGACACTTGTATAGTTTGAGATACATGGTATCATCAATTACAATTTCAAAATAACCATTGTCGACATCTACCAGAAAATGAACATCTCCCATAGCTGGTTTGTCCACCGGATCAAGAGTATCGGACTGGCTATATACGGATGAAACCGCTAAAACTGCAATTAAAAGGATAAACGATCGCATGGTACTAATTTAATGGATTCTACACTAAATACCACTTACCCTCCTTGAAATGATAAGATTGTTTAGTCTTCGGTAGCAATTACAGCCTCTTCTATGCGTAAGTTATCAATGATGAATTCCTGACGATCCTGGGTGTTTTTACCCATGTAGAACTGCAGTACATCTTCAATTTTTGCGTCCTTACCTATTATAACAGGATCCAGACGTATCTCATCCCCAATAAAGTTCTTAAATTCATCTGGTGAAATCTCTCCTAGTCCTTTGAAACGAGTTATTTCCGGGTTTTTACCCAGGTTAGCAATGGCATCTACTCTTTCTTCCTCAGAATAACAATACCTTGTTTCTTTCTTATTTCTCACCCTGAATAAAGGTGTTTGAAGTATATAAACGTGGCCACCCCTAACGAGTTCAGGAAAAAATTGTAAAAAGAATGTTAGCAGTAAAAGGCGGATGTGCATACCGTCAACATCTGCATCCGTTGCTATAACGACATTGTTATATCGAAGTCCTTCAATTCCATCCTCAATGTTCAAAGCAGCCTGAAGTAGATTGAATTCCTCATTTTCATAAACTACTTTCTTAGTTAACCCATAAGAATTTAAAGGTTTTCCACGCAAACTAAACACGGCTTGTGTATTGACATCTCTGGATTTCGTGATAGAACCACTCGCAGAATCCCCCTCAGTAATAAAGATAGTAGATTCCTTTCTTTTATCATTTTTGGTATCATTATAATGCGCACGGCAATCACGTAATTTTTTATTGTGCAAACTGGCTTTTTTAGCACGTTCCCGGGCCAATTTACGAATCCCTGACAGCTCTTTTCTTTCTTTTTCAGATTGTTTAATCTTCTTTTCAAGAATTTCAGCTGTTTCGGAATGCTTGTGTAAAAAGTTATCGAGCTTCACCTTCAAAAAGTCATTAATAAAGGCACGCATTGACTTACCATTTGGCTCAATTTCCTGTGAACCTAATTTCGTTTTAGTCTGCGACTCAAACACCGGTTCTATAACTTTAACTGACACAGCCGCCACAATTGATTGTCTGATATCTACGGCGTCATAGTTTTTGCCATAAAAATCCTTAATCACTTTTGCTACAGAACCTCTGAACTCGGATAAATGCGTTCCGCCTTGTGTTGTGTGCTGACCATTCACGAAGGAATAATAATTCTCTCCGTAACTCCTTACGTGGGTAATTGCCACTTCTATATCTTCGCCCTCCAAATGAATAATTGGATAGAGTGCTTCACTCTCCATGTTATCCTCCAATAGATCCTTCAGTCCATTTTCAGATAAGAACTTTTCACCATTAAAGTAAATGGCAAGCCCACGATTGAGATAGCAATAATTCCAAAAAAGCTTTTCAAGATAAGCTGCGCGGAACTTATAATTTTTAAAGATTTCCGAATCAGGAATAAACTCTATAAAGGTTCCGTTACGTTCATCCGTTTTTTCAATGTCTGATTCTTCAATCAGTTCACCGTATTTGAAAACGGCTCTTTTCTTCTCTCCGTCTCTATAGGACTCAACGATAAAGTGCTCTGCAAGAGCGTTTACGGCTTTTGTACCAACCCCATTAAGACCAACAGACTTTTTAAAGGCCTTGGAGTCGTACTTACCTCCTGTGTTTATTTTTGACACACAATCAACGACCTTACCGAGTGGAATTCCTCGTCCGAAATCACGAACATAAGTCACCCCATCTTTTATTTTAATGTTGATGCGTTTACCATTACCCATGACGAACTCGTCAATGGAGTTATCAATAATTTCTTTAACAAGCACGTATATTCCGTCATCAGCTGCGGAACCATCTCCCAGTTTACCAATGTACATACCTGGCCTAAGCCGGATATGCTCTTTCCAGTCAAGGGAGCGAATATTTTCTTCTGTGTAGTCGGTTTGTTGTTTCGCCATCTTCGATCAATTTCTCTTCAATACAGACGTCATTTGCCTGCAGTGCTGACAAATTTAACACTCTTGTGCATACCAGAGTACTGGCTGTACAACAGAATATTAACAAAATATCCTGCATATTAACTATCGTCATCAAAATATAAGCGGAAACTATTCGTTTTTCTTGCGACCGAATTGTTAATTTTGGACGCTTGAAACACCTGCTGCATATATTATTCTTACTCCTCTCTGCTACTAGTTTTGGGCAAATGGTTACACTTACCGGGAAGATTATAGATGAAGAGGGTGCTGGTGTTCCCGGGGTTTACATAATAGTTGACGGTCAACAAGGAATATTTGGGCCAACTGACGAGCAAGGTGTTTTTAAAATTGAATTGGCTCCAAATGACACCTATGTACTTCGAAGCAAGTTTCAAAAAAAAGAAACCCTACTTAGAACAGTTAAGGTTGGTGAGGACAATATCTTTCTTGGCACTTTCTTACTTGAGGGTAAAACTTTAGATGTTGTCCCTTTCGAGTTTAAGCGGCCCGGTGATTTTGTTGATTTCTTTCCCAAAGTTGATTTAAACAGGCTGCCGAGCGCCACTGGAAACGCAGAGGATTTTATTAAATTGGTTGGGCTCGGTGTCTCTTCAAATAATGAACTTACCTCAAATTATAATGTACGTGGAGGGAATTATGATGAAAACCTTATTTATGTCAATGGAATTCAAATTTACCGACCATTTCTAGTCCGTTCTGGACAACAAGAAGGATTGAGCTTTATTAACAGTTCATTTGTTGAGAATATCTATTTTTCTGCAGGTGGTTTTGATGCGTATTATGGAGACAAGCTTTCCTCTGTTTTAGATATTACCTACCGGGAACCGACGAGCTTCGGTGGTAGTGCTCAGGCGAGTCTAATGGGGGGTCAGGCTCATCTTGAAAGCATTTTTGCAAAAAAGCGCGGGAATATTATTGCAGGGGCCAGATATAGAGCCAATTCCTACCTCTTAAATAGTTTGCCCACACAAGGGGATTATAACCCTACCTTTTTTGATGCACAATTATTAAGTAACTATTATCTCAACTATGATAACGAGAATCGTTATGCTAAGTTGTTTGTGCTAGGACACTACTCTACCAACAATTATCGCTTTGTCCCAGCAACCAGAAACACTACCTGGGGAACCGTGAATGAAGCCTATCAACTAAGGGTATTCTTTGAAGGACAGGAAGAGACAAAATTCAAAACCTTTACGGCAGCCACAGGAGTGAACTGGAGAAACAGTAAGCGATTTAAGATGGATTTTGTGGCGTCCGTTTTTCATTCCATAGAAAGCGAACATTTTGATATTTTGGGCGAGTATTGGATCAACCAGCTAGAAACAGATCCATCCAAAGAAGAGTTTGGGGATTCAACCAGCAATGTTGGTGTTGGAGGATTTCTGGATCATGCGCGTAACGACTTAAATGTTTGGATTGGCAATGTATATACAAATGCACGCTATGATTTTAAATACAAGAACAAAGAACTCAAGAATAATGTGGACCTTCGGACATTTGGTGAAATGCGTTGGGGTGCAAAAGCGCAATATGAATTGTTTAATGATAATTTGAGTGAGTGGCACCTGATTGATTCTGCCGGCTATTCTATTCCACTAGGAGACCCTGATGTTATTGAGCTCAAAGAAGTGATTAAGCAGAACAACCAGGTGGAAGGGTTTCGTTTTACGGGCCATTTTCAATTTTCACAAAATTGGGTAAGAAGCAAGGATATTGAAGTGTCGTTGCGTAAAAAAATACGAACCGATTCCGGTAAAACTTTGATACATGTTAATCAGTTAATCAGACAAAGTCCGGACAAAATTTCCCTCACTTTTGGTACCAGAGGTGGTTATCGAACTGTCAATAAGGAATATTGGGTGACTCCGCGAATGAGCATTACGTACACACCTCGGTCATATATCTTACATAAAGATTCAACGATTACCAGGAGAAACATGAAGTTCCGATTCGCTAGCGGGTTATACTATCAACCGCCACTGTATCGTACCATGAGAGGAATTTTAGGTGACCTGAACACGGATGTGGTTTCACAAAAATCCTGGCACAACGTCATTGGAGCCGACATCTATTTCAAAATGTGGGGAAGACCATTCAAATTTGTTACAGAAGCATATTATAAATATATGTGGGATGTGGTTCCCTATGAAATTGACAACGTCCGCATTCGTTATTATGCTGAAAACAGTGCTGTTGCCTATGCCTATGGTGTAGATGCTAAAATACACGGTGAGTTTATTCCTGGCGTTGAGTCTTTCTTTAGAATTGGGCTATTGCGAACAGAAGAAGATATCTTAAATGATGAGTATTACCTCTATCTAAATTCAGATGGTGACACAATTTTACCAGGGTATACTTTTAATGATGTGGCTACTGATTCCTTGTTGCAGGTTCCCGGGTATATTCCAAGGCCAACCGATCAACTTTTGACATTTTCATTGTTCTTTCAGGACCAAATGCCTGGCATACCTAACTTTAAAGTTTCCACGAATTTACTTGTTGGAACCCCTCTACCCTACGGTCCGCCAACGTATGAGCGATATAAAGACGTTTTAAGATCAAACGCATATATTCGCCTGGATCTTGGGTTTATGTACGACTTTATTGGGCCGGACAATCCCTATCGTCAAAGAGAGAAAAAGAAAGCGAACTTAGACAAACCCGACAGAAAGAGATTCTTTTCTAATTTCGAACAAATTACAGTTAGCCTAGACGCGTTTAACTTACTCGGGATCAAGAACATTATCTCTTATCAGTGGCTGCAGGATATTGCCGGGCGTTATTATGCAATCCCTAATCATCTCACCGGACGTAGGGTAAACATTCGTTTAATCGTTAAATTTTAACTCTTCGTCGACAAAATAATAGTCTTTATTGATTTATTTTGGTATATTGAAGTAGTAATCAGCCGATTATGAAAACTACTTCAAAAAGAGAGACCACAACATTAAACATCATCTTATTTGATAATGGCATTGCCAGTTTTCGTGCTAAACCTTCTATGACCAGAGAATTTACATTGAAAGATGTACGGGAAATTCATGCTGAAATAATAACTTTTAATAGAGTCAATCGGCTATTTTTAATACACATAGAAAATGGAATGTACTCCCTAGAAGCAAGAAAGTACTTAGCGAATGTGGAAAAAACTTTAGCAGATAAAATTGCCATGGTGGCACAAAAGCCCTTACAGAAGGTGGTGGGAAATTTCTTTTTAGGAATAAATCGTCCGCCGATTCCTATAAAACTATTTACTAATCAGGATGAGGCTAAAGAGTGGTTGCTCTTAAAAGCTTAAACTGGGCGAAGTTCTTTAGGGAAATTTTGAAACGTTACCGGACGAATCCATCTTTTAATAGAATGAACACCAACAGCCGTGAATCTGGAATCTGTTGAAGCAGGATACGGTCCTCCATGAGTCATGGCTTCGGTGACTTCAACCCCGGTTGGAACACCGTTGTAAATTAATCTACCAACTCTTTGACTTAGCGCTTTCACTATTGGTTTAAAATCTTCAAAATCTTCTTTTTCAACAATTACTGTTCCGGTCAGTTGCCCTTCTATATGTTCTATTATCTCCTGGATTTGTTGAAGGTTTTTGCATTTAATAATTATAGCATAAGGACCAAATACTTCGTGATGCAAAGTTGGGTTACTAAAGAACGTTGTTCCGTCAACCGTTGCAATAGTTTGCTTTCCGTAATTTGGTTTGACATCATGGGCTTCAGTAAGTACAGCTACATTATTTTGTTCAATAGCCAATTGTCTGTTTGACTCATAGTTGTTTTCAATGGAGGGATTTAACATTACCGTTGAATCTTTCAGAGCAATTTTCTGAGAGAGTTGAACCGCAAATTCATCTAGCTCACTAGAATCAATACCGAAGAGTAAGCCAGGTTTTGTGCAAAATTGACCCGTACCATTTGTAATTGATTCCGCATACATTTCCACCCATTTTTTAAGATCAGTTTTTAACGCATTAGAAGAAATGACCACTGGATTAACACTTCCCATTTCTGCAAAAACAGGTATGGGCTCCTCTCTAGATGCAGCCAAATCATAAAGCGCTCTCCCTCCTTTGATACTACCGGTAAATCCAACAGCTTTCAATTTAGGGTGCTGTACGATTTGCTTTCCAACATCTATTCCTCCACTGTTTAGATTTGAAAATATACCTGGAGGTAAGTCTACGTCTTCAATTGCCCTAACAATAGCAGAAGCAACTAACTCACCCGTTCCCGCATGCATAGGATGACTTTTTACAATTACCGGACATCCAGCAGCGAATGCGCTAGCGGTATCACCACCAGCCGTGGAATAAGCAAGTGGAAAATTACTGGCACCAAATACAGCAACAGGACCGATTGGTATATGTGTTTTGTACAAACTAGGTTTAGGCTTAGGTAACCTATTCGGTTCTGCTTCTTCTACAAACGTTCCTCTCCAGTCATTCTTTGAAATGAAATCTGCAAACATGTTTAATTGATGAAGGGTTCTGCTCCTTTCAGCTCTTGCTCTGTTTAACGGAAGTCCAGATTCCATCTTGTACACATTTAATAATTCATCACCAAGCGCTTCAATTTGCTGAGCAATAGCACGAAGAAATTTGGCACGAATATCGTCCGGACAAACGGTGAATAGTTCAAAAGCTTCAACGGCTTCTTGCATGGCGGAATTTACTTCATCAGCCGTTGCTTCAAAAAAATCCCATTCATTGTCCAGGTTGAGTTCAGGGTTAAAAGTCTTGAATGTATTGGCTCCTGTATTACTGAATTTTCCAGCAACGATATTTTTTCCTGTGATCATATGGATTGAGGTTTTTCTAAAAAATACAGATTCTAAGATAAGAAATCAAGGAGTGTTTAATCAATTCTTTTACAAATTGTCAGGACAAGAAAAAACCCCTCCAAGGAATGGAGAGGTTCATCCGGGTAAAAATAAGTAACTCTATACACATTACTTAAACCCTGCTTATTGCAAACCAAATTTTTATGCGATTAAATATCTCAAATGTTTTTATTTCAAACTTTCACAATTCCATTTCTAATAGCGTACAGCAAAACGCCACAAGCATTTTTAGCGCCGACCTTTTCTCTAATTACAGAACGGTACCCCTCCACTGTTCTCACTCCTCTACACAACGAATCTGCAATTTCTTTTGATGTACGTTCTTCACTCATTAACTGTATAACTTTAATTTCAATTTCAGACAAGTCAGCTTTGTTGTTCATTTCATTAGTCATTAATGTTATTCCAATAAGTAGCCTGTTCAAGAGGGACACCAAAGCAATATTCCTAGTGAATTTTTCTGGCGGTGGCAGTGGGATCAAAATTAATAGAGGAACACACCCTATAAAAGAGTGAATTCACCTGATTACATGAGTGATTTTACCTAATTATATGAGAATAAACATTCAATTAGGTGACAATGCCATTTCGCAGGGCGTAGGCAACTAATTCAATGGAGTTCTTCACCTGCAATTTTTGAATAAGATGCTGTCGGTGATTACCAACTGTACGTGTAGATATGTTAAGCTGTGCTGATATTTCTTTATCCGTATAACCGGCGGTGATTCGCTTTAATACTTCATATTCGCGTTTGGTGATATCCACATCCAGGTTCTTACTTTGCGTGCTGAGGAAAGTAGTATAGGTGTGATTCGTTTCATCAGTAGCCTGTCCGGATATCAGCAACTGAGATACTTCGTTGCAGTAGTATTGCTTATAGTCGTAAACGGTTTTAATCGCTTTTGTCAATTCTTCTATGCCTGCGGATTTCAACAGATAACCCAATGCCCCCGCTTTCAGAATTTCTTTGATAATAAATTCTTCTTTATGCATAGTCAGTGCAAGAATTCGTGGATTACCAAGTTTTGCCTTTAGGGTTTTGGTTACTTCTATACAGTCTTTTAGTGGTAGGTTAACATCCAGTAGAATGATATCATAATCGTCAGATGTTGCCTTGAATATAGCCTCTACTCCATCAGAAGCTTCATCAATATCTGCTTCAAACGAATTTTGCTTGGAGAGCATTAACTTGATCCCGTTCCTAACAATAATGTGATCGTCCGCGAAAAGTATCTTAATCTTTTTCATTTGTGTATACAAAACGTAAATGGGTGCCTTTTCCAGGCGACGAGTAATAATTAAATTTTGATTTTATTGCATTTAAACGTGACTTTATATTATCAATCCCGTTGCCGGCAGAAATCTTTGATAAATTAAATCCTTTACCATTGTCTGAGAGACTGAATAATATCTGATGATTGTCTTTTTTTATCTTCAGGTTAATTTTAGTCGCATTGGCGTGTTTAAGGCTATTATTTATAAATTCCTGAAATACCCTAAAAATAATTTTCTCGTCGTCTTTTGGAATGTAAAGTTCTTCATTTTCAAAGTCATAAACAATTTCTTGTAATGGTTTTAACCGTTTACAAAGTTCTTCTAGCGCAAACAAGAGGTTAACATTTTCCAACGATTTGGGCAAAAGGTCATAGGACAAATCCCGGATGTTTTGCAGAGCCTGATCAAGGACGTCTTTACATTCATTGAATATTTCCGTGTGCTCTTTGGATTCATCCATATAATCCAGCGTGTCAATGTACATCTTCACCGCATTTAATTCTTGCCCCAAAGAATCATGAAGGTCATAGGCCAGTTGATGTCTGACTTTTTCTTCTGCGGTGACAATAGCACGTAAGGTTCGGTTTTCTTGTTTAATTTTTTCCGTAATATCTTTAGCAATAAAGAGATATCCTCCCTGGTAACCGTCTGTGTAAATCTGAGATATGGTGCAACTGGCAGGAAAAGTAGATGCTTGATTTACAGAAATATCTGAATCAAAAGTTATGGAACCGGGTTGGTTATCAGATTGATTTAAGTCCTTATCAGGAATAGATTTTACAAAAGCCAGCAATTGCATGCCTTTGAGTGCTTCTTTATGAACACCCAATTTTTCACTGGCCATGTCGTTGGTATCGGTAATAACAAGATTGCTATCCGTTACTATTAATATGTCGGAAATTGCATCAAATAGGCTTTCAAAGTAATCCCGCGAAATGGTAGTTTGCTCAAGTTCTTCCCCTAACATATTAATACCCGAAACAATAATGTCCCGGGCATCAAGATTTTCGGATTGTGTAAGCCTCCGAGAGAAATCCCGATTCGCAAAGGCTATGATTACCTCCTGTATCTCTTCTATATCAACAACTTCTGCCTTCATTTATATTGTGATAGCCATTCGATCGCCTTTTCACGATTATTAAATGCTCTAACAATAGTATATTGTTCCTTAAGATTAACACGAATAAGAAAATTTGCCATGAAAGAAGTTAGCATTGAGTCAGTGAAAATAGCAGCCGCTGAAATATATTCCGCGCCTTCCTTTGAACCAAAGTAATTCCTAGCTTCTTTCGTCATTTTATTGACACCTCGTGCATCAACAAATATTGGGCGATTTTTATATTCACTAATAACTTTTCTTGTTTCTACAACTTCTTTTGCAACTTCAAGATCTATTATTATACCTTCTTTATACTTTCCAAATACAATTCCGTTTTCAATATAAAAATCTGCAGGTGAGTCATCCATTAAACGTCATTTTAACACTGATATTGCTGAGCAATTCCATGTTATACTGGTCTTTTACACTAACAAAAGCCTTTTTGGAAATTTGCTCTGCTCCAAATTTACGTTTTTCTAAATCAGCAGACAAGCCCATGCAAATCTCATTTTTATTTAGTTCGATTGCCCTGGAAACAGCCTGAAATAAAATTTGTTTATAGAGTTTAAATTTTTGATTATAGTCGTAATTCAGACCTAATAATACCGGATAATACCTGTTTTTTGATTTATAGCAACAGCCTATCCCTACCAATTTATTATCTATATACAAACAAATGTATTCCCATTGATTGCTTTCAGACATCAACTTCATTATTTTTTCAGGATAAGGATAGAGATTAATACCAAAATTTACATTGGAAACATTTCTATAAAGCTCGTAACCATCTTGAATCTCATTAAACGAAAGCTCTGATTTAAACTTAACTTCAATATCAGGTAGATAGGTGAACACATCATCACGGATATGCTTTCTCTTCTTTCCGCTTAGATTATCATAATACCGTTCAATCGAACAAGGCAACGATTTAACAATATTTGTATTGGGCATATCAATACTAAAAAATCCTAACTCATGGAAAACATGATTTATGTCTTCATCATCTAAGGCGAAATCTCTAAGAATAATACTATTACACTGTTCTTTGTCCTCAATATTATAAACTGTTTCGATCATAAGACCAATGGCATTTTTCCAATGTATATTTTGCCTTTGAATGAATAAATGATCTCCTTCAGTGAACAAGCTCCCCATAGATAGAGTTTTGCTGCTCAGGTAATACTTGTTATTTTTTCTTTCATCTTCAACAATCTTTGAGATATCCGACTGAGCCAACAAATCATCCTTAAACAAACCTGAAGTGAAGAATGTTGCCAGGATTAGTTCATTTCCTTCTGTTACAAGTATGTAATGGAATTTCCAGTTTTCTTCCGGGAGATCATTCCCTGAAAATGCGCGCTCCATAAGTTCCAGCGCTTCCCAATCAAAGTTTCCTTTATCTGCAAAAGCTGAATCCCAGAGTTTCTTGTCAATATCTTTAATCGTTTCAAAAGTTTGAACCGTTAAATCTGATTCTGTTTCTTTTAGAATAGGCTCTTTAACTTTCTCTTCTTCAATTAAAGGCAATCGGAAAGCCTTTCGTACATCATTGAGCGTTTTCCCCTCTTCTTCCAGTGCTTTTGGATGATGATATATAATTGCTTCACAAAAAGATCGGATCTGTTCTTCTGTGTTGTGATTGGTAATGGTAAATCTCAATCCGGTATTTTTCACCGGAACTGCAGGAAACATACCAATATTCATATAATAGCCTTCGTCAATAAGGCGTTTATTAAAGTTATACCCAACATTAGGTTGACCTGTTCCAATAAAATAAATTGGTGTTTCCGGGTTGGATAACACTGGTATATCTGTTTGAGAAAGAATTGAGTTTGCAAGACTCAATTTATTCTTTAATTCGTTTTGTATCTCATAAATCTCATCAGATAGATGAAGTTTAGCAGCACCTATTGCCGCCCCTAGCATTGGTGGTGGCATTGGATGAGAATAAGCTAGTGGTCCACCGTGTAATATTAGTTTATCATACCATGATTTCTCTGGAAATACAGCAATTCCTCCCATTGTTCCAAAACCTTTGGCAAGCGTTGAAATATACATGGTCTTCTCATTCTTCAAACAATCTTCATAGATCCTTCCGCAACCATTCTTCCCATACCAACTCATTCCATGTGCATCATCCACATAAAGGTGCAGCTTGTCGTATTTTGCCATCAGTGCATTTATATCTTCTATTGGGGCCGTATCACCGTACATGGAATAAACGCCGTCAATCACATACCAGATTTTGTCATGTTTATCGTATAGAGACTTTACTTTGTGTTCAAGCATTTCCAGGTTGCTGTGCCTGATCATTTCAATAGGAACACCTTTTGCAGCCATTTGCTGTGCAATTGTCTGCATACTAATATGTGCTTGTTGGTCTAAAATGATGGCGTCATTATGCCCCACAATTATCGGTATTACGCTCATGTGAGCCATTGTAGTAGAAGTAAATGCTATAACGCTCTTCCCTAAAAAGATTTCAGACAAGTATTCTTCCAGTTTGTAATTCTCTTTTGAAACGAGATAAGTTCTTGACACTGAAAATTGTGTGCCGTAACGTCTGGTGTAATCAAGTGATTCCTGAATGACTTTAGGATGTGTTTCCAACCCCATATATCCACACGTACCGAAATTCACATGTTCTTTATCATTTATTAGAACTGTATCCCCCTTCCATTCAGACCCCTCATATTCTAACTGTAATACTCCTCTTTTTTTAGCTTCACTTAATATGTCATTAATTGTGTCTACAAAATTGTGATGATTGATTTTTGCCATGTCTATTGGTTAATTGTTGTTTAGTCTAGTTAATACAAATTCTCGCTCAAACGTTTTTGAACGAGGTAATACGTAATCCTTTTAATTTTCGTTTTTGGGTTAGATTTTAAGTCTTAACGTGAGGAGTCAATAAAAGGGAAGTTAGACTTATGTTTTTATTATCAATTCAATAGCACATTCAAGTAACTGCTTTACCAAAAGATCGTTATCAATTGGTTTTGTAAGAATTGCATAATGCGGTATATCGTTTAGTTTTTCGGCTGCAATTTTTTCTGAAGTATTTGACACAAATATTATTCTCGTGCTATTTCCAGCTAGTGCTTTTGCAACATCAAAACCATCTTTTTCACCCTTTAATTGACTGTCCAACAACAGCACATCTGGATGACGATCATAAGTGAGTTTTATTGCTTCATCAAAATTTCCACCTGTTCCAACAACTTCAAACCCTAACCTTTTCACTATACTGGTTAGTGAAAGGCGTGTAATAAATTCATTTTCAATTATTCCTACTCTCATAGATAGATTCAAAATGCCAATGGATAATCCAAAAAAAGCACCTACCTCATTGGGTAAGTGCTTCGCAAGGTATAGACTCCATTAGGATTCTACAATGCGTGAATCAACTCATTTTAGCCCCTGTGTGTGAGTTAATTCACTTATATAATACTACAGGTGATGGGTTTACAGGGCTCATTATCAATCTACTAGTAGGCCCAATATTTTGGGTGTTCCCAGTTCTTTTTCAATTTGTATTTCAATCCAACGCTTAGCGCTTCAAAAGACCATAATGAACCTTCAAAATTAGCCCATAACTGATCTGTTAGTCTGAAGTTTAATCCTATTGGTGTGAACCCTGTATACATTTTAAAATTACCTGGTAGCAACCTTCTCATCTGATCGTTTTGAATCATGTCAAAGTTCATGTCATTATAAACCAGCCCTACGTTTAATTGCATGTATCCCTCAATATTTTTTCTTCTAAAGAAATTGAGTTTAGGCTTAATAAATACAAATGCTTGTTGGTTTTGAAGGTTGGCGCCATTCAGTTTAATATTATTTCTTGTATAACCAATGGTGTATGCCAGGCTCATTATCTCATCCAGGTAAATTTCGTGACTGAAGGACAGGCTCGGCCTGACCCGGGGAAAGATAAATGATTCTGTTTCTGGGTTTCGGTGATCTCTAAGAACTTGCTCAACATAGAAGTTTTCAGTTGAAATTCCAGATGAAAATTTGATAACATGTTTGTAGTTATAAACATTTGCTCTGTGTGCAATTTCAACTTGTTCTGCAGCATAAGCTGAATCTACGTTAATATACTCTGATGCTTCTACCGGTTTTTGTCCAAATGAAACTTTTACAGTTAATCCGAAAAGTAAAATTAGTGCTAGTGTCAATGTTGTCTTCATGATAATTTCGTTTTTTAATTTAGTACTAAGCTACGGCTCAAATACCGCCTATTTTAGTGGCGGTTTCCCAACGTTCAGGTTGAATATCCCAACGGGTTAATCCCCCGTATATCAAGTGAATGGAGGTGTTGTCTTGATGAATAATCAGGGTAGTCGAAATGAGTTTTTAGATTACTTACTGGCAGGTGCTGGGAGTATATATTGTATACATATAAAAAGAAGAAGCCGGGTTAAACTCAACCCGGCTTCATTCATGAACACTGACACAACTAACTATTCATTTTAAGACAATAGTGTTCTAACTTTTAACGATATAATACTTTGTTTGTCTGGTTTAGTCCATTGTCAGATTGGATAACTACAATTAATAGCTGTTGTGGAATATCTGACAATTGTACCTGGTCGTAATTTGCTTGTATATTTTGAGTGTGTAGTAGTTGACCATTTACATTGTAAAGCTTAACACTAGCGTTGCTGTCGTGTCCTTCAATATTCAACACTTGATTGTTTAGGTACATCTGAATCATTTCATGTTCAATTTCACCAGCATTAAGTGTAGACATCACCACTATGTTTTTATCTTCCATGACATAGCAGTCAGGACTTTGGTAAGCGTATAGCGTTGCCGTATATACACCTGCACTGTAAAACTGAACAGTTAGATCTGTTTGAGTACTTGTTGGGTTTGTTTCAACTTCCCATGTGTAGTAATCTGCATTCTGAGATGTGTTGATAAGATCTACTTCAACAAATTCATTTGATATATAAAGAGTGTCAGCTGACAGATCGAAGTCTGCAATAATTGGTGACGGTTGATCAATCACGATTGTGTCTATCGTCAATCCGCAAAGTTGATCGTCAGTTTCCACCATGTAGATTCCCTGACCAAGGTTATCGAATGATGTAATCTGATTTACATTTGTTTCTTGTTGAATTACCCCACCCCACTGGTCAGTTAATGTTACATCATATAACGTATTAGTGTTTTTACCAACGTTAATATGACCGTCATTTGTATTATAGCAAGTAGCATTATATCCTTCCACGTACAACGGCGCTCCAACTTTGATTCGAAACCTTGCAACCGTAGTAGTATCTGACAAGTCAACTGTAAGCTGCATGTTGTCATATAAGGGATATGTGTTACCCGTAAACATGTCTTCTAAAATCAGACACTGGCTATCTGTAAAGCTTGATACATCTTCAAATGTTAAAGTATGTTGTCCTGATACACCTGCTTTTGCGTAAAGTAGTACTTCTGCTTCTTGTACTGGTATCTGGTTGATTGAATATATTTCTGATCCACCGTCAATTTTTGTGTAAGCAACCGGATTATACCCATTTGACTCGTTGAATTTGTACGCATCCATGCTGCCGTCAAATCCCATTGTAGCATTTGGGTTTGCTTTTAAAACAGTTTGATCCGAAGCATTACCTTTTGTCAAAGTAATCGACATATAAGTAGGTCCGTTCTGCTGTTTTAAAAATGTTCCGTTGTCAGCTGATTTTGCACTTTGAGGTATTACCAATTCAGCGTTTGTAGAAGTTGCTTTCACCCAGAAAGACTGACAAGAAGAAATAATGTTTGATCCACCATTTGTAGAAATTCCATCTACATAAGTTGCGTAAGCTTCCAGATTAGGATTCCAGATATATACTGCGTTGTTTACCCCAGTTCTAGTTATATCCGGGCTGTCAAAATCAATAGCAGATGCAAAAGGATTAGCAACGTATGACCATCCGTCATCATCTGATCCTGAACTTGTATAACTTACAGGTAGTGAAACGCTTCCACTGTTTACTTCACCTTTAAAATCTACGGTGTTACCGTACAAGCTTGCTGTTCCAATGTATGCCATAAAGCCTTGTCCGGCACCTATAGTGTCATTTGCTGAATTAGGAGCGTAATATCCATAAGAACCTAAGCCACTCACTGTCTCATCATAGAAGTATATCGAAACAAAAGGATAGCTTGGATAAGTTGAACCTGTATATCCTGATGTCCACATATCATCATTTAATTGTGCAAGTGTGGCATTTTTAACTGGGCTCCCTAAGAATCTCCAATCGGATGAATCAACCTGAATGCTCTTTCTAACCGTAACATCTCCAGAAATAGACCCGACAATTGGCCCAATTGAACCTTCATTGTTAGGTCCAGACAGTAGCGTCAATGCATCATTCGTTGAAAATTGACCAGATAAAACATTAAGTCTGTGCTCAATAAAAGTTGTTCCATTTGATATTTGAACCCCCGCTGCATTATCAATATCCAGGTTGTAAAAGTTTTGCGTTCCTGAAATTGTCTGTTGCTGAGTTCCTTTAAATGAAACTTTACTTGTTCCCGGCTCAATAAGTCCGTTGTTTGTAAAATCTCCGGTTATAACAACGCTATAGATTCCAAAATCAACTGTTGCCCCGGAATTGATAGTAAAGTCATCAATACTAACATCATCATCCAAAACAAGTTGATAGGTTGAGCTATCTATTGCTATTGGGTCTCCGGATCCTGGTATCTGGTTTAATGACCAGTTTCCTGCTGTACTCCAGTTGTTATTTACTGTCCCTTGCCAGTGATTCACTGTCTGGGCATGATTGATTGAGAATGAACTCAATGCTAAAGTTAAAGTATACACTAATCGTCTCATAATTATAGTTTTTTGTGTTTTTGTTTGAGACAAATTTCAGGGTAAACCTCTGGAGGACAGCGGTGAGATTTCCCAACGCACAGGATTACTTTCCAAGCGTGGTTTTCAATTTCCGTTCGATAACTACGCGATTTTTTACGTTAATTTGTGAAATCGCTACGTTAATTTGTGAAATCGCTACGTTGGGAAACTGAGATAGGCTCTTATAAACGTGTTAAGGGTTAACTCTACGGTTAATAATTACATTTACATTGGTGTTACACGGGGGAATTGGATTGGACAGTATTATTTGAACAATGGCAAAAACATGTGTAGATGAGTAATCACGAAATAAGTCTTACCAAACCCGAACTGACTGTACTCCATTTGGAGGATAATCCATTTGATGCCCGGTTGGTTTCTTTTTGTCTTGAAGAAGCATTTGATGATTTAACGCTTTACCAGGTTAAGACCAGAAAAGAATTTCTTAAAGGACTTGAATCTGAATCTTTTGATATCATTCTCTCTGATTATAACGTTCCTGAATTTAATAATACGGATGCGCTAGACCTTGCCAGTGCAATATGTCCGGACGTACCTTTTATATATGTCACCGGTGCATTGGGTGAAAAAAAAGCTGTCAATGTATTAAAAGCGGGAGCTACGGATTATGTAATCAAAGGAAATCTTGACAAGCTCCCTTTAGCTATCATCAGAGCGTTGAAAGAAGCTGAGCAACGAGAACAAAAAGCCTTAATTGAAGAGCAAATCAAAAGTCAGAATAGACTTTTTAAAGAACTGCAACGTGTTGCGGAAATTGTAATTTGGGAATATAATTTTGAGGATGAAGAAACATATTGGTCTGAAGAAGCCGCCAGTATTTTTGGAATGGAATATGAAGATTTACCTGGTTTTTTAGATTCGATTGAATATTATAAGGATGAATTTAAATCAAAAATAAGAGATGTTGTTTCAGCTTCACGTTCATGGAAGATGAAATGGGATCTTGATGCTGTTCTCATCACAGACTTAGGAGAAGAAAAGTGGGTGCGATTAATTGGATATCCGGTAATAGAAAATGAGAGAATTGTCAAATTTCGTGGGTTGATCATGGATATCGATTCGAGAAAACAAATCAGTTTGGAGTTGAAAGAAAAGCACATTGAATCACTGAAGTATCAATCTATGCTTTTGAGCACCCAAATTAATCCGCACTTTATTTTTAATGCACTTAATTCGGTGCAATTGTATATCCTGGATCAAAATGTAGAGCCTGCACTAAATTTCCTCTCAGATTTTTCGGTACTGATGAGAGGCATGTTAAACAACTCCATGAAAAGCTATATTCCTCTTAAAGCTGAAATTGAATGGCTCAGTAAGTATATGGACATTGAAAAAATCAGGTTTTCTGACAAATTTGATTACAGTTTTGAAATTGCAGATGACGTTTCTGTTGAAGAGTTCATGATTCCGACAATGTTATTACAGCCTTTTGTAGAGAATGCAATATTACATGGTATTGGTCCAATGGAGTCAGGAGGAATGATAACGATATCCTTTGAAAGAGATGAAGAATATATTATGTGTATCATAGATGATAACGGGGTTGGAAGAGAAGAGGCAGAAAAGCTTAAAAGCACAAAAGAAGAAGTCAAGCGCCATAAGTCGTACGGAGTAAATATAACAAAAACCAAAATTGAGGTATTGAGCGATTTGGAAAGCAAGAAATTTGATTATCACGTTGAGGATAAAATGGGGAAAGATGGTACACCAGAAGGAACGGCCATACATATTTCCTTCCCGTTAATGTTAAAGCAGGATAATTGATCGATTCACAATTAGTTGTCTGAGATATTTAATTGCTTCAAAACTACTTCCGTTTGCTTTAGTTTGGTCAGTAATAATTGTCTTCTTCTAACGGCAACTTCTAATTTAGTTCCATCAGATAAATGAACCATTGGACCATCTTCGTTCGTATATTTTGTGATACAATCCAGGTTGACAATGTGAGATTTATGAATTCTGTAGAAATCAGATGAAGGCAGAAGCGCTTCAACATCTTTAAGCAATTTTGACACCTTGATTTGGTTTCCTTTGACAAAATGAACAATGGTATATGTTTTATCCGCTTCACACCATAGGATATCATCTATTTGAATAATCTGAATTCCATCATCCGTACTAAGTGCTATTTTTTCAAAGTCAAGTTTACTGTCTAGACTACTTTCTTTGAGAACCTTGAATTTTTTGAGGTTTTGGTCCGGTAGTTTATTTCGTTCTTTTATGCGACTTTTAGCCTTGGCTATCGCCAGTTTTAATTCCTTAAGATTTATAGGTTTCAGCAAGTAATCCAACGCTGCGTACTTAATTGCTTTCAACGCATACTCGGAATGAGCTGTTGTAAATACCACTACAAATGGTGGTGCCTCGAATTTATCCAGTAGCTTAAAACCATCATTACCTGGCATTTCAATATCCAGAAATACCAGGTCCGGTGTGTTGTCTTCAATAAGTTCAATTGCTTCCTCTACAGAAGAAGCTAATCCTGTCACCTTCACATCCGGACAAAATCCATGAATCATCTTTTCCAATACCACCTGGTTTTGCGGTTCGTCATCTACTATAATACAACTTAATAACTCGCTCATAAATCTGTAATTAACGTCGTTGTCTAATTCGTTTGAGTTGTATGTCAACAGAAAGTTACGAATAATGAGCCTGATATAAGAATTTAACGGGAAAATACCGTATTTCCCGCAATGCTTATTTTAACGAAATGATTGATTATGAATGGTTAAGAATTTAACTTATCCCGAGGGCCTGGACCACATCATCTTTCCTTCGAACCGCAACGTTCACAAGAGATCCATCCGACATCACCAAATCGCCACCTTTTCCCTTTATATATTTTACAACATGATTAAGGTTGACAATATTTGATTTATGAACTTTGAGAAAGTTTGATTGAGAAAGGATATCCTGATATTCAGACATGGGTTTTGAAATATGAACCTTTTTATTATTAACCATGTGAAACTTACAGTAAGCTCTATCGGCTTCACACCGTATAATATCCTTGACATCAAAAAACTCCATACCGTCAGCAGTAGGCAATGCAATTTTGGAAAAATTGAACTCTTTGTCCTGGCGGTTTGTTCTTAGTACATCTATTTGTTGTTGAACAGATGAATTATCAGACTTTGACTCGATACATTTGTTGACAGCTAGTTTGAGTTCCTCTACGTTAATAGGTTTGAGCAAATAATCCATTGCAGCATATTTAATGGCTTTAATTGCATAAACTGCATGCGCGGTTGTAAAGATGACTTTGAAGTTTGTATTTTCAAGCGATTCAAGTAAATCAAAGCCACTGCCACCAGGCATTTCAACATCCAAAAAAACCATCTCTGGCTTTTTTTCTTCTATTAGGGTTTTGGCTTCCTTGATGTTAGATGCTATCCCTTTAATCGACACATTAGGACAGAACATCTCCAACATTTTTGCTATGGATTCTCTTACCGGTTTTTCATCATCAACGATTACGCAACTTATCATATAGTCTAATTAGTGATCCAAGAGCAACGGGAATGACAATATAGTTTTTGTTCCCATTGGCTCACCATTCGGACTATGAATATAGTCAACTTCTATATTATATTCACCTTCGTAGTTATTGAAAATGTCTTTTCTTACTTCATCCAACAAAGCCAAAGTTTCTTTTTGACCTGTTTTAAGATGCTTTTCTTTGAATGCATGAGCTTCCGGGTTTTGGTCAACAATATCGCATCCTACCGTTTCATCATCTATTTTATAAAAATGAAGTTCAAGTGAGCCATTGGAGAAGTGCTTACTAAAACGGTTCTCTATTTGTAGGTCAACGCAATGATGAATCAACATGGGGGGAATTAACAGTGTATCTGGATCTAATCCGTCATTCAGGTATAACTCCACATTAAATTCATTAGATGATGAGTTTGCAATTAATGACACGTACCCCTGTAGAAAGTCCAATTCCTCCAAAACGCGGATGTATTTTAAAGTTGTATGTTTTACCGCCATCCGGCTTAAATTGTTAAACCTCGTAAGCAAGTTCAAAACGGCTTCGGTATCGTTTTTCAACAAATTATGTTGTACTACTGTCAGCCCATGCTGAATGAGGTTTGACCAAAATTTGGAGCAATAGTATATGGGTAGGCTTCCTTTATTAAGTGTTGTGTTTTTATTTTTCATAGTTAATATTCACTTCTTCGTATTCAAAAATTTGCACCATTTCTTCCAGTTTACAGTCGGATGCGTTACATATTTGAATGGTGTAGATACCCGGCTGAAGAGAGGTGACAGTTTCCCAATCGGTCATTTCTCCATTAACTGAAAAGTCATACGTATTAATGAAATCAAGTGGAGCACATGGGTCTTTATGTGTAATATGATCAAGAATCCATTGGTGATCTTCCATATTTCGTTGATCTTCCAGTTGAATTGAAGTAAACGTACGGTTACCTGCGGCATCAATTACATCAACAAAATATACGCCGCTTGCCAAATTTGTGGCGTTGGTTGAATATTGATTGGGAAATGTGTTCCATATACAGGTATAGGGAGCTTGCCCACCTACTATTTCAATTGAGATAGCTCCGTCCTGTACTTCAGGACAACTGGGTTTAATAAGTTCCACCACCTTAATGGAGAGTGTTGAACTATTGCTCGTGGTATCCACGCTAGGATCATTTGTGGCGAATGACGCTATGCCAATTAGCATCAGTGCGGTTAAAAGTGTCGTTTTCATTGTGTGTTCTTTTTTGTTAGTACAAAACTATGTCAACTGTGATGGTTGAACAGGTGTTCTTTTCCCTGAGTAGAGAATCAATTTCCCAACGTTACACTATTCTTTTCCAGAAGTTTATACCCCATCTTAAAACACAGTAGGAAAGCCAAGTTCAACGTTGGGTAACTCACTATTATTAATTGTACAATGCTCCTATACTTTTACCTCATAAACCACTAATTATGGACACTCACATATCACTTAGAAAGATGTTTACAACGAATCAATATCAGCAGGATGACCTATTTAATCCACGGGATTCTGTACGAGACATTCTGGATGGCATAGATTACGCTTTTCACATCCAAAAAAGTATACTACCAGAAGGAAGCAGTTTAAACAAGCATTTTGAGCAGTTCATATTGTTTAAGCCAAAAGAAGTAGTAGGTGGAGACTTTTATTGGATGGATGAACTCAACAGTAAATACATTAGTATTTGTGCGGATTGTACCGGTCACGGTGTTCCAGGCGCGCTTTTAACCATGTTGGGATATCAAATGATAGAAAATATCACTCGGGATATGAGAATTTTTGATCCGGGAGAGATATTGAATCATCTGCACCGGCAATTCTTACGCATATTTTCTTCAGAAGGGGCTCTGACACACCAGGGTATGGATGTATCAGTTTGTGTTTATGATTTAGATAAAAAAACATTGGCCTATGCCTGTGCCAAGAGCAATATTCTTATGGAGATAAACAATGAACTTTACCGACTTAAAGGCAGTCATGTATCTATTGGAGATCCTTTCAATAAAGAACATCTATATACTACAAAGTATGTGTCCATAAATCAACCAGCCTGGATGTTTCAGTTCACAGATGGGATTATCGATCAGTTTGGTGGGGAGAGAGATAAAAAATTCAAGTTAACCAACCTCAAAAAACTATTGGATACAAACTTAACACTACACTCCAAAGAATACGGTGAGACCATTTGGGAGTCTCTGAAATTCTGGAAAGAATCCAAGGATCAGACAGACGATATTACTTTAATTGGAACCCGATTGAAATGAAAAAAACCGTAGAAATACGGTTTTTTTCACAACATCTTTTCTCTAATTTAGTGCTGTGTTTTGAATGACACTAACCCTTTTGAATCTCAATCATGATTTCATGGATAGGGTTATAGATTTCAAAACTCACCAATTCCTTATAGAGAGGGGCGTTCCGTGCAAGCGGAACGCCTTTATTGTTTTTGATTTCACTAATTCATTACCTTGGATCCTCATCACAACCCTCTCCTACTGTTGTGTAACACTCATGAGTATTGATGTCCTTTATAGTTTTTGGGATTACCACTACATAATAGTTTCTGGACGTTTCAACCTCTTCTTCCTGATAGCGCGCTCCGCCGGTGCACCTTTTGTAAAATGTATTTACGAACATCAATTGTAGTGTATCACTGGATGAATTTACAGCAGCTTCCTGAAAGATGGATGAACGCTCTTTATACCGTTTATAAGTGACTTCCTTTTCATAGAAAATGTATACTTTTTGACTTGCCCAATCTATGGTCAGTAACGTGTCGCCAATTAATCGGTCATAGGCTTGTTTCGTAGTTATCAACTGACCTGAATAGATCGAATCTTTTAATGTGCTTTGATTTCTCGATTGATAGTATTTTGTGTCGTTATATTCTGTGATTTCTCGGAAAATGAACAACTTTTGAAGCTTGATCCTATTGAAATTATTTTCAGACAATACACAAGGATTTTCCCCTTTATTAACAGCCGCATAATTAGCAGCCTTATCTTGCGCCCTCACTAAAGGACCTAGCAAACAACAAACCAATATGACGTTAAATAGTTTCATCTGGATGAATAAAAATACAAATAGCGCACCAAAATTGTTTAGTGACTTTATGTTGTTTTCTTCAAGGAGAAGTTAATCAATCGCCTTTTTACATAATTTCTTCTAACATGACTCATTTAAAATCATCATTCCATAGATTTCAATAAATCATATAATTGATTTTCAATACATTTAGAATATTAATAGATAAATAGGATTGTTTTAAATGTCAATTAGCCGATTTACATCTTTCTTACTTTTTTACACTACCATTTTGGCTTATGCACAACCAAATGAAAGCGGGGGAAGTGTTGAATCTCAGATATCAGCCTTAATGAATGAAGGTGCGCTATTAAATGAACAGGGAGAATTTGACCG
The DNA here is from genome assembly GCA_014762645.1 of Crocinitomicaceae bacterium. Classification (GTDB taxonomy): domain Bacteria; phylum Bacteroidota; class Bacteroidia; order Flavobacteriales_D; family Crocinitomicaceae; genus Paracrocinitomix. The sequence goes on from JABURP010000087.1 coordinate 62,580, forward strand.
TGCAGAGGCGAAGTTTAATGAAGTCCTTACGCTTGCAATCACAAATGATAATATCCCACAAGTTATTAATGCACTCATTAATCTGGGGCACGCCTACTTTAATCAAAGTAAGAATGAGGAAGCATTATACGCTTATATGAAGGCAATGGTTATTGCAGAACAAGATGGAACACCTACCCAAATAGGTACGCTTCATAATAGTATAGGAAATGTTTACTTCAAACAAGGTTTGATGGACAATGCGCTAGAACACTACTTACTATCAATTGAAATTAGAACCAATAGCAACAACATTAAAGGCTTATCATCTTGTTACAATGGTATTGGTGCAATTTATGTTAAAAAAGAAGATTATGATAAAGCTGAAAACTACTTTATAAAATCATTGGAGTACAAAATAGCATTTCTTGACTCAACAGGTATTGCCAGTAGTAATAAGAATCTTGGATCTGTGTACTACAAACAAGGAAAGTATGACCTGGCACTTATGAAATATATGAACTCACTCAGTATTGAGAAGCGTTTAGATATTAAGTCAAAAATGCCTTCTTCCTATTATAATATAGGAATCACTTATTATGCCATGGATATGTATGACCCTGCAATTGCATATATCGATTCAAGTTTAAGTATTGCAGAAGAAATTGGTTATACCAAAGGGATACTTCAGGCCAATCAGGCTCTTTCTGAGGTGTATGAAAACATGAACAATAAAGACAAGGCCCTTAGTTATTACAAACAATATGTTAAAGTCAAGGATAGTATACAATTGACACGAAACCAAGACGCGTTAGTTGCAATTGAAACCAAATACGAAATTGAACGCGCAAAACAGGAAACTCAGCTTTTAAATCATCAAGTCAAAATTAAATCACTTGAATTGAGTAGAAACAAGAATATTTTAATCGCAACGATAACAACGTTTTCATTGCTATTGTTGATGGCGTATCTGTTTTATCGAAACAAACGGTTGTCCTCCAAGAAAAAATTGGTTGAGTTGGATCAGCAATTGTTGCGTGCCCAAATAAACCCACATTTTCTGTTCAACTCACTAAACTCTATTCAGAATTATTTTCTTAACAATGAAAGTAAAAAGGCAAACAAATATCTGTCTGAATTCAGTATACTCATGCGGCAAATTCTAGATAGCTCCTCTACAACCATGCATAGTATTCAGGAAGAACTTGATTTCACAAAGCGCTATTTAAACCTTGAACAAGCAAGATTAGTAGACAAATTTGATTATGAAATTGAAGTTGACGAAAAAATGGATGTAACAAACACGCTCATTCCAGCATTGATATTTCAACCATTCGTTGAAAACTCCATATGGCATGGTATATCTCCTTTAAATTCAAGAGGTTTGGTAGAATTACAGCTTATCAAAGAACAAGATGAAATTAAGTGTATAATTAAAGATAATGGCATTGGGTTCAAACAATCAAAAAAGAGTTTTCATGAGTCAAAGGGGCTCAAGATAACAGAGGATAGAGTGAAAAACATGTACTCTTCCAGACCAAAAGATCTTAAACTGAATATTTCTACGATTATTAAAGATGGGGATGTTAAAGGCACGATTGTATCATTTTCCATCCCTATTGAATACAAAAAACTAAGGAATGAAAAAAAGTAATATCATAATAATTGATGATGAAAGTAGTGCGAGAAGTACGCTTAATTTAATTATATCGAATCATCTTCCAGATTATTCAGTAATTGGAGAGGCGGAAAGTGTAAAGGAAGGATTACAATTGATCAAAGCACTTGGAAGTTCAATTGATATTTTGCTTTTGGATATTGAACTTACTGACGGCACTGGATTTGAACTTTTAGAAAAGGTCGATAACGTTGATTTTGAAGTGATTTTTACTACTGCTTATGATAATTATGCCATTAAAGCTTTTGAATTTTCGGCTGTTGGCTATATACTGAAACCAATAAACATAGAAGAGTTGGAGTCGACTTTAAATCGAATTGCTGAAAGAACAATAGGCAGTCGTTCGAATACAGAAATTCAATTAAAGACACTGCTAGAATATCAACGAACCAAAGAAATATCCTTTAAAAAATTAGTGGTTCCTACTGTCGACGGTTTTGAGATCATTGACCTTGATTATCTGATAAGATGTGAAGGGGAACGAAACTATACGAAATTCTATCTTACAGATAATCGTTCATTTCTTTCATCAAAGACATTGAAAAAATACGAAGAATTACTTTCTGAAAAAGGTTTTTTACGCATACACAAATCACACTTGATTAATTTGAGTCATGTAAAAAAATATCTTAAATCAGATGGAGGATCGATAATGCTTAGTGATGGTTCAGAGATACTTATCTCGAGGGATAAAAAAGAGATTTTCCTCCGTCAATTCAATGGTTAGTTCCAATTATTTATCATTGACACACAATTGATTGTGTGAATTAGTTTCGTGCGTTGATAATTCAAAACTGCATTTTGATTCCTCAGATTGACGTACGATAATTGAGGGTTACCTGTACTAACCTCACGCCTACCTTTACACCACAAAATCATTTAGTTATGAATAAAACTATTCTCATTTGTGGTATAATATTCTTTAGTGGGAGTATATCACATAGCCAGGAAGTTCTTGGTAGTATTGGGGCAACCTATGTGAACAGTTCATTAGATATCAGCTGTACTCTCGGTGAGGTCATTATTGAGACATATAATGGAAGTCAGGTGGATCTTACGCAAGGGTTTCATCAACCGGAAATCACAGTGGATGATTCAGGAATTAAGCCGACTTCAAACCTTGTGATTAGCGTATACCCCAACCCAACTACCAATCATGTATTTGTTAATGTAGAGAACTTTCAAGGGATTCGGTATCAATTGTTTGGAATGGATGGTAAACTGATATCTGAAGCATCATTACAAGCCAACTCAACATTGATCGATCTCTCTTCGCTTGAAAGAGGAATATATGTGATCTCCATCAGCAGTGAAGTGAATCAAGCAAACTTTGAATCTTATAAACTAATTAAACACTAAAAAAATGAAAAAATTACTATTAATTGTTAGCTTTTTTTTATCGCTAGTAGGTATAGCTCAGGTTCCACAGAGCATTAATTATCAGGCGATAGTAAGAAACACGACCGGAGATGTGATATCCAACCAAAATGTAGGTCTTCAGTTTACTATTATAGCTGATAGTATTAATGGAACTATCACTTATCAGGAAACCTTTTCACAAACTACCAATAGTTATGGCCTGGTAAATCTGGCTATAGGCACAGGATCACCTATTACCGGGTCGTTTGACACTATTGATTGGTCAACCGGGATCTATTTTCTGGAAACAGCAATAGATGAAACCGGAGGCACCACTTATACGGTAATGGGTACATCTCAGATGCTGAGTGTACCTTACGCTTTATACGCAGAAACTTCAGGAAGTTCAATTCCTGGTCCAGAAGGGCCACAAGGGCCAGTTGGACCACAGGGCCCTGCGGGTCCTACAGGTCCTACAGGTCCAGCGGGAGCAGACGGTGCTGATGGGGCTGTTGGTCCTCAAGGTCCACAGGGGCCACAAGGAATTCAAGGACCTGCCGGTGCAGACGGCGCCACGGGTCCACAGGGACCGCAAGGAATTCAAGGACCTCCTGGTGCAGATGGAGCAGATGGTGCTACAGGACCACAGGGACCACAAGGAATTCAAGGACCTCCCGGTGCAGATGGAGCAGACGGTGCTACAGGACCACAGGGACCTCAAGGGCCTCAGGGTCCCCAAGGACCACAAGGTCCTGCTGGAATGGATGGAGCCGGTTTTGGAGGTATGCAACAGTTTACCACGTCCGGAACCTTTACTGTCCCTGCTGGTGTAACTAAAATCGTAATTGAAGTATGGGGAGGCGGAGGATCCGGTGGAGCTGGAAACTTTGGAACTGTATATGGAGCTGGCGGAATGGGTGGCGGATACGGTAAAGGTATCTTCACCGTAAGCCCCGGAGATGTTCTAACAATTACGGTTGGCGCTGGTGGAGCTGAAGTGTCAAACTCATGCGGTTTAGGAAATGATGGTGGATCTACCATTGTTGCAAATGGAGCAACAACCCTTATAACTGCTACAGGAGGACAAGGTGGTAACGGCTGTGGCACCAATTATTTGAAAAGTGGTGGTGTATCAACAGGTGGTAGTGTAAGTATGACTGGTCAAAGAGGCCACGATTCTTCTGATGTAAGAAATTACGGAGGATTATCAGGCAGTGGAAGCACTTTTGGTGCCGGTGGTGTGGGAAGAAACTTTGATGGTAAGCAAGGAGAAGATGGTGCAGTAATCATCACCTGGTAATTTAAAATTCACTTTGTATTAATTATGAATGCGATCCCAAATTCAATGAGTCTGGGATCGCTGTTTTATAATCTTATAAAGTTCTGGATTCAAGATAATTGAGAATAACCGTTCGATCACAAATTGTGCAATTGGATAATTACAGCACATGTGATGATACTCATTCAAATAGCTTTGTCTCAGCATGATACGGAAACTACTATACACATTGATCATACTTGGTAACGGAAGTATATCTTATGGTCAGATTTATATAAATGATGACTTTAGCACTGGGTTATCAGGTTGGACATTTTCTAATTCCTGTGGCGGAACTTATAGCGGTACAACCTCCGGAGCTACAGGACTACCGGCACCTTCTGCTTACATTCAAAAAAGTGGTTGCGGTGCTCCTAGCCTACCCTGCGTACCAGAGTTATCAAAAGTGGTAAATTTTGCACCGGCTGCATCAGAATTTACGTTATCCTATGACTATCGGGCAACGTCAAATACTACTCTTAGTACTGTCACAAGTTCCCGGTTAAAAATCATCAATAATGATGACGGCAGCACCATTATTAACACTTGTCTCGTATGTGGTGGAACCACTGATACTGGTTGGAAAACTTACAATGGAACATTCAGTATTTGTGAAGGAGTTTCCAGTATTACTGTAATTCTATACAGTTCAGATTCCTGGACTGCTACCCCCTGGTGTCGAGCAAGTTATTGGGACAATGTCTTACTCACTGTAACGAATACAAATACATTTTCGGTAAATACAACCTCTTCGAATGTTACCTGCAATGGCTCAGGTGACGGTACCGCCACTGCTTCAGTCATTAATGGAACACCTCCCTATAGTTATAACTGGTCATCTGGTGGTACCGGATCATCAGAGTCAGGTCTTGGGCCGGGAGTATATTTTGTAGATGTAACAGACTTTAACGGATGTTCTGGATCAGATACAATCACTATTACGGAACCGCCGCTTCTAACTACAACAATTACTTCGACAATTGATGTAAGCTGTAATGGTGCAATGGACGGAAACATTACAGCTGTTGCGGGTGGCGGAACAGGCGCACTTACACACAACTGGTTACCTTCCGGCGGAACTGGAATTTCTGCATCTGGATTAGCTGCCGGTAATTATACAATTACGACAACAGATGCCAACGGATGTACTGCAAGTGATTTTGCTACAATCGCCGAGCCTACGATTCTTATTGCTAGCATCTCAGCATCTCAAGATATTACTTGCAATGGATTCTCTGACGGTGGCGCAACCGTTTCAGCTAGTGGTGGGACACCCGGATATACCTATAGCTGGTCTTCAGGAGGTAATGCGCCTATTGAAACTGGTTTAGGTCCAGGTAACCATTCTGTAACTGTTACAGATTCTAATGGATGTACCACAACAGAAAATGTGTTGATAAGTGAACCAGCTATATTATCCGCTCAGATTGATACTTACACTAATATAAGTTGTAATGGTATGGATGATGGAACAGCTTCATCAACTGTAAGCGGAGGAACTACTCCATATTTTTACAGCTGGTCTCCATTCGGAGGAACCCTGCCATCAGCTTCAGGGTTGAGTCCTGGACTTTATTACTTAACAGTAACCGATAACAACTCCTGTTCAACAATAGATAGTGTAATGATTACTGAACCATTGCCATTATCCGGTGCCGTAACAGTCAATAATAATGTAAGTTGTAATGGTGGATCAGACGCCAGTGTTACAGTAATACCAAGTGGTGGAAGTCCAGCCTATACCTATAGTTGGTCATCCGGTGGAACTGCTGCGACAGAATCAGGGTTAAATGCAGACATATATACGGTGATCGTCACAGATAGTGCAGGTTGCACATATCAGGATTCAGTGATGATAACAGAACCCATTGCCCTGAACGCATTGATTACTTCATCTACAAATGTAAGCTGTAATGGGGGATCAGATGGCACAGCAAATGCAACAGTCACAGGAGGAACCCCTCCATACTCACATTCATGGTCACCAACTGGAGGAACAGCTGTTTCTGCAACCGGATTGAGTGCAGGGTTATATACACTGACTACAACAGATAGTCTGGGGTGCACATTCATAGATTCGATAGTAATTACTGAACCAACACAATTGAGCAATACAGTAGTGTCCTCTGTAGATGTTTCTTGTTTTGGGGGTTCAGATGGTGCCATAACAACTACCAGTTCGGGTGGAACGGGTGCATATGCATATAACTGGACACCTTCCGGTGGATTTGATTCGACAGCTACAGGGTTGACTTCTGGTACCTATACAGTAACGGTAACTGACGCAAATAACTGTATGACTAGCAATACCATAGTTATTTCAGAACCTGCTCCATTGTCTGTAACCTTTAATGCCCCTACCAATGTTTGCTTTGGTGACATTGCTTCCGTAAATACTACCATATCAGGAGGAACAGGTCCGTATGTCTATAATTGGAACAATGGTGCTACAACAGCAAATTTGTCTATAGTTGTAGCATCTGATACTACATTATCAGTATTGATCACTGATGGAAATAATTGTGATTTACAAGATTCTGTCAATATTCAAATGACGAATCTTCAGGACGCAAGTATTCTCACGATTCCAGAACTTTGTGAAGATCAATCAAGCATTACGTTGAGCGCACTAAATCCAGGAGGATATTGGCAGGGAACCGGAATTATTGATTCTTTAAATGGAACCTTTGATCCGTCAGTTGTGGGACCAGGTGTGTATCCGGTCACATATACCCTAAGTGGATTTTGTAGTGATTCTAGCACCAGTCAGGTTATAGTACATCCGGTACCGACTATATCAACCAGTCCTGATGTTACTATGGGCTGGGGATCTGAAACACAGCTTGAGATCTATGGAAGTGGCACGGTAAGTTGGAGCCCTCCTACTAACCTCTCTTGTACAGATTGTTCCAATCCTATAGCAGATCCATTGGAGACTACAACGTACTGTGTCGAACTGGTGGACACCAACGGATGCACAAATACGCAGTGTATAATCGTGTCTATTGATATCAACATTGAGTGCGGAGAGGTATTTGTTCCTAACGCCTTTTCACCAAATGGAGATGGTAATAATGATTTACATTGTGTTTATGGCAAATGCATTACTGGTGTCACGATTCAAATTTATAACCGTTGGGGCGAGAAGGTTTTTGAAAGTAATGATAAAAATATGTGCTGGGATGGCTATTTCAGAGGTAAACCTGTAACCACAGGTATCTATGTATATGTTCTAGAAGCAACATTAATCACAGGCGATACGGTCCAAAAGAGTGGAAATATAAGTGTAGTACGATAAAGATGATCGGTATGATAAAAAATATAAGTTTAGTAATGTGTTTCATGGTGATGAGCTCTACTTATGGACAAGACATCCATTTTTCACAGTTCGGCATGGCTCTTTTACATCAGAACCCCACAATGGCTGGTGCAATTTATGGTATAGAGGCTACATTGAACTACAAAGATCAATGGCGAAAGGTAGGAGCGCCTTATCAGACTTTTGCTGCATCATACAGTATGAGACTGGGTAAAAACTCACCAAATAAAAAAGGTTTTTTCGCACTTGGAGCAAATTTCTTCAGTGACAAAGCGGGAGATTCAAAAATGGGCACAAATCTCGGTGGAGTGAATGTGGCATATCATATTTATCTCAATCGGTACAACACGTTGGGGGCTGGAATAAATCTTGGTCTGTTTCAACGTACAGCAGACTTTAGTTCCCTGCAATGGGGTAATCAATTTGACGGTCAATTCTATAGTTCATTATTGCCATCAGGAGAAAATGAGGGTGTGTCTTCATTTACAGGTTATAATTCTGGGGCAGGATTTCTTTGGACATATAAAAATGATGATGGTAAATTCAAAGTCACAAATAATAATGAAAAGAGTGTTCGGATAGGTTGTTCAGTCAATCATTTTAATCACCCGAAATATTCTTTTACCGGTTCTGCTGAAAAATTACCCTTAAAACTCGTGGCTCATGGAGGTGCTATACTAAGCTTCTCAAATACAAATTTCGCTTTGGTTCCAGGCTTTATTTATATGAGGCAAGGCAGTGCGCAGGAAATTAATATTGGTTCAATGTTTCGGTATTTGATCGGACAGAATAGCAAATTTACAGGGTACAAGAAAGCCGCAGCCATATATATTGGAGCATTTTACCGAGTTAAGGATGCTATTACCGCCAATTTATTACTTGAATATGGTAACTGGGGGGTAGGAATAAGCTACGACATCAACACTTCAAAATTAGTTGCAGCAACAAAAACAAGAGGTGGTATGGAATTATCCTTACGCTTCGTAGCGCCTAATCCATACATTACCAGTTATGGAGGAAATAATTCTCGGTTCTGATTTCAATTATTTTACTGAACAGGGTTAATATTTGAATTCATCATGATCCACAAACCGTTAAGCAAATCATATCAGCTCTATTTATCTGTGTGAATTGTTTATCCAATGGTTTGGATACCAATGCTTAAATGCCATAACTTTAGATTTGTGAAAAATATAACCCAAATCTTATTGATTCTAGTTCTGACGATTTCAACTTCCTGTAGGAAAAGTGCTATCCCAACCAATGTTGAACCGGATCCGGAACCTGAACTTACATTGCAAGATAAGCTAGTGGGCACCTATCTGGGTTTCCGGGACAAAATGGTTGAAGACATAACATGTCCAAATTGTAATCCACCATGCAGTTTTGATTACACCTATTATACTGATCCCATTGAAATACAAATTGTAAAACACAGTGCTGACTCAATCGAGGTTATTGATCTTTTAGATGGAACAAGCAGTCGAATTATAGAAATTGATTCAACGCTAACATACTATGGCGATCCACCTTTCAATGCTCCTTATGGCCATTATAGCCTTGAATTTTCCGGGCTAAATAATGATAGTTTAATTTTAGATTTAGAGTATGGCGGAGGCACTAGTTGCTACGCTAGTTTTTACTATGCTGACTATGTTTTAGTAAAGCAATAACTGATGAATTCTATGTATAGAATACGTCTTAAAGTTCTTTACACAAATCAATAACATACTATTTTGTTAACCAACCACTTAACTGGCTTTAATTTCATCTAACACTTTCATCAAAATACATGTGTTTTTTAACAAAACAAAACACCACGCTCCCATTTTAAACGTTTTACGTAACAATCGAGTAGCCGACAGGTTAATAAAGGCTGTCATCTCGTATTAAATTGCCGTACATTTAGCCGAACTCCCTTTTATAAGATGAAGAAGCTGATCACCTTATTGACCTTATTCAGTAGCGTTATCGTTGTTGCTCAAACCGTTACTAACGGTTCAGTAACCGGTACGGCATCCAATAGTGGTGTCAATAGTGGTAATGCACCAGGATGGTCAGGTTGTTCCTATTCACCGGATGTTTGTGATGTAGGTTTTCCGTCGTACGCAGGTACTTCTCAAGTTACTCCTGTTGCTTCACCAGATGGTGGAACCTGGTTGGGTCTGGCATCCATGTCTCCAGCCGGAGCTACAGAATGTGCACAAACCACAATTACCGGTTTAACTATTGGTCAAACCTATTCACTTGATTTCTATGCTGCCTGTTTTGGAACAGCAACCAGTATCTGTAACAATAGTCCTGCAACACCTACAGTTTCCGTTGGTGCAACTTCTCAAATGTACACCATACCAATGGCAGCCAGCACCTGGGTACCTTGTTCCATGATTTTCACCGCAACAGCTACGACTATGATATTGGAAGCAAAACACTCCAGTACTTTTGGAGGTTATTATGCTTATGTAGGCCTTGATGGCTTTATCATCTCTGTTCCTCTGCCCATTGAATTAAAAGATTTCAATCTATCCTGTGAACCAGAAGTTGTTAATGTAAGTTGGACAACGGCAACAGAGGCAAATAATGATTTCTTTACCGTTGAGCGAAGTCGTGATGGTATTCACTTTGAAAGCCTCGCAGTTGTTGACGGAAGCGGAACAAGTTCAACTGATAAAGAATACACCTGGGTAGATGAAAAACCTTTACCAGGAACAAGTTATTACCGACTATCGCAAACTGACTTTAACGGAAACAAGGAAACCTTTGAGATACAATCCATCAGTTGTTTTGACCACGAACAAGTACTTATTTACCCAAATCCATTCGATCATCAGATAACACTCAGCACAAGACACAGTGGCGATATCGAATTACTGGACGGGACTGGAAAAATAGTGATGAAAGCTTCCTTTGAGGCCGGTAGAACAACACTTTCTACAGATGAACTATCGGCAGGCACCTACTCCGCCCGCGTTCTACTTTCAAACGGCGTTATTCAAACCATTAAATTGGTGAAGATTTGATGAAGTATAGTTAAACTAATTGTTTACAGACGGTTATACACGCTTCATTATAAGTTTTAATCCTGATATTGTGTACATTCGGAGAATATGTGCTTTCTACATGGTTTAGAGCTAATTGCGATAAATGCAAAACGGCATTTGATAACGCGAAATTCAATTGTAGTTTCCTTTACTAATTGTTGAATTTTGTTTTATGAAATACTTTATACTTCTTGCACTTTCATTTAATCTATCCCAAGGATTAGCACAAAATCCTGCTTCGTGTTCTTTATCAATTTTTAAAGGTGTAGGTGATATCTTGCTGGAATTAACAACGCTTGAGGACGTCACAGATATTTGTCCAAATTGTGTAATTGAAAAAAGAAGACATAATAGAACAGGTATTACTCCTAAATTTGTAGAGAAAATTGTCTTTTTCGACAGTTTAGGATTAGAAATACATTTACAAAAACAGAAGCATTCAAAGAATTATTTGGTTTACCACATCAGGTTAAAGGAATCATGCCCATGTATGACAATCAACGGACTCGGTATTGGTTCAACTTATAATGATGTTTCTAAAATACACCCAACCATTCTCACAGAACATACTAACAGACTCATGCGTAGTGTCCATAAAGGAAAAAAAAGAACATTTTTTAAGATGGGTCAAAATTCAGTTCACGTGACCTTTTATTCAAAAGGCTGGATCGAATCTCAAAGTTTTGTTATCAACGAAATCCAATTGCACACTTCTAATTTAATATTTTGAGCAGTGGGTTACCCATTTCAATTTCATACATTAAGAATCAAAATAACCCTATGAAATATATTCTATCATTGTTTGTCTTATTAAGTACATCTTGTTTCGGCCAAAATTATATCTCGATAGGGATTGGATCCGGAATTAGTAAAGGAATGGTTGTTAACTACTTGAACAATCTTCCAGGCACGCCTTACGAGACAACTGACCTGGGCATTGCCTTCGGTGGTTCACTTAATTATGAATATTATTTTAATAATGGTAATGTTGGACTAGAAACCGAAGTTGCAGTTACGAGTATGTCAGATGTTGTTCAGCGCACTTCTGAATTGGGCTTTTGTAATTCTAATTTGGTGGTCGTTACTGGACCAATTGATCGGACATTAGTATACACTCAAATAGGGACTGGTCCTACGTTCAAATTTGGCGTCACAAATCAATTTGTATTTGGCACCATGTTTTATTACGGCAATATGGTAGGCGGCAATTTGCAACTTATGGATAACAACAATATCAATTCAACCTATAGCGCCACTAATTTCTACGATAACAATGATTTTGGACTAAAGTTAAAATTGTGTTACCGCTACAATTATTCCGGGTCTGGAAACATCTCTTACTTCCTGGATGCTAAGTCTATCACCTCTTACGGATTGAATGAAATTGAACCACTGAACCATGCTTTTAATCTTCAATGTACATTAGCAGACGGACCATTCTTCTACAAAACGTTTTCCTCCATGTTGATGTTCAGTTTTGGAATGAGTTTTTAATCTACAGAAGTAGAAAACCACATTTAATACAGAATTTAAGCTAAGGTACCTTTACTTTTTCTCTCCTCTCCCATTTGAAAATCCATCCACCCCTCCTGACCGAACCATAAACAATGTGATTTTGGCCTTCACATTTTCTCACAAATTTGTATTTGCCATGCTAACAACTAATTACTAGATTTAGCAAAAGCGTTAGCAATAAGTTTAGATTATGCTAAAATCAATTTTGAAGAAGAAAAAAGCTACAGAGACTGTACAACTCGCTCATGATGAGTTTTTCAATGATCTCAGGACAAAAAACTATAGCAGGCTCGACAAAGACAAGCATGTTTATCTCGATTATACTGGTGGTAATCTATATAGTAGCTTACAAATAGAGAAACATTTAGAATTACTCGAGAATAATACATTTGGAAATCCACATTCTACAAATCCCTCTTCCTCACTATCTACTAATCTTGTTGCTGAAGCACGCAAGAAAGTAATCGATTTTTTTAATGCTGAAGATTACTATTGCGTTTTCACTTCTAATGCCTCAGGTGCACTTAAAATTGTGGGTGAATGTTATCCATTTGATGCTGATGGTCACTTCTTATTATTTGCAGATAATCATAACTCAGTAAATGGAATAAGAGAATACTGTAAAAAAGCGGGTGGCGGATTTGAGTATGTGCCTATGAATGTGGAAGACCTCAGTGTGTCTAGTGAAAGGTTAACGGAACAATTAAAAAGTGTTGACAAAAAAAATAAACTTTTCGCGTATCCTGCTCAATCAAATGTTTCCGGGATAAAACATGACCTGAACTGGATTAGTATGGCCAGGGACTTAGGATGGGATGTTTTATTGGATGCGGCAGCCTTTGTACCAACTTCAGTTCTTGATTTAAAAAAATACAGTCCTAATTATGTTTCGATATCATTTTACAAGATATTTGGATATCCAACTGGTTTAGGATGCCTGCTTATTCGTAAAGATTCCTTTAATAAACTCAATAAAAAATGGTTTGCAGGTGGAACCGTGAACCTGGCTTCTGTTAATGCTCCTTACCATTTCTTAATTGATAACCATGAACGCTTTGAAAATGGAACGGTCAACTATTTAGATATTCCCGCTTTAAAAATTGGACTCGAATACATTGAATCAATTGGTATGAAACGTCTGAACGAACGTGTTGAATCAATGATGGATTATCTGTATACCAATTTAAAAAACATGTCTCACAGTAATGGTGTGAATCAAGTCGATATTTTTGGTCACCCGCAACGAAAAAATACTGGAGGAACAATGATCATGTGTTTTAAAAATCCGGATGGATCCAAAATAGGATTTGAAAAAATTGAAGAACTAACCAATCAAAAGAAAATTTCACTTCGATCAGGCTGCTTCTGTAATCCCGGACTGGATGAAACAAACAATTGTTTAACAAATGAAGAATTAGCCAATTACTTTGAGAGCCGCAATTCCGGTAGTTATGGAGAAATGATTAAATACTTAAATAAAATGAGAGGTGCAACGCGTATTTCTGTCGGAGTAGCAACAAATCAAAACGATCTGGATACTTTTCTTTCATTCGTGAAAAGTATTAAAGACAAAACTATTGCAAGCATTGTATAAGTGATATTAAATTACTGTATCCTCAAAAAACCTTACCTATCTCACAAGTCTTCCAGGTTCATTGACCTGCGCAATTTCAACTGCTTGTAATAAGTGAGCGTCAGCCCGGTAATTTTTTTGAATTGGGTTGAAAGATGTGCCGTACTGCTGTAGTGCATTTTATAGGCAATTTCCGAAAGGCTTAATTCGTTGTAAAGAAGTAGTTCCTTAACCTTCTCAATTTTGTGAGCAATCATGTATTGTTGAATGGTAATCCCTTTTGTTTCAGAGAAGATATTTGATAAGTACGTATAATCATGCTCTAGTTTTTCCGCAAGATAATCGGAGAAATTAATCTTCGGTAGTTCTTCAGAATTATGAATCAATTCAATGATGGTAGTCTTTATCTGCTCTATCAAAATACTGCGTTTGTCATCCATGAGAACCAAGCCTGATTTTAACAGATTTTCCTTTAAAAGTAGACGCTTTGATTCTTTGAGCTTTTCGTGAATTTCTATGACACCCAGATCGACTTTATAAAAGGAGACTCCAAGATTATTAAGTTCTTCTTCCACTTTCATTTTACACCTCAGACTTACCATAAACTGAACGTATAGTTTCTCTGATGTTTTTAGAGGCTCATACATACTTACAAAGTACGTTTATTTGGTTGATGCACCATAAAATCCGGCTTTTATTTATGTCTTTTGGTGTTATTGAAACGGACAAAAGTTGTAATAAGGCAGATAAATAACTTTGGTGATTCTAATAGATTCCAGTGCACATATTTGACGTTGAGGTTGAGGTACGACATGTGATTTATGTAAGAGATACAATAAGTTATGTAACACCAAAAGTATGTAAAACCTTGAAATTTGATATGTGGAAATACTTTCACTATTAAATAGATAAATATGAGACTAATTATAATAATATTAACACTTTTCTTAACCCCAACAATAATTTATTCACAAGCCCCAAATCTTGGTACAGCTGTGGATTTCGTATTGTTTTCAACTGATGGGGCGGTCAGTAATTCGGGAATCACACATCTAACAGGTAATGTAGGTACAAACAATGGTTCAAGTACAGGTTTTGGAAACGTAAATGGCGGAATGCACGACGGTGATGCTACAAGTATTCAATGTGCCACGGATGTAATGATTGCATACGGGCAATTGAATAGTGCTACCCCAACAAATAATCCGGCCCCCATGCTTGGGAACGGCCAAACGCTTTATGCAGGAGTACATTTTATAAGCTCCCCAACTACTTTAAATTTAGACCTGATCTTAGATGCACAAGGTGACCCGAATGCTGTATTTATTTTTCAAATCCAGGGAGCCTTTTCTACAAGTGCAGGATCTTCAATCGAATTGATAAACGGTGCACTGGCATGCAATGTATTTTGGAAAGTTGAAGGATTGGTGAGCATGGCTTCTGGTACTTCAATGAAAGGAACAATTTTCGCCAATAACGCGGCAATAGAAATGAATACAGGTGACATACTAGAAGGTAGAGCAATTTCTATTTCGGGTGCAGTTACCGTTGATGGTATTCAGGGTGATACGCCAATTGGTTGTGGAAGTCCTGTACTTACCGGACCTTTAGCACCAGACTTGGGTGCCGCAGCTTGCTACGCCATCTTTTCATCAGACGGAGCAGTAACGAATACCGGCATTACAAACATAACAGGTGATGTAGGAAGTAATAATGGTTCTACAACGGGTTTTGATCCACTTTTAGTTTCCGGAGAAATTCATCCTTCTCCTGATGGTTCAACTGCTCAATGTGCCAGTGATTTAACGGTTGCATACAATTACCTGAATTTATTAACAGATGATATAGAGCTGTTGTATCCGGCAGAGTTTGGAAACGATTTGGTACTTACACCTCATACGTATATAATGAATGGTGCAGCTACATTTACAGATTCACTTTACCTGGATGCACAAGGAAATTCGAGTGCTGTATTTGTTATAAAGATTAACGGAGCGCTTTCAACGAGTACCTATGCTAAAGTAATTCTACTGAACGGAGCACAAGCAGAAAATGTATTCTGGAAAATAGAAGGTGCAATTGATATTAACAATTATTCTGTTTTTTGTGGAACTATTATCTGCAACAATGCTGCACTGGGATCTATTTCTACCGGAGTGACACTTAACGGAAGAGCCTTAACGACAGTAGGTGCCATATCTACTGTTGCAATGGACGCCTTACCTACAACAGTCCCTGGTAATTGTGAATCAGTTGGCTTTTCAGAACAGACTGACATTGACGAATCATTTGTTGTTTATCCGAATCCATTTCATGAATCAATAACATTCACATCCAATGAGATTTCTATGGATAATAGATATGAATTAAGAATAGTGAACACGCTGGGAAAAGAAGTCATGCATTCAACTTTGACTCAAACTTCAACCGTAATCGAAACGAATGAAATTCCATCTGGAATGTATTTCTATTATTTAATTAATAATGACAAAGTCATTCAAAGCGGTAAATTGATTGCTAGATAGTAAGCAGTTTAACGTATTGATATTGCGAAAAACTTTCGGCCCAGGTCGAAAGTTTTTTTTATTTAATAATAATCCTAATCAATTTATCGTTAAAAGATTGGTTTAATACTACATAATGAAAACAATAAAGCCAATGAAGCTATTCAGTAAAGAACATCTACCTCTTGAAGAACTAATTTTAGCTCCAGCTACCCAAATTGGTGCAAATACTATTGGGTGTAAGATTAATGGCAAAATATTAATATTGTAAATTAGCCAAATGGATTCCCTTTTAACAGCCTTGGTCTTGGATGATGAGCCTAAAGCTTGCAGACTCTTGAATAGTTTATTGGATGAGTTCTGTGACGAAATTGGAGAGGTGTTTGTCACCACATCTTGGAAAGAAGCAATAAATAAGCTAGAAACAGAGCAACCTGATATTTTATTTCTAGATATAAAAATGCCATCCCTTAATGGTTTTGATTTTTTAAATACAGCTGAAAATCACATTAGTAAAGTAATATTTACTACCGCTTACTCTGAGTACGCCATCAAAGCTATTAAACATGGAGCTTTCGACTATTTATTAAAACCAATTCAAGTTGATGAGCTAAAAATCGCTGTTCAAAAAGCCGCTCGTGATCAAAAAGAGCTAAATAAAAATAACCTGAGTTCTGTTCTGAACCTTTTGCAGGAAAAAATAGTACCCCGCCAATCTACTTTGGCTATTCATGACAAGGGTGGACTCATTTTTATTAAAATTGATACTATCATTTTATTAGA
>JABURP010000128.1 GCA_014762645.1 Crocinitomicaceae bacterium
GGCCCAAAATTTATCAACTGGATAGTGAAGAAGATTTGTTGAATACATTTCATGATCACGAATTCATAGAAGCGGCTGGAGGTTTGGTTAGACGATTCAATCAATTTTTGTTTATAAAACGTCACGGAAAATGGGATATACCAAAAGGTAAACTTGATTCTGGTGAAAGTATTGAGCAATGTGCTGTACGCGAAATTGAAGAAGAGTGTGGATTAGTCGCTCCCGTTATTATTGACCATCTTTTGAATACCTGGCATACGTATGAGACCTCAAAAGGAAAAAAAGTACTCAAAAAAACTTACTGGTACTTGCTTGACGAAGGCAAAACGCGTGCAGAATTAGTTCCACAAACCGAAGAAGGGATTACTGATTTACGGTTTTTTAAAGTAGATGAATTTGACCAGATAAAGGAAAACACTTATGGATCAATAACTGAAGTTATCGATACTTTGGTTTCTTGCTTGAAGTAGTGAAGAATTAAGGATTTGGATGGATATTAGGAGCTCTAAACATCAATAATGTTACTTTTATCGAAAGATGAATTCTAGGGTTAGATTCTAATCTCGCACAATTGGATATTCGCAAGTGGAAAAATATGACTGATGAGCAGCTCATTGAGGCTGCAAAGCAAAATCCTGATTTTTTCGGAGGCTTGTATGATCGTTATTTTGAACAGATCTATCTTTTTATCTTTAAGCGCGTACAAGATGAGGCTGTGGCCGGAGATGTTTGCCAAAAAGCATTTATGAAAGCCATGGCAAACATTGGTAAATATGAGGATAGAGGAAGGCCTTTTACCGCCTGGTTATATCGAATCGCTTCTAATGAATGCAACTTGTATTTCCGCTCGAAAAAAAAAATGATGACAGTGGAGATTGAAGACAAGCATGTGAAGACAGTGATGCTTGAAATTAAAATTGGAGATGAGAACGATCAGTCAGATCAGGATAAGTTAATGAAAGTACTAAGCAACTTGCAGCCGGAATATGCAGAAATTGTAGAATTGCGATTTTTTATGCAATATTCATTTAAGGAGATTGCTGAATTTTATGAAATTTCAGAAGCAAGTGCAAAAATGAGACTCTATCGTATTTTGGACAGGGTAAAAAAAACATGGGAAGCTAACTCATGAGAAAGTATAAGGTAAATAGAAAAGAACCGGTTAAGATGCCTTCTAAGGAGACCATTGAGAAGTATAAAGACTTCCCACGGCTTCGTCATGAGTATGATAGTTATGTGAAAAGGCCAAAAAAACCACTGTACAAGGACAAAAAAATGTTCTGGTTCATCTTGTTGATCCTTTTGTTAACCTACCTTATCGTACAATCAGTAAATGATAAAAAAGAGGAAGAAGAATCAAATACTAAATCAGGACAGACCATTGACGGCGATAAGAGCGACTAGCCAGGCGTACTCGTCTACTGTGTTTCAAATTGTCGACCAGAATTCAATTAATCTTTTTGTTGAAGTAAAACAATATCATCCAGACTGTTAATTACATTGGTGATGGATTGACGAATCAATAATTTTTGTTGTTGGTTGCAGAGGTTGAGGTGATAAGCAATAGTTACAAATTTTAAGATTTCTCTCAGTTCTTGCATCACCATCAAAAAATCCTGGTTTTGTTCTTCAAAATTTGTTTTGGTTGTACCGTGGGATAGGAGAGAGGATGCACTCAGGGCCTTTTTTCTGAGATGAGCGGCGAGTTGCTCGGGGTCATTTTTCGGGAAATGATCTGTAGTCTGAAAAACATCCCGTATTAACTCGCGAGAGTAGTGCCGGGCATCTATCTTGAGCTGCATGATCTTTTTTTGTTTATCTGACCACATGGAGTGAAGGTAGTAAAATGATAATTAAAAGACAGTTACTATTTTGACGATCTGATCTTCCACGTTATCGGCATTCCATACAGACAAGCTCACATTATAATTTCCGGGGTTATTGTAAAACACCGAATCGTTTTGGTTGGTAGATGTTATCCCATTGCCAAAATCCCATTCCCAGGCAACTGCACTATACGATTGATCATAATAGTACACCCAGCATCCTGAAGTGCATTCTGCATTATCCACGTAAAAATTGGCGGTAGGTAAGGGCGCAGGAGGATCTTTCTTACAAGATAGTAAGATCAAAAGAAGTACTATGCCTAAACTCCGTCCAGCCATCACCATTATGATATAAAATACGAGATTTTATTTGACCAGGTTCATCTCCTCAATTAAATGAGGGGCTTCACCATACTTGTCAATTACCCAGAGCACATAGCGAATGTCTACAATTATGTTACGACATCTTGATTCGTCAAACATAAAATCACTCATGGTGCTTTCCCAACTTCGGTCAAAATTTATTCCTATAAGGTTACCCTCAGCATCTATTACCGGACTTCCTGAATTACCACCAGTTGTATGGTTAGAAGCTGTAAAACACGTCCATAATTCGCCATCCTGACCATAGTCTCCCCAGTCACCAAGTTCATATAACTCTACGAACCTGTCTGTTAATTCAAAATCAGGATTTCCGGTGAGGTTCTTTTGCATGATCCCATCAATTGTCGTGTAATGCAAGTATTTCATACCGTCATAAGGCGCAGACCCTTCTATTTTTCCATACGTAATTCGCATGGTTGAATTGGCATCTGCCCACCATTTTTCATCCGGAAACATTTCTAACATTCCTTCTACATAGGTTTTAATAAGTTCATTCTGCTTGTCCTTAAAAGTTTGGTAGGATCCGTTAATTTTATTGACATAGGTGTCATTTACACTAATTGCGAGTTTAAGCGCCGGATCTTTTTGAAGTTTTTTAACCCATTTCTTAGAGAAATTATTCAACATGTTTTTTTCCGCAGTGGAGTCAACAAGGATGGATTCTGAGAATATTTCTTCTTCGTATTTTTCCCAGTTGTTACTAAAGCCAAGCGGCAAAAGCTCATCCTCTACATAGTCGGCGTAGAGCGCACTTAAATTGTGGTATATTTTACGGTCAATATCCACATTGTAATTCTTGTAAAAAGAGGCTGAAACGCGCTTAAGTTTTTCCAACTCTTCTTCCAGGGTTCCTTTTTCAACAAGTTCATCATAGCGGTAGGCCAGTTTTGCAAACTGAACAGCATGTCTGAAAAATTCCGGTCCCACATAAAAATATTCAACGAACAAGGATCGGGCAAACTCGTACTTACCTGATTCTTCTTGCAGTTGATTAATTTCATTGATCACATTGTAATACTTAGCCTTCCATTCAGATTTTTCGCCGGCTCTGGCCATATATTTTTCTTCAAATCGTCTCTTTTTATCAAGTGCATTAAGTTCTTTTAATCCTCCAATCTGACCAATCCACTTTTTCCAGGCATTTGAAATTCTTGCTGCTTTTGAAGCATATTGAATATTCACTTTTTCATCTGCTGCCATTGCTGGTTTGATCACATCCAGGCTTTGCTGTCTCATTTTAATTCTCGCTGGTCGTTCTAAATCCTGATAAAATGCCAATTGTCCTGACGTAAGGTGTTGATCGGTATGTCCCGGGAATCCGTAGACCATAGTAAAATCACCTTTTTGTTTTGGTTTTAAGCTAATATTAAAGGCGTGTTTTGGTTTGTAAGGAACGTTTCCTTCGTCGTATTTAGCCGATTTATTATCGCCATTTGCATAAATTCTAAAAACGGAAAAGTCTCCGGTGTGTCTTGGCCAAACCCAGTTGTCAGTATCTCCTCCAAATTTCCCAATAGCCATGGGAGGTGTTCCAACCAGTCGAATGTCATTGTAATCTTCTGTAACCAACATGTAATATTGATTTCCCTGGTTAAAAGGTTTGATTTTGGCGATTTCGTTTCCATTTCCTTCATAACCAGATTCAATAGCAGCAATATTCTGCTTGATTTTGGCTTCAACTTCAGATGGAGACATATCTTCCTTAATCCCTTCAAAAACTCTATTTGTTACGTCACGAATTTCTTTTACAAAAGTTACCCGTAACCAAGGACAGGCCAACTCTTCTGATTTTGAACCCGCCCAAAATCCATCTCTTAACAAGTTTTTTTCAGGAGATGAATGCTTTTGAATGGCGTCTAGCCCGCAATGATGATTGGTAAGTAACAATCCCTCTTCGGATACTATTTCTCCCGTACAACCTCCGTTAAATTGAATCACAGCATCTTTAAGGCTGGATTGATTGGTGGAATAAATTTCTTCCGGCGAAAGTTTTAACCCGTAAGTTTCCATGTCTGAATGGAACATCTCAATAAGAGACGGTATCCACATTCCCTCAACGGCTAGCGCTGAGATATTAAGTCCAAAAACTAAGAGAAGTAAAATTGAGATTCTTTTCATAATGTCTGCAAATTGTCGATCAGCAAATATAATAGTTTCAGCAGAGCTGAAATTTATTGTTTGTTCTATCTACATTTGAAACATGGATTTTGAAAAACATATTGCACGTGCCAAGGTTTCTTCATGGGGTTTGAAAAAATTAAACCTTGGGCTTTGGTTTATGATCCCCTTTAACAAACCTCACCGCATAAAAATTAAGAAGCTGGAGGATGACTTGGTCATCACACAAATTCCTTATAAACGGAAAAACATGAATCACATTAAGGGTATTCATGCCTGTGGTTTGGCAACCTGTGCCGAATTTGCTTCCGGTTTGTTATTATTAACCAAACTAAATGCCAAAAAATACCGGTTAATCATGCAATCTTTAGACATGGAATATTTGTATCAGGCCAAAAGTGATATTACCGCAGAATTCTCGGTGACAGATGATTGGATCAAAACCCACGTTTTGGATCCTTTGGTTGAAAATGATCATGTTATGGTTAAATGCGAGATTAAATTGTATGATAAGGACAGGAATCAGGTTGCAGTTGGTCATACAAATTGGCAGATAAAAGATTGGGAAAGTGTAAAAACAAAGTTGTAATGTCAGGCAATGCGTTAATTTGTCAGGGAAGTAAGCTAAATTGGTTGATTTGCACAAGAATTGATCTAACTTAGAAAACTTTACATGGAAATATTACAATTCATATTTGTACTGGGAATTAATTTCTCCATTTTTGGATTTATTTGGGGACTGATCATGTTTGTTATTCGGGCATTTCAGCCACCCGGATCGGATGAATCATTTTCTTATATCTTTCGAATAATCAAGTATTTTTTATTGGTTTCGGTTACGGCAAACTTCATTGTTGTATATGAAATGGGATCACCAGGAAGACAGGTGGATACCTCCAATATAATTGTAGGCTCTATAGTGCTGGGCTTGTATTTACTTGGGAAATTTCAGAATAGAGCCTTGCTGAATCAATTTGCCAGAAACCCAATGTTTGCCAAATTTATGCCGAAAATTGATCCTAAAGTTGAGGTGTTTTTACTATTTGGTTCCGTTGCGTATTTTGTTGCATGTTTATTGTTCCCGGCAATGGTTAATAATAATCTGATTAACTGGTTTACCAATGCCATTAATTCCATCTATGAAACACCAATTATTGGCTGGATTTTTTCAATAATTGCGTTTTTCTTCCTTATTTCAATAATTATGCGTGGTATAAATGTAATTGGAAGATTGTTATCAGGACAGTCATTGATGCAAGGTCCACCAAGCGGCGGTTCTTTTCATTTCCACGCGGGTGGCACAGGTTTTGAAGATGAAGAGCAAAAGACTGATGATGGCTTTACCGATTATGAAGATGTGACGGATGATGAAGATCAGGATGAAAATAAAATAGAATGAGAATTTTAGCCCTATTTTTTTTGTTGATTTCAAGCTCTGTCGTAAAAGCAGCAGCCTGGGATAATTTAACGGCAGAACAGGCCAATCAAGTCATTAAATTTCTCGAGAAAAACCCGTTTGTTTTTGATTTTTGTGATTGTTGCGGAGAAAGTGTGGAAGTTTATTTACTCCGGGTAAAATCAGCAAAAATGATCAAATGTGCCTGGGATAAAAAGCAATACAATGTTCTTACAAAATCTAAACGCATTGCAAAAATGCAATGGGCAAATGTTGGAATAGACGATTATCATACTGATGTGATAGATGAAGATGTGGAGTACACTATTTTTATGAATTATACTTTTGCCTTTGATGCTCACATGAAATGGGCTGTCCCGCTCTTTAAGTTATTTGATTATCACGTCAAAGGGCCTATTTGTATTGGAGCCACAAATTATCCGAATCCTTCTGATGCAGGCGTAAAAATTACGGATGAAGATTACATTGAGTGGTATAGAGCAACTTTTCAGTAGGTAAGTGTTACAATTTGATTTCTCGATAATCGTCTTCACCATCTGATTCTATCCAGTGAAGTTTATAGACAATCCGATTACCTTTGAAATAGAAGTCTTCTCCAGGTATTGCAGTACAGATACTACCGCAACTGAAATTCACAGGTCGGTCAAATTTTCTTTTAACCAAAATGCTTCCATCCTCATCTAACTTTAAATAGATAATGCGACACATACTTTTGTAGTTGTGTTTGAGTTCTTGATTGACAATAACAAAGAGCACTTCTTTTCCATCATCTGACCAGGCCGGGGAAGAAAAACCATCAATGTCATTATAAAGCGTGAAAAGTTCTTGTTCACTACTGTCCTGAAGGTTGTAAAGCTTGACCTTTAGGTCATCCACAAAGGTCAAAAAGTTACCTTTTAATCCAACTGAATAAGGGCAATCAAGGGCTTGTTGAATGTGATCCGGTAGTTTTATCCGGTTGCCTTGTGCATCTTGTACATTGAAGTAAAAACAAGAGGCATCTCCGGGTTCTGAAACCAGTTTAAAAGGTTCCACCTGTGCCATAGATGTAAAAGTAGTTCCAAAAATTGTACAACAGATAAGCGAATAAATAAATGCAGCTTTCATAGTCAGGATAGAATTCATCCTAAATATAGCAAATACGATACCGTTTACGTGAAATTTATCTTTTATACAAGCTCGCCGTAGAGATCATAATGATCCGCAGATGTGATTTTTACATTAGAAAAATCGCCAATTCGAAGGTGATTTTTTTCGGAGATTTTAACCAGTACTTCATTGTCTACTTCCGGCGAATCAAATTCAGTTCTTCCAATAAAATAATCCCCTTCCGCACGGTCAAAAAGCACCTTGAAGGTTTGTCCAACTTTTTTCTGGTTGATATCATAAGAAATTCCTGCCTGCAATTCCATGATAGTATCCGCCCGTTCTTGTTTAATATTGGCCGGAACATCATCTTCTAATTGATAAGCTGAGGTATTTTCTTCGTGGGAATAGGTAAAAATCCCAAGTCGTTCAAAGCGACTTTTTTCCACCCAATCGTACATCTCTTGAAAATCTTCTTCTGTCTCTCCTGGAAATCCTGAAATCAATGTAGTTCGCAAGGCAATGCCTGGTACCTTTTCCCGGATTCGTTCAATGAGGTCTTCCGTTTTTTCACGGGTAATGCCTCGTTTCATGGCTTTCAGCATTTTTGTAGATCCGTGCTGAAGGGGCATATCCAAATAATTACAAATATTCTCCCGCTCTTTCATTACCTCCAAAATGTCCATAGGAAAACCTGACGGGAATGCATAATGAAGCCTGATCCAATCAATTCCATTAACGTCTGCCAGCTTATCTAAAAGCTCAGCAAGGTTTCTCTTTTTGTAAATATCCAGCCCGTAGTAAGTAAGGTCCTGAGCAATCAACATCAATTCCTTTACTCCCTGATCTGCCAATGATTTTGCATTATCTACAAGTTGGTTGATCGGTGTTGATTGATGTTTACCCCGCATTATGGGGATGGCACAAAAGGCACAGGGACGATCACAGCCCTCCGCTATTTTAAAATAGGCATAATGCGAAGGTGTGGTCAATAAGCGCTCACCAATGAGCTCCTTTTTATAATCTGCTTTGAGTGTTTTTAAAAGACGTGGTAGGTCTCTGGTACCGAAGTATCCGTCAACTTCCGGGATTTCTTTCTTCAGGTCATCTTTGTAGCGTTCTGACAGACAACCAGTGACATAAACTTTATCTACCAGTCCTTCAGATTTGGCATCAGCATACCGTAGAATCGTGTCTATTGACTCTTGCTTGGCATTGTCAATAAATCCACACGTGTTAATAATAACGATCTCAGAATCATCCTGACGTGCCTCGTGCTCCACTTCAAATTTGTTGGCTTTGAGCTGTGCCATCATCACTTCTGAGTCAAAGAGATTCTTGGAACACCCCAGGGTTACAACATTTACCTTATTTTTCTTTAAGGTTTTCGTCTTCATTATTATTCCTCCGGATAAAAGTAAATTTTAAATTCGTGCTTTTTCTCTCCTTTAAGCCAAGCTTTCACTTTATAATATTCATCATTTGTTTCAAGGATGATAGCTACAACATCTCCTTTCATGATTTTTTCTTTAGAACTATAGTTGTATCGGATATTGCGGAGAATATATTTGCAATCATTCAACCAAATAATTTTCAATTTGTAATTGTCTGCAGGGTCTTCAGCTGAGTACTCTATTTGCTGATCTTTGGTTCTTTCAATTATGGTTGTATCAGTATCGTTTTCGTCGCTAAGGGTGTAAAACCTTCCCGTGTAAACCTTATAACAGTCACACTCTGGTTTCTGACTAAACACCAAAATCGGAAATAAGAAGGTGAAAAAAGCAAGATTTTTCATACTAACTAATTGAATAAAGAGTCTACAAATTCGACTTTATTGAATACCTGAAGATCTTCAATTCCTTCCCCGACGCCAATGTATTTCACTGGTATTTTCATTTGATCTGAGATACCTATGACCACACCACCTTTGGCTGTTCCGTCCAGTTTGGTAATGGCAAGTGCATTGATTTCAGTAGCTGCAGAAAATTGTTTGGCCTGTTCAAATGCGTTTTGACCAGTAGAGCCATCTAAAACCAGCAAAATTTCATGAGGAGCATCTTGGATAATTTTGTTCATCACATTTTTAATCTTTGACAGCTCGTTCATCAGGTTCACCTTGTTGTGAAGCCTTCCTGCAGTATCAATAATAACGACATCTGCATTTTTGGACTTGGCAGATTGCAGGGTGTCATAAGCAACCGAAGCAGGATCCGCGCCCATTCCCTGTTGTACAATTGGAACACCTACTCGTTCTGACCAAATGATCAATTGTTCTACTGCAGCTGCTCTAAAGGTATCTGCCGCACCTAAAACAACCGACTTTCCCTGTTTTTTGAATTGATGCGCCAACTTCCCGATTGTAGTGGTTTTTCCCACACCATTCACCCCAACAACCATAATGACATAAGGTCCTTCTTTAACTTCCGGAACTGTAAATTCAACCAGATCAGAAGTGTTGTTCTCTTCAAGCAAATTGGCTATTTCTTCTCTCAGGATGTTGTTGAGTTCATCTGTGTTGACATATTTGTCTTTCGCCACGCGATCTTCAATACGCTCAATGATCTTTAAAGTAGTATCCACACCGACGTCTGACGTAATGAGGATTTCCTCAAGTTCGTCCAGTACTTCGCCATCAACAGTTGATTTACCTACAACGGCACGGGTGAGTTTGCCTAAAAAACTCTCTTTGGTCTTTTCCAGACCCGAATCAAGTTTTTCTTTCTTTTCTTTTGAAAAAATGTTGTTAAATATTCCCATGGCTCATTAGCAAAAAAAGCTTCTCCCAAATTATGGAAGAAGCTTAAAAAAACACTTATTTAATACGATTATTTTTTTTCGAACCAATCTTTCACACGATCGTTATGTACGATCTCTTCTTTGAAAGAATAGGCGCCGGTTTTTTCGTTCTTCACCATTTTAATGCACTTTGTGTGCTCCTTACCGCCTCCCGTTTGTAGTGATGCTACCGTCTTTTTTGCCATTTTTTCTCAGATTAGTGACTTCTGCTGAATTGCTTCAACATCTCGTCAGGTTCTTATTTAATTTCTTTGTGGATTGTATATCTTTTCAGAATTGGGTTGAATTTTTTCAATTCCATTCTGTCTGGAGTATTTTTACGGTTCTTAGTGGTAACGTATCTTGACGTTCCAGGCATACCGCTTTCTTTGTGCTCAGTGCACTCCAAAATCACTTGAACTCTATTTCCTTTTTTTGCCATTTCTAATTAATTAGCTTCAGACAGGTGTCTTATTTCAAATATCCTTTTTCTCTTGCTTCTTTTACACAAGCGTAGATTCCTTTTTTGTTCACAGTTCTTAATGCAGATGCACTAATCTTAAGCGTGATGTATGAATCTTCTTCAGGGATGTAAAATTTCTTTGTAATCAGGTTTGGATAAAACTTTCTCTTTGTCTTATTCATAGCGTGAGAAACATTGTTCCCGCTCATTACTCTCTTCCCTGTTAATTGACAAATTCTCGCCATTTCTCTAGTGTTTATTCCTAATAAATACCGATTCAGCGTATTTTCCTGAATTGGGAGTGCAAAGATAGAATGTATTTTCTTGTTATACAAGACATGGAGCAAAAAAATATGTCCTACACCATTAATATCTCCAAACTACAATGTTTCCAAGCACTTTAAATAAGATTTAATCAATCAAAATTAACCTCACAACTCTCCACTAACCCCTAACAACTCATCACTCACCGCTTAACGCTAACAACTCAAAACTCATAACTCATAACTCATCACTTACCGCTTACCGCTTACCGCTTACCGCTTACCGCTTACCGCTTACCGCTTACCGCTTACC
>JABURP010000101.1:0-57474 GCA_014762645.1 Crocinitomicaceae bacterium
CAGATCGTCGGTCGGTTCTTATGAAGAAGGGCGAGCTGAGCCGAAATTAGACACCTTATTGAAGGTTGCAGATCACTTCAAGTTAAAGGTGGATGATATTATTCGCAAGGAGCTCACCGTAAACCAAATTGCCGGATTCAGGTATCCTTTGGATGAAAAAATCAAAACCGACCAGTTGTACAGTGAGATGCGAGCTTTGTCAAAAAAGATTGATGCATTAGAAGAAACCCTGCAAAAAATGATCAATGACAAAGGCTGAATTGCAAGCTCAGATTTGGGAAGAAATTGACAAATCCATTTCAGATGATGTTTTGGTACGATCTGAAAAAAGAGAATTAAAGGCATTACTAATAAAATTTGCTCCAGATAAGGCAGCATGTGATCTTTTAAGGAGTGAAATTTTCAGTCTTGCACAATCTAGAGCGAATCCAAGTAACTATCAGGCCATCCTGAAATGGGTGGAAGACCTGAATAAGGTATTACTATCCGTACAAAAACAGGAGAAATTAGACGAAAGGGTATATTTTTCACCGGGTGAAGATTGCTTGAATGCCATTTTACATCAAATTAACAGTTCCGTTCAAATCATTCAAATCTGTCTTTTTACAATAAGCGACAATCGTATCTCAGACGCTTTGGTTACCAAGCATAAACACGGAACTCACATTAAGATTATTACCGACAACGACAAAATTTACGATCAGGGGTCTGATATTCAAGTATTACATGAGGCGGGAATTCCTGTCAAGGTTGACGTTACAGATAACCACATGCACCATAAATTTGCTCTTTTCGATAAAAAAACCACTATTACTGGTAGTTACAACTGGACGCGATCAGCTGAGCGTTATAATCACGAAAACATTATCATCAGTAATTCTCCCAAAATGATGAGAGAATTTGAAGACGAATACGACAAACTGTGGAACGAACTAATTTATTATGGAGAACTCTAAGGACAAGAGAAAAAAGCGGAAATGGTTAAATTATGTGCTCAACGGGCTCTTTCTTATCATTATCCTCATACTCATCATTCCTTCCTGGCGACAGTCATTTCAAACCTGGTTTACTGAACTAACCTTATCAGATGCCGCATTCTCTAAAACAGAGAAAGTAACAATGCCGTTAGAACAACGTGATTGGGAACTTATATCACCAGACGGTACACTCTACAATTTTGCTGAATTCGAAGGAAAACCTATAGTTTTAAATTTTTGGGGGACCTGGTGTCCTGCTTGCAATGCTGAATTTCCAAGCCTGGGAAGGCTACGCGAAAACTTTGATAATGAAGTAGTGTTTATTGCGGTCACAACGGAAAGCCTGGGTGTGTTAGAAAATTCAGGTTATCCCGAAAAGTATGACTTTCTTTATTGCACACAACATTTTCCTGCGTTTTTTGAAGTCAACTCCTTTCCTACACTATGTATACTGGATAAAGAAATGAATTTAGTTTATAAAAAAATTGGCGCCGCCGTTCTAGATACTCAGGAGAATATTACTTTTTTAAGAGGATTGCTTTAAAAGCTGTAATTTTGTACACTGTTGAAGTACGCTATAATTGACATAGAAACTACCGGGGATAAACCTGTCAATTTCAAGGTAATAGAAATTGCTATTATTTTACATGATGGTGAAAAAGAACTGGACAGGTATCATACACTGGTAAACCCTGAGGAACGCATCTCACCATTTATCTCAAGATTAACAGGAATTTCTGACACAGATGTTCATGATGCTCCGAAGTTTTTTGAGGTTGCAAAAAAGATTGTAGAATTCACTAAAGACACGGTATTTGTTGCTCATAATGTAAGTTTTGATTATGGTGTGATTCGACGGGAATATAAACGGTTAGGTTATGACTTTCGGCTACCTCATTTATGCACAGTTCAAACCTCCCGAATTCTTTTGCCTGGTTACAAATCATACGGTTTAAAAAATATAACCAAAAGTTTAGGCATAGAATTAAAAGGTCATCACAGAGCAATTAATGATACTGAAGCAACAACCGAGCTTTTTAAAATGCTCTATCATAGAGACCGGGAGAATCAACTACAGAATTTTATTAAAAAGGAAATTAACCCGAAAGTTCTTCATCCCGAACTTGATGTTGACATTTTGGATGAGATCCCCAACAAGACAGGAATTTATAGGTTTTATAATGATCAGGATGAACTCATCTATGTGGGAAAAAGTATTCATATCAGAAGAAGAATTGAGCAGCATCTAAAAAATTCAAAAACCCAAAAAGCACTGGAAATGCGTGAAACTATTGCTCGCATTGCTTTCGAGTTAACAGGTAGTGAGTTGATCGCTTTATTAAAGGAATCCAGTGAGATCAAGAGGCATCAGCCTGTATATAACCGTGCGCAACGGGTTAACAACTTCAGTCATGGACTTTATTTGCACACCGATCAGAATGGTTATTACAATCTTTCCATTAAAAAGAACACCTTAACAGAACAGCCAATAATGACGTTCACTTCTATTCAAAATGGAAAAAAATATCTGGAATACTGGTTGGAAGAATTTGGGCTTTGTCAACGATTATGTAATCTGCACAACGGCTCGTCGGCTTGCTTCAATTATACGATAAAAGCTTGTGATGGTGCTTGCGTAGGTGAAGAAGACCCTGCCGTGTATAATTCGCGTGTACAGGAACTCATTAATGATCTCAACTTTAAGTCTGAGAGTTTCCTTATACTTGACAAAGGCCGAAACTCTAAAGAGTATGGTTTCGTAGTAATAAAAAATGGCCAATATTCAGGATATGGATTTATACCACGTTATATATTGGCCAGAAAGACGGATAATATTTGGAAACACCTGAACAAAAAGAAGAGTAACCGCGATTTTCAATCGATCATTAAAATGCAGTTGCATAAAAATGAAAAGCTTGAAATCAGACGATTAGACGAATGAGACAAATAGAAGACACCACAGAGCTCAGACCCTGGCAAAGGAAAATGAACGAGGTCATTTTCGGCGCGGAAACTCCTGCCGGAAAATGGTTCGATATTGTCCTTCTTATTGTAATCGTACTCAGCATGTTGGGGGTGATGATCGAGAGTGTACCAGAGTATCGGGATAAAATTGGCGAAGAACTACACCTTCTTGAATGGATATTTACAGGAATCTTTTCGTTAGAGTATATAGCTCGAATTATATGTCTTAAGAAGCCATTTAAGTATATTTTTTCCTTTTGGGGAATCATAGATTTATTATCTGTTGTACCTACTTATGTTGGGATTTTTTATACGGGAACAGGAGCGCTGAGGGTTCTTCGAACTGTACGATTATTAAGGGTTTTCAGAATTTTAAAGCTAAGTCATTTTGTAGATGATTCTAACAAGCTTATCCATGCCATGATAAGTTCCCGCCGGAAGATCATTGTATTCTTATTCACCGTACTCATGTTAGTCACCATACTGGGTACAATAATGTATTTGATTGAAGGGTCTGAAGGTGGATTTGACAGTATTCCACGTGGCATTTATTGGGCCATAGTAACCTTAACAACTGTTGGTTACGGTGATATTTCTCCTCAAACCCCATTAGGCCAGTTTTTGGCTTCTGTAATAATGATTATGGGATATTCCATCATTGCCGTTCCCACCGGAATTGTTACCACTGAATTTATGAAAGGTGGTAAACCCTTATCCAATGTGTCGTGTCCTAATTGCGGTAAAGATGGTCATGACGTAGATGCGAGTTACTGCAATCATTGCGGCAATAAACTTTAAAAATATTCAAATTCCAACCATACAAGCTATTGACATGCAGTCGTTTGACTTGTATAGTATCCACAAATATATGCGTAAAATTTAGTGTGATTGATCACAATAACACCGGCTTCTTTCAGTTTTATAGTTAATATCTTTTTATAAATTTTACGTACTCAAAAGGTTTGAAAATGCTGATTATTCCTAATTTTGCATTACAATAAACCGAACCTGAACAAAATCCTGTCAGATCCGGGAGGTTTGTACAACGGGTTGGAGAAAAAAAATATTCGTATGAATAACTATGGAAAGAAGGCTGACAATGCCTCACTAGAATCAATCGGATTAACTAATATCGACAATGCTTTTTGGAATTTATCACCGGCTGAATTGGTTGAAGACACGATCATAAACGGCCAGGGAGTTTTAACGGATACCGGTGCCATTGCAATTCGCACTGGAGAGTTCACTGGACGTTCTCCGCAGGATCGCTTTATTGTCTGTGATGCAAAAACTGAAAATGCTGTATGGTGGGGAGATATCAACAAAAAATTTGATCCCGATAAATTTACGGCCTTATACAACAGAATGAAAGCTTATTTGACGAACACAGATGTTTATGTCAGAGATGCTTATGCTTGTGCAGATGATGATTATCGATTAAATATCCGCGTAGTTACGGAATATTCATGGTCCAATCAGTTTGCTTCTAATATGTTCCTTCGTCCAACTGACGAAGAAATTCAGAACTTCCAACCAGAGTGGCATGTTGTGTGTGCACCTGGATTTATGGCAGATCCTGAAATTGACGGTACAAGACAACACAATTTTGCCATCATCAACTTTACTGAAAAGATGATAATTATTGGTGGAACAGGATATACAGGAGAAATTAAGAAAGGAATTTTTTCCGTACTGAACTATATTCTTCCGTATGAAAAGAATGTACTTTCCATGCACTGTTCGGCAAACGTTGGAAAAGACGGGGATACTGCAGTATTTTTTGGATTATCAGGAACGGGTAAAACAACCCTATCTTCAGATGAAAACAGAAAATTGATCGGTGATGATGAGCACGGTTGGTCTGAGAACGGTGTCTTTAATTTTGAAGGTGGATGTTATGCCAAGACCATTGACCTTTCCAGAGAAAAAGAACCTCAAATTTGGGATGCAATTAAATTCGGAGCAATCCTGGAAAACATAGGATTTAAAGAGGGGTCATCTACACCGGATTATCACGACTCTGAAATCACACAAAACACAAGAGTTTCCTACCCTATTCATCATATTGATAACATCATGGTACCATCCAAGGGAGCTGTACCTAAGAACATTTTCTTCTTAACGGCAGATGCATTTGGTGTGTTACCTCCAATTTCAAAACTTACTCCTGGACAGGCTATGTATCACTTTATTTCAGGATACACAGCTAAGGTAGCTGGAACAGAAGCAGGTGTAACCGAGCCACAAACTGTATTTTCAGCTTGTTTTGGAGCGCCTTTCTTACCACTTCACCCCACTAAATATGCTGAAATGCTCGGTGATAAAATGGAGCAGAATGATGTTAAGGTTTGGTTGGTTAACACTGGCTGGTCTGGTGGAGGATATGGTGTTGGAGAACGAATTAGTCTGAAATTTACTCGTGCAATGATCACAGCTGCGCTTGAAGGTAAGTTGGATAATGTGGATTACGAAGAGCATGAAATATTCGGTTTGGCCATGCCTGTTGAATGTGAAGGAATTCCTGCTGAAATATTAAATCCTAAAAATACCTGGGCAGACAAAGCTGGATATGATAGAAAAGCAAATCATCTGGCCAATGAATTCGTAAAGAATTTTGAGCAGTTTGAATCTGACGCAAATGAAGAAATTCTTGCGGCAGCACCAAAGGCAAAAGCTGCGGTGTAAGGCTGTTTAATTAGATAATTTAAACCCTTTCCGAATCGGAAAGGGTTTTTTTATGTAATTTGGGGCCGAAATTAATCTTATTAACTAAACTTTTTAGACCAAAATCCAATGAAAAATATATTATTTTTTGCCTTAGCCTTTGTCCTTTTCTCATGTGGGGACACTAATTTTCAAACCATCAAAATCGGTAGCAGTTTCCAAATGGATGTTCCTGATTACATGGAAGAAGCTTATGATTTAAATGCAGATGCATCCTTACAATATCAAAATACTGTAAAGGAAACTTATGTTATTGTGATCAATGAAGATAAGCAGGAGTTTATTGATATTTTCAAAGAACTTGGTGAATATGATGAGAGTAAATCAGCTGTTGAAAATTACACGGATATTCAAACAGAATACATGTCCACTACATTAACTATTTTGGACCAAAACGGACCAAATAGCAAAAAAATTAATGGAATGGATGCTATGGTTCTTGAGTATGACGGTAATACACCTGCTGTTGCTTATGACATTTTCTATTATATCGCTTATATAGAAGGTGAAGAAGAAATGTTTATGGTAATGGCATGGACGCTTCTTGACAGAAAAAGTGAATACAAAGAAACATTTGCTAAAATGGTGGAGTCGTTCAAAGAACTATAAACACCATTATAACCTAATTAAAAACCCTTTTCAACTGGTTGAAAAGGGTTTTTCTTTTTTAGTAAGTCTACTACTTCAACAAAATTATTTTTGCCGTATCAAATGCACATTGCCTTGGCCTTCATATTCAGTTCCATTCGTTGAGGTTGCCCGATACGTATAAAAATAAACACCATCCGGACATTCACTACCATTTTTATCTGTTCCGTCCCACGACTGGTTGATATCGGTAAACTCAAACATTGTTACTCCCCACCTATTTACAATCACTGCTTCAAACTCAACAATTGCTTTATTGGGGAAGAAGAAGAGATCATTAGCTCCATCAGATCCAGGTGTAAAGAAGTTGGGTAAGATTAACTCCGGTTGTTCAAATACCAGAATATTCTTACATGCTGTATCCGAACATCCATTTTTGTTAAGCGCTACAAGGCAGACATAATACGTTCCAGAATCTATATAGGACTGATCAAATTCTTCGTAATAATCCGTACTTAATATCCACGAATCATTCGGATGTCCGAAGTGCCAGAAAAAGGTTGTATCGGATTGCGGATTATTCGGATTAGCAAAGTACTGGGATTGATTGACGAAATGGACATTTACCACAGAAGTACCTTCCAATGCCGGAGGATTCAAAAATTGTAGTGAAGTTGCTTCAAAATCGGCAATAGGATTAAGAGAATCTAAGGTAATGAACGATACTAACTCACATCCATTATTGTCAGTAACTGTTATCTTATAAAGCGACGGATTTAAACCTCCCCATGTGGTGTTATTTGTGGTTTGTAGTGTGTATACGTTCTCCCATTCATAATCATAGTCGGGCGTTCCACCCGTGGCAGCAGCATAAACCACTCCATTTCCTGACTGATATCCAAAAACTCTACAGTATGCAGGATCGTATCCCAATTGTGAAAATGTCAATGGTGGTGGCTCATTAATGGTAAAATCAGTTTGAATTGAGCAGCCGTTATCGTCATTAATCTGAAGATTATAGGTTCCTGCTCCTACACCTGAAAGCGTGTCTGCTCCTTGCCCATTACCACTTGGTGGTGCAGGATTCCAGAAATAGGAAATATCGGAATACAGTCCCTGGTAATTTAATACGGTGTCTGCAATGGCCATACCCGTTAAGTCACCATTACAGGCAACATCAATCAGACTTAAACTAACAGTCATCTGGTCCGGTTGATCAATAAATACTGAATCGTTAAACACGCAGATATCATCTGAAACATTGATGTAGTACCATCCTGATCCCAGGTTGTTAGCAGTATTTGAATTCCCTGAATTGACAGTATTTCCTTGAGCATCTGTCAACAAGAATGTAATTGTGCCTATACCACCGGAAACGTTAACCGTAAACGATCCGTCATTAAATCCGTAGCATGTTGGTTCATTTGTAAACGCCAACATAGCACAAGAAGTATCCACTAAAACATTCATACACTCTGTAGAATCACATGGTCCAACGGTAACCGTATAGCACACTTCCCATAATCCTGGCCCTGCTATAGCGGGATCGAATACTCCAGTTGGTGTAATACAGCCCACACAATTCGTTGATGTCCAAACACCGCCACCTGGTGTGGCGGTAAGATTTTGCGGTCCATCCGGTGGTGCATAAGGGCCGGCTGGTGTTAAAGTAATATCTATTGGTGCAGGCTCATTTACAACAAACGTTGCAGCATCATTACAACCGTTTTGGTCAGTCACAATAACTGTATAAGTTCCTCCGCTTAATCCTGAAAGATCTTCTGTTGTTCCGACATTTGGGACCCAAGTATAGGTATACCCTGGCGTTCCGCCGGTAGTTGTCGTATTAATGCTTCCATCACCGTAGTTCCAACACGAAACATCTGTAGCTGTACCTGTTATGGACGGTGAATCTTTTATGTCTAATGTATCTACAATTGTATCTGTGAAGCATTGATATTGGACAATAAGACTAACTATGTAGGTTCCTGCATTATCGTAAACGTGAACCGGTTGTTGTAAATTAGAAGAATCACCATCACCAAAGTCCCAATCATAAGTAATTACCTGCCCTCCAGAGGTAAATGGCGTAAATTCAATTGAATCGAGATCACACACTCCTGGTTGTCCGGTATTAATGTTAGTGAACGCCAAGCTATCATCAACGGCATTTACTCGAGCGCCTGCTGCATAAAAGTAGGATTCGGGGTTCCCCATTCCGTATGCATACGCCAAGAATCCACAACCAGTGGTTGTCAGTGTATGTGAACCAACACCGGTTGGAAAGAGTTTATATGAATAATCTGTATTGTATGCCAAAGGTGTCCATCCGGTCATTTGAACAGAATTAAACTCCATTGTAGCCGTATCGGCTGATCGTGTCACTACATTGACATAGTTCACCAGGTTTGAACCACCCGAAGCAGCATAGAAAGTAACGGTATCGAGGTACATCTGTTCGTTTGAATTAAGGACAATCATTGATGGATCACCATTACCTGAGCATATACCGGTTGTCATTGTTTGGGTCACAGCAACGGGATTATTCGATTCAATCATAATAGCTTCATCAATATCTGTAAATGTTCCGTCATAGACATCTCCTGCATTCAAAACAGGTCCGGTTGGTACACCATCTACGGTAAAGGTTGTTCCATTGTCTTTGGCAATTACTCTGTAGGCATTCTCATTTTGTTCAAGGGAAATCATTAATATATGTTCTACTCCCCAAGATTGTGTAGGATAACATTGTTCGTAAAGCGGATCCGCATTAAGGTTACCGCAGTTGGATAAATACGCCCAGATATGGCCGTTGAAAACACTGAACTTATCAGTGCCGTTATCAGCTGTAACAGTTGATCCCGTTAAGTCAAGTGCTGAACCGGACTGTGCCTGAACCATGTAGACATCATTTGGATCAAGGTGAACAGACATAGGTGTTCCTGCCGGCACTCCACCTTCTGTGTTGCACGCTGGAATTATTGTAATGTCACAAGGTTGATTTCCGGAAACGACAATAAATTCAGATTGGTACCAAACTGAAGTTTTTAACATATTTGGGTAGGTCGTCACCATATAGTCTGAGGCAAGTGCTGTTACGGGTAGACAAATGGATGCTTCGGATCTTGCATTGTGGAAAGTGGAAGCATAGACGGTAACCGGTGCATTGGCAGTAACGTGTATGGCTCTTTCCAGTACTGTTTCATCTATGGTAATATCTGCAGCAGCAGACGGCAATGTCACAGTGGTGACGACTCCGGGTACTACGTTGTAATTCTGTGTGAATCCGGTTCCGGTTATCTCTACTGTTCCTGAAGCATTTTGACGAGCTGAAATGTTTATTTCAAAAACGGCATTTGCATTATCGTAAACTTCCGGGAATGCAACAAAAAACTCTGTTCCTTCATTTGTTAATTGCTGCGCATTGGATAAAAAAGCGCATCCAAATACAGAAAAGAATAAGACTAATTTTTTCATAGGTTTTCACTTAGGGTTTAAAAGGCGTAATTATAGCCTGCATTCTATTTGCAATGGAGCGTACAATAATAATGACTGAATTGAAGATCAAAAAGTTGCTTGAAACAGACCTGATTATCAACACAATTTGTTTTTATGCAACCAAATTCAGTAGTGTGTTTTAGATCGCCATTGTCACCCCTCGTCTACATACGGGGTATCACACCCGGACTCCTATAAAACAGACCATGCTATGCTTGATGGTTTCTTAGGCGTTTGCTATATGCGAACACCAATCACGCAGATGTCATCAATTTGTTCCAGGTTACCTTTCCATCTTTCAAATTCTTCATCAAACCGCTCTCGTTGTTGATCCAATGATTGATGCTGAACAGATAAAATCAGTTTATTCAAATTCTTTGATTTAAACTTTTTACCCTTGTCTCCTCCAAACTGATCGGCGAAACCGTCTGAAAATATATAGATTGAATCTCCTTTCTTTAATTCAACTTCATGAGATTCAAAAGGTGTACTTCGTTCAAATGCACCTATCGGTTGTTTATTACCCTTTATTTCTTCAATTTCGGTAGATCCTTTTCTAACTATCCATAAAGGGTTATTCGCACCAGCATACTTCAGCACTGAACGAGAAGAAGTGGGAGAATGAAGAGCACATAACGCTATATCCATCCCATCTTTTACCTCTTCTTTTGACTTTTCAAATTCTTTAATTACGATTTCGCGGGTTTTATTCAAAATTTGTCCAGGATCCATCAAACCAAATTCTCGAACACTTCGATTTAATGCATTATTGCATACAACGCTTACCATAGCACCCGGAACGCCATGACCCGTACAATCGGCAGCAGCAAAAAGTACGGCATCATCCGTTGATTCCATCCAATAAAAATCACCCGCTACAATATCTTTTGGCTTGTACAGGACGAAGACTTCATTCAGGTTTTTCTTGATAAGGTCAGATGGGGGTAAAATCGCAGTCTGTATTCGTTTAGCATAAGTGATACTGTCCTTAATTTCTTCATGCGCTTGCTCAATTAGTGATTTCTGTTGTTCAACCTTCAGCTTCTGTTCAGAAATCAACTCATTATCGCGTTTTTTACGCCTGTATCCCCTATAAATTACACCACCCAGGATCAGTAATACCAGGATTCCTCCATACAAAACATAACGTCTTTCTTCTTCTTTTTTTATTTCATTTTGGTGTTGAATTTCTGCCATTTCTGCTTCCTTAATAAACCGAAGACTATCTGCTAAGTGTTGTTTATCATATTCATATTGAAATTCATGCCTTAAAATGTCCTTTTTACTTTCAACACTTTGAATAGTATCGCGTTTTTCTATGTGTTGCTCAAAGTAGGTTAGGGCCCGCTCATAATTACCAAAGTCCTTGTTAACAACATATAATCCATACGCACCATTCATAATCCCTTTTTTTAAACCTAAATCCTCGGATATTTGATGTGATTCTTCGTAATACTTTTCTGCTTGTGATATTCGCCCCATCCTGTAATACAAGTCTCCTAGATTATAAAGAGTTGAGACGATCATTGCAGAATTCCCAATGCTTCTTTGGATTTCCAGGGTCGCCTGCAAAGTTGAGTCCGCTAATTGGAATTTTTCCTGATGGATATAAATCGTTCCAATATTGTTCATGCTCTGCGCCTTCCCAATGACATCATTTAATGCTTCTTTAATGGAAATACTCTTCATAAAATATTCTAATCCAAATGAAAAAAGTTCATGAGCCAGTGAGTCGTTACACTGTTTTTTCTCTACAACGGCTTGCTCTTTGTAACTCAAACCAATGTTATTATAGATGATTCCCACTCCCTTTTCGTTATTAGCTAATTTGTATCTACTCTGACTACGCAAGAAATAACCACGTGCTTCTTCAAAATCTCCTTGATTGAGGTAAATAGTTCCAATATTGTTTAACGAATGTCCCATTCCCACATAGTTGGAATCCTTTTCATCTAATTTCAAACTGTATGTGTAATACTCAACAGCTTTTGCAAAGTCACCTTTTGTCTTGTAAAGATTTCCCATATTATTTACCGTTCCAGAAATTCCTTTAAGCATTCCAGTTGGTAAACCTACCTGTATAACTTTTTTATAGTAGAACAGTGCACTGTCCATATTAGAACGTATATCATGAGAAATTCCCATGGCATTATAGGTGAGCATTTGAGATTTTAGAAGTCCTTTTTCTAGTGCAAGATCTAAGCCCATTTTATTGAGTACAAAAGCACTATCCGGCTGGCTAAACATATATTTCTTCCAGGCGTAATTTGAAAGAGCCTTTATCCTCACAGAGTCAGGTGCATTACTCTCCCAAACTTGCCATAGACTGTCAATTTTATTTTGAGTAACACCTGTATAACAGGAGATAGTAAATAGGAGAAATAAGAGATACTTCATTTTAATTCAACCTGAATACAAACAATTTAATCTAAAATACATTTTATTTTAATCTTTGGTCCCTAGTACTTTAATACACTCCCAATATAAATTTACAGAATGATTCATAACTAGGATTTTAACCAGAAACTGCCTAGGTGTTTCAATGACATTTGGGGTTTATTCTATAACCTACGATCAAATTCTCACCCCGATTACACAGACCATGCTAAAGCTTGGTGGTGTTCTTAGGCGTTCGCTATATGCGAACACCAATCACACACACGTCATCCACCTGCTCAAAATCTCCCATCCAATTTTCAAACTTTGTGTTGAGCATTTTCATTTGTTGAGCCAATGATGTTGAATGATTGTTGAGTAGTATTTCCTTGAAAGGTTTATACTTTAATTTCTTGCCTTTTTCACCACCAAACTGGTCTGCAAACCCATCTGAGAACATGATAATAAGATCTCCCTTATTAAGCATTTTAATCTTGCTTGTAAATGGTTTGGCGTGATCAAAATGACCGACCGGTTGTTTATCCGGTTTCATTTCTTCCAGTTCACCTCCACTAATTATATAAATGGAATTGTTTGCACCTGAATACTCAAGTTCATTGTTCTTTAAATCAAACCTACAAAGGGAGACATCCATTCCGTCTTTGATACCATCTGGAGAACCCTGGAATTTTTGAACAACGACCTCTCTTACATCATTTAATATTTCTCCTGTATTGGTCAGTTTTCGATCGTTTATTGCATGTGATAATGCGTTGGAACATATTACACTCACCATTGCTCCAGGGACACCATGTCCTGTACAATCTGCAGCGGCGATAAAAATATTATCCCCTTGTTTACTCATGTAATAAAAATCTCCGGCAACAATATCTTTGGGTTTATACAGAACCGCAAGATCATCAAAAGCACTTATAAATTCATCTAAGGAAGGCAATATTGAATTTTGGATTTTTTGAGCATAATTGATTGAATCCGTAATATCTCTGTTCTTTTCTTTAATTATTTCAGACTGTTCGAATAACTTCTGCTGCTGTGCCTCCTCCTGTCTTAAAATTCTTCGGGTATATGGAATTAAGATCAGTGATAAAACGATAATCACACCTAAAGCGATCAGACTTTCCCTGAGGTACTTGGCTCTTACCATATTAATAAACTCCGTGAAGTCGACATCTGCCTGCAGAACTCCTACGACATCCCCTTTACTGTCTATTATAGGGTGAAACGCAGACAACCAGGTTCCGTGTTCGTCTTTATACATTGGAATAGTGCCCCCAACATTCATACTATCTAATAAAATAGCCGGGTAGTCTTTATACTGGTGCCTGAAGTAGGGATTTTCATCCGAAGTTACACCGAATTCAAACACACCGTCAGTTTTGTTATAAACCATGGTGTACATTGCAGATTCAAGCCCATTTGCCTCTGTAACTTTTCTGAGTGTATGATGAATTTTGTGGTATGTTATGTTCTCTTGAGTTGACTTGATGGCATCTTTTGTGACATGGTCACGCATCATGAGTGCGTGGTCATCACCATCTATTGCAAAAGAAGTGGACGATACAATTCCTTCTAACTTATCGTATTGTTTTTCTTTTTGAAGGTCTAACTGAGTATAGTATCCAAAGACAATAAAGAATACCGTAATGAGAATGATACTCAAGTAGAAAATAAACATTATCCGAGTGGATAAGTTTCCAAATATTTTAACAATAATATTACTCAAGGCTGCGAATTAGTGCATTAAAATAAGTGAATATCCAACAAGTAATCAACTATTTACCCAATTTTATTAATGCTTGGTACTCATTGTTGAATGCAAAATAACATTTAAACCGAAATCGACCTGCGTATATTCTGAATACTTCGTGTAGTTATACAATTTTTGTTGCAGGCTTGAAAATATGGATCGGGATTGGTGACGTCATTGT
Organism: Crocinitomicaceae bacterium; assembly: GCA_014762645.1. Lineage (GTDB taxonomy): Bacteria > Bacteroidota > Bacteroidia > Flavobacteriales_D > Crocinitomicaceae > Paracrocinitomix. Next base: position 14,078 of record JABURP010000101.1, read on the forward strand.
GTTCCAGCCTGCCTGCCGTGAGGCAGGTTCATCCTCGTTTACACTCGGATTCCTACAACACAGACGTCATCAATCTGATCGTAATCTGCTTTCCATCTTTCGAAATTGTGAAGGAGTGCCGTTTTTTGAGCCCGCATACCACGCGTTGAGTTTGCCAAAATCATCTTTTTAAAGGGCTTATACTTCATTTTCTTTCCCTTATCCCCGCCGAATTGATCAGCAAATCCATCTGTAAACAAATAAAAAATATCTCCTTTTTTAAATGTGATCACATGATTTTCAAAGGGAAACCTATTGCTGTATTTTCCAACCGGTTGTTTCGTTGCTTTGATCTCATGTAGTTCTCCATCCGAAACGTGGTAAAGACCATTATTTGCACCAGCAAACTCTACTGTATTTGACTTAAAATCAAAGCTACACAAACCTATATCCATACCGTCCTTCACTTCTTCTGTACTTCTTTCAAAGGTTTCAATAACAAGATCAGTGACTTTATTGAGTATTTCGCCGGGTTGTGACAGCCCAAATTCGTTCACGGCTCTATCCAGTGCATTATTACACACAACAGAAACCATTGCCCCCGGCACTCCATGACCCGTGCAATCTGCTACAGCGAATAGAACTTTATCGCCCGCACTTTCCATCCAATAAAAGTCTCCCGCAACAATATCTTTTGGAAGGTATAGCACAAAGCTTTCCTGAAAATTACTTGTTATTGCTGCTTCTGTTGGTAAAATTGCATTTTGCAAGCGTTGCGCGTAAGTGATGCTATCAGTAATTTCCTGATTTTTTTCCTCTACTAGATTCTTTTGACTTTCAATTTCCTTTTTTGCGGCTCTTACACGCGTTAAGACAAAAACTATGAGAATAAGGATAAGACCTGCGAGGATTAAACCAATGATGAGATACCTGTTATTAGCTTCTTTCAAGGCTATTTTTGCATCTTTAGCATCATTTTTTGACTTTAATAACTGATTTTGTTTTTCTTTCTTATCTGTTTCAAACTTTGTTGTCAGTTCCCTGGTTATTCGGTTATTAGCCTCACTCAATCTATCCATTACTAAATAGGTATACTCTCTTTGGTAGTACAGGGCCTCATTATATTTACCAAGACTATCCAGCACCCTTGACAAACCAAGAAATGCTTCCTCTTTGTCGTAACGAGCATCTGCGGAATCTGAATATGCCAACGATTTTTTATAGTTGGGGACAGCTTTATAGGGGTTATCCATTCGCCAGTACATATCTCCAATAATTACATAACAAAAAGCGACGGAAGTAAAATCTTTATTGGCCAGGTTGATTTGTAGAGATTTATCCAACATCTCTTTTGCTTCAAAGTAGCGGCCTATGTCTTTATAGTAAAGGGCAATATTCGCCATGGTTACTGCAGCTGATTTTTCTTCACCCATTTGCATTTTAATATTCAGTGATTTGAGCCAGTAGTCTAAGCCCGTATCGTATTCTGCCTGCATCATATGAACAATTCCAATGTTATTATAGCACCTGGCAATATGCAGACTATCTCTGGCTGTTTCTGCAACTTTCAAAGCAAATTTATATTCCTGCATTGCCTTGTCCATTTCCCCTCGCGATCGGTATAAATTTCCGAGTGCGTTTCTTGAAGCCGCTATTCTTTCAGGATCTTTAGTTTCATCCGCGTATGCCACGGATTGTAATGTGTACTGAGCAGATTTGACGGGATCTATATACAGATAAGTTGCGCCTAACTGGTATGTAATATCTGATTGCAACTCAACATTTCCAGTTTTCAAGGAAAAATCATACGCCTGCTCAAAATAATACAGTGCTGTATCGTTGCTATTTTCAAAATAATAATTCCCTAGTTCGAACAATGCTTCAGCCTTAATTTCTGGATTATTCGTAATGGTAACCACTCTCCTCAACGAATCTATCTGATTGTTCGCGGCAAATGAATTTGAAGCATTCAGTAGCATAATAAAGCAAACAACCTTTAAGGTGAAAGCGGTTCTTAAGGTCAATACTATTTTCTGTAGCTCTTGATTGAGATTCATATTAAAAATGTCCAAAAGGTGAGTTCATGTATTGGTTATACCCTTACCCCAATCACACATACATCATCTAGCTGTTCAAAATTACCTTTCCATTTAGTAAAAGCATCATTTAACTCTACCTTTTGTTGTTCAATTGGCTTTTGAGACAAACCAAGAATTAATTTTTTAAAATTCTTATTCTTCAATTTTTTTCCTTTATCTCCGCCAAATTGGTCTGGAAATCCATCACTTGAAAGGTAAATTGTATCTCCTTTCATCAGCTGTACAGATTTAGTAATAAACGGTTCAGTATGGCTATATTGACCAACCGGTTGTTTGTTTGCTTTATATTCAAAAAGTCGGATACCCCCCTCCTCAAGATTTGCTTCTATTTGGTCCATCTCACCAGATCGAACCAGCCACAACGGGTTATGTGCACCTGCAAACTCAAGCTTCATACCTTGAAGTTTACACAAAGCGATATCCATTCCATCCTTGACTTCTTCACCACTTTTTTCAAAGGTTTCGATAACCAAACTGGTCACTTTATCCAGTATTTCTCCAGGTTTGGTCAGTTTAAACTCTCTCACGGCTCTGTTTAGTGCGTTATTACACACTACTGAAACCATTGCTCCGGGAACACCGTGGCCGGTACAATCTGCAGCTGCGAAATAAACGGCGTCATCCGTTTTCTCCATCCAGTAAAAGTCACCTGCAACAATATCCTTTGGAAGGTATAGAACAAATGAATCATCTAAATTTTGGCCCCAAAAATGTGGAGAAGGGAGAATTGCATTTTGTATACGTTGAGCATACGTAATACTATCTTTTATTTCCGTTAAGGTCTCATCCAGTTGCTCATGCTGTAGCTCTATTTTTTCTTTTTGTGAGGAAATAAGCGCATTTGTCTTCTTTTTATTTTGATAAGCACGGAAAACGAATATTCCAAATACCAGCATCACTAGTAATCCAATGGTTAAATAGATTTTTTGAGCCCTATCCCGGGCAAGTTGCTCATCTTTCAGCAAGTTGTTTAGTTTCTCCTTTTCATTCTCCTCTTTTAACTTTTCATTTTCCAATTCTCTTTTATCCAATTGATGTAATACCGCCAATTCCTCCAGTGTTTGTTCAGATGCTATTTTTTCGAGTGAGTCTTTAAGGGCATTCATTTTGGTTTGATATTCATACGCTTTTTGATAATCACCCAAACCGGCGAAGATTTTTGACGATAGTGCATAAGCATCTTTGAGGTCACTTGAAGCATCAAGTTCTTTACTCATCTTCACACTTTTTAGAATATATTTTTTCGCTCTGGCATCATCTCCCACCCTATGAAAACATTCAGCAAGAGTTTTATTATAGAACGCCAGATCACGTTTATAGCCTAAAGAATCTGCTATTTCCATTGCACGCTCAGCATAGGCAATAGCGTCGTTTGCTCGATTAAGTTTAAAATACTCTTCTGCTATATTGTTGTATAATCGAGAAGCACCTCTCCAATCAGGAATGCCTTTTTTTATTTCAATACATTGCAAGTATATATCAACTGCCATTGCAGGATCACCCATTTTTGATAGCGTCAAAGCTTTCTGACTCAACAATTCGGTATACTGGATCATGTACCTGTCTCCTTGCTTACACATTTCGAGCCCTTCATTTAAAATTTCCAGACTTTCTTCATAGAGATCAATTTCTGTATAAACTGAAGCGATATTTCCGGAACAGATCAGATAATTAATGGTATCACCTATCGCCATAAAATTATCCAGGGAGGAGATGAAATATTCAAGGGATCGATCAAACTCTCCTTTTAAATAATAACTGACACCTGTATTTGATTTTGCAATAATCTGTCCCCTTTGATATTCTAACTCTTCGGATTTAGCAAGTCCTTTTTTATAAAGTTCAATGGATCTATCATACTCACCAAGATCAGAATACATTATTCCTTTTAGGTTAATAGCGTCTACCTCAATTTCAGGTTGTTCGTGTGTCTCAGCATACCTTATAGTAGAGTCTAGATAATCTAAGGCAAGACTAAAATCAACTAACGTAAGATAGGCGTCTCCGAGATAATAATAAGACTTTGCAATACCGAAGGTGTAATCAATTTTTTGGGATGCTTTTAAAGCCTTATACGCGAAAAGCTTTGATGAGTCTGGTTGGCTATAACGATAATATTCGCACTTTTCAAATTGAGCCTTAATCCAGGTAGTGTCTTTTTGACAATAAGATAAATTCAACCAGGTAAGGCAAACAAACACCAATGTTAAGAAAGATATCTTATGAACGCAATTCCCTTTTTGCGTAATATGCCGTACGGATGCTTCGTCTTTATTTATACCCTTACTCCTATTACACATACATCATCTAATTGTTCAAACTCTCCTTTCCATTCTTTAAATTCTCTTTCCAACATCTCTTTTTGTTGATGGATGTCTTTCTCACACAGTTCCATCAGGAGTTTTTTAAACGCTTTGCTTTTCAACTTTTTCCCTTTTGGTCCGCCAAATTGATCTGGGAAACCATCACTGGATAGATATATCACATCACCTTTTTGAACCGTGATCTTTTTATAAGTGAATTTTTTCCGGTGCGCGAATCTTCCGACGGGTTGCTTATCTGCCTTTATTTCGTAGAGCGATTTCCCGTCTAGTTCCATAGTTAGTTTTAGACCTTCGTATTCTTCATTGCCTTTACGAATTAACCACAATGGGTTATGTGCTCCGGCAAATTCCAACTGCATGGTGTCCATTGTTAACCCACACAGTGAAATATCCATTCCATCCTTTACTTCATGATCACTTCGTTCAAAAGTCTCAATAACAAGGTCAGTCACCCGATCCAGAATTTCAGCTGGTTGATGCATTCCAAACTCCCTGACCACCCGGTTCAGTGCATTATGACATACAACAGAAACCATAGCACCCGGAACTCCGTGTCCCGTACAATCTGCTGCAGCAAATAGCACTTCATTTTCTATCCTTTCCATCCAATAAAAATCACCCGCTACAATATCTTTTGGCAGATATAACACAAATGATTGTGGTAACTGAGAATTCCAGTAAGATTCGGGAGGCAGTATTGCAGACTGGATACGTTTGGCGTAATTAATGGAATCAAGGATTTCCATGTTTTTCTCTTCAAGTTCGTGTTTCGCCTTTGTGATCTCATCATTAGCAGATTTCAGCAAACTGTTCTTTTCCATGATCTCCTTTTGCTGCGCCCTCAACTTATCATTCTTTTTATGTTTATCTCTATACGCTTTTAAAATGTAAACAGTAAACAACAGTACGAGTATAAATCCAACAATAATGACCTTCTCTGAATGGACAACCTCACCTACAAAATCTTTTTCAGGAACAACTACTCCGACCAATAATTGTTGCTCATCACTGATGTTATATTGTTGAACTGATCCCCACCAATTTTCACCATCTGAAGTAAAATTGAAAATCGAATCTTTATTGGAGATGTTATTCCAAATATCGACTGTTTGATTGATTTTATCATTCCCCAATTCTTGGTAAGGTTTAAGAACATCAGCCTTAATTTTTTCTTCGGTATCATAACCAGATTTACATGGCAATCCAATCATCCGTTCATCTTCAGTCAGGATAAATACAATACCATTTTCCGATATATCCAGCTCTGTTGTAAAAGCAGAAAGATCCGTTAACAACACATCAAAAGCAACAACGACATCTACATTTTCCAGTGTATCACGGTACCTGGTTGAAATCGTTATTCCCGGATCCTTGGTAGTAAAAAAAGTGTAGGGATCCGTCCAATTCACGTGCATCTCATCATGCTCAATGGCTTTTTGGAACCACGGACGAGAACGTGGATCATAACGCTTTGGATTTTTTCTTCTGTAATGTGGCTTAATGATTTCGGTATCCGTCCAGAACAGTTCATCAGGTAAGCTATCTTTACTTCCCTCATACGTAATTCGAAACATCCACGCCGTATCCAGATCGAGAATCAGAAATTCATCACCATCACTCGTCGCCATCATTATGGAGGAAAGTTGACGCTTGTTTTTGACCAATGGTCTGAATTCCGCATTTAACCTCCGGTAGTTCGTGTTTTCAAACTCCTGAACGGAATGTTCCTGCGCAGTTATCAAAAGGTCCTCCCGAATAGTTGAGAAGAAATTTTCCAGCTCTAAATCAGTTCTTAGCAAGGATTTCACTACCATATCCTTACTGAGATGATCCACCGTTCCCCTCATATCTATCAGGATAAAAATAAAAATCCCTATAATCCCCAATAATAGAAGGTAGATACCATTTTCAATAAATTTGGAGAAGAATCTTTTCAACTGTTTATTTTTTAGGCGGTTTAAATGTAATTAAAATCAACCATCTTCAAAAGTTATCGTAAGGCACATTTGCAATATTCGCAAAAGACTCTATCACAGTGGCTCATATCAATTTTTAAGTATCTTGCCTCTCACGTAAGTTTGTCTAAGAAATGTAAAGCTATGAGTATAACTAAAAACAAATTAAACAAAGTTGTTGAGCGTATTAGTCTCAATGACTCCATAAATAAAGTAGCGAACTTTGATGGTACCGCTACGCTGTCACTTAAAACAGTCCCTCATGATGAACCATTTTCAAAGGTTGGACAGCAGCTACGGCTTGATTTCCTGGAGCAAGTCACCGCTAAAAAATCAGATGTACTGGCTGGAAAAAAGGTTTTGGAAGATTACGGACAACTCAAGGGGAATATTGAAAATTTCATTGGAATGACTCAAATTCCTACGGGTGTTTTAGGTCCGGTTGTAATCAATGGAACTCAGGCTTCTGGAGGATTTTATGTGCCTATGGCGACATCAGAAGGCGCATTAGTGGCCTCTTACGCCAGAGGAGCCCGAGCCTGCCGCGAATCCGGTGCTATCAAATCAGTTTGTTTAATGGAAGGTGTTCAACGCAGTCCAATCTTTAAGTTTAATGATCTTATTGAGGTGGGACAGTTTGTTGTTTGGTTGATGAAGGAAAAAGAAAAGTTTCCGGATATAGTCAGGGCTACCAGTAATTATGCAGAACTCAACGATATGGAGTTCAACATTGAAGGCAATCAGGTTATTCTAAATTTAGAGTATCTCACGGGTGATGCCTCAGGGCAAAACATGGTAACTATTGTAAGCCATGCAATATGTAGATACATAGTTGAAAACACACCGATTAAACCGAAAATATGGTTTGTTGAAAGCAACTTTTCTGGTGATAAAAAAGCTACATCCATCTCATTCTCTTCAGTGAGGGGGAAAAATGTCACAGCAGAAATCACCCTGAAAAAAGAAGTGATCAATAAGGTACTGAAATCTACACCTGAACTCATGTTTGAATATTGGAAATCCTCCTTTATGGGAGCGGTAAAATGTGGATCTATTGGGGCCCAGGGACATTTCGCTAATGGCCTGGCTGCTATGTTCATAGCAATGGGACAAGATGCTGCTTGTGTTTCTGAAGCATCTGTTGGTATAACCAGAATGGAAATTGTAGATGAAGATCTATACTGCGCAGTAACCCTACCGAACCTTATTGTTGGTACAGTAGGTGGTGGTACGGCATTACCTACCCAAAAAGAATGTTTGGAAATGATGGATTGTTCGGGTTCAGGAAATGCCATAAAGCTCTCCGAAATATGTGCGGCAGTCTGTTTAGCAGGAGAAATATCAATTATTGCAGCGCTATCAGCTGATCACTTTGCTTCTGCACATGAAAAATTAGGAAGAAAATAATGGACGAGAAGAATCTGCCATATTTAAAACGTCTCTGGATATATCAGAAAGAAAGATTTCCGCTATTCATCAACCTTATAGCTGTTGCTACATTTACATTTTCTGCAATATCCTATTCACGGATTTGTAGAGGAGCGGAAGGCTTTGTTTCCTGGGAAACTTATTTAATTGGATGCTTTGCCACTTTCACGCTTTTCTTTCTCGTTCGCGTGTTTGATGAATTCAAAGACAAAGAGGATGACGCCAAATACAGGTCCTATTTACCGGTTCCGAGAGGTGTAATTTCACTGAAGGAACTGAGAAATATTGGCATTGTCATTGGTATATTGCAAATTACTGTTATTGCCATTTTTCAATTGAAAATGCTTTACCTGTATGTGATCGTCCTAGCCTATTTATGTTTAATGGGAGTAGAGTTTTTTGTTCCTGAATACCTTAAAAAAAGGCAGATTCTGTACATTACATCTCACATGTTTATTTTTCCATTGCTAGATATTTATTCCAGTGGATTAGATTGGCTACTCGCAGGAGCATCTCCCCATGTTGGACTTGTGTTTTTCTTTATCGTTTCTTATATGAATGGACTTTTGGTAGAATTTGGCCGAAAACTGAAGGCTCCGGAAGATGAAGAAGAAGGTGTGGTTTCCTATACGGGGATGTGGGGAGTAAAAGGAGCGATCAGCGTATGGTTAGGGACACTTCTCGTAACGCTTGGATTTGCTATTGCTGCATCTTTTTATGCTGGATATGGCACTCACGGAATAATTATTTTGGGGACACTCGCGGCACTGTGCATTGCACCAGCCATTATGTTTGCCCGAAGACCAGGCAAAAAAACAGCTAAAGCGGTGGAAGCCGTTTCCGGAATTTGGACCATTGGTATGTATTTGTCTTTGGGTGGAATACCAATGTTAATGAAATTGATTAGCGGATGAAAATTTATCCTCACACACATACCAATCTTAGCATCAACCAAATTGGTGGAAAAGCCCTGAATTTGTACCGGCTTAAAAAGTACGGTCTTAGCGTTCCAGATTTTCTTGTTATTGATCAGGAAGAACTAGAAAAAGTAATTCCAGAGGAATTAAAACAGAATTTTGATTCCTCTGAAATCTCAGCTTTTATTGATGAATTTTCTATAAATAATGAGCTGCTCGATCAAATCAGCAAGGTAATTCCTGACGCACAGGATAAATTATTTTCGGTTCGTTCTTCTGCAGTTCAGGAAGATGGCCAGCAGTTTTCATTTGCCGGGCAGTTTGAGACGTACTTGTATGTAAGTTTTGAAGATATACCCAAATATGTAAAAGAAGTCTGGAAGTCTAATTTTTCAGAACGCGTATTTCAATATGTAAAGAACAATAATCTAAGTCCTCAATTTGGAATTGGAGTTGTTATCCAGGAAATGATTGATCCGGATGTTTCGGGTGTAGGATTTGGCATTAACCCGAATACCGGTGAAGAAGACTCAAAAGTACTTTGTTCGGTCTATGGTGTGGGTGAAGGACTCGTCTCTGGCCAACTAAATGCCGATACTTTTACTCTTAACGGAAAAGAATACGATTCCATTCTGGTTAAAAAGAACAAAGCAGCTAAAAGAGAAAGCTCTGGCGCTATAGCGCTGATTGATGTTCCTCTTGAAAAACAGGAAGTCCCCTCACTGAAAAATGAGCATATTCAGGAGATAAAAAACATACTGGAACAATTAGAGAATGAAATCGGGTCACCTCAAGACATTGAATTTGCAATAAAAGATGACAAAGTTTATCTCTTGCAAACACGACCTATAACGGCCATTAATAAAAAAGAAAAAGGTAAAAACAGAATCATCTGGGACAATAGCAACATAATTGAATCCTATCCCGGAGTTACTACTCCCCTAACCTTTTCGTATATACTGGATGCATATAAACATGTTTACGTTCAACTGGCCCTTATTATGGGGGTAAGTAAAAAAGTGGTGCAAAAACATGAAGATACTTTTTCGAACATGTTGGGCCTAATCAATGGTCGGGTTTACTATAATCTCCTGTCCTGGTATCGAATGCTGGCACTATTTCCGGGTTATAAGCTCAACAAGCGCTTCATGGAGAACATGATGGGGGTTAAGGAACGTTTTGACCTACCGAAGGAAGAAAAAAGTTCAAAATTAGCTGCGCTTGGTCGTACAGTGCTTATGATTCTTCGCATTATCGGGCATTTATTCACCATCAAGAAACAAACGAAAAAGTTTATGAAAGATGTGGATAGCAGCATTGAAAAGATAAAACACATGGATCTTGAATCCATGACGGCCTGGGAGCTTAAACAAGCCTGGATTGAGATGAATAACTTCCTGATTCCAAAATGGAAGGCGCCTGTTCTCAACGATAGTTTTGCCATGTATTACTTCGGTAAGTTGCAAAAGCTGATTGAAAAATATGCTATCTCAGACAATAAAAATATTCAGAACGATTTACTCTGTGGTAGTAAGGATATCATATCGGTAGAACCGGTTCACCGAAGCATTGCACTTGCCACTGAAATCTCAGAAGACAAAGTTTTAAAACAATTGTTTGATACACAATCTCCATCTGAAATTTGGGAAGCGCTCCACGAGAAGAAACATGCTGATTTTATGAACAAAATCCATGATTACCTGGAGGTATTCGGCGAGCGTTGTGTGGGTGAGCTAAAATTGGAAACAATATCATATAAGCAGGATCCCACCCTTTTTATCGCGACACTTAAGTCGTTTGTGATTCAAAATGTTACAAAAAAATCAACGGATTCAACTATTGATCAGCAGTTGCGCAATGATGCTGAAAGAGCAGTAAAGGAAGGATTAAAAGGGAAACCATTCAAAAAAATGAAATTCAATCGTATCCTTAAAAAGACGCGATATTTTGTATCTAACCGGGAAAACCTCCGATACGAACGAACCCGCGCATTTGGCATTACACGATCAATTTTCGTTCAGATTGGAAAGGAATTTGAAAAAGGGAACGTACTTGAATCCTACCAGGATATATTTTATCTCACCCTGGATGAAATTTTTGCTTTTATTGAAGGAACCTCCGTGGATACTAATCTTAAGGCATTAACCGAAATGCGTAAAATCGAATATCAAGCGTATGAAGATATGGAATTGCCAGCGGAGCGATTCACCACTTTTGATGCTGTAAATATGGGGAATGACTTCTTTGACAGGTCGATTGAAAATAGTGTGGAAGGCGATCTTTCCGGCTTAGGTTGTTGCCCCGGAGTAGTAAAAGCAAAGGCGCGTGTTGTGAAACATCCCAACGAGGTAGAAAGTCTGAACGGTGATATTCTTATCACCTCAAGTACAGACCCTGGATGGGTAACTCTGTTTCCAACAGCCAGTGCAATTGTTGTGGAAAGAGGTTCATTGTTGAGTCACTCTGCAATTGTTTCAAGAGAAATGGGAATTCCATGTATTGTCGGCGTCACTGGTTTATTAAAGCGGGTAAAGACAGGAGATATACTGGAAATAGATGGCAGTAACGGAACAATAAAGTTTATAGAAGATGGAGAATAAACAACTGGAAAAAGTGGACTTTGACATTATCCGGTATGCCAATTGCTGGGAAGATGCAGATGTCTTATTGGATGCATTGCAAGTGGATCAGAATTCCAGAGTCATGTCTATTGCATCAGCAGGAGACAATTGCTTTTCCTTATTATCTCAAGGTCCGGAAAAACTAATTGCCGTAGATGTCAGTAGCGTGCAACTTTATCTGACTGAGCTTAAAAAAATTGCTATTTCACGCCTTGACAGAGAATCTTACCTTGCCTTTGCAGGTTTTAAGGAAGATAACGACCGAATTTCCACCTACAATAAAATATCACCTCACCTCAGTGAACCGTGTAAAAAGTACTGGGATAAGGCTATTGATCAGGTCAAAGTCGGTATTATACATTTCGGAAAATTCGAACAATATTTTCAATTATTCAAAAGTGATTTTCTACATAAAATTCACTCCCAGAAAGTGGTTGACGAATTGTTTCGTGTTAAACCTGATGCGGAACAACAAAAATTCCATGATGAGATCTGGCATACTGAACCCTGGAAAGAAATGTATGGTTTCTTTTTTGGAGAACAAATGATGGGCGACAAAGGCCGCGATCCCGAATTTTTGAAACATGTTGAAGGAAGTGTTCCCGAAATGATCATGGCACAGGAAGTTGCCCATTTGCGGACTAAGAGAGCACAGAAGAACTACTTCTTGTATTACATCCTCAATAATCGATTTGATGAAGGCTATCTTCCGCATTATGTGAGGCACGGAAACTACGATAAGGTTAAAGCCAATATTGAGCGAATGGTTCTGCATCACGGACTTCTCGACAGTGCAACGAAAATTCATCCGGACTGTACGCATTTTAATTTATCGGACATTTTTGAATACATGGATATGGAGTTGTTTACTGCTGTGAGCAGACAACTAATTGATGGTTCTGCTCCTCATGCCAAATTTGCTTTCTGGAACCTGATGGTTCACCGAAATATGGCGGACATTTTCCCTGAAGAAATTTTGTATGATAAAAAACTTAGCGAACAACTCAAAGAAAAGGACATGGGTTATTTTTATCGGGCATTTGTACTAAACCAGAAAAAATGAATCAGGAAGAATGGATACATACCGCCATTTATGCAGGATTATTTCTGATCTTATTTACCATTGGTGAATTACTCTATCACAAACTAAAATTACCTGCTGAAATCACCCGGAAATTTGTCCACATGGGGACTGGTGTCATCTGTCTGACCTTTCCATTTTTTCTCGGATCACATTGGTCGGTACTTGTTTTAACCATTTCCTTTTTCGCTATCTTACTGGTGAGTATTAAGTTTAATTTGCTCAAGTCAATTAACTCTGTGGACCGAAAAACAGGCGGTTCTTTTATTTTTCCTGTGGTTATTTACCTGACCTTTTGGGCTTATTCAATTTTTGGTTTGGGAGATATGGATGCAACCGGACTTGACTGGAAAAATACTGCTATTGGCAGAGAAATGTTCTACGGTGCCACAGTTTACTATTTTCTTCCCATTTTAATCTTAAGTATTTCAGATCCTATGGCGGCACTGATTGGGAAAAAATGGCCTGTAGGGAAATACAAAATATTTGGGTGTACCAAAACCTTCATGGGCTCAGCTGCATTTTTTCTTTCTGCACTTGCCCTGTCTATCATTTTTATGATGCCTTTGGCTACCTCTCCTGAATATGGAATGTTGATCGCGTTGTGTATTGCTTTCTCAACAACATTAGTTGAGGCTATTTGCCACAGAGGTATTGACAATTTACTCATACCACTCACAGCAGTTTTTGTTATGGTCATGTTTAATGAAAATCTACAGTTATGATAGCAACACTTCAAAAAATTAACCCATTGCGAGCAGAAGAACTGGAGAGCTTCTATCAGATTGCTGTTGAAATTCGCCAGAGGAACTGTGAATTTGAGCTCCCATGGAAAGAAGCGCGAAACATTGAAAGTTTTATCCATGCACATGATTTGAACTACACATTTTTAATTGGAAGTTCTGAGGAAACAGCATGCCGCCTGGGAGCATTCTATTTTAAGGATGATAGAGAAACAGGTTTTATTGGCTGGTATGAATGTGACAATGATCCGGAAATCGCTAAACAATTGCTAACAACTGCAATCAACTGGTTCAAAGAACAAAATGTAAAAAAGATCTACGGTCCGGTTAATGGGACCACCTGGGATGCCTATCGATTTAATCTAACATCTCCCCGTCCTTTATTTCCGGGAGAGCCTTACCAACCACAGTACTATCCAGAACAATGGCAGAATTTAAACTTTAAAGAAGAAATTCAGTACGAAACCAATATCATCCCCCGTGACACCGTAAAAAAAATGAGGCGTGAAAATTTTACGCAAATTTTGGATACCCTGGATGCTAAATTGATCCCCTACCCTTACCAACTTCCAAATGATGAACTGAGGGTGATGTATGAATTCTATCTGAAATGTTTTGAAAAGAACCCACATTTTAAACACATAACCTTTGAGCAGTACAAAACGCTGACAGATACAGTAGAACCAATAACGGATTATAACCACTCCTTTCTTGTTACCAATAAAGCTGGTGATCCTGTCTCTGTTCTTATCTCCTTCAAAGATATTTATCACGACCTGTATAGCGCCGGCAAACTTTCTTCTGAAGACAATAAAAAAAGGACGTTATACATGAAAACCATTGCCACTATTCCTGAATGGAGGAACAAGAAAATCAGTCAAATGCTGGTGAATTTTGGTTGTAATGTGGCTTATGAATCCGGTTATGAAGAGGTTGTTTTTGGAACTATGTTTGTCTCAAATCTGTCTGCCGTAAAATCAAAAGAAATTTACAAAGCACAAACGCTTAGAAAATATGCTTTGATGTCGTTGGAATTGTGAAAGAAGGACAACACATAGCATTCAAGGATATTGCATCTGCATTGGAAATGTATAAAGACCGAACAGCATTGGTAGACAAATTCGGTAAATCATACTCATATCGGGATTTTAAGCGTCACATTACAGGCGCAAGAGCTGATCTTGTGCAACGGGGAATTAAAAAAGGAGATAAAGTATTGGTATTTGTACCCATGTCACTGGAGTTATATGCCATTCTGGAAGCATTATTCTCATTAGGAGCAACCGCGATTTTTCTTGACCCTTGGATGAAAGGAAAAAAAATGGGAGCGGTTATTAAGCAAGTTCAACCCGATCTATTTATTGTCACCCGAAAAATTGCGAGAATTTCATGGTTGCTACCCGCTACATGGAAACTGAGAAAGTGGAAGCTAAACACAATTCAACCCAATGATGATGATTGGCAAATAGAACCCGTAAAGGATGATGACAATGCCCTTATAACATTTACTAGCGGTACCAGTGGTGTTCCAAAGGGAGCCAACCGCACCTTTTCGTTTCTTTATGCTCAGGCAGAAACACTCAAGCATCATCTCAAAGGACAGGAAGACGAAGCTTGTGTGGATTTTACAAACTTCCCCATTGTTGGGCTGGCAGATTTCGCTATGGGTAATACCGTAGTTGTTCCAAGGATTAACCTGATGAAGATTCACAAAGCAGTTCCATCTGATTTGGCCGGGCAGCTAAAAGAATCAAACGTTACTCGCCTAATTGTTTCCCCATCACTTTTAACGAAAGCCATTGTTGGAATGAATATTACCGGTGCCGGAAAGCTACAACACATTGTTACAGGTGGCGCTCCTATTTCAAATACGCTTATTAAAACGTGTCTTCACGATTTCCCGGACATACTTTTTGAGGCCATTTACGGATCTACTGAAGCTGAACCCATCTGCACCTGTACGTTTCAGGATGTTGCTGATCGTCTGGATCAGCCGTTGAAAGGTGTTTATGTCGGTCAACCCATTGACACTATTCGACTCAAGATTATTGGTTTTCACAAAGGCGCGATTGATGCGGAACTATTTACCAAAAATGAATTAAAGGATGGAGAAGTTGGTGAAGTGATTGTTACCGGGGCGCATGTCAACAAAAACTACTTTGAAAACCCGGCCGCTTTTAAAAAGGGAAAAATTACAGACAAAAATGGTGAAATCTGGCACCGAACAGGAGATATGGGTTACCTCAAAAAAGGCCACCTGTTTCTGGTAGGCAGGGACCATAGAATAATGACTTTTAATGATAAAAAAATCTACCCTTACCCTATTGAACAACTTGTAGAAGCTGAATTTGGATACACGGATGTCGGTTATATACAAAGGCATTCAGGTGAATTTGTGTTTTATATCGGGCAGGCATCTAACGTGGATAAATCAGGCATTAAACGTCGTATAATTGAAGTGGGATATCCTTGTGACAGTGTTGTTGTTCAGAATAAACCTTTACCCCGAGATGCCAGGCACAAAAGCAAACTCCAAACCGAAAACCTAAGCAACTAATATGAAATTACCTCCACAGCCTAAAGGACTCCCAATTAGCGGTCATTTCAAATATTTCAGGACCGATCCTATACAATTCATGTTGAATACTGCTGATACGTATGAGGATATTGCCCTATTCAAACTGTTCAATAAAAAAATCTATTTCATTAATCATCCCGATTATATCGAGCACGTACTTCAAAAAAACTACAAAAACTATCATAAAAGTCCGGGATATAAACCAATTCAATTGTTAGGTGGAATGGGGATTTTCACTACTGATGGAGAAGAATGGCTACGGAGAAGAAAATTCTATCAACCCGCTTTTACCAATTCAAGTATTCAATCCTATACATCTACCGTTGTGGATAATAGCAACATCATGCTGGGTGACTGGGATAAACAAGCCAACAAAGGACAAAAGGTGAATGTATCCATGGAGATGACCAAAATTACCATGTCCATTATCAGTGAGACCTTGTTTAGTTTGCGGATTGAATTTGGAACAGAACTTTGGGAAAATACGAGTTATGCCCTATCCTGGTTGGGAAAACGCGTGTTAAAAACCCCTTTTGTAATGCCAGTGAAATGGCCATCCAAACAGAATCGTAAATTTCATGCAGCTATTGCATCCCTTGACAAGTTAGTTTACGACATTATCTCCTCCAAAGAAGAAAAGAATGAAAACCCGGAAGATCTTTTGTCTCGATTCATGAACCCTGAAGATGAAAAGTTGAAACCTTTTACCGCAAAAGAACTACGTGATGAAGTAATGACCATATTTATTGCCGGTCATGAAACTTCGGCAAATGTACTGGCCTGGGCGTTTTATAAATTGGCATCATTACCAGATATTCAGGAAAAAGTTTACCAGGAAGTTAGTGCTTTGGGTGATAAAGAGCTAAAATTTGAGGACATGCATGACTTGCCGTATACCATTCAGGTATTGAGTGAAACTATGCGCATGTATCCTCCGGTGTGGCACATGGGGCGTATGAACCTTGAAGAAGATGAAATTGGTGGGTATGTCATTCCGAAAGGGTCACATGTTCGCTTGAGTCCACTTGCACTGCACCGATCAAAAAATTACTGGGATGATCCGCACACCTTTAATCCGGATAGATTTGAAACTGAAAAAGCAAAGCAGCAAACACCTTTTACTTATATCCCGTTTGGAGCTGGTCCAAGATTATGTGCTGGGAGAAATTTTGCCATGATGGAAATGGTTTTGATACTAGCTAAAACAATTCGTCAATATAAACTCTCTTACTCCGGCCCTGAAGTTGAAATGGCACCACTGATGACACTCCGTTCAAAAGGAGATATTTTTCTCGATATTTCACAGCGTTAAAATCTAAAAATAACTTCGGGATTGATGACATCAAGGCGTAATAGTTCGTACGCTGGCGCGTACTCCTATGACGCAGATGTCATCAACCTGCTCATAATCCCTTATCCAATCATTCATGAAATGATCGAGTGCCTGCTCTTGTTCTTTTGCAGACTTTTTGTGGTTTTTGAGTAATAGTTGTTTGAACTTGCGGTATTTGAGTTTTTTACCGGTCTCCCCTCCGAATTGGTCGGCGTATCCATCAGAGAAAAGGTAAAACTGATCTCCAGGTTTTACCTCAATTTCTGTCTGTTCGAAATCATTCATTTGGTCATAAAGTCCAATGGGTTGTTTCGTTGCTTTTAGTTCGATTAATGAAGATTCTTTCCCTTTTACCGTTGATTTCAGTTGAAACTGAGCATCCGTTAAATATTTATTCTCGCGAATGATCCAAAGTGGGTTATTTGCTCCGGCATATAGTACTTTTGTTGAATTTTTGTCAAATGCACATAAGCTAATGTCCATACCGTCTTTCACATTTTCGCCGCTTTTCGCAAATGTTTCAATGACTAACTCACGCGTCTTATTCAAGATTTCTTTGGGAGATGTAATCTCAAATTCATTCACCGATCTATTTAACGCATTTGAACAAACAACAGATACCATTGCACCAGGCACACCATGACCCGTACAATCTGCAGCTGCTACAAAAACCAAATTTCCCCGTTGTTCAAACCAATAAAAATCACCGCTTACTACATCTTTAGGGCGGTAAAGTACGAACGCATCTTCAAAGTCGTTATTCAACATCTCCATGGGAGGAAGAATGGCATTTTGAAGCCGCTGGGCATAGTTGATTGAATCTGTTATCTCCTTGTTCTTTTCTTCCACTAATTCTTTTTGCGACTCAATCATTTTATTCTTTTCACTTAACTGCTGATTGTTCAGTTTTTTCACCTTAAGTGAACGGTAGATAAAAAGGAGTAATACGGCGAGTATCCCAAAACCAAAAATGGTGACTGTAGTGATAATCCTCTGCCGTCCAATCCTTTTCTCATTATCCAGCTTTTGCTGATTCAACTGATCCTGAAATTCCAAACTATCACTCAAGGATCGCAATTGGAACTCATGTCTGAGCTCTGCGTTTTCAAAATCTACATTTTCGTCTCGTTCCTTTCGTTTCGAGAAATAATCAATGTACTTCATGAGTGCGTTATAAGCTAGCTTATAATCTCCCTCACGTGCATTTAGCTTTGCTTCGTCCAAATAAAACCGGTACAATGAACTTTCAAAGTCATACTCTTTTATTAGATAATTCCCTCTGTCTACCAGCTTTTGCAATGAATCCCTACTAAACCCAAAATCTTCTGAAATCAAGAAACCAATGACATAAACCTCTGAGAAGGTATCTTCAAACTCCCTGGCCAGTCTCAAGGCTTCGTCCAGGTATTCTTTGTTGTATTCGCCTTCAAGTGATTTAAACCTGTAAAGTGATAAATATGAGTTTATAAGACCAATTGAGTAGTGCTCACTTTTAAAGATTTCATGCGCTAAATTTGTATAATACATGGCGCTATCCATCTTGTCAAGGTTATCATAGCTTGTACCAATATTTATGTAAGAAATGGCCATCCCAATTGAATCTGTCCCGCCCAGTTCATAATTCAATGCCTTAAATTCAAAGTTTAATGATCGTCTGTGCTGCCCTAGTATTTTATAAATATTGGAGATGTTACTCCAGGCATAAGCACGTCCCCGAATGGCTCTGTCTATTGCTCTTTCATCCTTTGATAAAAGGATTATCTGCTCATTCGTTTGTAAAGACTTCATCTGGTAATCCAGTGATCCTTTAATATCTCCCAGGTCCATAAATGCATTACCTAAATTCCCATATACGTCTGCAATGTGATTGTAGGAATTTGCCTGTGTATAGTGGTCCAGCGCTTTGAAAAAGTATGCTTTACTGGAATCGTACTGTGAGATATCCTGAAAGTACCAACCTTGATACAAATCCAGTCTCCCCATGAGCATTGGATCAGAAATTCCTTTAGAAGCCGTCAAAGCCGAATCAAGATACATCTTTGCTGTATCCCAATCCAAATACTCATAGTAGGAAAACTGGTCCAGGTAGTTTTCAATCTTCTCATCTGAAAACTCCTGAGCCTTAACTTGCTGAAAACCAAATATTAGTAAAACTGAAAAGAAAATTCTTTTCCAATAGCTTGGTATGAGGCTTAAGTTCTCCAAAGCGTAGGATTACATATTTCTTCTATACTGTCCTCCTACTTCAAACAAGGCGTTCGTAATTTGACCCAACGAACAAACTTTAGTAGCTTCCATCAACTCTTTAAACATATTTTGATTCTGGATAGCCGCTTTTTGAACTTTAGACAATGCCTCAACTGCTTCTTCCTCCCTGGATTTATGCAAATTCTCAAGCATATTAATTTGGTACTTCTTCTCACCTTCTTCTGCCCGTATTACTTCTGCCGGAACAATTGTCGGAGATCCTTTTGAGCTCAAAAAGGTATTCACACCTATTATCGGGAACTCGCCTGAATGCTTCAAAGTTTCGTAATACAATGATTCTTCCTGAATCTTTGATCGTTGATACATGGTTTCCATAGCACCAAGAACACCACCTCTTTCTGTGATTCGGTCAAACTCCATGAGCACGGCTTCTTCTACGAGATCCGTCAACTCTTCAATAATAAACGCACCTTGAATCGGGTTTTCATTTTTGGCTAACCCCAGTTCACGATTAATAATTAACTGTATAGCCATTGCCCTTCTTACTGACTCTTCAGTTGGCGTTGTGATAGCTTCATCATACGCATTAGTATGCAACGAATTACAGTTGTCATAGATAGCGTATAATGCCTGAAGAGTTGTTCGAATATCATTGAAATCTATTTCTTGAGCATGAAGTGAACGACCGGAAGTTTGTATATGATACTTAAGCATTTGTGCTCGAGCATTTGCTCCATATTTCTTGGCAAGGGCTTTCGACCAAATTCTTCTCGCTACTCGCCCAATAACTGCATATTCCGGATCGATTCCATTGGAGAAAAAGAAAGATAAGTTTGGACCAAATGCATTGATGTCCATCCCTCTCGAGAGGTAGTACTCAACATAAGTGAATCCATTGGCCAGGGTAAATGCCAACTGAGAAATTGGATTTGCTCCTGCTTCCGCAATGTGATACCCAGATATAGATACGGAGTAGAAATTTCTTACACCATGGTCTATAAAATACTCTTGTACGTCACCCATCAACCTCAAGGCAAATTCTGTAGAAAAAATACAGGTATTTTGAGCCTGATCTTCTTTTAAGATATCGGCCTGAACCGTTCCCCTAACTTTGGTTAACGTATCCGCTTTTATCTTTTCATAAACGTCTGATGGCAAAACCTGATCTCCGGTTAAACCAAGGAGCATTAAACCAAGACCATCATTGCCTTCAGGTAAACCTCCCTGATATTGCGGTCGGGTTAATCCTTTGTCATCATAAATCTCCTTAAACTTTTTCTCTACATCTTTTTCCAGACCATTTTCCTTGATGTAAACCTCACATTCCTGATCAATAGCTGCATTCATAAAGAATCCCAACAACATTGGCGCGGGACCATTAATCGTCATTGAAACAGAAGTTTTCGGGTCAGACAGTCTGAAACCTGAGTATAATTTCTTGGCGTCATCCAGGCAGCAAATAGACACACCTGAATTCCCAATTTTTCCATAGATATCCGGTCTCCAGTCTGGGTCGTTACCATAAAGCGTAACCGAATCAAACGCAGTTGAAAGTCGTTTGGCAGGCATTCCCAGGCTTACGTAGTGAAACCTGCGATTTGTCCGTTCAGGACCACCTTCACCAGCAAACATCCTTGTCGGATCCTCACCTTCTCTCTTGAACGGGAATAATCCGGCTGTATAAGGAAACTCTCCAGGTACATTTTCCTGTAACGACCATCTCAAAATATCTCCCCAGGCCTTGTATTTCGGTAAAGCTACCTTTGGAATTTGTAAATGGGAGAGTGATTCCGTATGTGTTTTTATCGACAATTCCTTATCGCGCACTTTAAACGTGTACGTTGGTGATTTATAGCGTTGAACCTTGTTTTCCCACTCCTCAATAATCAACCAGTTTTTTGGATCAAGCTCTAGTTTTATCTTTTCAAAGGTTTCCTGAAGTCCTTTAATTAATCGGTCTTTATCATCTATTTCAGATTCTTTGAGCGTTTGAATCGACTTGTGAAGACCATATAATCGGTCAGCTACCTCAACTTGTTCATCCACCCATTTATCATAGGAGCGGTTATTCTCTGAAATTTCAGACAAGTAACGTGTCCGTGCTGGTGGAATTACAAATATTTTTTCTGACATTTCTCTGGTAATCTCAAAGGTAGATTTCAGATCAGCTCCAGTTTTTTCAACGATTTTATCCATGATCGCTTTGTAAAGCGTATTCATTCCAGGGTCGTTGAATTGTGATGCAATTGTTCCAAAAACAGGTATGTCGTCATCAGAAGCATCCCACAATTCATGGTTTCGCTTGTATTGCTTTTTCACATCTCGCAAGGCATCCAGAGCACCCCTTTTATCAAATTTATTAAGTGCAACCAGGTCTGCGAAGTCGAGCATATCAATTTTCTCCAACTGTGTTGCTGCACCAAATTCCGGTGTCATCACATAAAGTGAAGCATCTGAATGGTCAAGTATTTCTGTATCTGATTGCCCGATTCCTGAAGTCTCAAGAATTATTAGGTCAAAATTGGCAGCTTTGAGTATTTCCAGGGCTTCTGAAACATGTTTAGAAAGAGCCAGATTAGATTGTCGCGTTGCTAACGAACGCATATACACGCGTTTATTCTTAATAGAATTCATTCGAATCCTGTCTCCCAATAATGCTCCACCTGTTTTTCGTTTAGAAGGATCTACTGAAACTATGGCAACAGTTTTTTCCGGAAAGTCAATTAAAAACCGACGGACCAGTTCATCCACCAAAGAAGACTTTCCCGCTCCACCTGTACCAGTAATACCAAGTATTGGTGTATCAACTTTAGACGCTAGCTCATGTACTTCATCCAGTTCATTTTTACTTTCATCCGGAAAGTTCTCTGCTGCGGAAATAAGCTTAGCAATGTCCACCGGATTTTTCTTATCCAGTTGTTTTACTTCACCATTGATATTTGTGCCCGTTGGAAAATCGCTTTTTTGAACTAGATCATTGATCATTCCCTGCAGTCCCATTTCACGTCCGTCATCCGGATGATAAATTCGGGTAATACCGTAATCCTGTAATTCTTTGATTTCATCCGGGAGGATGGTTCCACCTCCGCCAGCAAATATTTTAATGTGATCAGCCCCTTTTTCTTTGAGCAAATCATACATGTACTTTAGATATTCGGTATGTCCTCCCTGGTAAGAAGTCATGGCAATTGCCTGAGCATCTTCCTGGATGGCACAATCAACTACTTCCTCCACACTGCGATCATGTCCAAGGTGGATCACCTCACACCCCGTAGCCTGGATGATTCGACGCATAATATTTATCGCTGCATCATGTCCATCAAATAGAGATGCTGCTGTTACGATTCTGACTTTATTCTTGGGTTTGTACGGCTCGATTTTCTCCATGTTAAAATGTGCGTGATATATCCTCACAAATATAGTCAAAATGCAAGGGTTTTGGAACGAATTTTGTGTCAGATTGGATTAAAGATCGCAAAATGAACCGGACAATTCTATTCTCTATTTTATTACTATTTGCTGGTATTCTGTTAAATAGTTGCTCAAAGACGGTTGATCCAGTATGGATGATTTACGAAGAAGAAAATTGCCGTCCGCCCTGGGTAGGTAATACCGATTACAAAACCCGTAAAAATCTCGAAGCAGCCTTGCGTGCAGATGGAGTGATCCCTCTCAAAATTAAAATTAAAGGCAACAGAACCAATTCCTGTAACGACTGTTTTTGCCTTACCGGCAAGACCTATTTTGTTCAGGTTGACAGGTCACAAATGAGCTACGTATACTACTACGGCTTTTCTGCTAAGTAGTGGTAACCAATCTTCGGAGCGCCAGAATATA
The DNA here is from genome assembly GCA_014762645.1 of Crocinitomicaceae bacterium. Taxonomy (GTDB): domain Bacteria; phylum Bacteroidota; class Bacteroidia; order Flavobacteriales_D; family Crocinitomicaceae; genus Paracrocinitomix. Next base: position 37,181 of record JABURP010000101.1, read on the forward strand.
ACCGACGTGCATAGCCTGATGAATATTGCTGAATTTCACAGCTTCTTCCAAAGTTGTTATGGTAAAATCAAAAGATGTGGCGTATTCGTGTGTATCTCCCCACTGATCTTCATCTTTTAGGTCTTTCTCTAACTCATCAACTTGCTCCAACAACTTTTTCTTGATGAACGAAAGCTCCTCTTCAGTAATGGGATTTTCAGGCACACTTCCCTTCTTGTATTTTTTTACAAATTCTTTATCTAGTCCTCCTGATAATCCATTTAGCTGATAAACCAATCCTTTATGTGTAGCCACCATGTGCCCCAGATGCCAGGCAATATTCCCTGTAAACCCTTCTGGTATCTTGTTGATTTGATCTAACGTGAGTGTTTCAATCAATCTCACAATGTTTTGGCGTGTTTTACGAAATAATTCAATTTCAATCTGGTACATAGTGTGATATATTTTTCTAGTGCGATTATAAGATTTATTTTCCAAGGATAAACACCGCCGGAACTTTATCAAATTTGAAAGGTGCTTTTTTCCATTCTTGAAGTGTTTTGGTCTGTATTTGTTCATGTGTTCCGGTCACATCATAGGCCACACAAAGTTTTAAGTTGCCCGGACAATGCTTCACAAAATCATCAAAAATACTTTGATTCCGATAGGGTGTCTCAATAAAAAGTTGTGAATACCCTGTTTTTTGAATCAGGTCAGCTATAAACTTAATTCGTTTGGATCGTTCAGGGTCTTTTACAGGTAGATATCCATTAAAGGTAAATCCCTGACCATTCAGCCCACTGGCGGCAAGCGCCATCAATAAAGAAGAGGGTCCAACAAGAGGCACTACTTCTGCACCTATTTCCTGTGCCTTGGCTACGATTAGGTATCCGGGGTCTGCTACAGCGGGGTATCCGGATTCAGACATCAAGCCAACATCAGTTCCAGCCCTGAGTGCATTGATTACATCTTCGTGAAAAGCATATTGATCATGCTTGTCCTGTTCGTAGAATACAGAATCGTCTATCGGAAACTCCCGGTCTATTTTTCGCAGAAACTGTCGGGCGGTTTTAATTTTTTCAACGGCAAAAACGCGAAGCTTACTGACCACCAGGGTATTGTAATGAGGTAGTACTTTATCAAACCCTGCATCAGAAATGTGAATGGGAATTATATAAAGCTTACCTCTTGACATACTTTTCAATAATCACATTTGTCGCTTCATCCAAAAGATCAAAAACATGCTGAAATCCTTCATCTCCACCATAATACGGATCAGGAACTGCTTTGTTTGCTTCCGGTTCAATCTCATTGAGGATTAACCGGACCTTGTTTTTCTCATCTTCAGTTTGTGCCAGGGCTATGATATTATTGTAGTTAGATTGATCCATAGCATAGATGAGATCAAAGCGGTCAAAGTCTGCCGGAACGAATTGTCTGGCGCGTAAATCTTCAATATCTACACCATTTTGAATGGCAGTGGCTCTCATTCTCCTGTCCGGAGCTTCGCCAACATGAAAAGATGAAGTACCAGCCGAATCTGTTTCTACATGGGTAATTCCCTGTGATTTTAATTTATGCCTTAAAATTCCTTCTGCAATGGGTGATCTGCAAATATTCCCCAGGCAAACCATTAATATCTTCATATTTATGGATAAAAAAATGCTCCCGAAGGAGCATTGTATTAATTAACGTTTAATTTTTTTTCCAGGTCTTCCAAATAGCCTCTGAATTGCTTATCTGTTTCGGCGAGATTATTTACTGTTCTACAAGCATGCAACACAGTAGCATGATCTTTACCTCCACACTGTGCACCAATGCTTGCCAATGACCATTTTGTCATTTTCTTTGCAAAGTACATAGCGATTTGTCTGGCCTGTACCACTTCTCGTTTACGCGTTTTTGATTTTAACAATTCGATTGGCAGGTTAAAGTAATCACAGACAATTTTATGAATATAATCCATGGATACCTCTCTTGCTGTATTTTTAACGAATGTGTCAATCATCTTTTTGGCAAGTTCAATGGTCACTGACTTCTTATTTAATGAAGCCTGTGCGATCAATGAAGTAAGTGCGCCTTCCATTTCACGGATGTTTGTATTGATACTGTACGCAAGGTATTCAATTACATCATCCGGAAGATCAACTCCATTGCCATAGATCTTACGTTGTAAAATAGCGATTCGTGTTTCTAATCCAGGTGCCTGTACATCAGCTGACAATCCCCACTTAAATCGAGATAAAAGTCGTTGTTCAATACCTTTCATTTCAACCGGAGCTTTGTCAGCAGTTAATACTAACTGCTTACCGGTTTGATGAAGATGATTAAAAATGTGGAAAAAAGCATCCTGCGTTTTTTCCTTCCCGGCAAAGAACTGTACATCATCAATGATCAAGACATCCATCAATTTGTAGAAATTGATAAAGTCGTTAGTTGTGTTGTTCTTGATCGAATCAATGAACTGACGTGTAAATGTTTCTGCTTGCGCATACAGAACTGTTTTGTTGGGAAACTGATTTTTGATTCCGATACCTATAGCATGCGCCAAATGAGTTTTTCCTAATCCTACACCTCCGTAAATCAATAGTGGGTTAAAAGCAGTGCCTCCCGGTTTATTGCTAACAGCATAAGCAGCTGAGCGCGCCAAACGATTACAATCTCCTTCGACAAAGTTGTCAAATGAATAAGTAGGATTTAAGTTTGAATCAACATTTACTTTCTTAAGCCCAGGAATGACAAACGGATTTCGAATCGGATTTTCTCCAATGTTCAATGGCATTGACACCGGTGTGTTCGACAAGTTCTTTTTACTTGAAGTTGGAAGCTTTACTGTATAAGGAGTTTTCTTATTATCTGCACTTCTATCCATAATAATAGAATACTCCAACTTTGCCTCCGGCCCGATCTCCTTTTTAATGACCTTTTTTAAAAGATCAATGTAATGCTCTTCTAACCACTCGTAAAAAAAATGTGAAGGAACCTGAAGTGTCAAAACCTTGTTTTTGAATCTAATTGGGGTAATTGGCTCGAACCAGGTCTTAAAGCTTTGCAGGCTAATATTGTCCTTAATTACTTTCAAGCAATCTTCCCAAATTAGTTCATGGTTTTTCTTGTTCTTCATTCAGGTACGGGTTAATAAAGTTATGCGATATCCCCGCTTTTAAAACTAGTAAAAACGGGCAACAAATATTCACATAAAAAAGTTATAAAAAAAATAAAATTTGGGTTGTTTTTTAAATATTTTTTACTTCCCGAAAATTGTCAAATTTTACACAAATTTTATTTTGATAGTGCGAAAAAAATTCTATTTTCAGAGGCGATTTTTTACGTCTTCACCAATATAACAAAATGTTCTCAAATAGCAGTTACATCCGCATAAGATATAGCGAAACAGACCAAATGGGTTACTGTTACTACGGTAATTACGCACAATTTTTTGAAATAGGAAGAGTTGAAACGTTACGCGAAATAGGAATGCCCTACCGTGACCTTGAAGAGAGAGGTATCATGTTGCCCGTTCTTGAATTAAATGTTAAGTACCTTAAACCAGCACGTTATGATGATCTAATCGAAATCAGAACGATTCTAAAAAAGATACCGACGGCAAAAATTGAATTCGACTATGAACTATATAATGAAGAAAACGAACTTATAACCACAGCATATACTTCTCTTGTATTCATTTCTTCAAAAACTATGAAACCGGTACAGGCCCCTGCAGACCTTATTGAGATGATAAAAGCTCAGGTTTAACCCTAAACCTCTACACAGGTATATTTGAAATTATCAAGATTGGTGGTGTCTTTTTTATTTTGATACCACTGGTCAATGGTATAAGACTCATCCTTTTTGATACACTCTTCTCCAAATGTTTCTCCGTCGGGCCCTTGAAGTACACCGGATTTTTGCGTTGTATGCTCCTCTTCACCATTAACCGTTTGTATGATAACAGTCTCGTCATACGTATAGGAACACTGCTTACACTTCTCACAAGAAGTAAAAACAACTCCTAAGCCAAGTAAGAGAAATAGTGTTAAACGCATAGATTTGTAATTTGTGGTCTCAAAGATAATAAACAAATGCGCAGCAAAATTATTGTAACAGAAGACAATTCGAAAACTTTGTTAATTCCTGAATTAAATGAGAGCTATCACTCTACAAAAGGCGCTATTACTGAAGCAAAACACGTTTTTATTAAAGAAGGACTCCTATATCGTCCATTAAAATCAGTTAATATTTTTGAAATGGGACTGGGTACAGGACTCAACGCAATAATCACCCTACATGAAGCCATTAATCGAAACCTATCGGTTAATTACACCTGTGTAGAACCTTACCCACTTGGTTTGGATAAGCTCAACGAAGTAGATTATCTCACCGATCTAAACTACACGGAATATTCAGAAGCATATAAAAAAATGCACACCTGTAAGGATCACACCCCGACAGAACTTTTCCCGAATTTTACTTTTACCAAATTCCTGAGCAAAATTCAGGATACAAAATTACCCAACGATTATTTTGACCTTATCTATTTTGATGCATTTGGTCCTAAAGTACAACCTGAACTATGGTCCGCATCCGTGTTGGATAAAATGAAACAAGCAATGCGTAAAGACGCTATTTTGGTTACTTATTGCGCACAGGGAGCTTTTAAACGAACTCTGAAAGAACTGGGTTTTGAAGTTCAGTCCATACCCGGCCCGCCTGGAAAGCGCGAAATGACACGTGCCATTAATAAATAGTATAATACTGGCTCGTGTTTATCAAAACAAAGTGTTTATAACCTGTTAAAAGCACGCTTTTTCTATCCAAGTATTTCACTAATTTTAGCCCTTAAAGCATATTCAAATGGCAGATATATTTACACTCCATAATATTTGGACATTATTAATGCTTATCGCGTTACAGGCGGTATTAGGTTTTGATAATCTGTTGTATATATCACTTGAATCCAAAAAAGTTGAAAAAAGCAAACGTAAAAATGTTCGTGTACTCGGAATTGGCCTGGCTATAGTATTGAGAATCGGATTACTCTTTCTTCTGGTTAAATTGATCTCATTATTTGAGGATGAATTGTTTGCTATACACATTGGAGACATTGTACATTCAAGTTTTAGCGGACATAGTTTAATTGTACTTTTCGGTGGAGGATTCATTGTATATACAGCCATGAAAGAAATATGGCATATGATCTCACACGAAAGCCTGGAAGAAGATCGATCAGTAGAGGACAGACGAATAAGTCCCAATAAGGTAATTGCTATGATCGTTGTAATGAATCTCGTGTTTTCATTTGACTCCATCCTTAGCGCCATGGCACTTACCAATGAAATAGGTGATGCAACTATCGAATTCGCATTAATGGCGATTGCAATTGTTATTTCCGGTATTCTGATGATTATTCTAGCGAATAAAGTAGCACAGTTTCTGGAGAGAAACAGAATGTTTGAAGTTCTCGGTCTATTTGTACTCTTTATTGTTGGAGTCATGCTCCTTACAGAAGGTGGTCATTTGGCACACTTGAAATTCTGGGGAAATGAAATAACTCCAATGAGCAAAACCACGTTTTATTTCGTGATTATCGTATTGGTATTAGTGGATATTGTGCAAAGCAGGTATCAGAAAAAGATCATCAAACTGGAGCAAGAGGAAGAAAGGAGAGCGAAACAAAATAAGAACGAATCCGAATTCCTGGATTAATGAGCGATCAAATCAAACAAAAAATACTGGATCTTTCCCGGGAGATCAATAAACATAATCATCTATATTATGTGGAAAATGCGCCCGTAATATCTGACTATGAATTTGATCAATTACTGAAAGAACTGGAGGAGTTGGAAGCGCAACATCCGGAATATGCTTTTGACAATAGTCCTACCAAACGAGTTGGTGGAGATATCACCAAAAAATTCAACACGGTCACTCATAATTACCCCATGCTTTCCTTATCTAATACGTACTCTGAAGATGAGATCAGAGACTGGGAAGCACGGGTAAAAAAATTGGTAAGTGGCAACCCCAACTATGTATGTGAACTAAAATATGATGGTGTAGCTATTGGCATTCGTTATGAAAACGGAGAATTAAAGCAGGCCGTAACCCGTGGAGATGGAACACAAGGTGAAGATGTTACCACCAATGTACGTACCATTAGAACGATTCCATTGACCCTCAACTCAGAAGTACCTGAAGAATTTGAAATTCGTGGAGAAATATTTTTCCCGCTGGAGAACTTTAGTAAACTCAATAAAAAAAGAGAAGAAGCTGGCGAAGAATTATATGCAAACCCAAGGAACACTGCAAGTGGAACGCTGAAGTTACAAAACAGTAAAGTTGTGGCTGAACGCGGGCTTGATTGCTATTTATATGGCGTGTATGGGCCAGACCTGGGATTCGGTTCTCATTCAGAAGCTGTTAAATCTGCCAGAAAATGGGGATTTAAGACACCTGACCCGGATAAAAACATGATTACCGAGTGTCAATCTATAGAAGAAATCATGGAATTTATCCACTATTGGGATGATAAACGTAAGAAATTACCTTTTGAAATTGATGGTGTTGTAATCAAGGTAGATAGCTACGAGCAGCAAGATGAGTTGGGATTCACTGCAAAGAGCCCGAGATGGGCTATTGCCTATAAATTCAAAGCAGAAGAAGTAAGAACTAGGTTAAATGAAGTTACCTATCAGGTAGGAAGAACCGGGGCCATAACACCAGTAGCTAATCTTGAACCGGTTCTACTTGCGGGAACAACGGTAAAGAGGGCATCCTTACACAATCAGGACCAAATAGAAAAACTGGATTTGCATATCGGAGACAAGGTTTTTGTAGAAAAAGGCGGGGAAATAATTCCCAAAATTACCGGAGTTGATTTGGAATTCCGTGGAGAAGCGAAAGAAAGGGTAGAATTCATTAAAAATTGCCCTGAGTGTGAAACCGAACTCGTCAGAAAAGAAGGTGAAGCACAGCATTATTGTCCGAATGATACCGGATGTCCGCCACAAATAAAGGGACGAATAGAACATTTCATTTCCCGAAAAGCAATGGATATTGACGGACTTGGACCTGAAACTATTGATCTGCTTTATAAAGAAGGCCTGATTAAAAACTACGCCGACCTCTACGATCTGACCTTTACGCAGATAGTGAATCTTGAACGAATGGCCGATAAATCGGCAAATAATGCGATTGCCAGTATTGAAAACTCACTTCAAACACCATTTGAGCGCGTTTTATATGCCCTGGGAATTCGGCATGTCGGAGAAACCGTAGCAAAAAAGCTGGCGCAACACTTTAAGTCGCTTGAAAACCTTGCAAATGCCAGTTTTGATGAATTAATCGCAGTGGACGAAATAGGAGAAAAGATTGCCGTCTCCATTCAGGATTTCTTTCAAAATGAAGAACATCAACAAATAATAGACAGACTCAGGCGTATAGGAATTCATTTTGAAATTGAAGAACAAGAAGATGCTTCAGATAAACTGAAAGGCCTTACGTTTGTGATATCAGGAGTTTTTGAGAAAGTGAGCAGAAATGAACTAAAAGAACTCATTGAAAAGAATGGAGGCAAAAATACTGGGTCAATTTCTGCAAAGACATCCTATTTAGTAGCAGGAGAAAATATGGGGCCAGCCAAATTGGAAAAAGCGGAAAAACTAGATGTTAAAATTATCTCTGAAGATGATTTTTTATCCATGATTGAAAGCTAAGACTATGAAACAGATTAAAAAAAGCTTTGTAAAAAAGAAAACCGGGCATACGAAAAAGGCATTTAAGGAACTTAAGAATCCTCAGACCATTAAAAGTTTGCTGCTTATTTCTAACTCGAGTGATCAATCGCTCAAAAAGAAGGTTGAAGAATTGTTTTCTGCGGCAAGTGTCTACCACTTGTTCCCAAGAGAAATTAAAGAAGATAGTACAACCGGATTTTACTATTCTGTCCATAAATCTGATTTCAATTTAACAGGGAAACTTAAAAATGATAAATTGTCCAACCTTGAGGATATGAAGGTAGATTTACTCGTAGATTTGTCCTCCGATTCTGAATTACTAAACTATTTCGTGAGCCGAGTACAAGCTGGTTTGAAAGTAGGAGATATCAATTCTAACAAAGTCGTTTTTTACGATTTACTGGTTGAATTTGAGGCTAGTGATAATCAGAATGCAGAAATAATTTTTCATCATTTAAACAACTTTACGCAACATGCAATTGAACAAGTTTAAGGGATTAGGCGTAGCCATGGTCACACCATTTCAGGAAAACGGAGATATTGATTTTCCAGCACTAGAAAAACTCACCGAATTTTTAATAAAAGGCAAAACAGACTATCTCGTAGTTCAGGGAACTACCGGAGAGTCTCCCGTATTATCTCATGAAGAAAAGCAGCAGGTATTGGACACTGTATGTAAAGTAAATAATGCCAGAATCCCAGTTGTGTTTGGAATTGGCGGCAACAATACAGCTTCGGTAGTAAGTGACATCCTATCCTATGATCTAACTAAGGTAGATGGAATCTTATCTGCTTCACCTTATTATAATAAACCAACTCAAAATGGAATTTACGCTCACTATGAGGCCATAGCAGGAGCAACGAACCTTCCAATTATCGTCTATAACGTACCTGGACGAACTTCTTCAAATATTTTGGCTGAAACAACCATCCGACTGGCTACTGATTTTGCGAACATAGTAGCTGTTAAGGAAGCATCCGGAAATATGGAGCAAATCATGGAGATCATTCAAAATAAACCGAAAGATTTTCTGGTCATTTCAGGAGATGATGCCATCACGTTGCCCATTTTAGCTTGTGGTGGTGACGGCGTAATATCAGTGGTAGGGAACGCTTTCCCGCATCAGTTTTCAACCATGGTGCATGCCGCAATGACTGATGACATGGCTAAAGCCCGAGAATATCATTATGGTGTTTTACCCATTGTTGCACCGCTTTTCAAAGAAGGAAATCCTGGTGGAATTAAAGAGGCTCTTGCCGAACTTGATGTTACTAAAAATCATCTGAGATTACCACTGGTAAATGTCAGTAATGAACTTAGAAACGAAATTCAAGCGCTGACACGTAACATTTATAAGCGCTTCCCGTATCAGAACTAAAAAAATACTATATTTGTTTCGATTCGAACAACCTAAGAATTAATGAAAAACAAAAATCTTTATCTTGGAATTTTAGCGACAGCTTCAATGACCATAATGGCAAGTTGTAGTGGCGAGGGAGAAGTGATTGACGATAATGTAATTGTCGACACGGATACTGTTGAGGAAAACAACACGCATCTTGAAGTAGAATATGCAGTTCCAACACCTAACGAGCTATTCGAAATTGTAAAGCTACAGGGGGGTGAACAAGAAGTTGGATTAGTCAATCCACTAGAGAACAGAGAAAACTACGTAGAAACCAAGGAAAAAGCTCTTGCATTTGGAGTTTACTCAGCTGATTTGGCATACATGAGCTGTTTTGGCATTGGAACAGAGTTCCTTAAGTACATGAAAGTCATTGAAGAAATGGGTGACGAACTCGGTATTTCAGGAGCTTTTGATGAGGATTTGATGGAGCGAATAGAAAACAACGAAGGTGATTCGGATTCATTATTTGCTATCTCCAATGAAACCTACTACGATAGCTACTTATATCTGGAGGAAAACGGTAAAGGTGTTGAACTTTCACTGATCATGGGAGCCGGATATATTGAAAGTCTCTACATAATTTGTAATTTAGTAGATGGCTACTCGGATGATAATCCGGTTATTGAAAAAATCGGAGACCAAAAATTAGTCCTTGAAAATCTTCTGGACTTCATCTCAACTTATGGGGATGATGAATCTGTTCAGGAGTTAACAAATGACCTTATTTCCCTACAAGAGGTATTTGAGGTGACCATGGACTTTGAAGAGTCTGGTACGAACGTTGATAATAATGAAGGTAAGATTGTTCTTTCTGGAGGTGGAAACTTCGCAATGAACGAGCAAGCTTTAACTGATATAACCGCAAAAGTTACAGAGTTAAGAAACAACATTATTAATTAAGTAAGACTATGAAAAGAACATTTTTAATTGGGGCCGTTGTTGTAGGAATTGTTGCATTTCAGGCGTACTCCCAATGTGCAAAAACACACTACTTCTGCACGTCGTTACTTTCAGAAGAGCAGCAAAAGGAATATTGGAGCTTAAACAACCAATCTAAAAGCGCCACTTTCGCTAAAGGAAAAACTTATAAGATGAGTTTTATTGCGTACAAAGGTTATGACTACAGAATATCCGTTTGTACAGACATCATTGAAGGTGGAGATAAAGTTAGATTCGAATTGTTCCATGATGCTATTGTTCGTGTAAAAGACGAGTACGGAAACACTAACATTAAGCGACAAAAAGAATCGCTTTATAAAAATGCAGATGACAATTTGAGTCCAATGGTTGAATTTGCCGTGGATAAAACCACCAAATTCTTCTTAGATGTGGCCGTTCCGGAATCTGGAGAAAGTCAGGATAGAAAATTGAAGAAATCCGATAATGTTTGTGTAGGGGTCCTTCTCGAGCATAAAAAAGCTGATAAGTTAGGATTCTAAACAAGTCATTTTAATGATAATATATGACCCTGTCAAATCCCGGTCCATCCGGCGCTGACAGGGTTTTTTGTTCGTATGATAATTACAAAAGAAAAAATAGATCAACTCCAATCCTGGGTAGAAGAAGCCAACCACATTGTAATTACAGCACATAAAAGCCCTGACGGTGATAGTGTTGGAAGTTCATTGGGCCTATTTCATTATCTGAAAAAGAAATCAGACAAGGTGTTTATTTGTCATCCGGATGAAGCTCCTGACTTTTTGCACTGGTTACCTGGATATGACCATATCCTCAACCTGGATCAACATCAAAAAGACGTGGAAGAAAACCTGTCAAAAGCTGATCTTATTTTTTGCCTTGACTACAATTCCCCCGGACGAATTGGGAAAATGGAGAAAATTCTAACAGCCTCTGATGCCAAAAAGATTCTGATTGATCATCACCGAGATCCGGACATGGAATTTTGTGAACTAATGTTCTCAGACATTACAGCATGTTCAACTTCTCAGCTTATCTGTGAGATTATTGATGCCAGCGGAGACGATCACCTGATAGATGAAACACTTGGGACACCGCTTTATGCCGGAATCATCACAGATACAGGATCATTTCGCTTCTCCTCTACCCTGCCAAAAACCCATCATATTGCCGCCAACCTAATGGAACATGGTGTCAGACACTACAAAGTGCATGAAAATATTTACGACACCAATTCGTTAGATAAAATAAGACTATCCAGCTACGCTCTACTGGAAAAACTAGAGGTGCTGGAACAATACGAAACGGCTTTTATTTCACTTAGCCAGGAAGAATTAAAGCGTTTTTCAGCTCAAAAAGGGGATACAGAAGGATTGGTCAATCAAGTCCTTGCTATCGAAGGGGTAAAAATGGCTGTCTTCATGAAAGAAGTGGAAGGAATTGTTAAAATGAGCTTTCGGTCAAAAGACAATATACCTGTAAATGAGCTGGCGAGTAACCACTTTAGCGGAGGTGGTCACCTTAACGCTTCAGGTGGAAAATATGTTGGCGGGATAGATGATGCCGTCAAAAAATTTGTAACAATTCTACCTACATTCGTTGAAGAACATAAAGCGCAATTTAATGAGGTTTAGCTATTACCTGATAGTATTACTTTTTTTAGCAGCATGTGGAAATGACGAGCAGACACAAGAGCCCGTTAAAGATCCGGCGTGGACAAAAGACGAATCCATCAAGATGAACAGTACCTTTGCCCAGGAAGAAGATGAGGAAATTGAGAATTTTTTAAGCCACCGTCCTGACTGGAAAGCTACCAAAACAGGCACCGGACTACGTTACTTTATCTACCACAAATCTGAAAATAACGATACGGCCCGTGTTGGTGATCTTGTGACAGTTGAGTTTAATATTTCGCTTCTGGATGGAACCGAATGTTATTCATCTGAAGAAAACGGCCCGGAAAGCTTTATTGTAGAAAAAACCGATATTGAATCCGGTGTTCATGAAGGAATGCAGTACATGTGTACCGGAGATAAGGCAAAATTGATCCTTCCCAGCCACATGGCGCATGGAATGATTGGGGACAGAGAGAAAATTCCACCATTAACACCTACTGTTTACGATATTACCTTATTAGAGATCAAAAGAAATCCGGAAACTAGTCATGAATAACAAACTTTATTTACTCTTATTGCTACCGTTATTCTCGTGTACGCTTGAAGGCGTGAAAGAGAATGATAACGATATCACCGATACCTCAATTGTAAAAGCTGAAATAGATACAATTGATATTGAAGATGAAAATGCCCTTAAACCGGATAGTTTGAATGGGCAGGCAAATGAAATGGTCTTTCAACGCAAAGATGGACTTCGTATTGAATGGGATATCAAAAATGATGATCAAATTCAGCCCAATGATGTGGTAATGGTTAATTATACAGCACGTGTCGCTGCAGGAGAAGTGTATGACAGCAATAAAGAACTGGGAGAACCCGTGCCCTTGAAACCCGGTATTGGCATGATGATACCCGGCTGGGAAGACGGCTTGCTACAAATGCACATTGGTGATAAGGGCCGAATTATGATTCCTAATGCTCTTGCTTATGGCGAGGATGGATACCTCACCATTGTTCCACCTGATGCTGACATTATCGTTGATATTGAAATCGTTTCTCGTATAAAACCGTTGAAGCTGGAAGATGGTGTTAAAGTATATAAATGGAAAACCGCCGTTGATGGCGCAAAACCGAAGAAAAACCAGGTCATCACATTTGACTATTTCGCCTATAAAAAAGGTAAAGAAGCAGGCATTTATGATAATTCCTATCAACATGCCGAACCCTTTAGCTTTAAGTATAAAAATGACAACGTAGTGGATGGATTGCACATTGGTATGTCCGTGATGAAGCCTGGAGAAAATGCCTTTATTGAAATCCCTTCAAAAGTAGCTTACGGATCAAAAGGAATGGTAGATCTTGTACCGCCGAACACCGATATCGTCTATGATGTGAGGGTTTCAAGTATTCAGTAATCCATTTCAGCTAATTCTTTGGAAATGTTCAAGCGAGCCTGCTTTTCATAGCGGTTAAAGTAAACATCTGTTTTAAAGATGCGTTCCATGCTCAGAAAATGTTGTAAGGCCTGTCTCCTGCCCTTTTTATACATGATCGTTGGATAAATACCATATTCCTTTCTTACATTTTTGGCATAGGTCTTATAAACCTCCCATGGTTGTCCTAAAATTGCCATGTCAATGTCGATCAGTAAATTGGTGTCAACATCTTCAGAAAGTTCATGCAAATGTGTGGCTACAATTAAATCATAACATTTTTCAATCGATTTTACAGGCACATTTATCTCCGTTAATTGCTTTTTAGCAAGCGCTGCACTCTTTTGTTCATTGTCCTTTCTCCTAACATTGTAAATGATATCGTGGTAATAAATGGCATACTGAAAAGCAATCGGATCATTGACGAACTCCTTTTGTTGATCAAACTCGTTAAACATAAAACTTAGATGTTGCAGATTGTGATAATATCTTTTTGAATCGGAATAAGCATCTTTTAACGAATTCCAGCGTCTATCTAACAAAGCGTTATCTTCGCAATACTTTAGGCCAAGTTCTAACCACCTTTTCCTCAATTGATCTATCAGACTCATTTCATTTAAAGATCATTAAATTATATCGAACCGCTTAAAATCTATTAATTAACTTTAACACATGACACAAGACTTAAAATTAGCCATCCTTATAGATGGTGACAATATACCTGCAAAATATATCTCCGAAATGATGGAAGAGATTACCAAATATGGTACTCCAACCATTAAACGTATTTATGGAGACTGGACCAACCCACACGTTAAAGGCTGGAAAAAGGTCCTGCTCGAACATGCCATTAATCCGGTACAGCAATACAGTTATACCTTTGGAAAGAATGCTACAGATTCTGCCATGATTATAGATGCCATGGACATACTTTATTCAGATCAGGTGGATGGATTTTGCATTGCCTCATCAGACAGTGATTTTACGAAATTGGCAACACGCCTCAGAGAATCGGGCAAAGTTGTTTATGGAATTGGTGAGAAAAAGACTCCGGATCCCTTTATCGTAGCCTGTAATAAATTCATTTATTTAGAACTCCTTAAAAAGAGTACCGCCGGAAAAAAAGAGCACACAAAAATTCCTGCAAACGTCATCAACTTATTGAAAAATTCAGTTTCAGATGCTGCGGATGAAGATGGCTGGGCATTTTTGGGAGATGTGGGCTCGTTAATCATCAAGAAACGACCAAACTTTGACCCAAGAGCTTACGGCTTTGAAAAACTGACTCCGTTATTTAGCTCCTTAAAGGAATTTGAAATAGAACAAAGGGACCAGGGCAAATCCGGAGGAAGATTTAAATTGATCTACGTCAGGAACAAATAATCAATTAATCCAGTGAAAATAGTAGGCTATCAGACGCACAATAACTGTTGCTACTACACCAATAATCGCGGCCTTTTTAATCTCTATTGAGCAGAATACGTTCAATCCAATAACATAGACCACTGTCTGCCAAATAAGGAGGATATAGTAAATATCAAACCCTGCACTTGGAAAGATCATATAAATAGGTGTCACGAGGATTATCGGCAGCAATGAAAATCCAATGGCTAAAGGTAAATAGCTGTTTGACCCCTCTTCAAAAGCACTCAAAATCGATCCCAGAAAGGAAGATAAAATCAAGAGTGCAACTATTCCAAGCAACCGGGGAATAATTACGTTGAAAAAAATGAAGAACAAAGACACCGACATTCCGGATTCGGAACTAAAACTTATGTATACTGAAACTCCGTAAAGCAGCAGGGCCAGAAGTATCGCTATGTAGCCATCTTTCTTCTTTCCACCAGATTCCAGGAATTGATTCGACATTCGCATGGGAACGAACGGAATGAGAAACATATATTTAATAACGCGGATCAAAAGGCGTAAAGTAATTATAATTTGTAAAGAAGAGAATCAGTGTAACAATTAATCCGATTATCACGGCATTTTTGATGACCCCATCAGTAAGCGAATAAATCCCCAAAACGATTATTGATCCTCTCCACACATAAATACTCAACCTAATCTCCTGATAATATTCCGGAAAATAATAACACAACACGATAAACAGGAATTCATGAAGCATGGTAAATGCCAACACAGCCGTTACAATTTTAAAGGCTTGTTGACTATAGCCAAAACTCGCAGCCGCGACTCCGCCAACTAAAAGACATAATCCTATGCCACCCATCTTAATCATTCCAAAGAAATACGCCGACAGGAATTGGTTTTCTCTAAACGCTTCGGGTTTTCCTCCTACCATTAAATAAAACATGACAAAAAGTAACGCTAATGGAATCCAAAAAGCAATTCGTCTTGCCCCTTTTGACCAGGAATCGTTCTGATACTTTTCAAAACCTAACATAGGATGAAAAGGCGTAATCAAAATATATATGAGCGCTCTTAAAAAAACCATTACAGTTTTATCTTAAGACCTGCGTTAAAGAAAAAGCCGTCAAGCGGCGCCCATACATCTGTATACTGCGGAGTATTATTCGGTCCGCTCAATGTACTACCGTAACGACTTTGACGAACATCCGTGAAATTCTCCGCATTGAGGAATATCACAAAGTTTTGCAGGGTACGCTCCACAATTATTCCGGTAGTGAATAGATCTCTGGTGTACGAACCATCTGTTAACTTTTGCCGTGATTTATACTCATAATCCCATCCAATACGCCATTTACCCTCAATTACGAATAGTAAATCTCCCTTAATACTGTGAACTGGTGTCAACGGAATTACTCTTGTCAAACCAGCTTCTTCTATGTAAGCATCCGTATACGTATATCCCACAAACCAGGTAAACCACCAAAGTGTTAGTTTTATTTGGGATTCAAACCCTCTGGCGTGTAGCATACCCGGGGAGTTGGCATAGGTATAGCCACCGGTTGAATCAATATTGAGTAAAATCGGATTGTCAATAACGTTATAGAAAAACAACTGATCGAATGTCAACAATACGTTCTTTGTTCCGAAATTAGAGGTGTATTTGAAATCAATGTTGCCATTATACGATCGTTCTGCATCAACATTTTCAAAATCTACCGGGTTTACATTTTTAAAGCCCAGGGGTTCTGCCTCCTCTGTAAATACAGTCGGTAAACGATATCCCATCCCACCGCCAAGACGAATACTAAATGGTTTCACAACCTTCCATAATGCAGATATTCTTGGCAAAACAAAAGGCTGAATCCCTCTTAAGCTCAAGGCACTGGAGGCAAGCGCAAAATCAGTTCGCAATCCTGTTTCCACAGAAAACTTCTCGTGAATATCCCAAAGGTGATTGGCAAACAAACCATACGTAAAGAATTGCTGATTTCTGAGCATTGAAGTATCCATTTCACGCTCCCTGAACTCATCTGTATAGATGTTCAATCCAAAAATAAGATTGTGTTTTGCCTCTTTAATGTTGTAGTTAAACTCTGTAAAGGAGTTCCGTTGTGTTCCGGCAAACCTGATCATGTTCCCCAGCTGATCTTCCCGAATTTCAATGTAACGATCAAACGTACTAACACTGTTTTTAAAACTTAAAATATTACCTTTTTTAGTTTCTCTCGTAGCTTTAAACTGTGTCGTAAACCGCTTTGACTCTTGTTTATCGTAATAAAAATTGCTCAGCGTCGGAGCGTTTTTATTGATCAGTGAAAGATCTCCCCCCATCCTGTTCTCAATTGTAACCATAAGTCCTGCATACAGTTCCGTACGATCATCCGGATAAAAGAACAAGCGCGGGTTAAAGTTCATTTTAAAAACAGACGGTATGTCCGTGTACCCATTGTCATCCGCATCATAAGGCTCGTGTAAATGAAATGATGCCAGGTTGGTAAAGCCCCATTTACCAAATCGTTTTCCGGCGAAAAAATTCAGGTCACGAGAGCCAATATGCGAAGCATTCAAATGCAACAGAACTTCATCACTAATCGGTTTTTTACTGAGCAAATTCACTAGTCCTCCAATAGCGCCACCACCGTATAAGGTAGAAGCGGACCCCTTGATATACTCTACTTGCCGTAAATCAAGCGGTGGAATTTGTAGCACATCCAAACTTCCTGAAAACCCACCATATAAAGGAAAACCATCCTTTAATATCTGTGTGTAACGCCCATTGAGTCCTTGTATTCGAACAACCGCTCCATTAGAAGTTGCTGCGGTGGTTTGTACCTGGATACCCGTACTGTGTGTAATTAAGTGTGAAATTTTTCCCGGTTCCATTGAAGCAGCTTCATCAATTTCTTCCGTCAACACCTCGGTTCGAGTCGGTAGATCAGCAATAGAACGGTTGGACCGTGTGGCCTCAACAATAACAACGTCCAGTTCGGCGTCCGGTTCCAGTTTTACGATCATCAACACGTTCTCCTCCAGTGGAAATGTCATCTCAATCTCTTTATCCTGATATCCCACTGCCGAAAAAACAAGCACCTGCTCACCTTCGGGAACCTGAGATAGGCTCACCTGCCCCAGTGTGTCAGAAATACTTCCCGTTTGCGTGCCTTTCACCAGAACTTTAGCACCAACGATAACCTCTTTGGTCTCACTATCAATTACTTTTGCCTGGTAAGTACCCTGTGCTATTCCGTTAGATGCAAACAAGCATACCAGAATAAATAAAAACTGAAGTCCCTTATTATTCATGGTTATAAATATAGTGTTCCCTGTAGAATTACATCAACAACCAACCGTGTGATGTTCAGCAGTAAATTTTAAGAGTTCATCCCCTTCAGCCTCACCAGAAAGGTAAAGTGTTGGAAGATAGACATTATAATGGTAGCTGGCATTGATCAGCAAATCGGCTATGCCATCTCTGTCAATATCGCCTACAAATAATAATATAGGTGTTAATGACTCCAAATACTCAACATCCATCACCTTCGTTGAACGCAATTCACCGTCAATTTTAGCCTCAACAAAAACTTTAAAATCCCTTATTTCACTGTAATTATCGGTGAGCTTTTCTTCGCGCCCTTCAGTGTATACTTTGTATCTGTTGTTTTTATATACAAATTCCAGTTCATCATCTATATTAAGGTATGAAGATTCCAGTTTTACTTCTTCAATTTCACCCTCTGATAAAATATCCTGTCCATTAATAAGTACAACCGTTTCGTCTTCATTGTTTGTTGATACTGCCCAACCTGTTTGTTCATTTCCTTCATCCAGAATAGGGTCATTCACGCGCTCACAAGTAATGAAGGTTTTAGACAAATAAGTAACAGAATCAGATCTGAAAACACCCCACCACTCTCTTTCCTCCGCATCCTCCATCACCTCATCACCGTGAAATTCACCAGTAGTGAGGATTACTGTGCCAGTACTGACTCGCTCATCATTTGGCGCATCAACAATGTCCGTTACGGAAAGTGTATCTGTTTCCAATGAATCTGTAGCATTACTTTCCAGGGTCGTTTGATCTTCAGCGTCTGATGATTCATTTGATGAACACGACCCCAGTAATACGGCACTTAACAGTAAACCTGTAATTACGTGTAAACCTCTGCAACTAAAGTAATGTCTAGTAAAATCCGAGAATTGCATCATGTTGGTGATTTTCTTCTTTGTATTCTTCCATGTGAATATCAACGGTAAACGTGGTTCCTTCTTCCCCCAGCGTAATGGTCAGGTATTTTGATTCCATATCCTCCGCATTAGCGGTAAGGTAAAATTTATCCGCCAAAGCCCGGGATAACTCCACTTCATACTCTCCCCTATCGTTTGTTTCAAAGTAAAACACTTCGTCAATATCAAAATAACTCAAGTGCGCTTTTATGGGATTACCGTTATGGTCATACACGGTACCCTTCAAAATTATTTTAGTCGTATCCACAGAGTTGCTTTGAACCGGGTCAGCAGGATAATGCACCTGTGTTTGCCCAAAAAGCATAGACGCATTGAACCCCAGTAAGAATACGGCTGCAAATGCCAAGCGGAATATTGTCTGAAAACGTGATTTTTCTTCAGGTTTGGCCATATCCCTGTCAAAAATGCCACACCTTATATGCTGCTCTTTTGTTATCTGCTCTATCTCTTCAAAAGTATTTCCCCTGAAATCGTAAATGTTTTTACTACAGGTATCGCAATAAAACCCACACTCGGTTTTAGGCATTTGGTCCAAAGATTCAGGGCAATTGTATTTAATTCGAATCATAATCAGTATGAATTAGGGTCATAATAAGCTCCCATTAAAGGTCTTCTCGGCCATCTGGTTCTCAATTTTTCCAGTTGTATTTCGTACCAGTAGGTCCTGGCCTCAACATCTTCAATATAAATATGCTCGGCCCTTTTCCCCTCAGCTACAAAATATAAATTCACAGCATGGCCAATCATCACCGTATCAATTTCAAACTCAAATTCGCCCTCACTGTTCGTGCTAAATTTAAACTCCGTATCTCCCACAACGTATGATGCTGTGCCTTCCAGCGGTTTGCCCCTATGATCTTTTAGAACACCCTTCACCAACACCTTTTCAGAGCTTTCCGTGGTCATGGTAACTTTGGTAGAATCGTAATGCACTTTTGTTTGCGCAAATAAAGTAGCAGCATTAAGTCCAAGCAAAAACACAGCCGTAAATGCCACCCGAAAAATTGTTTGAACAACTGATCGGTGTGAGGCCACTGCCACTTCCGGATCAAAAATTCCGCACTGAACATTCTTTTCACGTGTAATTTGCTTAATCCGCGCGCGGGATAATCCCCTAAAATCAAACACCTCTTTTTTACAGGATTCACAATAGAACCCACACGAAGATTTTTGCATTTCTTCCAGTTCTTCGGGGCATTTATATGTCACTTGAATCCTACTCAAAACTCAGACGGCTTTTACTTTGATTTCGTGCAGTAAAACTTGTACTCAACTGTAATCCTTGCACTTATCCTCCTTTGCAAATTACTAAAATTATTGTGTTTTGGCCACCTGTTTCCCGCTTTTCGCTCTAGTTGCACTTGCAAATAAGTATTTCTCCCGGTCCGCATTCCGGCTTCCGGTGGTCGCCGTCACAACTCATCCTAAACCGAATAAAAGGCAAGTGCAAGCTGCCGCTTCAATCGGGGGTGGACATTTGAACGTCCCGCTTTCCCCTGCTGCGAAGTAGCTGCACTGCTTCGCTCAATAACTCTGGTAAGTGTAATTAGGCTCTACTTTGAATGCTACTCGATACAATAGCCG
>JABURP010000101.1:58210-78204 GCA_014762645.1 Crocinitomicaceae bacterium
ATAAACTTACTTAAAACTTATTTGAATTTTTTCTCCTCCAACGATAATCAACACTCCGCTACCGCGCGATTGTATCGCGTGGTAGCGGGGTGTGGCTCTATACAAGCATGAAAATTAATTTAATTTTTCTTGTTTTTATCTTAGAATACGAAGCGGGAGCAGCAAAGCTACCTACCTTACCTCCCAGCTTTAGGGTGTTTAATCGTGCGAGTAGTTTTTCGCCTTACTCTATTTTCCTCTACATATTTTACAAAGCTAATATCAAGAATTACGTGATCCCATTCTACAGTTGGATCAAGTGAATAGGTATATTCCTGACAAATATTTTTTATTGAATCCATTGTAATCGTATCACCGTTGTATAGGTAACTTATTGTGCAGAGGAGCGAGTCTGCACTCTCAAAATGCCCTCTTGGTGTTATATTTAGTTCTTCCATTTCGGAATCAACAGGTTCTAAGTAAGAAATATTCACAAAATAACTCTTTTTCCTATCAATTTTTCCCAAAGTATCATAACAAACATACTCCTCTCTAGATACCCAATCAACTCCAGTTACAGCAACTAGCTTCTTCAAGGATTTTAAGTTTTTGTTATCATCATATTCGGGTTCAAAACCTTGATCCATTTTATCAAAATAATAACCACTTTTCAGAAGTTTTTTGTTCTGGTTATAAATCCGAAACTCACCTTGAGGTAAACTATTCCTGTAAAACGTATAGGACAAATTATCACCAATAGTATCAATAATAAGCTCAAGTGAATGATCCTCCTGCTCTCTTTGCTCAACCCAAGAATCAAGATCAGACAATTCACTTGTGTCTTCAGAATAGCCTTGACCACAAGCATTTAATAGGATCAAGCCAATTGCTAAAGGAACCATTTTCCTATAATTTATTTTCATTTATCTCTCAAAAAAATTGAATCTGCTGGTGTTACAGCTTTCCAAGGGTTATCAATATCATCTACCGAATCGACTGGCATATAGTACCAGTCTCCATTAGTTTCAAACCAAACTTTTTCGACTACCTTTCCATAATTCGGTCCCCTGCTCGCCCCCCGCTACCGCGCAATTGTATCGCTTGGTAATAGTAATATTTGCCAACAACCGTTATTCCTTAGTTCAGGCATAACCTTTAACTTATAAAAAGGTCAAACATTACATTCTGAAATTACAGTCGTAGTGTAAAATTTCTACCCTACAACTCTATTTTAACAAGTCGCTCCTTCTTTTTAGCCGCTGCGCACAGCGTATAAACAGCCTCATTTTCAATATAACAATTCTTGAGCCATGGCCAGTACAATATGTTCTCCTCATCTTTGATCTCAATCATCTCAGGCTTAGAGAGACTGAATGAATTCAGGTCCAAAACACTTAGATACAAGAATGTGTTATCTTTTAGCTTTTTCATACCTGCTTTCGACTTATCTTCTTCCTCCAAAAGGGGTGAGTGTTCGTACAAAATTGAAATGCTATTTTCTTTGACTTTCAAAACTTCATAGGATGGAGCTGTAATTACAATTGTCCGCTCGATCTTTCGTTTAGAAACCAGATCGCCGTTTTCGCCAAATTTCAAAAATACCAAATCTCCTCTTTGAGCAGCTTTGTCTGGAGCATAATCATCTGTTGGTCCACGCCCACCGCCACCTGAAATACAATTAGTACTTTTTCCAAGTACCAATACATGGTAATTATCATAATTTACATATTGTAGAAGCTCCAACATGTTGGCGGCTTGTGTTGCATGAAACCCATCACGAGCCTCCACTTTATCTATTGGCACTGCAGACATCTGCCTTTTCAAAACTGGTTCAATCCACTCTGGTTTAAAGCTATGATTGAGTATGACTTTATCTTCACTAAGATCAATGAGTTTAATACCGCAAATCGTAATATTCTCTTCCTCAAAATACGACACGTAAAACAGGTCTTTTCCATTTTGTTCTATAACATCAAATTTCCCAAGCGCCATCCCGGTAAATTCAAAATGCTCATGATGGCTCTGACCTTTCATATCAATCCACAAGAGGTCTAAATATTCATCTCCTTGATCAAACACACGCAGCACTTCCCTTTCTTCCATGAATAGATATACAATACCTGTATTTGAGACTTTTGCTTTTTTAAAGATGTGATCATCATCCAAGGGATATTCTACTCCAATACTCTCGTAAATTAGCTCCATGTTTTCATTGTAGAGCTGAACGCTGTAGTGACATCTTGTACCAGGTGTTCCGATATCACCAATTACAGCTAAAAATTTGTTGTTTGCTGACGCGACGGTAGAATAGTCGTGTCCAGATCCTAGTTTTGGAATATCATACATTTTTTTTGCTTCGGAGAATTTCCTTGTCTTCCGATCTAATGTAATAGTATAAAGGGCTGCGTAGTCATCCGTAAAATTCTTATCAGTTGTACTGCAAAAAGCTCTAACCTCTCCTCCAAAAATGAGAACATCTCTAAACTTGCATTTTCTGGAATCTATAATCTCATTGAGAGAATACATACCTGTCAAATTCATTTCTTCATCAAAAGAAAGAAGGCCATTGATGGTTTTTTTATCTGAATAAGGCTCCTTTTTAAGATAAATATGCATATAAATCTCGCCCTCGATCTTTCCTAAAACTGTTACCCTGTCAGTCAACCAAACTCCAAACCTGGAGGTGATTACTGAAAGATCTTTATACAGGCGGTCATTATCTTCAGAAGGTGAAATTATTTCCCCCATTTGAAAGCGATCATTTTGAGCGAAGGAAATTGAAGAAATGAAGAATGTAAATAAAATTGGGAGTTTTAATTTGATCATAAATCTATTTTGGGTATGTCTTTCAAGATACTATTTTTTCGTAAAAATAGCTTGCCTTTAGCGCCAAAACACCTGTGCTGCTTCGCTCAATAACTCTGGTAAGTGTAATTAGGCTCTACTTTGAATGCTACTCGATACAATAGCCGTAGTAGCATAGCTACTTCGGAGCGGAGATATTGGACTGTTAGAAGATATTGTGGTTGTTGGGAATGAGACATTCTAAACATAATGAGCAATTACCACGCGATACAATCGCGCGGTAGCGGGGGAAATAATTTTCACGGTTCATTATTCTGGTATTCAATTGAGTATCTTTCAGGAAATTCAAGCAAAGCCTCTTCAATAATTTGTGATAGTTCATTGGGCGGGGCATTGTCTATATAAGCATTGTAAATGATCTTTCTGCGATCCTGAAAATATTCAAATTTTTTCTTAAGATAACAGTACATGTCTTGAAATTCAGCTAGGTTAATCTTATATCCTGTATTGAGATCCTTATGCCTGAATCTAGGATAACTTGACAGTTTAAGAGAATCTGCCCCCAAAAAAAATCTATCTTCAATATAAATAGTATCGTTCTTAATCGGAAGGCTGAATTTGGGAGCACAACTCATTCGAAATGCTTTTATTTTTTGAGTACCCAGTAAAAATAGAAATGTTTTACCTTCCCTCAGCCCTAGTTCACCCAGTTCTTGTATGTGATTTTTCCTATTTTCAATATTCCCGATATGTCTGACCTTTATTTTCTTTTTCTTCAGTTTAGTTCTGTTGTACCAGGTCACTTCATTAAGGGCGATATCCCATTTACCAATTTTGTGAATTGTTCCAACGACGACATTTTTTTTGGCAATTAAATAATAACCCAGGTTAAATGTGTGTAACTCCTGACTATAACTTAGTTGCCAACAGGCACAAAGATAAATTAGTAAAAACCATCTTATTTTGTTTCGTAATTTCATTAAGTCAACGTCTATAATATTCAAGTCTATTATTGCGATAATCATTTCTCAATTAAGGACCCGTTAGCGCGGATTTGTAATCCGTGCTTTCTCACCTAACAAACAAAGTAAAATACACCCCGCTACCGCGCGAATCGCGCGGTAGCGGGGGTACTTAATAGTACAAAAAAAGGATTCTATTATAACAAGATAACAATTATAGAAGATTCGAAGTTTGTTGAAGCTATTCTAAAAAAAGTTGATCTTCAATTTAATTCTGAAGGAGAACCATTCGAATGGATTGAAGGTTCAGATAACTAATTTTATACTATAGCATGATATTTGCTTGTAATTCTGTTATGCCCAGATTGATATTATTATCCGTACTACTTTTTGCAGGATTATCTTTTTCGCAAGAAGATATCCGTCATGCATCACCAGATTATCACGTTTCAGTATTGGATATTATCAATCTATCTTATGAAGAAATGAAAAGTGAAGAGTATCTCGATCAGTATTCAATTGAATATGAGTTAAATGGATTCTCGAGTGAAAAGAAACTGGAACAAATTTTACATTCATTGAATGAAGACTCTACAGTTAGTGTAAGAATATCCAAAAACAATCATTTCCCAAGTCAATTGTTAATTCATTTCACGAGAAAGAAAGCAAATTTCTTTTGTGGTTGGATAAATACTCGGCAAGTTGATGACTCGGTTTGTCCTTACTTGACTTATTTGATAGTTTATAATCCTCACTTTTCTAGTATCTTTTTGTTTTCATTTCGTCGAACATTCAAAGTGCATTTGGAAGAAGAGAATGGAATTCTTTCTAAATCTTTTACAGTGGTAGATACGATTTTATCCCAAAACGTTAAAGAAGTTTTTTTATTGAATTCAGAATTAATGGTTCTAAACAGTTCGAAATGGTCAGCAGGTAAATTATTAGGTGTATCAGAATTTGGTTATAATGATTATGGAAACGTTAATTCTGAATTATTTTACCTATCTGCACAAGGAGGATGTTCAACAAAGCTATTTTTTGATAAGCTAACTTTCTGGAAACTAGAAAAGTCAGTTTTAAAGCGTGAAGCATGCAATTTTGTGTTTAAAATAGAAGTTAAACTACAAGAAGAACGACCTCTATGGTATACAAAAGCAAAACAAAATAATCTAATTATTAACTCTCCCTGATTGGTTTTATTCATGTTGTCTCGACCAATAACATAGGTCAAATCAGCAGTAGCTGCCAGACTATGTCATAATATAAAATCGTCTTCAAATAGGGAGAGTTATTTTCAATTTTTGTAGCCCCTTCCCCTGCTGCAAAGTAGCTGCACTGCTTCGCTCAATAACTCTGGTAAGTGTAATTAGGCTCTACTTTGAATGCTACTCGATACAATAGCCGCAGCAGCACAGCTACTGCGGAGCGGGGAGCTAGTTACTCTTTTTCGATTTATCTATAGGAATGTCAATTCTTTTCTTGTCCCAAAATGTTGGATAACCAGTAACCGAAGTACTAATTTCCTCAATCTCTAATTCACCTGATTTGTGGGAGATTACAAAACTAACTTGATAGGGTTGATAGACTGGAAGTATTTCTAACCATATTAATCCAGATACTTCGAAATCATCCGAAGAATTAACGATCAAATTTTGATTGTAAGTAGTGTTCTTTCTAACAAACTTTCCTTGTTTGCCTGTTAATTCATCAAACTCTTCCCGTGGTTTGGGATATTCTTCTAATTCACCATCCAATAAAAGGTTATCCGTATCCAAAACTGAAAAGAGAAGACGTTGACCAAGACCTTCTGTATGCGGTGACAAGAAATAGTATCCTGAATCTAGAGCAATCTCAAAGGTTAAAGTAGCTTCCTCATTTTTTTCCTGGTCAATACCAAAAGTAATTTCAAAGTAATTTTTATCTGTTGTCTCTTCTTTGTCTTGAGGTGAATCACATGCTACAAAAACTACTGCCAGGAGAATTGCTATGAGTGACGTTTTCATCTTATGAAAATACATATTATCAGGTTTGCGAAGTAGCTTTGCTGCTTCGCTCAACGTGATCACAATGCGTTCTGAAGCTTCAATAAACTTACTTAAAACTTATTTGAATTTTTTCTCCTCCAACGATAATCAACACTATAAAAACCAGTTGTCCTACTGCGTCTTCTCATTCGGTGTGGTTTGTACAGGTAGATGGTGTAGTTATATGTTTGCGCTAATAACGCATCAATGGTATAATGCCTGGCCCGGTAACCTCTGGCCTGAATGTCAAAATAAAATGCCCGGCCAACATATTCTGCAGGTAATTCAAATTCAAATTCACCCTCTTTGTTGACTTTAAGCTCAACCACTTCTTTTCCTATGTAATAGTTGATAACCGCCCTTTTAATCGGTCCTTTTTTACCTGAT
The DNA here is from genome assembly GCA_014762645.1 of Crocinitomicaceae bacterium. GTDB lineage: Bacteria > Bacteroidota > Bacteroidia > Flavobacteriales_D > Crocinitomicaceae > Paracrocinitomix. The sequence goes on from JABURP010000101.1 coordinate 64,368, forward strand.
TGAACAACACCTTTGACAATAATCTTCTGACTGGTAACGACTTCTTGCTGTACAATGGTTGAATCATAGTGGATTTTTGTCTGTCCAAATAAAAGTGAGGCATTAAAGCCTAAAACAAAAACAGCAGCAAAGGCGATTCTAAACACATCTCTCACCCAGGTTCGAGGATCTTCATGAACCATTTCTGAATCAAAAACGCCACACTTTATCTCGGGATTTTCAGCAGTGATCTGAGCAATTTCAACTTCAGTTTTACCTGTAAAATCAAAGACATTCCGCTGACAGGCATCACAAAAATACCCACAGTCTGTTTTGGGCATATTTTCCACATGTTCGGGGCAGCTATACTGTATACGAATCTTCATTACTAAAATTTACCCATCACCATTCTTCCTTTTCTATGAGGCGTTCTCGGTTTTTTGTACTTATCCAGATAAATATTGAAAACGTAAAGCTTGCTTTCCAACTCGTTAATGTCCTTATACAATGCACTCATCCCTTCTGCCTGTACGTCAAAATAAAAGTACTTACCAATCATTTCAGCCGGAACCTCAAAGCGGTATTCACCGTTCTCATTTGTTTCAATAACAATGAGATCAGAACCTACATAGTAGTTAATGGTAGCTTGAATGGGCTGTTTTTTATAATCATATATCGTTCCTGTAATTACCGCCCGTTGCGTCACTACTTCCGCGGCAGGTTCCGGGTCAGGGTAATGCACTTTTGTTTGACCAAAGAGCATGGAGGAATTAAAACCCAATAGAAATACGGCGACAAAGGCAATTTTGAAAATATTCATGACCGAGTGCCGGGTATCATCTTCTATAACATCAGAATCCAGGATTCCGCATGAAAGTCCTTTTTCATCCTTAATCTTGCGAATTTGAGCAGGTGACATCCCTCTAAAATCCCAAATTTCTTTCTTACAGGAATCACAGTAAAATCCATTTTGGGTTTCAGGCATGGACACGATATCTTCCGGACAGTCGTACTGGAGGTGAATCATAACAGGTCAATAGTTTTGCCTGATTAAGTTACAAATTATTCACACATGTTCCTAATGATCAGTTTCATACACAAAATGATTAATTCAAAAAACTGTTTCCTTTCCCTTTTATTTCAACTCTGAATGATTAAATTCGCCGGCAATTAACTAATAAAACAATAAAAATTATGAAAAAGATTGTATTCATGACCCTTGCATTAGTGGGATTGGTAATGATCTCATGTAACAAAGATCAGTCAGCGGTAAAAAAACTAGACGGTACATGGAAAAGTGTTGAACAAGATGGTTCTGCAATTGCTGATTCTAATCAGGTAACTTATACCTTCATGAACTGTAAGTTGAAAACTGATGAGTATTGTGATGCTACTGGAAAATATTCTGATGGTACAACAGAAAATTTCGAATACAAAGTGAGTGGAGATGGAACGATCATGTCATGGAAAACAGATGATGGACAAGGAAATACATTCGAACTTCCTGCAACTATTGATGAGTTGACAAAAACAAATATGACCTTGACGTTCAGCTTTATTGGAACGACAACGATCAAATACGAAAAACAATAAGTTAACCTTAGATAATTCGTTAAGCCCGTATGAATATGCGGGCTTTTTTTTGCACTTATTTTTTGGATCTATGGCTTGATTTCCCCAGCATATAGCCAAGACCAAAGGCCACGGCGGCCACAATAAAGGACCACCAATACGTGAAGACCAATTTGAGAACAATAGCAGCTACCACGACAGCTCCAACCAGAATGAGTATATTTTTTGTGCTTTTGTCCATGATCTTATTTACCGACAAAAATACGCTAATTTTGTAGTCAAATTTGCCAACGGATAAATAAATTTTTACGTGAACATAACGAACAATTTACCCATGCATAAAAAGCACTTTCCATATTTTCTCCTGGTCACACTCGCGTTATTTTCGTGCAAAAAAGTAGATAAACTGACGCAGTTTGAAATGGAGTATGATACGAAAGTAACGGTTCCATCATCAACGGGAGTCAACCTTCCGGTAAACTTGACCACTCCACCTGTTGAAACAAATTCCGAAGCTACGTTTGAAGTAAATGATACCCGTAAAGATAAGATTGAGCAAATCGTTTTAACAGATCTGGACATTACCGTAACAGTACCCAATGGTGAAGACTTCAGCTTTTTGGAATCTATTGCAGTCTACATGTATGCTCAGGACCTACCCGAAATTCTGCTGGCATCCAAAGACAGCATTCCGGCAACTGCTACCAAACTTGTGATGGATACTACTGGTGAAGATCTTCAGGAATACATTAAAAAAGATGCCTTCACCTTACGCGTGAAAACGGTGACAGATGAAGTTATTGCAACAGATTATGATTTGAATGTCCATCAAATCTTTTTTGTGGATGCGGTAGTATTGGGACAGTAAATCAAGTTAATCCAACACCACTTTCTCAACCTCTTTAATCGCATTCGGAAGCCCCGAACTATCTTTTCCTCCGGCAGTTGCGAAGAACGGTTGTCCTCCTCCTCCACCCTGGATATGCTTGGCCGCTTCCCGAACCAGATTACCGGCATGTAGGTTTCTTGTTTTTGCCAGGTCATCAGAAATCACAATACTCAATGTCGCTTTTCCGTCAGACCTGCCTCCTATTACCGCAAAGAGATTATTCACTTCAGATTTTAACTGAAAACACAAATCTTTTATACTTCCGCCATCCAGGTCAAGAATATCAGATAGGTAATTCACATCACCCTTCTCTTCAATTTTAGAGATTAGATCAGCCTTTATTTGCTTTACTTGACCACGTTTGAGCTGCTCTATCTCTTTGCTTAGCGCCTGATTTTTATCCAGTAATTCCTCAACGGCTTTAACGATATCTTTGGGCTTTTTCAACAGTGCATTAATTTCTTCAAACTTATTGGCGCGTTCCATGAAATAGGATTGTGCCTTATCTGCTGTAATTGCCTCTATTCGCCTTATTCCAGCTGCAACAGAACCCTCTGAGATTATCTTGAATACATTTATATCTCCGGTTGCATTCACATGACATCCTCCACATAACTCTACGGATGATCCAAACTGAATAACACGCACCAAATCACCATATTTTTCACCGAAAAGTGCCATTGCACCCAACTCTTCCGCTACTGACATGGGCACTGAACGCCGTTCATTTAGGGAGATATTCTTCGAAATAGCTGCATTCACATGTTCTTCTATTTGCTCCAATTCTTCATCTGACACCTTTGAAAAATGGGAAAAATCAAAACGAAGGTGTTCATCATTTACCAGTGAACCTTTTTGTTCAACATGTGATCCCAATACCTCTCTTAAAGCATGGTGCAACAAGTGCGTTGCAGTATGATTAGCCTCTGTCGCCTTTCTTTTGGGTTTATCTACGTGTGCCGTAAACTTTGCGGTAATGTTTTTTGGAAGATCACTCGCATAATGTACGATCAGATTGTTTTCTTTTTTGGTATCCCAAATCACAACTTTTTCTGTGTCCGATTCTATCCAACCCTTGTCTCCTACTTGTCCTCCACCCTCGGCATAGAATGGTGTAATATTGAAAACTAACTGGTAAAATTCTTTTTTCTTCTGCTTGACCTTTCGGTACTTCGTGATCCAGATATCGGTATCTAAAATATCATAACCGATAAATTCCTCTACATCATCATCTTTGATGACCACCCAGTCTTCTGATTCCATAGAAGTGGCCGCCCGTGATCTTTCTTTCTGTTTGGCCAACTCTACCTGAAAGCCTTCTTCATCTATACTCAGGTTATTTTCCCTCGCTATCAAAGCGGTTAGATCCAATGGAAAACCGAAGGTATCATACAACTCAAATACGTCTTGCCCATTCAGTTGTTTATCTGCAGTTTTAATAAGTTCATTGAGTTTGGACAATCCTGTTTCCAGTGTTCTGAAAAAACCAACTTCTTCTTCTCTGATGACATTAGTAATGAGATCCTGCTGAGATTTCAGTTCCGGAAATGATTCACCCATCACTTCTACCAATGGTTTTACCAATTCATTCAAAAAGGGATCTTTAAGATTCAGCGTCTGATACCCATAACGAATGGCTCTTCTCAAAATTCGGCGAATTACATATCCTGCACCGGTATTTGAAGGTAATTGTCCATCTGCAATACTAAAAGCGATAGCTCTGATGTGATCCGAAATGACACGTAGGGCTATATCCGTCTCTTCAACTTTGCCATATTCTTTACCAGAGATTTTTTCAAGCTTTTGAATGAGGTGTTGAAAAAGATCAATGTCATAATTGGATTGCTTTCCCTGTAACACCATAGCCAAACGCTCCAGTCCCATTCCCGTGTCTACATGAGTGGCCGGTAAATTTTCAAGTGATCCATCAGCCTTGCGGTTAAACTGCATAAACACGAGGTTCCAGATTTCTATTACTTGCGGATGATCCTGATTCACCAGGGATTTACCGTCTCCTTTTACGCGTTCACTTTCATCCCGAATGTCAATGTGTATCTCTGAACACGGACCACAAGGACCAGTATCTCCCATCTCCCAAAAATTGTCTTTTTTATCACAGAGAAGGATGCGGTCCTCATCAATAAATTTTTTCCAGATATCAATAGACTCCTGATCAACAGGAACACCATCTTTCTTATCCCCTTCAAAAACAGTCACATAAAGTTGATCTTTGTTGAGCTTGTACACATCTGTCAATAACTCCCAGGCCCATGAAATGGCTTCTTCTTTGAAATAATCACCAAACGACCAGTTTCCGAGCATTTCAAACATGGTGTGGTGGTAGGTATCTACCCCAACTTCTTCCAAATCGTTGTGTTTGCCGGACACTCGCAGGCATTTTTGCGTATTGGCGACACGTTTTTCCTTCGCTTCGTTATACCCCAGGAAATAGTCCTTAAATTGGTTCATACCCGCATTAGTAAACATTAAAGTCGGGTCATTTTTAATGACCATAGGGGCAGAAGACACGATTTTATGCTGTTTATCCTCAAAGAAATTCAGAAAAATATGGCGTATGTCATTGATTTTCATGCAGTAAATGTGTTAACAAGTGTTAATCGCATTGCAAATCTACCTTTTATGCGTAAATTTGCCCCATCAAAATTAAATTTTGATTCACCTACTTACGCACAATGTTACGTTTGCAGGTAAAACTCAAAAAACGTGAAACGAAAGGAAAAATTCAAATATAACCCGGAAACGCTTTCGTATGAGAAGGTGACGCTCACCTGGCGGGAACACCTCATGCGGTTCATTATTGTAATGGCTCCGGCTGTGGTTCTTGGTTTTCTGTTCCACCTGGCTTTTTCAGGTATGTTTGTTTCTCCCAGAGAAATAGAATTGGAAAAAGACAATACTTTCCTCAATGAACAATTGGAAGAAATGAAGCCGAGGTTGGCCTTAGCCATGGAAGTATTGGATGATATCTCCAAAAGAGATAACGAAATCTACCGCGTCATTTTTAACGCAGAAAAGTTTCCTGATCACATTCGCAAAATGGGAACCGGAGGATCGGATGATTATTCGGAACTTGTAGGATACCAATCCTCTCAAAAGGTAATTGAGAATGCGAAAATGATTAAAGATCTTGAAAAAGCACTGTATGCACAGTCCTTGTCATTTGATGAAGTGATTAGTTTAGCCAAGGAAAAAGAGGAGATGTTAGCTGCAATTCCAGCTATTCAACCTGTTTCAAATCTCGATCTTACGCGCATTGCTTCTGGATTCGGTTACCGAATTGATCCCATCTACAAAACCAAAAAAATGCACACCGGACTTGACTTTACAGCTGATACCGGAACTCCTGTATATGCAACAGGAAATGGTGTTGTGGTAGAGTGTGAAGTAAAAAGATGGGGATACGGTCAATCAGTTATTGTAGACCATGGATTTGGTTACAGAACGCGCTATGCACACCTTTCTGAGTTTAAATGCAAACCTGGGGACAAAGTAGTTCGCGGTCAGATAATAGGTTTGGTAGGAAGTACCGGAAAATCTACTGCGCCTCACCTGCACTATGAAGTTGAGAAAAACGGACAAAAAATCAATCCGATCCATTATTTTCACTCGGATATTTCTCCGGAACAATACGAAACTTTGATCGATATGGCTTCTAATGCAAACCAGTCATTTGATTAAAAATCTCACTTAAAAACATTTTAGAATCCTGCATTTAATGCGGGATTTTTTTTGTAGCTGTAATAGTTTCATTACTAATGATGTGGCACATTAAAAAGTTGCGGGAAGTTGTTAAATAATCTTTAAATAACCACGGCCAGCCAACGAAGGCCTATCTTCGCTCGTTTTACTTAATACAGATGAAGAGAATAGCTGTCATATTGATATTACTCATTGGAACATTTTCCTATGCGCAAATCCCGGCGTATTATAGTTCTATTGATTTTAATCAATCAGGACTCTCCTTAAAGTCTCAATTGGCGGGGCTAATTACTTCAACGCATGTGGAAATTACCTATTCAGATTGTTGGGATGTTTTAAAGATTTCAGATTTAGAAACCGGCTCAAATGACTACGTATTGTTGGTATATGGTCATGATGATATGGATGGCAACCCCGTAACCGACCGAACGCGAAACAAGAATTTAAACGGTGGAGCAAATGGAGAGTGGAACCGCGAACATGTATTCCCCAAGTCCCTAGGTAGCCCGGATCTCGGTACTTCTGGTCCTGGATCAGATGCGCACAACTTAAGAGCATCTGATGTCCAACAAAACTCGAACAGAGCTAACAAGACATTTATTGATGGTTCAGGCGTGGCTGGAAGCAATAATAACAGTTGGTATCCCGGAGATGAATGGAAAGGCGATTGTGCCCGAATTGTAATGTACATGTATGTCAGGTACGGTACAAGATGTCTTCCATCTGCTGTTGGAACCGGAAGCACCAATGCCACGGACCCTGAAATGATGAACTTATTTCTAGACTGGAATGTTGATGACCCTGTTTCTCAGTTCGAACAAGACAGAAATCAGGCTATCTACAATTCACAGGGAAATAGAAATCCTTTTATAGACAACCCGAGAATTGCAACAAAAATTTGGGGTGGGCCTATCGCCGAAGATACCTGGGGTGTACTGGCTACTGAAAAGAAAGAAGATCTTCAGAGCTTGCTTATCTACCCAATGCCTGTCACAGGAGATGTTTTTCAGATTTCAGGAATAAACACCCTGAAAATCACTTCCATGGAAATGTATGATATGTCCGGACGATTGGTGGGAGAAATTCAAAAAGAAGAGATAAACTCAAACGGACAAATATCTATTGAACATTTCTCCGAGGGAACATACACCCTTTCTATTATCTTTGAAAACGCAACACTGCGAAGAAAGATAATAATTCAATGAACAGGGAAATAACACTAATTTGGGACTTTCATGGCGGCGACTCTCAGGGAAAAGCCGAGCATCACGTTAAACATCTTGACGAATTCATGGAAAGGGAAAAAATCGAAAAGGTCCGATCCTTTACGCAATCCAATGCTGATCATCACTGTATGGCCTGCCTTACTGTATTTGAAAAAGATGTTTTTACCCTTCGAGATACACTAAAACCCAACCGGGCAGTAGTGGTTGCAGAAGATTAAATCCACCCACCATTCGTATAGCTTTCACAAAGTTTTATTGATCTGGTTAGTGCTTACATTTCCATCCAGTTAATTGGATTGGTCCTTTTTTCATGGCCGATTGTTGTTTCCGGTCCATGTCCGCAGTAAACGGTCATACTTTCCGGTAAATTGAACATCTTATCAATGATTGTACGCTTTAAAGTTTGAAAATCTCCTCCCGGTAAATCTACGCGTCCAAAAGATCCCTGAAATAATATGTCGCCATTAATCACAAAATTATCGTCTTCAGAATACAGTGCAATGTGTCCAGGTGCGTGACCCGGTCCAAACAACACGTCCAATTCCGAATTTCCAAAGGTTACTTTATCCCCTTCATTTAGAAAATAAGTAGGTTCAGGTGATAACTGGTAACCCTCAAAACCATAAACGGCCGCATAATTTGGGATATTTTTTAAGGTTGTTAAATCATCTTCATGCATGCCTAGCTCAAGATTCCAGTGTTTTGAAACAAAGTAATTTCCCAAAACATGATCAATGTGACAATGTGTATTGATCAGCTTAACGGGTTTCAATTCCTCATTTTCGACATATACCTTTAAATGGTCCTGTTCTTCACGCGTATAACATCCTGGGTCAATGATGATACATTCATTTGTTTCATCCGATACGATATAGGTGTTTTCCTGAAAAGGATTGTAAGTTAATTTGTGTACACGCATCATAAATATTGTGTTATTACGTGTACAAATGTAGCGCTTACGCTGGGATATTTGTATCTTTAAACACTACAGACATGCGACCTCAATTGTTCAGAATATTATCTTTTGCTGTTATAATGCTGTTTGGATGCACAGCTTTCGGGCAGTTCTATCAGGGTTCTTATCAGGAATTCGGAAAGAGTCGCGTGCAGTATAATGGCTTTAGCTGGAAATTCCATGCGTATAAAAGATTCCGCATTTATTACAGTGGGATCAATGAAAATATTGCGATTTATACGGCGCGTACCATGCATCATTATCTGAAAGATGCAGAAGAAAAACTGGACTACAGCTTTCCTGAAAAACTTGAGGTCATTGTATATGAAAGTCAACAGAAATTCCGACAGAGTAATCTTGGGGTAACCAATGATGAAATGAGTAATGTTGGAGGAACTTCAAGAATTGTTGGTTCAAAGATATTTATGTATTACGAAGGGGATCATCAATCCTTCAACAACAATATTAAAGGAGCTGTTTATGAGGTTTTACTCAAACACATGTTCTTTGGTGGAGATTGGAAAGATCAATTGAAATCAAGCGTCAATTCGGGAATTCCGGTGTGGCTTGAAAAAGGATTGATCCACTACTTTGTTCACGAATGGAATGCAAATACGGAAAGTCGGGTAAAAGATCTCATCCTCACCAAGCGAATAGACAAATTCAATGATCTTACAGCTGAAGAGAAAAAATATGCCGGAGTTGCAGTGTGGAACTATATCGCAGAGACACATGGTATCACGGTTATTCCCAATATAATTTACATTACCCGGGTCACTAAAAATGTGGAGCGTGGTTTTTATTCGCTATTGGGAATGGACTTTAATAAGCTTACCCGTAGTTATATTTCATTTTATCGGTCCAGGTATATCATGGAATACGAATCTCAGGAGGAACCAAGTGGTGATCAGATTTCACTAAAAAACAAGAAAGAATCAGTCTACTATTCAGCCAAGTTGAGCCCGGATGGAACGAAATTGGCTTATGTGGAAAATCAACTGGGCAGATACCGTGTTAAAATTTTAGATACGCTCACCGGAAAGATCACCAAAGTGTATGCAAAAGGAACCAAACTTGAACGTATTCAGGATTATTCCTACCCTGTTCTAAACTGGCACCCAAGTGGGGATGTTCTGGCATTCTTTGCTGAAGTGAAAGGAGAATTGAAATTGTTCATATACTCGGTCTCAGGTAAAACGCTTACTGATAAAACCATGAAGGATATGGAAAAAGTAGTGGATTTCGGATATTCCCCTGATGGTAAGAAAATGGTCATTTCCGGCGTCATTAGAGGTCAAACAGATCTCTACATTTATGATGTTCTGGCAAAAAGTATAACACAAATAACAGATGATATCTATGATGACCTAAACCCTCAATTTATTGATCAGGGCCAAAGAGTGATCTTTGCTTCAAACCGTCCAACTGATACGATCTTCAAACAACCCGATATTGATTTTATTGATAGAAAAAATGACATTTTCATCTTTGATTTAAAGGAGGTGAACCGAAACTATAAATACCTGGATAGGGTGACCAACACCGAAGACGAAAATGAAACCCAGCCGTATGAAATAGATAGAGGAAAATACCTGTATCTCAGTAATAGAAATGGCCTTTACAATCGTTTCATAGCTCAAAAAGATAGCTCTATTGCCTTCATAGATACGAGCATCCACTACAAGTACGAAACACAACATTATCCGCAAACCAATTTTGTCACCACCATTCGGGAGCACCATGTCAACAAAAACAATGACATTGTTTACACGGTTTATCAGAACAACCAATTTAAGTTTTTTCAAAGCCAGGCAAATACAGATCATCTGGATGTACTGTGGAACACGACATACATGCAAAAGAGACGGGATCGACAGGAAAAAATTGAGAAAAAACAAAATCACGAAAAGGTTGAAAACGACACAATTTATTTACCCGAGCACAAGTACCAAAAAGAAATCGTCACCATTGGAAAGCCCACAGATGAAGAAACTGGAGGTTCTGATGACCCGTCGGATTCCAGCATAGTGAAGCAAGAGAAATGGAAGCCTTCAGCATACACCATTTATCAACCAAATTTTGCTAAAGATTACGTGCTTTCGCAGTTTGACAATAATTTCCTGTTCCCGAACTATCAACCTTATTCAGGACCTGGTTCTGTTTACTTCAATCCGGGAATGAATATGCTTCTGAAAATTGGAGCCAGTGACCTCTTTGATGACTTTAAATTATTGGGAGGTGTAAGGATACCAACCGCTTTGAATTCAGGAGGGGAATTTCTCTTAATGGGCGAACACCTGAAGGATAGACTGGATCACCGTCTCATTTTTTACCGACAGAAAACAGTAAATACACAAGGTTTATACAAGTGGCTGACACACGATATACGCTACCGTTTAAGTTTTCCGATTTCTGAAATATTGAGTTTACGTACCACCGTAAACCTCCGTAAAGACAAACAAATCTTTATTCCATTTTCTGATAATTCGCTTCAGAGGGATAACAACGTAAGTTATAATTCAGGCTTGAAAACAGAACTGGTACTTGACAATACTATTCCAATGGAGCTTAACATTCGGCGTGGATTTAGAGGTAAGATTTTTGCCGAATGGTTGCAGGAACTGGGAGGGAATTACTACCCTACTTACAATTTTGGAGTGGATTTGCGCCACTACACACGTATAAAGCGAAATTTCATTTGGGTAAACCGCTTGGCGGGTGCTACATCAATCGGTGGACGAAGACTGCTTTATTATATGGGTGGCGTAGATAACTGGGTACTCAGAGCATCACCAGATTTTGATCAAAGCATCACCGTGGACCCAAGTCAAAATTTTGGTTTTCAAACAATTGCAACTCCTATGCGCGGTTTTATTCAAAATAAGCGAAATGGGAACTCCTTTGCTTTGTTCAATACCGAACTACGCCTACCGGTATTTACATTTTTCTCATCCTACCCAATTAAAAGTGACCTGGTGAGGCATTTTCAATTAGTCGCTTTTGGAGACGTTGGTGTTGCCTGGACCGGACCACATCCTTTTCATCCGGACAATTATTTTAATACTCAGGTTATTGTAGACAAACCCGTAACAATTAATATCGATAATTTAAGAGAACCAATAATTGGAGGATTTGGATTTGGCGCACGCACAAAAATCTGGGGGTATTTTATTAGATTCGATATTGCCTGGGGCGTTGAAGATTTCGAAATTCAAAAAGCTTTGCCATATTTGTCATTAACTAAAGATATATGACAATCCAAACGATTTTCTTATTAGTAGCAATTGGACTGATTGCGGGTGCAATGAGTGGTTTTGTGGGGATTGGTGGAGGTGTAATCATGGTTCCGGCTTTGATTTACTTCATGGGAATGACACAACACGCCGCGCAAGGAACCAGCTTATTCCTTATGCTGCCTCCAATAGGAATTTTAGCGGTAATGAACTATTGGAAAGCAGGTGAGCTCAACTGGAAATATGGAGCCGTTATAGCGGTAGCTTTTATAATTGGTGGTTATTTTGGGTCTAAAATTGCCCTTAAGCTGTCTGCAGCACTTGTAAAAATTATTTTTGGGGTTTTGATGTTATACATCTCTATTAAAATGATATACTCCGGTTATAAAGGAGGAGGATTTAGCAAAAATGAAACAACTCATTCAACAACAATCGAGTCAGATACTTGATGAAGCAATTGCCATTAGAAGGCATATTCATCAACACCCTGAACTGTCGTTTAAAGAATTTGAAACGTCCAAATTCATTCAGTCAAAGCTGAAAGAATGGGGTATTGATTTTACATCTGGTATTGTTGAAACCGGAATTGTTGCTTTGATTCGCCCCGAAAAGGAAACAATAAAATGTATCGCATTAAGAGCAGACATGGATGCGCTACCCATTACCGAAAAAACAGATACTCCTTACCGCTCTGTTCACGAAGGAGTGATGCATGCTTGTGGACATGATGTACACACTGCCATGCTGTTAGGAGCAGCAAAAGTGATCAACGATAATAGAGATGCTTTAAACTGTCAGGTAAAACTCATCTTTCAGCCGGGTGAAGAAAAACTTCCCGGTGGAGCCAGTTTGATGATTGAGCAAGGCGTACTGGAAAATCCTAAGGTAGATGAGATATACGCCCTGCATGTCTTTCCGGAATTAGAAGCCGGAAAAATCGGAATGCGTTCTGGTATGTATATGGCATCCACAGATGAAATATACATGACTGTTAAAGGCAAAGGAGGGCATGGTGCTATGCCTCACCAAAATATTGATCCTATCCTAATCTCGGCTCATTTAATCACTTCACTTCAACAAATTGTAAGCAGAAATTGCCCGCCACATATTCCTTGTGTACTATCTTTTGGAAGGATTGAAGGACTCGGCGCTACCAATGTAATCCCGGATAAAGTTGAGTTACAGGGAACTTTCCGGACCATGGATGAAAAGTGGCGAGATAAAGCACATGGCCTGATCCAACAACATGCTTCAGATCTTGTCAAGAGTATGGGAGGAACCATAGAAGTGAATATTGTCCGGGGGTATCCCTTTCTGGAGAATAACCCTGAATTAACGGAATCTGCCAGGGAAAAAGCGGCACAAGTATTAGGCGCTGATAACATAACTGATCTCCCCTTGCGACTAACGGCTGAAGACTTTTCTTATTTCTCACAAAAAATACCCTCAACATTTATCCGCATAGGTGTCAGAAATGAAGCTAAGGGAATTACCAAACCCGTTCACAACGCAGAGTTTGACATAGATGAAAGTGCAATTCTTACTGGTATTCAGACTTTATTGAGTCAGGTAATGCTCTAATTGGATAAGGAAAATCCTTTAAAGAGTCAAAATGTTCGGCGAAAAATTATTTTATTTGTTTTGATATTTAACCAATTTTAAAGCATTTATGAAAAAGTTAATTTTAATTAGCCTGTGCCTAACAGTTCTGATTTTGTTTTCTTGTAATAAAGACCAAAGAGCAGTTAAAAAGCTTGAAGGAAAATGGCAAGAACAAACAATTAATGGCCAAACCATAGCTGATTCTTCAAAAAGCACTGTTGAATTTACCAACTGTAAACTTAAAGACAACGAGTGGTGCACTGCAACTTTTACCGATTCAGATGGTAATGCAATAACTTATGACTACAAAGTTTCAGGTAAAGGAACAATCCTTACGTATGGATATCAGGATAGCTATTTTGGATCTATCCAGATCAACAGTACAATAGAAGATTTAACAAAAACAAAATTGGTGTTAAAAACTACTTTCTTTACTACCCAAACAGTAGAGTATATTAAAATTTAACGGATAGAAACATTGAGTCAGTAACGACCACAAATTTGATAACTATTGTACTTTAACCGAATAATTTGAGGAATAGTACGTTTGAATTGATCTGATTATGCTAAGAATATTGTTTATTGTCATTTGTCTTAGTATTGCGTTTTTGATTCTATTATTCTCTGTATCTTATAAACATCTACGAGCCCACGCGACTAG
>JABURP010000095.1 GCA_014762645.1 Crocinitomicaceae bacterium
TCTAGACTTTGCTTTTACCTTATCTTTTCAATATCTCAAAGAACTTTCTTTTGTCATGACGATTCCTCTTAACTAAAAATCCCCACAAAAAAAATTACCATCTTATCTCTTATATGCCTCCAAACATAAAATGGTAATCTTCTAAATTCTATTCAAAAACTTTCGTTAAAATACCCGCTGGTACCCAACACCCATTTTTATCAAACGGGAGCGCAAAGATACATGCTTTTTTTCTTTATCAAACAATTAATCAATTTATTTTTTGATTTTTTTCGCTCTACCCATTTTATCTGTCGATAAGTGAACGAAAATCACCAACTTGTTCAATAAATAAAAATTCAATCCCTGAAATCTTTGAACGAACATTAGTAAACGGACAACTTCCTGATAAGTTTCAAATAATCCATGTTTTGAATAGGCTTCGCTTCCTGAGACACCAGAATATCATTGAGACACAGCTCTCCATTCTGTATACCAACCATTACATTTGAGCTTCCTTTTAACAAAGCTGTGACCGCTTTCTCTCCAAATAACGTTGCATTTAACCGGTCTCTAAATGTCGGTCTGCCTCCTCTCTGAATATGTCCCAAAACTGAAACACGTATCTTTTCTTCCATATGGTGACTCGCCAAAAACTTATAAAGCTCCTTGGCTCCACCAACTTCATCTCCCTCTGAAACTATGATGATAGAGGAACGGTTTGCATCAATCGCCTGTTTCACCTTGTCTCTAATTTCATTGAGGTCTTCCTTCTTTTCAGGCATGAATACTTCACGTGCGCCACTTGCCGCTGCAGCATACAATGCCAAAACGCCTGAGTTATTCCCCATTACTTCTACCAAAAATATCCTGTGATGAGAAGCCGCAGTGTCGCGAATATTATCTACCGAATTAATGATTGTATTTAAAGCGGTATCGAACCCAATTGAATAATCAGTTCCGTTAATGTCATTGTCAATAGTACCTGGGATTCCAATAACAGGATATCCAAACTCTTTTGAAAATATACGAGCTCCCATAAACGTTCCGTCTCCACCAATAGTTATTAAAGCATCAATATTCCTATCTTTTAAATTTTGGTGTGCCTTTTCTCGGAATGCTACGTCATGGAACTCTTTACACCTTGCGGTAGCAAGAATGGTCCCTCCATTCTGTAAGATATTTGACACGTCAAAATATCCCAACTCTTTAATGTCATTATTGATCAATCCATTAAATCCGTCATAAACGCCGTAGGGAGTTATTCCATGATAAATGGCCGCACGTACTACCGCCCTGATGCAAGCATTCATACCCGGTGCATCTCCACCTGATGTTAATACCGCAATATTTCGTATTTTTGATGCCATGATAAAAGCTTGTTTTCTCTGTATTTTCGCGTTATCCTTAATTCCGTATTCCTACGCTCAGGATGACTCGGACAATATGGACCAGCGATTTTTCTTTGGCGTAAATGTAGGAGTAAAATTTGCAAATAAAAATTATGCAAATCGTTATGGAGGATGGTATGAAAATGAATTAGAAACTGTCCTCATGCAACAAAACAACTACCTTATTATTTACGAAATGCTTGGGCAACGCGATTTTTTTCTTTCTAATGATGCATTTCCTATTGTGGTTAGGTACTCACCTGGCTTGCTCACAGGGGTGACCATGGGATATAAGTTAAGCCCGGAATTGCAATTTGGTTTGGACGCTAACTTCTCCAAACTCAAATTCAGAAGCGGTTATTCCATTCAGGTTATTGACCCATCTTCAACGGTGTCTCAGGCCATTTATGAAACAGGTTATATATATGCAGAAGAAAGCAGGTTTAATGGACGGTTTAATATTGATTACATTATAGATGGAGACCCTATCAACTTTATTGCGGGAGTCAGTGGTGTATTTAGTGCCTGGAAAATTGATGAGCATGTAGCTTTTTTTCGAGAACATCAAATGCCCTTGTTTACTGTACACAACCCAGGGAATAATTTTACGAGTAAAACAGGAGGAATGGGATGGGGATTTGGTATAAATCTGGGGATGGAATATAGATTTTCAGAGCGCATTGTTGCGCAACTCATGTATCAGCCCTATATGCAAAGAGCTGAATATTTCTTAACTAAACAAGAAATTGCTAACCTTACTCAGCCCTACATTAAACCTAAATTCAGGCTTGAACACGACCTCACGGTTCGTATACTTTGGAAATAGTTTATGGAATTTTATTCATTATTACATCTATATGACAGTAACCAATTAAACTGTTAAGTAGATATGTATATTTGACGCATGCTGTTTGGGCTTTTCTCCAGAAGACATATAGGGAAATTTGATGACGCAGAGTTAATCCAACTCATCCAGGAAAATAACCGCCAGGCTCTTGGTGAGATTTTCCAACGATATTCACCGTTAGTTATGGGGTTATGTCTGAAATACATGAAAGATGTGCAGGCTGCAGAAGATGTAATGATGGATCTGTTTGAAAAGCTACCGGATAAAATTGCCAAATCTGATATTAGCAACTTTAAAAACTGGCTATACAGTGTCAGTAGAAATGAATGCCTAATGGTACTGCGCAAAAAGAATTTGGAAACTGGCGACCTTGAAACAGCATCATTATTTAGCTCAAATCAGGATGAACAACAATTATATGATGTCCTGCAGAAAGAGGAAAAAATATCAGCATTGGAAGAGGCCATACAACTGCTAAAAGAAGAACAAAAAAAATGCATTGAACTCTTCTTCCTGAAAAAGAAAAGTTATGAAGAAATTACGTCTGCTACAGGTTATGAAATAAAGAAGGTGAAAAGCTACATACAAAACGGTAAACGCAATTTAAAATTGATAATGGAAAACAATAGTGAATCAAAATAAAGAACATATTGACCTCAAGCGAATTCAGGATTATTTCAATGGAAAGTTATCCCCCAAAGAGAAGCATGCACTTGAAATGGAAGCCCAAAGTGATCCTTTTCTTTATGAGGCCATGGAAGGATATGAGGCACACCCTGAAGGACTTGAACAACTCGCTAAACTAAAAAAAGCACACGCGAAAAATAGTCGATCATTTTTTGGCTCAGGAACCCTAACGATTCTAGGAATGGCAGGTTTAGTTTACGTAATTGCCCTTATCATTAAACCAGATATTGAAGAGCCAAATATCCAGCCATTAACAGGTACCGAAGACAATTTTAAAGAAGTAGAAAATTTACCTGAAGCCATTGATACCCTGGTTTTTGCTGAAGACAAAGAACAAATCACTCCACAAGAACTTGTAGAAAACCGACCATTTCTTGAAGCATCCAATGAAGAACTTGCCGCTCAGCTGGAACAGGAAGAAGAGGAAAATCTGGGAAATGCAAATGAAGTTATTCATGTGGAAGAGATAAAGATCACAGAAGAAGATCATCAGATTATTCCGGAAGAGGAGCTAAGAAAAAAATCACGCAATGCTCCATTTATCTACCAGTACGACCTCAAAGTTGTGGATTATAGAGAAATCGACCGAACGAATAATGTTATTCAATATACGCGGTATGAATTCTCAGGCGTATCAGCCAATTTTGAAGATGAGGAAGCCATGGAAAAACAATACGATCGGGAATTAGAAGTAGAGGTACCTTATATGGATTACCTGGATCGCTCCATGTACTACTTTTCAAAAGGTCAGTACAAACAGGCACTGAATCGTTATTTGACCATACTTGAGCAATATCCAAAAGATCTTAATGCTAGTTTTTATGGAGCATTGTGTTACTACGACATGAAAAAATATAATGAAGCCTTAGATTTTCTTAGCAATATGCTTGAGTTCGAAAGTGAAACAGGTTATATAGCTTTCCGACAAGAAGCTAAGTGGTATCAGGCCAAGACATTAATCAAGCTGAATCAAAAAGAGAAAGCCATTAAAATTTTGGATGAGATCATAGCAGAAGGATTATTCTATACCGAAGATGCCATCCAACTAAAAAAGTCACTCTGATTTTTATTGCTTTTTGTCCGCGCTTAGGAATCTATTAATTAACTTTGATGTCCCTAAATTTTAGCGAAGATCAATGGAAATTCCTAAGCAATACGACCCCAGCAAATCTGAAGATAAATGGTATGGTCACTGGATGAAACAAGGTTACTTTCATTCAGAACCGGATGACAGAGAACCATACACAATTGTAATTCCTCCGCCTAATGTTACCGGTGTCCTGCACATGGGGCACATGCTTAACAATACTATCCAGGATGTGTTAGTGAGAAAAGCCAGAATGGAGGGTAAAAATGCCTGTTGGGTTCCGGGAACTGATCATGCCAGTATTGCAACAGAAGCAAAAGTTGTTCAGAAATTGCGACAGGAAGGGATTAAAAAATCTGACCTTACCCGAGATGAATTTCTACAGCACGCCATGGATTGGAAAGACAAATATGGCGGTGTTATTCTGGAACAACTAAAAAAACTTGGTGCTTCATGTGATTGGAAACGCACAAGCTTCACAATGGATCCGGAATATTCTGAAAGTGTGATCAACACATTTATTGATCTTTATAAAAAAGGTAAGATCTATCGTGGAATGCGAATGATCAACTGGGACCCGGTTGCTAAAACTGCACTTTCAGATGAAGAGGTTGAGCACAAGGAAGTAAATTCCAAACTCTACCATGTTCGCTATAAAATTGAAGGAACTGAAGACGAATGGTTGACAATCGCGACCACGCGACCAGAAACGATATTAGGAGATACAGCTATTTGTGTAAACCCCAATGACGCGCGGTATGCAAACCTCAAAGGGAAAAAAGCTGTTGTTCCTATTGCCAATCGTGCTATTCCAATAATACAGGATGAATACGTAGAAATGGAATTCGGTACAGGATGTTTAAAAGTTACTCCTGCACATGACGAAAATGACTACAATCTTGGAAAAAAGCACAACCTAGAAACGCTGGACATCCTTAATGATGATGGTTCCTTAAATGAACACGGGCTACACTATGAAGGAAAGGACCGATTTGAAGTAAGAGATTTAATCGCGAAAGAACTGGAGGAACTGGGTTACATGACGAAAGTTGAGGATCATGTCAACAAAGTTGGTTACTCAGAACGGACAAATGCCGTCATAGAACCGAAACTATCTTTGCAATGGTTTGTTGATATGAAAGCAATTTCAAAACCTGCGTTAGATACGGTTATGGATGGTCGAGTTAAGTTTCATCCGGACAATATGAAAAACACCTATCGTCACTGGATGGAGAACATTAAAGACTGGTGTATTTCAAGGCAGCTGTGGTGGGGTCACCAAATTCCAGCCTGGTATTTTGGAACCGGACATGACGAATATGTGGTTGCCAAAACTATAGAGGAGGCCGTAAAATTAGCTTCAGAAAAAACGGGAAAAACTATTGCTGCTTCAGACCTTAAACAAGATGAAGATGTCCTGGATACCTGGTTTTCATCCTGGTTGTGGCCCATATCTACCTTTGATCCTGGCATAATAGCGAATGGGAAAGATGCCGCAAATGATGAACTCAAATATTATTACCCAACCAATGATTTAGTAACAGCTCCGGAGATTATGTTTTTCTGGGTTGCACGAATGATTATTGCAGGTATTGAATACATGGGAGAAGTCCCTTTCAAAAATGTGTATTACACTGGAATTGTACGAGATAAACTGGGTCGTAAAATGTCCAAATCACTTGGTAATTCTCCTGACCCTATCGAACTAATGGATGATTTCGGAGCAGATGGGGTACGCGTAGGTATCCTTATTTCATCCCCTGCTGGTAATGATCTCCCGTTTGATACATCCCAATGTGAACAGGGACGAAATTTTTCCAATAAAATCTGGAACGCATTCCGTCTGGTAAACATGTGGGAATGGAAGGATATAGAGCAACCTGAGTCCAGTAAAATTGCTATAGAGTGGTTTGAAAATAAATTGAATGAAGCAATCGTATCTATTAACAATTCCTTTGACAAGTTTAGAATTTCAGATGCCTTAATGACCACGTATAAATTGGTTTGGGATGATTTCTGTTCCTGGTATCTTGAAATGATAAAACCGGGTTATGAACAACCAATTGACAGCGCTACATTAGACAAAACCATTGGTTTCTTTGAAAAAGTATTGCAGTTAATGCATCCGTTCATGCCTTTTGTGACAGAAGAAATCTGGCATTGGCTCAGAGAACGTGAAGAAGGTGAAGACATTATCATTTCTTCCTGGCCACAAGCCGGAAAAATAAACGAGGATATCCTGAAAGAGTTTGACATTACTTCATCTGTAATCAGTAATATTCGAAGCATTCGCAAGCAAAATAATATTGCGAACAAAGTAGAGATTAATCTTTCAGTAAAAGTCAATCAGGATCTCTCCAAAAAATTTGATCCCGTAATAACAAAACTGGGTAATGTCGCTAATCTTTATTATGTAGACGAAAAACAAGGCAATTCATTTTCTTTTATTGAAAAGAACAACGAGTATTTCATTCCTTTTGGTGAAAATATTGACGTAGATGCCGAGAAGAAGAAAATAGAGGATGAACTGGAATACGCTAAGGGCTCTCTGGCTATTGTACAAAAGAAATTGAGCAACGAGCGTTTTGTGAACAATGCACCGGAAAATGTGGTGGCAATGGAGCGCAAAAAGGAAGAAGATGCGAGGAATAAAATAAAAATCCTGGAAGAAAAACTGGCTGAACTCAATTAGTGCCTATAAATGAAAGTATTAATTCTGATAGCAGCATTTTTGGTTCCCTTTGCAATCCTGGCAAAGAAGAAGTCGGATGTCGAATATAAAGAGGTAGAAATGTTTGAAGGAAATGTCCAATTAAAGGTTCCATCAGCATTTCAACTTTTACCTGAAACTCAATTGTCAAAGTACTACGAAGGACAACCAAAAACGAAAGTGGCGTATGTTAATGACGAAAAATCTATCCGGATAGGCTTTGGTTCAGAGTCTCTCCTGGTGGATGATCGTTCGTTACCGGCAGTGACCAATCTCATTGAAAAATGGCTTAAAAACAAGCATCCAAAAACAAAGTGGAAGACAAAAGAAGTTACGGAAGTAGATGGTCATAAGGTGGGTTACATTGAATTCATCAAAAAGAAACCGGAAAAATATTACGAAATGGTGTTTTTCACGCTGTATCGGGGACAAATGCTACACTGTACTTTTCATGCACCCAAAAAAGGATACAAACCCTGGAAGACAGTGTCGCATGAAATCATGCAATCCCTGAAATTAAGGATGCCTGAGAAAGAATAAAATTAATTAGCTTAGTCGCTCTAAAAACAATGACCTATGGATTATGATGTTGTAGTTATTGGATCCGGACCCGGTGGGTATGTATGCGCTATCAGATGCGCCCAACTGGGAATGAAAACCGCGATCATTGAAAAATATTCCACTCTTGGAGGAACCTGCCTGAATGTAGGTTGTATTCCTTCAAAAGCCCTGTTGGATTCGTCCGAACATTTTCATACCGCAACGCATGATTTCAAAAAACACGGAATTGACACGTCATCTGTAAAAGTTAATATGAAGCAGATGATCAACCGTAAAAATGAGGTTGTATCACAAACGTGTGATGGTGTAAAATACCTGATGGATAAAAATAAGATTGATGTCCACCACGGACTGGGTTCGTTTGTCGATAAAAACACCATTAAGATTACCGACGATAAAGGAAAATCAAAAGAGATTAAGACCAAAAATACGATCATTGCTACAGGTTCAAAACCTAATTACTTTGAAGGCATGGAGCCGGATAAGGACCGCATCATTACGTCCACGGAGATTCTCAACCTTGAAAAAGTGGCGAAAAACCTAATTGTCATTGGCGGTGGTGTTATCGGATTAGAACTTGGATCCGTCCATGCCAGATTAGGTGCCAACGTAAATGTTATCGAATTCATGGATTCTATACTTCCAGGAATGGATAAAGATGCTGCCAAAGAGCTGACAAAAGTGCTCAAGAAAGAAGGGTTCAAATTCAACTTTAACCACAAGGTTCAGAAAGTCGAAAACACCGGCAAAGGTGTCAAAGTTACGGCGCTCAATAAAAAAGATGAGGAAGTGACATTTGAAGGCGATTACTGCCTGGTTGCAGTAGGAAGAAAACCTTACACAGAGGGTCTCGGTCTGGAAAATGCAGGAGTTGAAATGGAAGACAAAGGCCGTATTAAGGTAGATGATCACCTTAAAACCAATGTAGATGGAATTTATGCTATTGGTGATGTGGTAAGAGGAGCTATGTTGGCCCATAAGGCAGAAGAAGAAGGTGTTTTTGTTGCTGAATTATTGGCTGGACAGAAACCTCATATGAACTATAACCTCATTCCAGGTGTTGTATATACATGGCCGGAAGTTGCCGCCGTTGGAAAAACGGAGGAGGAGCTTAAAGAAGCCGGTGTGAATTATAAAGTTGGGAAATTTCCACTTAAAGCACTGGGAAGAGCAAGAGCCAGTATGGATATTATGGGAATGGTTAAAGTCATTGCAGATGCGGAAACGGATGAAGTATTAGGAGTACACATGGTTTCGGCGCGTGCGGCAGATATGATTATGGAAGCGGTAACGGCTATGGAATACAGAGCATCTGCTGAAGATATGGCTAGAATATGCCACCCACACCCTACCTATACAGAAGCCACTAAAGAAGCTGCTCTGGCCGCAACAGACGATCGCGCATTGCATATTTAAAGTTAACAGGTGAAGAAAACAGGAGTTTTACTCATCAACCTGGGAACACCCGATAGTCCCAGTACAAGAGACGTTCGTAAATATCTAACCGAATTCCTCAATGACCCAAGGGTGATTGATATTAGTGCGGTGGGTAGATTTTTCCTTGTAAACGGAATCATTGTTCCCTTTAGGGCACCTAAATCAGCTAAGATTTATAAAGAACTTTGGGACTTGTGGAATGGCGAATCCCCACTGTTGACCTACGGTAACATTCTTAAACATAAACTTCAGGAAAAATTTAAGGATGAAGACGTCACGGTTGAAATCGCCATGCGCTATCAAAACCCTTCACTGGATGATGTTTTGGCCAAAATGGAGAAAGTTGGATACGACCAGCTCGTTATTTTGCCTTTGTTCCCGCATTACGCAAGTTCTTCATCCGGTTCAGCAATGGAAAAAGCTCTGCGAATAATTCGGAAATGGTGGGCCATTCCTGATACCAAGGTTATCTCTAACTTTTATGACCACGAAGGATATATCGACGCCTTTGTAGAAAGAGCCAAACAAAACGAAGTATCATCTTACGATCATGTGATTTTCAGTTATCACGGACTTCCTGAAAGACAAATTGACAAGGTCCATCCTGACCTGAAGTGTTCAGATTGTGATTGCGATAAAGAGTTTAAGCCTGATCAACATTTATGCTACCGAAACGAATGTTATCAAACCAGCCGACTTATTGCCAACAAGTTGAATCTCTCGGAATCTGATTACACCGTTTCTTTTCAGTCCCGTCTGGGAAAAACACCCTGGCTTACGCCGTACTCTGATAAGGTAGTTGAAGATCTTGCCAAACAAGGAATGAAAAAATTACTCGTCTTTTCTCCTGCATTTATTGCAGATTGTTTGGAAACTTCCGTTGAAATCGGTGTGGAATATCAGGAAATATTTGAAGAACACGGAGGCGAAAAAGTTCAATTAGTAGAAAGCCTTAATGATTCGCCAATTTGGATTGACACAGTTGAAGATTTGGTACGGAGGGAGATTTGAGTTATGAGTTATGAGTTATGAGTTATGAGTTGTGAGTGCTGGAGTGATGAGTTATTAGTTTGAAACCTTTCGCACGGCGGTTTTCGTTGTAATTATTGAACTGGAGATCATTTTAAACAATTCGGTTACTTGTTTTTCAAGATCATAATATTGTTCCTCATTTAAATATTCTGTTTCATATAAAAGATCCAACCAAAAGATAGTTTCATGTGCTTCTTTTTGCGCAATGGCGAGTTTATGAATAAAATCTTTTTTACTCTCAGCATGTTGCGCTTCTCTGAAAAGAGCTCCAATTGCGGTCCCGCTTCTTAAGAATTGTTTACTAATAACAAACTCCTTTTTATCCTGTAAC
>JABURP010000067.1 GCA_014762645.1 Crocinitomicaceae bacterium
ATAACTCATAACTCATAACTCATAACTCATAACTCATAACTCATAACTCATAACTCATAACTTATAACTCACAACTCACAACTCCTCCCCCTCACTGTCGCAATGATATTTTGGGTTTTTTCGCATAGTGGCTTTTCTGGTTTTGGCACCACCATTTTTTGCGTCAATCATTTTTGTAATAATGCGTTTTCTTTCCAGTCTATCTCTTTGCTGTAACTCAAGGCTTCTTTCCCAATCATACAACAGCATCCCATCCACAAATGTCTTCTCAACTTTTGCGTGAATGGATAATGGATTATCCGACCAGATTACAATATCTGCATCTTTACCCACTTTAATACTTCCCATTCTATCATCCAAATGCAATAATTTAGCAGGATTCAAGGTGACCATTTTCCAAGCATCTTCTTGTGAAACCCCACCATATTTAACAGCTTTTGCAGCTTCCTGATTCAGTCTTCTCCCCATCTCTGCGTCATCCGAATTGATTGCTGTAATAATTCCCATGGCATGCAAGACAGCCGCGTTATAGGGAATAGCTTCTTTCACTTCGTATTTATATGCCCACCAGTCTGAAAAAGTAGATGCTCCTGCTCCGTGTTCCTTCATTTTGTCAGCCACCTTATAACCCTCCAGTATATGTGTAAACGTATTTACTGTGAAGCCCATTGAATCGCCCACTTTCATGAGCATATTGATTTCTCCTTGTTGATACGAGTGGCACGTAATAAACCTCTTCTTATCCAATATTTCGGAAATAGCATCCAGCTCCAGATCTTTTCTCGGCGCATTCACTTGTTCGCGTTTATTCGCTGACATATTGTAATATCTCTCCCAGGCCGATTTGTATTCTTTTGCGCGGATAAAAGCATCATAGAACACCTGTTCCACACCTAACCGAGTTTGTGGAAATCGAACTGTATTGTTATCGCCCCAATTCGATTGCTTTACATTCTCTCCCAAAGCAAATTTGATAAAACCATCTGTCAATGAATCTTCAATGAGCATTTCTTCCGGACTAAAGCCCCACTTGAGTTTGATTAAAGCAGACTGCCCTCCAATTGGATTTGCCGATCCATGTAGAAGCTGAGCAGCCGTCACTCCTCCTGCTAACTGCCGGTAAATATTAATATCGTCCGAGCGTACTACATCACCAATTCTGACCTCGGCGGAAACTGCCTGACCACTTTCATTTACTCCTTTGCTAATGGCAATATGCGAATGTTCGTCAACGATTCCACAAGTTACATGTTTGCCTTTTGCATCAATGACAGTTGCTCCGCCCGGTGCTCCACCTGAGTTTACTGCTACAATTTTTCCGTTTCTTATCGTAACAGATCCATTTTCTACTATGCCAGCCTCTTCATTGGTCCAAACCGTTGCGTTTTTGATGAAGTATATTCCTTGTTTTGGAAGTTCACTGAAACCATAAGATAGGTTGGGATAAAGCAGACTGGAAGCAGCAGATGTATCCACTTCAAAATCTTTTTCTTTCTTTTTCTCTTTGTGTTTTTCCGATCGAATAGCGCCCCATGCTATCCATGTACCGTCTGGAAGTGTTCCGGTTCCATCCATAATACCTAACCCGGGATGGTAAGATCCATTAAGCTGAATCAAACCATCATGTGTTTGATCATGCGTTTCAAAAGACAAGGTTAGTTGTAAATCCTCCAATTCAAAATCACACTTAATTTTGGTGGTATCCATTTTACTGATACCGTTAGATCCGGTCTTAATTTCAAAGACATAAACATACGCGGAAGGTTTGTCAACCTCACCGGATATTTTTAATTCATAGACAAAGTTTTTTACGTTTAGATCATACGTTCCGCGAATATCCGCACGGTTTATATCCTTTATTCTCTTTCTATCTCCCTTACTCCACACTTCATAAATCTCACCATCCTCAAAAAGGTCCCCTTTTACAATCAGAAAGTTCGCCAGCTTTCCGTTTTCAAGTGAACCTAATTTGTCATCTATTTTAAGGAATTCTGCTGGTGTTTGCGTTAAAGCCCGTAAGGCTTCATTTTTTGGCAAGCCATGTTTTACGGCTTCCCGTATGTTTTTGATGAAGTCTGATTTTTCCTTCAAACCATCCATGGTCAGGGCAAACGGAATTCCAGATCGATAAAGAAAGTAAGGATTATACGGCATTAACTCCCATCTTTTTAGATCTGACAATGACACAAAGCGTGTGGCATAAGGGTCGGTCATATCAAAAGGATCCGGAAAGTTTACCGGAACTATTAGTTTAGCGCCAGTGGCTTTTATTTCTCTAATTCGTTCAAACTCATCTCCGCCACCTTTTGCAATAAGGTTAAAGTTAAATTCGTTGGCAATTTTTGCTGCTCTAAGTATTTCCAGTTTTGTTGTCAGACCAAATACTTGTGGCAATTTTAAATTATTCAACCCTTCCTGTAGTGAGACATTTTCCTTGGTCACTTCATTCAGGTTGGCAAACCACTTGGCATCATAAAAAAACTGTCGAATCAGAGCAATACTTCCCATCTGTGAAGATGGATACGATTGACGTGAGGAACCTTTTGAAAAAGAGTAGTGATTCGCCACCTCAGCTTTAATCACATTGTCAACAGTCGGGTCAGTGGTTAAGGCCAGCAGAACAGAAGTTCCACGCATAATACCGTCCGCCTGATGTGTAGATACAGCTGCAAATCCGGCTTTCAAATACTCCTCTTTATCTTTAAAGTGTTTCTCTTTATAAAGTTCGTAGGCGTTGACTTCAGGCTGTATGGCTTCATTCCAGTAGTAAGGGCCTTCTTTTAGAGTCGTTAGTTGCGGACCTCTGCCACCCTTTCGGGGAGTTGCTTTTGGCATACCGGCTGACGAATAACTTTCAATAAAAGCAGGGTAAATGGTATAACCTGAAACATCAATTTTGACCACATCCACCGGAGGAATTTCAACAATGCCTACATTTTGGATAATTCCGTCCCGGACTACAATCATTCCAACCGGTAGAGTCTTATCTGCACTCACTACTATTTTTGCTCCAGTCAGAACATACGTCGTATTTCTGGGGTCATGAACTCCATTTTCAGGTGAATAATTCTGGGTAAAAGCAGTGTTTACCAGAAAAAAGCTCCACAGAATGAGCAAAATATATTTTGATCCACCACTACGGTTTGCCATTATATGCATTAAATTTGCCCAAAAATAAGGATTTATGGAAACATTCTTACAGATTATGACAAAGGCTCACTCTGGTTTGCGCTGGGTGGTGTTGATCCTACTAATTATGGCGATTGTTAAGATGTTCATGGGATGGAAAAAGAACGCCCCATATACGGAAGGAGATCGCAAAATGAGCTTGTTTGCCATGTTGGCTTTCCACATACAGTGGACAATCGGACTAATTTTGTATTTCATAAGCCCGAAAGTTCAATTCGTTGAAGGATTTATGAAGAACTCAATGTTAAGATTCTATGGTCTGGAGCACATTTTGGCAATGACCATTGCAATGGCTTTAATCACGATTGGATACTCAAAAGGCAAGAAAGCTGAGGAAGAAAAGAAGAAATTTAAGATACAATTTGTATTTTATAGTATAGCGTTGATAATCATCTTGCTTTCTATACCATGGCCGTTTAGAGAATCTCTTGGAGGTGGTTGGTATTAGGAGCCAGAAACTATGGAGGACGGATACATTTACACGGACATAGAACCAGAGGATGTTGTATTGGTTGGTGTTATCACCGCCGATCAAACAGAAGAGATGGCCAAAGAATACCTGGATGAGCTTGAATTCTTGGCAGAAACTTCTGGTGCAGTTACAAAAAAACAATTCACCCAACGGATTGATTCCCCTAACCCTAAAACCTATGTAGGGTCTGGAAAGATTGAAGAAATTCGAAAATATTGCCTTCAAAACAAGATTGATACCGTCATTTTTGATGACGAATTATCACCGTCTCAATTACGGAATATCGAACGTATCCTCAACATTAAAGTATTAGATCGGAACAACCTCATCCTGGATATTTTTGCTAAACGGGCACGTTCTGCAGATGCAAAGACACAGGTGGAGCTGGCCCAATATGAATACTTACTCCCCAGACTGACCCGTTTGTGGACTCACCTTGACAGGGTAAAAGGGGGTATTGGTATGAGAGGTCCGGGTGAAACGCAGATTGAAACGGATAGGAGGATTATTCAACAAAAAATTGCCCTGCTAAAGCAGAAATTGGAGAAAATTGACAAGCAAAAACGCGTTCAACGTGGTAACAGAGGACAACTCGTTAGAGTTGCGCTGGTAGGATATACCAATGTGGGTAAATCCACCATAATGAACTTGCTAAGTAAATCAGAAGTTTTTGCAGAGAATAAACTGTTCGCAACATTAGACACAACGGTTCGGAAAGTGGTTATTGGTAATCTCCCTTTTCTACTTACAGATACCGTTGGATTTATTCGCAAATTACCACACCAGTTAATTGAGTCTTTTAAATCCACCCTGGACGAGGTAAGAGAAGCAGATGTTTTGGTTCACGTTCTTGATATATCTCACCCCAACTTTGAAGATCATTATAGGGTAGTGAATGAAACCATAGCTGAAATTGATCAAAACACAAAAGAAAAACCAACCCTGGTAGTGTTTAATAAAATTGATGCTTATAATCCAAAACCTGAAGAAATTGGTTTTCATCCGGAAGGAAAAGAATTTGCACTTGAAGAACTTAAAAATTCCTGGATGGCGAAATTGGGTGATGGAAATTGTCTGTTTATCTCCGCCCAGGAAAAGATCAATATAGATGAGCTAAAAGACCGATTATACGAAGAAGTAAAAGTTATCTTTCAAAAACGGTATCCTTACCATAACTTTTTGTATTAATTCTTTTTACGGAATTTGTATCTTGGTAAATTGCTGGCACATAATTTGCCAGATAAAGTACATTACTAAAAATTTAATTAACTATGAAAAATCTATTTGCACTATTTGCTCTACTTACTCTGGCCACTGTTTCAAATGCCCAGTTGTCTGCAACTAACAGTCATCCATTGGCCGACTTTTACGGAAAAAAGATGTTTGTTGAATCCCATACGAAAAACGGTACTAATGTTGACCATTCAGCAGGGGACTATATTATTTTTAAAGAAGATAAAGGAGTTTTTAAAGACTGGAATGGCTTCTTTAGTGAAGGAATATGGAGTTATGATGCAGGATCTAAAATATTAACAGTTTCGGCTGGTGGTAAAGTTGAATATACGGTTGCAGAAGTAAACAGTAATCAACTTGTTCTTACAACTTCTAATGAAAGCCTGGTTTTACAGCTCACAACTACAGCCAAGCAGAAAAAATAATATTAATTGAACTATTTTTTGAAAAGAGGTCAGGCAACTGATCTCTTTTTTTTATTCATCTATGAAATGCTTAAATAAAAATCCGTTAATCAGATTAATATCATCATCACTCAAGTCTATTTCAGAGGCCTTTGCATTTTGCAGTGACTGCTTTGCATTTCTCGCGCCGGCAAGAGCAACCGATATTCCCGGCTGCAATACCGTCCACTTCAAAACTAATTGTGCCAGGGTGGCCTCTTTGCGATCTGCTAGGGGTTGAATTTCATTCAGAAAATCATTGGTTCTAATGATGAACTCATCTGTAAAAAAGCCGCTTTCAGAACGGTGATCACCTTTTTTAAATTCATACCCGGGATTAAATTTACCGGTCAACAATCCTCTTTGAAGGGGGCTGTAGGCTAAAATCCCTATATTCTGTTCCAGACAATACGGTACTGTTTCTTCTTCGATTCCCCGGTTAACCATACTATACGGCACCTGATTTGAAGCAAGTCGAACTATTTTATTTGCCTCTGCACATTGTGACGCACTGTAATTACAAACTCCGGCATACCGAACTTTTCCTTGTTCTATCAATTTTGATACAGCTTCAAAGCTCTCCGTGATTGGTGTGGTTGAATCGGGCCAATGAATCTGATAAAGGTCTATATAATCAGTTCCGAGTCTTCTTAAACTGTCTTCGCATTCTTTAATAATACTCTCTTTCCCCGCATATTTATAAATTTCAATGGGATTCCCCTGTTCGTCTTTACTTGAAAAACTGTGATCTCCTTTTGCCAGATCCCACCGCATACCAAACTTAGTAAGTATCTGTACCTTATCTCTTGGAATATCCCTTATTGCCTCTCCGACAATTTCTTCGCTTCTGCCCTGACCATATATTGGCGCAGTATCAATAGACGTAACCCCTTCATTATACCCTTCAATAATTGCCTCTACAGCATCTTTGTGATCAGCTCCGCCCCACATCCATCCACCTATGGCCCACGCACCAAATGTTATTTCAGAAAGTTCGAGATCGGTTGACCCAAGTTTTACATAATTCATATCTGATAATAATTATAATTCATTTTTATAATCGAAATCAGCTTTGCTAATTTTATTACTCAATAAAAAACCTAAATGCCTTGTTTGTTCATAATGCTTTAAAATTGTATGGACGATTCCTATTGTCGGAACAGCAAGAATTAATCCGGCTACACCCCAAATAAAACCTCCTATGATCATAGCATTGATGACAAAAAATGGATTCACCTCAATCTTAGACCCAACAATTTTTGGCGTCACAAAATTACCTTCTAACTGCTGAAAGGTAAAATACATTATAACAATTGCAACAGGCTGCCAAAGTGTATCTGTCGTAGCAAGAGCATAAAGAAAAGGTAATAGTCCGCCAATTGTTGTTCCGATATAGGGAATCACAACTAACAGGCCTGCTAAATAACCCCAGAAAATAGCGTGATCAATGCCAATTATCCACAAACCAATACTGTTGGCTGTTCCCAATATTAATATCACAACAAATAACCCTAACAGATAACTTTGAATAACATCCCTAATCTTTTGAAGTAACTGTGAACTTTCATTTAGTTTTTTGCCTTTAAGATTATTTAAAATTATTCTTCGAAGCCCTTTTCTGTATAAAAGAAAAAATATCACGTATAATGCACCTAAAAAGATATTGCCGACAGCTAGAAAAGAGGAACTAATACTATTTTCAACAAACTCCCACAATGGATTCAAGAGTTTGGAACTATTATCTTCCAATTCATTTTCTATCGCGCGATCTGACAAGTTAAGGAGGTCATTGATAAAATATTCAATAGTTGAAATTCCTTTGTCAATCTCCACTTTAATTTCAGGAAACTCTTTAATAATACTGGCAAAAGTGAAGGAAAATACCGTTATAATGCCAGCTATAACAATGGTTACCAGGAATAAAGTCAGAAATACCGAAAACCCATGACCTACACCTTTTTTCTCAAACCAGTTGGCAAAAGGACTTAATGCAAAGGCAATAATGATAGCAAAGGCAATAGGAATAAGAATGGTACGTGCAACAACCAACAAAGCAATCACAACCGTGATGATCAATGCCGAGTAAGCAATATTTTGAAGTGTCAGTTTAATAAGATAAGATTTTGCTATTCCTCTAATGTAAGGATAATAAGCAATTATAATACCTCCTTCCACAAAACGGAATTTCATCAGCAGAAAGTGTTGTTTTCATTTTGAAACCATGTTTTTCATTTTGAAAATATATTCTATTAAATCGGTTTGGGTTCTTCAAAAGCATTCGCTTTGGTTACTACTGATATTCTGCATGTTAAGCCCTGTGTGAAGAAAAGAAACAATTGCTTTGGCATAGCCTTGGCGACAAACTCAGTGAACCAAAAATTACAAACTAAATCTAATTTGTCATGAAGAAGATTGCTTTTATAACAACAGTAACATTAATAATCCTCGGGTTAGGACTTACAAACTGCGAAAAAGACAACCCCAATTTAGAGCCCGGGGAATTTTCGGTTCGTATGACGGATGCGCCGGCAGATTACACCGAATTAAATGTTGAAATTGCCTCAATCGAGGCTTACAACCAAAACTCCGGTTGGGTAATGCTCAACTCAAATACTCAAGCTATAAACGTTCTGGATTATAAGAACGGTGCTGAAGTGGAACTAGCTCACGTAAGTAAGGCAACCGCCGGAACATATACGCAATTGAAAATTACATTCGGCTCGGACAACAGCCTTACCTATGAGAAGAAAACAGAAATTGGAGGTATAGTAGCTTATGCCGAGGTAACAACCCAGTTACAATGGGACGGACCTAAAGAGATATTCATCAGTATTGAAGAAGAAATCTCATCTGAACAAAGTGCGGAGTTATTGCTTGACTTCAACGCGGCAGCTTCAATCAAAAGAAGCGCAGATAATTACGTGCTTGATCCGGTAATCACCGTTCTGGAAGATGCAAAAACCGGACTCGAAGGTAGAGTAACCGGTGCAACAAATGCCATGGTAATGATCACCGACAATGAATCTTCATTAACCACCTACATCAACATGGAAGGAGAATTCTTGTTCCGTGGACTTAAAGAAGGTGCTTATGATGTAATTGTTTATCCGGGATCTGATGAAATTAACAACGGCGCACAAAGTGAAATTATAATACAAAATGTACTGGTCAGAGAAGGAGAAATTAGAAATATGGGAACTATAAATATTGGATCATGATATTGCATTAACATAGTTCTATACCAGGATATTGGAGGAAATTCCTCCAATATCCTTTATTGCTAACTAACACTACTGTTATGAGAAAAGGAGAAAAAAAATTTAAAATACTCGTAGTGGATGATGAACAGTTTAATCAGAAGATCATTCAGAAAAAATTAGAGTCGACATTCAATTGTGAGGTACGTGCATTTTCAAATGCGGTTGATTGTATCCTTGCTCTAAAGAATGAAAGTCCTGATTTGATCGTATGTGACTACTACCTCACCCGTAGATCCCTAGGGCAATTAAATGGAGATTACCTATTGGATTTTATCCATAAGAAATACCCTAATGTTCCGGTTATTATGTATTCACATTTACTGGATTTTCACTCTCAATTGAACTTAATCGGAATGGGAGCATCTGATTTCATCCCTAGAGATAAGGACTTTTTAATTAACTTAATTAAAAGTACAAGACGCCATCTGATAAACGCCAGAGAAAAAATGAAAGAAAAAAGATTGACCTGGGTTTATATATCAGTTCTTGTTGGAACTGTTGTGCTTGGGTCAATAGGCACCCAGTTTCCTCAATTAGGATTAGACTTCTGGGATGTGATAATTATATGGTGTATCGTTTTATCACTTTATTTTGCCTATACTGTGGTAGATCGAAAAACAATTGTGAGACAATAAGTGTAACTGCTGAAACTTAAATAGTTGCACAAAAACCAACAATTACTTATTTTTTATATTGACGTTTACGCTTACAATTACTTATGAAACTAGCTGTGAAGAGAAAGACTGGGACAACCGTAAAGAGGATGATGTTCATCATGCTCCTTATGTTTTCTTTTGTTATTGTTGCCGGTGTTGTATCCTTTGAACGGTATGTTGACGTAATTCGATTAATTAATACCGAAGTAAAGCCAAATGAAAAATTATTGACTGCTGAAAAACTTCGGAACAACTTAAGTACCTTAGAACTATCCGCTAAATCTTATAACATTACACAGGATTCTTCATTTATTGTTGATTATAACAAATCCTTACATAAAATTGAATCCAAATTATATGATTTAGAAAAACACAGCTCGTACAACTCATTATCCAATGATGATTTACCGGTTATTTCACAATTGGACAGCCTCATTAATAAAAAGATTTTTATTCTCAATGAATTCATAAAACTAAAAGATAAGTACCGGGCTGATGAAGCTTTGGAGAAAGTATCGGATAAAATTAAATTCTCTGTTTTTGAAATGGAATCCGAAACTGATAAGGCAACCTATGAGAAAAAAAGAAAATTCTTTGATCGACTTTTTAGACGTGAGTTAGCCAGTAATGAATATGATAAGACCTCAAAAATTAATTTTCAAACCATTGAACAGGAAATAGAATCCGTCAGGTCAGAAGAATTTGCCATTGAGTCCTTATTAAAATTTGAAGAGTATACTCTCGTGTTGGAAGATCAAAAAGTTAGCCTTGAATTGAATAAATTGTTGGTTGAACTGCGCGAAAACGAAGCCAATAAACTTGCGCATAAAACATTAGAAGCTGAACAGAGCATTGATGATGCTTATAATCAATTAATTGTATTTTTTCTATTCCTGGGAGTCCTGATCATTTTTATGGGATACCTCTTGTACGATTATTTCAAACAAAACAGGAGATATTACAAAGCTCTGCGTCTTGCGCGAAGAGAAGCGGAAGATTTAGCACGCACCAAGCAAATGTTCCTGGCCAATATTAGTCATGAAATACGAACCCCGCTCAATGCCATATTCGGATTTACGGAGCAAATTGCCAAGACACCTTTGAACAAGGAGCAACAAGAGCAAATTGATATTGTACGAAAATCTAGTTTGCACCTGTTGGACTTAATCAATGATGTACTTGATTTTAGTAAGCTACAAATGGGACAAATAGAGCTTGAAAGGGTACCTATCAACTTGAAAAAGGAGATTACAGACATCTTTTCTTTGTTTGAAGAAGAAGCTCAACGTAAAAACATTGAACTGGCC
The DNA here is from genome assembly GCA_014762645.1 of Crocinitomicaceae bacterium. Classification (GTDB taxonomy): domain Bacteria; phylum Bacteroidota; class Bacteroidia; order Flavobacteriales_D; family Crocinitomicaceae; genus Paracrocinitomix. The sequence goes on from JABURP010000067.1 coordinate 10,561, forward strand.
AGTAAAATTGATCCTGAAGTACCCCCGAAAGTTATTGGTGATATCTACCGGTTCAAGCAAATTTTAATGAATCTATTGAGCAATGCCGTTAAGTTTACCGACCAGGGGAAAGTGACCGTCGAAATCAGTAACAAGTCCATTAATGGTAAAAGTGTTGTTCTTTCCATTGATGTCATAGACACCGGTATAGGAATGACGAAAAAACAGATTGAAAAAGTATTTAATGAGTTTGAGCAAGCCGAACCAGGAATTACGCGTACACATGGCGGAACAGGATTAGGTCTTTCCATTGTTAAAAAACTGGTAGAACTCAAAGGAGGCTATATTCACATGAGCAGTGAACCTGGAAAAGGCACTACCGTGAGCTTAACCTTGCCATATGAACTGCCGCTTAAAAAGCAAGATGATCAAGGTGAATTAGATGAAGAAATAATAACAAACATCCCAAAGGATTTGAATGTATTAATCGTTGATGACGAGTCCTTTAACCGTCAACTGATTGCAAAAATTCTAAAAAATCACGGCTGCAAATTTAAGCAAGCTGAAAACGGACTTGAAGCCTCAAAACTGGCAAAAAAAGAACAATTTGATGTGATTTTAATGGATACAAGAATGCCTGAAATGAACGGTGTTGAAGCCACTAAGAAGATTCGAAATGATGAAGGGAAATCCCGTCATGCAGGAATTATAGCGCTCACAGCGGCTGTATCTACAGAAGATAGAGTGACGTATACCAATTCCGGTATGGACGGATTTCTGGCCAAACCATTCAAAGAGCAAGAACTGGTAACCGAAATTAACAGAGTTGTTGCCGCCGACACAACACAAAACACTACTGCAATAAATAAGAACAAAATAAACGGGAAAAACATGTCTGAGAAAATTAATTTCGATCCGCTACTCAAAGCCTGCGATAATGATGTTCCTTTTTTCCTGGAACTGCTTACAACCTTTATCACATCAACTAATAAAGGAATTGAAGATATTAAGTTTGCCAATCAATCCGGTGATAAAGAACTTGTAGCAGATGTGGCACATAGAATCGCCTCTCCATGCGGACAGATCGGAGCAGATCAACTTCATTCAAGCTTGAAAGACCTGGAAAAAATTTGCATGGAAAATGGTGATCAAAGCCAAATAGATGAATTAATTAAACAAATTGAAGTTAAGGCAGGTGAAGCAATTGATCAAGTACAACAAGAACTTAAGAATCATAAAACTGCTTCCAATTAATGTGTATTTTTAGATTAGAAAAAAGAGAAGGTTACCGGCAATTTGATATACATTAACTAAAATTGTCCGCAAGAGACACAAAGTTATGATTGACAAGAAGAATGGTTCATTTCTGATATATGTCGTTGAAGACAACGAATGGTACAATAAATTACTTGTACATAACCTTTCTTTGCGCAAAGATTTTGAGATAAAAAGTTTCCTCAGTGCAAAGGATCTATTAAAGGAAATACATCACCTTCCAGATATTGTTACGGTAGATTATCGTCTGCCGGATATGCTTGGTGATGAACTTTTAAAGCAAATTAAAAACTTCAATACAGATATTGAGGTGATCATGATCTCTGAGCAGGATGACATTGAAGTAGCAGTAGAACTCCTTAAAAAAGGAGCCGCCGATTACCTTGTGAAATCAAAAGATATTAAAGAACGATTGCTTCACGCAGTTAACAAAATTGAAACCAATTCGAACCTTAAGAAAGAGCTTTCTAATCTTAAATCTGAAATTCAGGGACGCTATGAATTCCAAAAAAGCCTGATCGGAAACAGTCCTGTCATGAAAAAAGTGTTTGATACAATGAGCAAAGCATTGAATACAAACATTTCAGTTTCCATCACAGGTGCCACAGGTACAGGTAAAGAAGTCGTTGCCAAAGCTATTCACTATAATTCGTATTGTAAAGACGGACCTTTTGTGGCATTAAACATGGCCGCAATCCCATCTGAATTGATAGAGAGTGAACTTTTTGGACATGAAAAAGGAGCTTTCACGGGCGCCAATGCAAAGCGTATTGGAAAATTTCAACAAGCTCAGGGCGGAACACTTTTTTTGGATGAGATAGGAGAAATGGACATCAACCTGCAGGCAAAACTTTTACGCGTTTTACAAGAAAAAGAAGTTACACCAATTGGTGGAAACAAAACAATTAAAATTAATTGTAGAATTATCGTGGCCACCAATAGAGATCTTGCCAATGAGGTTAAAAACAAAAATTTCAGAGAAGATTTATATTACCGTTTCCTTGGGCTTCCAATTCATCTCCCTCCACTCAAAGAACGAGGAAATGACGTGATTTTACTTAGTGATCATTTCATAAATCTCTTTGCTAAAGAAAACAACCTAAGTCCAAAAGAGCTTTCGAAAGAAGCTAAAAAGAAGCTGCTGAATTACACTTGGCCAGGAAACATCCGTGAACTGAAATCAGTCATTGATCTGGCTTTTGTGTTGAGCTCTTCTGACATCATTGAAGAGGGAGATATCACTTTGCAGGCCGCACCTTCACCCGTTGATCAATTCTCTGAAAATATGACGCTCAGAGAGTACAACATTCTTGTGGTCAAAAACTTTATGAAAAAGTACAACAACAATACAAAAATGGTGGCTGATAAATTAGGTATTGGTCAAACAACCGTGTATCGTATGTTGAAAGAGGATGAAGAAGCCAAAACCTCTGAAGAAGTTTCGTAATATCCCAGCAACATCTAAAAACAACTTCAATAACTGAAAAGCATTTCATTCCGAAATTATATTTTCAATTTGAAAAAACCGTTGACTGCGGATTTTTTATAACTAATTGATTTCTTGTTTATTACAGTAATTACTACGTATTGGTACTGGTTTGGCAATACTACTTTTGACTTAGAACCTAAGGGCTCAAAATAATAAGAACCAAACTAGTGTTATGAATCTCGAAAGAACCAAAAAAGAATACCTGCTATACTCAGTAACTCTGATTCCACTCGTACTATCAGTTCTCATCTTGAGCTCGTTAGTGTATTCCACACATCAGCAATTATTAGAGCGTGAACAGAAGATTGCGCAGCAACAGAGAAATATTCAGATGTGGGAAGACCGGAATGAGTTGCAGGCCATCCAAAAAAACTTAGACCTCATCTATCAGCATGAAGATCGGTTACAAACTTTGATTTCCAAAGTTCGAAAAAGCAAATACACCAAAGCGTTCACTCTTCAATATGATGAGGAGTTATTGTCTATTGAACAACTCGTGCAAAGTGCTTATCTAAAACTTGAGTTCAGCAATAAACGAATTGGTGATAACCATATTACTTACCAAAGCATGCACAATGAACTTGAGGAAATTTCTCAAAGGTTAAACAACTACCAAAAACATAAAAAGGAATTAGAGTTAATCCATCATCTCGTTACTATTAACCCAAATGCGGACATTAGATGGGATGATTTATCAGCCTATGCTATAAATCGGGAACTCAGTAAGAAAGAAGATGAAATGTATGATCAGGTCATCTACTTTGAAGAAAAAGCCAAGTTGCCTAAAGCCTTTAGAGACGACCTGGCCCTTCACCCCAATGAGAATAATATGGTGTATTACATGATAGATTCTTATGAAAATCTGGAGAAAAACCATGTGATTCAACAAGAAAACAATGAGTTTTTGGGGTTAACAAGAAAGTTCGAATTGAAAGATGAATTCAACAAAGAAGATTTCATCCGAATCAATAAGAACAAAGTTCAAAACATCCCCATAAATAGTGAACAAGTCGAATTAATCACTGATCACCCTATACAATCTTATTCGTTTTTCACCAATGCTGATGAAACAGAGGTTGTTTATCTCAGCATTTCTGATACGGACAAGTTCTGGGAACAGAGCAAATACCTGGTAATTGCAACCCGAGATAAAGCAAATTTCAAACTCGCATATAACAACTAAACACACAAGTATTAACTCAAAAATCAATTGTTATGAAAACCATAAAAAGAATTTCCATAATTGCATTGTTTTTGTTGTTTGGACCTGGTGTTTACGCACAGGAAACAGGAACAACTCCAACATTAGCAGTCAATAAGAAATCATATTCCACTGCAATCGGTTTACGTGCCGGAGGTACATCCGGATTAACGATTAAACAGTTTCTCGGACAACGAAGTGCCCTTGAAGGGATACTCGGTGTTTGGGGACACGGATTCAGTGCTACACTCCTTTACGAAAACCACGTAAATGCATTCGGTGTACCTGGTTTTAGCTGGTACTTTGGTGCTGGTGGACACGCCGCATTTCACAGCGGTCATTATGTCTATTATCATAGAGACTTTAGATATGAATATTATGAACCAGGAGCATTTGGACTAGGTGTAGATGGTATTGTCGGATTAGAGTATAAAATTCCGCCAATCCCAATGGCCATCAGTTTGGATGTCAAACCTTTCATTGAAGTTATATCAACAGGAAGAGCCTGGATGTCCTTAGACCCCGGCCTTGGTATAAAGGTCACTTTTTAAGAATGAAAACAACGAACACTTTAAATGAGAACAAATTATGAAAAAAGTAAGTAAGTATCTGATGCTCGTATTAATCGCCTTTATAGCGATTGCCTGTAACAAACAGGATCCGATAGATTTAAGGTTAACGCCCAATGATTATTTATCGGATAAACATTACGACAAATTGACGGTTGAATTGCTGTATGTTGAGGGCCACGCCCCAAATGCACAAGCCGTAGACAACCTGGAGGCGTTTCTAAATGAGCGTTTAAACAAACCAAAAGGAATCTACTTTATAGAAAGAAGTATTCCTGCTACCGGTAATCACAGTTTTTCCATCAGTGATATTGAGGATATAGAAAAAGCAGAGCGAACACAATACAGGAATAAGCGAAACCTGGCTGCTTTTATCTTCTATACGGATGCTGAATACGCCGGTAACGAAGGGGACTCCAAAACTCTGGGGGTTCAATACGGACCTTCATCTATGGCGCTCTTTGAGCCAACCATTGATGAGTACTCAGGCGGCCTTGGACAGGTTTCAGAAGAAAAATTACAATCAGCAGTTCTCATTCACGAGTTCTGTCATGTTCTGGGACTTGTAAACAATGGAACAAAAATGCAGCAGGATCATGAAGATTACAACAATCCGTATCACTGTGATAATGAGGATTGCCTGATGTATTATGCTTCTAACACCGGAGACATGCTTGGGATCCTTATACAGGGAGAAAGACCCGAACTGGATCAACAATGTATAGATGATCTACGAGCCAATGGAGGAAAATAAAAGCGTTGTAGAACACAGCAACAAAACAAAAATCCCATAATCTACAACGTAAAGGATAAGTCAGCAGAACACTAGTTGACTTATCCTTTTTAAAGCTAAAAAAGGAGCAACCCGCCTATAAGCTCAACTTGCCTAACAAAGACTGTGATCCACAGATTGTGAGCACATTAACCCAAATAAAGAATGTACCTTAAAGTGTAGACAAACCAAATAAAAACACCATGGATGAGCCAATGATGAATTCCAACGAAACTTCGACACCGATCATCAAAGTGGTCGTTTTAGAAGACAATGAATTTTACAACAAACTCCTATCAAAAAAACTTCATGCCTGTATAGAGCAAATTGAAATGGAGTTGGCATGTACGGTTGATCTGATCTCTTTCACAAGTGTTGATGATTTACTGACCAATCTGGAAACCATACAACAAATAGACGTTGCGTTTATTGATTACTACCTCGGTGATCAGCTGAGTGGTCTTGATATGATGAAAACAATTCTGAACTATCACCCGCAGTGTAGTGTTGTGGTATTTTCAAGAAGCCAAAACAAAATGATTGAACAGGATAACTTGAACAATGGCGCGCTGGAATTTATTCAAAAGGACCGGAAGGCCTTAAAAAAACTCGTCAACATCTTTGAAGACCTGGTGTTTAAAATCTTTATCAATAAGCAGATAAGGCCTGGAAAACAGTTTGGGTTTCACCTAAATTAAGTGGTATTTCACCAGCTAAATGGGTTTATTCAAACGCGAAAAATAATCGTTCACCATCCAATTTAGTTAGTTAACAGTACAGGCTATCCCGCCGACCGTCCTGCACTAGGTATTCCAAAGATAAATTCGTAAATTAAAGAAAGCATTTAATCACCTAATATTCAACTAAAAACACACGTCATGAAAGCAACAATTAAAACAGTCGAGCACCTTATCAGAGCTCTGGACATGTGTTCAGGCGATTATTGTGTAATAGACATTATGAATCAGGCAGATATACCTGCGTCCGAATTTGAAAACTACTATACGTGGAACGACAATCATTACACGCGTAATAGAATAGCCAAAACTGACAAATACGAAGTATTACTCGTGTGTTGGGAAGCCGGTCAGGAATCTGCAATTCATGATTTTGATTCACATGAAGCCTGGATACACCCTATTTGTGGTCAACTACGAGAAGAAAGATATATTCAAGCAAAAAATTCCAACGAACTTATTAAAGTAAGCTCTGTTGTACTTAAGAAAAATGACTTTTCGTACATGCGAGATGTTGGTATTCACAGGTACAGTAATATTTATGGAGCCCGAACAGTGAGCCTTGTGATCTTTTCTCCACCACTGAAAAAAATTCGTGTATATGATAAAGAATCAGGAGCTGGTACCTGGCAACAGATCTGGTATGATAAAGAGTACGATTTACTCAAGAACCAGGACAAGCATATTAGTCTGGATCAAAATGCAAGTGGTATTGGAAACAATCCGCCAATTTAGCGGGTGTTTACCAATGGGTATCAATGTGGAGGATAAACATCCTTCTTAAGAAAATTAAGCAATATGATATATGCCACTCAAAATCATAAACATAAATGTCTATAATGTTATTATCCGATTATATTGGTGGTATACAATTTATTTGCTAACTTTTTACGATATGCTCCTGAATACATTAATATTGGATGATGACAAGGTATTTTCAGACATAATGGAACATTACGTCTCCAAAGTCAAATTTTTGCATCATCTCGGAACTTACAAAACTACTTCGGATCTTATCAATTCAGGCAAACTGGATGAAACAGACCTTCTTTTCCTTGATATCGAACTCCCCATGATGAACGGGCTTGAATTTTTAGAAATGATGGGGGATAAGGCACCGGCCGTTATCATTATATCTTCTAAAAAAGAATACGGTGTAGAAGCCTTTGAATATGACGTGTTGGACTATCTACACAAGCCCGTTTCATTTTCTCGTTTTATGAAATCAGCAAACCGGGCATCTACAATTCTCAAGAAAGAATTGCTTTCCAAACCCCACAATGACCACTTTTTTATTCGAACAGATGGTCTTTGGATAAGAATGCCTTTTGAAGATGTTTCCCTCGTAAAGGGAGATAATAACCAGGTGATTATTAAAACAAAAAATGAACGCATAAATAGCCCTATGCGGTTGAAGGACATAATGGAGAAGCTGCCCAAAACCAAATTTATGCAAGTCCACAGGTCCTACATTATTCACCTCGATAAGATCACTAAAGTGGACGGCGAAGTAATTGTTGTTGACAACAAAACAGTGCCCGTCAGCAAAACTTATATAAAAGAACTTTATGAACGATTAAATATAGAACGAAAATGAAACACTTAAGATTTACAATAAAGCGCGTTCGGATAGACAGCAGTTAGGGTCACAATTGAATAACCATTTCTATGCACTAATTACCCTGCTACCAAGTGTAAACCAAACGACAACAAGCTGTTATGTCAAACGAAACATCAGTGATAATGAGACCAACAACTATAAGAACAGACATACAGAAAACTGAAAAATGCGTAATTGTGCTGCTACCTTTCCTAAATAGGAGTGCTCCAAGTTGCATGAAGAATACTCGTCACCTCGTGACACCTGAACGGCTGTTCTTAGTCACCTAATGCTGTTCTCATTAATGCCTAAATAAAGGTGATGTCTTAACGGACAACACCAAATATTAATGAAAAAGTGTCCCTATGAGTAAAATTAATACCCTTTACCTGGTTGATGACGATAAGAATTATCAGTTTTTTGCTGAACACGTGATAAACTCATCCGGAGCAGTAGACAAGTTAAAAGTATTTGGAAATGGCAGAGAAGCTGTGCAGTATATCCAGTCTGTGGTGAACATGAATGAAGAGCTTCCGGATGTTATTTTTCTTGATCTGGATATGCCCATCATGGATGGCTGGGAGTTTCTGCAAGAATTCCGATATCTACGCCCTATTTTAGAGAAGAAGATTACCCTGTTTGTGGTAACATCCTCTGTTAATCCTAAAGACATAATCAAAGCCAAAAGCATGCCTGAGGTTAAGGACTTTATTATTAAACCGGTAACGAAAGAGAAATTTGATCAATTAATTAAAAATATTTAATAACGAATCTTGAGTATTGTGGGGATATGGCAAAAGAAAAAAAGAGTAAAAAAGAACATAAAACCAGTAACACGAAACCACCAACAATTAAAGGAATGTTCGTAAACAGTCACATAAATGCACTAAAAAAGGCGAAAGGAGAAAAAAGTCTGACGCTACTGGAAGAAAAATGTGGTTTTCATCCGCAATTCGGTGCCCTGGAAGATGTTCCTGTTCGTTTGGAAATAGAAATAATAGAACATGTATTAGACATTCTTACGAATGACTCTCTACCCAAAAACCAACGCGCTTTTGAAGCCGGCAGATTGCACTTCAACAATTTTCAAAACACAGTATATGGAAGATTAATACTCAACTTTCTGTCAAAAGATTTTAAATCGGCAATGTTAAACTCACCCAACATTGCCATTTATGTTTTTAAACATATTGAGTTTTCTGTTTTTGATCGGGGAGAAAAATCTGTAATGCTACGAATGGAAAACAACGATTATAACATTGATCATTTTAGGGGATTTTTCTTTGAGTGGCTTAAAGATTGGGGCTATGATGCCGAAGTAGAAGGTATTGATTACGGTAATGGCACCTATGAGTATGTAATGAAATGGAAATAGATAAAGAACATACCGACCTTGACGAATATAAAAAATTCGTTAGAGAGCAGCTAGAGGCGTTGTTCCCTGTCTTTGCTTCGGCAGCTGTGGGAGATTTCTCTCGTAATGTGTCTATTCCTGCTGAAGAAGATGAATTTTCAGAAATTCGGGTGGGTATCCAGGTGATGCTGGAAGTTATTCGTGATAAAATTGCTGAACTTGAAGAATGGAACGATAAACTTCAGGCAACCGTTTATGACAAAACAAAAGCACTCAACGAGGCACAGTATCTTGCTCATATTGGAAGTTGGGAATGGGATGTCCACAATAATAAAATTACCTGGTCCAATGAATTGTACCGTATTTACGGTCTAACCCCACAGGAAAAAGAAATTGACTTCGAAGTTTTTCTTGAGATGATTCACCCCGAAAGTAGAGAGATGGTTCAAAATGTTATTAATGAGGCATATGAGTCTGGTAAGCCCTTTAATTTCTACCATAAAATTATTAAAAAAGATGGAAGCGAGCGGATTCTACATGGTCGCGGTAAAGTAATTCTCAATGAAAAGAAAGAACCCGTAAAAATGCTGGGAACCGCCCAGGATGTAACAGAGTTAAAACTCGCCGAAGCCCAGTTAATTAATGCTAAAAAAGATCTCTCTGCAAAAGTTGAACAGCGAACAAAAAAAATAGGACAGGTATTGCAAGACCTCCGTGAAGAAATGGAGCAGCGCAAGCAAGCGCAAGAAGAAGCTGAAAAACTGGCAACCATAGTTGAAACTTCTAACGATTCCATATTAAGTAAAACCCTGGATGGGAAAATATTGAGTTGGAACAAGGCTTCAGAAAAACTTTATGGTTACAAAGCCAAAGAAATTATTGGAAAGAACGTATTAACCATTGTTCCTCCGGATAAGAGGAAGGAACACAAAGAGATCATGCGTAAATTAAAAATGGGTAAGGGACTTAAAAGCTTTCGTACTACGCGACTCTCAAAAAGTGGTGAAATTATATATATCAGTCTCACCTTATCCCCAATACATGACAAAAAGGGAAAGGTAATCGGAGCTTCAAGTATTGCTAAAGATATTTCTGAAAGGGTGAAAGCCCAGGAGCAGTTAAAAGAAAGCCAGGAACGACTTTCCAGCTTTATGAATGCTGCTAAAGACATTTTTGTCATTATTGATAAGGACCTTAACCTAAAAGACATTAACAAAGCTGGTTTAAAGTTACTCCGATCACGCTCTAAAAAGAAACTGGTAGGTCAACCTGCTGACAAGATATTGTCCATGTTTGACAAACGTTTCCGAGCTAAAACTTTTAAAGAAACCTTAAAAAGTGGCAAGCCTCAAAAATTTGAAGAAGCAATCGTTGACCTCAAAGGAAACCAACGCCATTACATTACAGATGTCTTTAGGATCGATAATGGTTTGGGTGTGATTAGTCGTGATATTACCAAACAAAAACACTACGAAACAGAACTCAACGAGAGCGAAAGAAAATACAGAACGCTGGTTGAAACCATGAATGAAGGTATCGTCATGGTGAACAAATCCAAAGAAATTGAATTTGTAAATGATGCTTTTTGCAATTGGTTTGGCTATCGTCAAAAAGAACTAATTGGTAAAAAATTACATTCACTTGTAGAGAGTGATAACAAATCCAAACAAAAAGAAATTGACCGTAAATCACTATCCAAACCACAACAATACGAAATTGAAATGCGTGGCAAAGACAATCGCAGCATGTGGATGCTTGTCAACAGTGCCCCAATTTATGATGAAGATGGAAGCAGCATTGGTTCGGTGGGACTCTATACCGACATCAGTCAACGAAAAAAATACGAAGCCGAACTGGATCTTTTAGCAAAATTCCCTGCAGAAGACCCCAACCCGGTATTGCGTTTCTCAATGAACGATCGTGTGCTCACCTATGTCAACAAAGCTGCAAAACATTTTATCAACTTTTTTGAAGGAGAAAGGGAGTTGCGCAAGAAATGGATGAACATAATAAACGAGGTTTACAAGGGAGGTAAAGTAGTTAAAGAAGAATTGGTGGTAAATGAACGTATTTACTTAATTACCATGGTTCCGATCAAGGAAGGAAAGTATATCAATTTTTACGGAACAGATATTACCACAGCAAAAAAAGCCGAAGAAGAGATTAGAAGGTTATTATTTGTTCTTGGACAAACAGATAACTCTATTGTTATTGCTGATTCCAAAGGATATATTCAGTGGGTAAATGCAGCCTTTGAAAAAACAACCGGTTATTCGCTGGAAGATGTTAAAGGAACTCACGGAGAAAAGCTGCGACACGGAAAACGAACAGGTTTGGATATCGAGCATCCATCCTATAAAAAGATGCTTAAAACACGTAAATCTGTGTCTTATGAAAGCAAGAACTATACAAAATCAGGAGAAGAATACTGGTCGTTAACCAACCTAACACCTGTGCTTGCAGAAGATGGAGGAATTGAAGGAATTGTAGCGGTAGATACTGACGTAACAGAAAAAAAGAGAGCCGAACACGCTATGCTACACGCTAAAAGGCTTGCCGAAGTTTCATCCAAAGCCAAAGAACGCTTTTTGGCTAATATGAGTCACGAGATACGTACCCCCATGAATGCTATAATGGGGATCATTCAATTACTACAGGAAACGAATGTAGATGAACAACAAAAAGAATATCTCCGATCCATAGATTTTGCCGGTGAAAATTTACTGCGTATTATCAATGATGTCCTTGACCTCTCAAAGATTGAATCTGGTAAGTTAAGCGTGGAAGAAATTCCGTTCAATCCAAAATACATCTTAAATGACCTGGTCAACTCCATGAGTCACCGGGCACATGAAAACAATATTGAACTTCGGTTGGAACTTGATGAGGAAATCCCTGAAAATATTATGGGAGACCCGGTACGTGTCAATCAAATTCTCATAAACTTGGTGGGCAACGCCATTAAGTTTACAGATGAAGGACACGTAAAACTAACGGTCCGTCTCCTTGAAGAAAAAGACAATAAATGCAAATTGAGTTTTGCTGTTGAAGATACCGGAATTGGTATCCCGGAAAAATTACAAAATCAAATCTTTCAGGAATTTGAGCAGGCTCAGAATGAAACTACCCGAAAAAAAGGAGGAACCGGTCTTGGACTGGCCATTGTACGTAGACTAGTAAGGTTGATGGACGGTAAACTAAGCCTTCAAAGCAAGGCAGGTGAAGGATCGGTGTTCACGATTGAATTACCGTTTAAAAAGGCAGAAAAAGATCAATCCCAGGGAAATTTTGTTGGCGAAGGTTTAAAAAATAGCGGCCAGTTAGAAGGTAAGCGAATCCTATTGGTGGAAGATAATAAACTCAACCAAATGGTTGCTGAAAAATTCCTTATTTCAATGGGCCTTGAGGTTGAAATTGCCGGTGACGGAAGTGAAGCGATTAAACTACTCAAAGATAATAAGTACGACGCTATTCTTATGGATATAAGAATGCCGGAAATGGATGGGTACATGGCCACCCAGTACATCCGAAAAAAAATGAAATCTAAAATCCCAATAATGGCCATGACGGCGCATGCGCTAAACAAAGAAGAAAAAAAGTGTTTTAAGGTAGGCATGAATGACTACATTACTAAACCCTTGAAGAAACAACGCCTGTTTGAAAAGATTGTTGAACTCGTTAAAAAATAAGAAGGTATGTTAAGTGTTGAAGACTTGAAGAAATATTTGGACTGTGATGATGATTTCATTGTAACACTCATCAATAACTTCCTTGAAGAATCAAAGGAAATGATGGATAAGATGAACAGTGGGTTAAAATCTCTGGACCGTAAAGCAATTGGATCAGCGGCACATAAAATGTTAAGCTCTACCCGTATTTTGAAACTGGACGATTTAACGAGTGAATTAGTAAACCTGGAAAAAGCTATACATGAAGGTGCCAAGAATTCTAAAATTGAAAAACACGTTGAGGAAATCAATTCGCGTTACGAAACACTCAAGATAGAAGTGAAATCAATCCGGGATGAATTGAAGGGCTAGTTTATTCTACTCAATAAATAACCTGCGTTTAATAAGTCGATCTCCTGTATTATAAATAATATAATATTTCCCTTTTTCAAACAGTTTTAAATCCAATGTAAGTGTGTTTTCATCTACCGCAGGGTAATGTTCCGTTGTGTAAACTTCTCTACCGATAAAATCATATATCGATATATCACCACCGTTCAGGGTTTTATCAAAAACAACATTGAATTCTCCATTAGATGGGTTCGGATAAATAAACATCTCCTCCGGCGCCGGTTCTACTGCATAAGTGCTCAGTTGACCAATGGCCACCAACAACGTTTTATAGGCATTGATTCTCCCCGCTCCTAATTGACCTTCGTATCCAGAATTCAATTGATCAATTGGATCACATCCATTTTCAATAAATGTCTTCACATCCTGAGCGGATGCTCCAGGTTCAAGTGACATCACTAAACCAGCAAGTGCTGCAACCACCGGGCTTGCCATAGATGTACCACTTAGATAGCCGTAAGAATTTTGACCTTCAACAAGTGTACTTTCAATACCTAATCCCGGTGCCATAACATCTACCCAGCTACCGTAGTTTGAAAAACCTGCTCGCATGTCATTTTGATCCGTTGCTCCTACTGAAAATACATAAGAATATCCAGCAGGATAATGCATTGCAGAGGTATCTGAGTTACCCGCAGCAGCCACCATTAAGATGCCCTGTGCTTGCGCCTGACTTACCAGTAAATCCCATGTTAAAAATGAGTCTGAACTACCAAATGACATGTTGATTATATCTGCACCTGCAGATATTGCATAATCAACCCCTTCATAAGCATGTGTCAAATAAGTACCGTCACCGGCGTCTTCCGAACACTTTACAGGGATTATTGATATGGAGTATCCCAAAGAAGAAACACCCATGCCGTTGTCAGTTGTTGCTGAAACAATTCCGGCTACGTGTGTTCCGTGAATAAATTGACTGGTATTTACAGTGCCTACCGGTGGACGCGGATCATTATCATCATCTGCCACATCATATCCATTTATATCATCCGCATAACCATTTAGATCATCATCTAAAGTATTTCCAGGATTTTCATTGGGATTGTTGTAAATATTTGCCTGAAGATCTTCATGATCAATTGCCACTGCATTATCTACAACGGCAACTTTTACTGAAGAAGATCCGGTAGTAAGGTTCCAGGCATCCGGCGCTTGTATTTTATCAAGATACCATTGACTACTCGAATTATAATCATTTGGAACAAGGTCCAAATTATAGATTGGGGCTTTTTCTGCATACTCAACAAATGGCAGTGCTTCCAAATCACTAATTATAGAATTAGCCGATATAATATCATCAAAAGCAAACCTGTATACCTTTTGTAGTGATGCATTTGGGGTTTTAAACGGTTTCTTTATTTCGTATACCGAATAATTTGCCACAATTTGATCAAGATCCGGAATACCACCCGCATAGTTTGATAAGTCTACTGCGCTGGTGTCTTCAACCTTCATGTAAATCACCCCATCTAAAAAATTGGGTTCAACCAATTGGGCGAAACTATGACTGATAGATAACAACAGTGCCAGTATACTACTTACAATAACTTTAGGTAAAAATCTCTTCATATCCTTCTCTTTTAGTAATCATTCATAAATAACCGATCTACTCCTAATTTAGGATGCAACTCTCGGCTTATTCAATTCGGCATCCAGCGCTTTTTGTATAGCAGAACCAATTCGGTTTTTCGTAGATACCGTTTTATCGATATAATCGAAAACACCTTTTCTCATTAATTCTGCGGTTACGTGCGCACTCTGTTGTTCACTTACCACAATAACTTTACAATCATCACAATACTCCCTGACGATTTCAAATACGTCCAGACCATTGAGCTCTTCGTTTGATAAGTTGTGATCAAGTATCATAATCGTTGTATCCTTCTCCAACTTCTCAATGCAGTCTTCAGGATCCTTGTATGATTTAATATCAAAATCAAGGTCGAGATAAACCGCTCCATTGCAGATATTTTTTATATATCTGTTCAGTGCTTTGTTGTAGTAATCATCATCTTCAAGAATGACAACTTTGATTATTTTCTTTCTAAACTTCATAGTGCATGTATTTTCTATATAATAACGTGCTATAACAGTGCCAACAAGGCGCCTAAAGTCGTAACTTGCTGTTTATCAATATGTTTTAAGAAATGACTGAAAAGAGATATTTTCATTTTGAAAAAATATTTTTCAGTATTGACGGAGTGTGTATCAGAAGATTGCCGGGCCTAATGCGGTGTTTGCGTATTTTCCAACTCTTTAAGTACCTCTTCCAAAGAGATCATAAGGTTACTTTTCAAGCTTTTCCAGGTGATTTCAAGTTTCTCGGTATCGTTTTCACGCCCCATTTTCTCTATTAACTTAAGATCTTTATAGACTTCATTTGCCTGCATGTGCATGAAAGAAGAACAAAGTTTATGCGCGCTATCGGCCATCTTATCGAAGTTTTTTTGCCGCATGTTTTTCTCAATATCAACTAAACCTCTTTTGCATCCATCCCTAAAGGTCTGTAGCATATCAACATAAAACTCCTGATCTCCTTCACTCAATTCCCGGAGATTTGAAAAATCTAATATTTTCTCAGGAACTCTCGCACTCATATTTATGTCTTATTGGTTCAATTTCTCATGGTTCAGTCACCATTATTAAGGGCTAGTAATTCTTTAACAGTTTCCTGTAGTTGTTCAAATAAATTATCTGAATCTTTATGTATGATGGCATCAAACTCCATTGTTTTAAGTTCACTAAGGGTTTTCTCATCATTGATGCCCGTTAACATAATAACCGGAATTTCTAATCCTTCAGAACGGATATGTTTAAGTACATCAGCGCCATTCATTGCGCCGGTATCTTTGGTATCAAGAATATAATCCAGGATAATTAGTTTAGGTTTGTCCACGGACAATTGCTGAATCATTAACTCGCCGGTTTGAAAATCCTGCACGGTTAAATCACCAATACCCTGAATTACGGCAGATAGAATATTTGAAACTGTCGTACTATCATCTACCAGAAATATGAATCCGTTCTCTTTCATCATTTGCTTTGTTTTGTTGTCTTAGGCACTAAGCTGAATTTTTTGCTCTATCAGTGCACATGTTTTAAAGAGCAGGTCTTTATCACCTTTGAATAAAAAACCGGTGGCCCCTTTGTCAATAGTATGGTACGCCGTTAGATCAGTGTACTGTTGTGAAGTAACATAGACTTCACAGTCTGGTTGATACTTCTTAAATTCAGGAATAAGATCTATTGCCGTACAATTATCGTCAAGATAATAATCTAAAAATGCAATGTCATACTTTTCCTTATCTAATTTTAATGTGGCCGGATCGTGTATAGCATTAATCCGCACAGTACAATCCGATTGGAAAATTGATGATCCCAACCTGCGTGTCAGCCATTTCTTAACAAAATCAACATAAAACTGATTGTCATCAATAATGGCAATTGAAATTAACTTTTTCTTTGATAACTCCATACTCTTCATATTTAAAATCATCCTTCAACTTTCCTTCTCTACTATTTAAATACGAATGTTCTTTCGTGATTTTCCTTTTCAGGTAACTGGTCTTTAACCGGTTGAATAATGTCCTTTTGATCAGACTGGATGAGGTCCAAATATCTGTCTTCAAAAGCAGTAACTTTATGTTTCACTGCATTTTGGCCTTGTTTTTTATCTAATTGATACGAAATAACTGAGATTACCAGGATAGCAATCATCAATATAATCATAGCTAAGGATAAGGCCACATATGCTAATAATCTTATATTTTTCATGACGCTGATTTTTGAGGATTAATGCTAAACTTCTTATTGCCAATTGAGTGCCATAAACCAGTCACTGCCCTAAAAATCAACACCTAAATCTTAATATTCAACGATTTAGGCAAATTTGCATGCCTGTACTAAAAAAGCGTTATTCTATCCAGATATTTCCATTTTGAAAATATAATTTTCATTTTGAGTGCCATAAAAAACAGGACGATATAACCCAAAAAAGGTATTCGAAAGGCTTACAGGGCCTACATTTTACAGAAATTGAATAGGTGATAAATTATTAAGAATCTCCAAGAAAGTCAGCTTTTGCAACCAATAACTTTAGGGCATCCATATCCTTAATGATCAATTTGTGTTGTTCACTCCGAACTATATTCTTGCTTTCCATATTACTTAGAACCTTCTTTGCGCGGCGTGAAGAAATATTAGAAATTGACGCCATTTTATTTAAGTCGGGCTCCAAATAATATTGCTTCTTCTTAATACCTTCACTGCGCGTATTCAACATCATCATTGAAAGCAACCTTTTCGTTGCTGATGTTTCCCGAAGTATCTGGATCATGTTATCGACTTTGTTCAACTGACAAATTACTTGTTGCATGCATCTGGTAACCATTTGAGGTCGATCCATAACAAATTGTTGCAGTTGTGACCTGTCAAATAATCTTACTTTCGTATCTGAAGTAGCCTGAAGGGAATAAAAAGAAGTGCTTTCATGCGAAAATAGCGGAATCAAATCTACCGGTTCGTTGTTCGTTCGCAGGAGTACTGATCTGTTGTTTTTATTCAACACCAGACATCCGTGTTCAACAAAGGCGATTGAAGTTGAAATTTCCCCTTCGTCAAATAAGGTATCCCCTTTTTTCAATTCAATGGTTCTTGATTCTACAGAAGAAGTTATATCGTTCAAAAGCGTTTCCAATTCTAATAAGGATTTAACTTACTAGGCAAGTATACCAACTATATGAACCCAAAAAAATGATTCATATCATAGAAATAGAATCTAAATCAACCCAAAAAGTTAGCTTCCTGAGCCAACCTTTTTATATCAGGAATTACAATGGATTTTGCAACCAAATCTATCACGCCTTCTTTATTCAATTGCGACAATGTTCGTATAGCTGTTTCCGTAGTAGTTCCTGCTATGTCAGCAATTTCCGATCGCGATAACGCAACATTCAGTGTTTTGCCATCTTCTTTAAACCCAAACGTATCGTGAATATGTAGAATTGATTCAGAGATCCTTTCCTTAACCGTCTTTTGGGCAAGATTAATCAAATGTTGTTCTGCATTCCTTAAATCTTTCGTTAACTGACGGATAATATTTAATGATAAATCAGAATTTTCATTGATCAATGCCATGCAATTGTCTTTGGCCAGATGACACACGTAACAATCTTCCATAGCTGTGGCCGTTGCCTGATAAGGTTCGTTACTCAATAAGGCACGATAACCTAAAATATCTCCGGTCCCGGCAAATCGTATGACCTGTTCTTTACCATCTTCCCCAAGTTTTGACAATTTCACCTTTCCTGAATAAATACAGTAAAGACCGTGTGAATAATTTCCCTGATAGAAGATGTTTTGCCCTTTCTTGTAGTAATTACTTCCTTTATTTTCAGATAGGGCTTCCTTTTCTAGTGCAGATAACGCACAAAAAATTTTGCTATCATTTGTGCAATCCTGACAAGATGGAATATGTAATTGTCCTTCTTTCATAAAAGTAGGTGCTATTTGTTAGTCAAAGTTACATATACTCACATATTTTAATCTTATCGAAATCATTCTAAAACATGATATATATCACATTGCCTCTGGGGTGAATTGTCCAAAATTTGTAGGAACTTTGTTCAAATCACACGTACATGATTAGTATTGAAAAGGCACAAACGCTAGTAACTGAAAACACATCAACTTTAAAATCACATAAACTTCCTCTGAGCCAGGCACTTAATTGTGTGTTAGCTGAAGACCTTGTATCTCCCTACCACCTTCCTTTATTTGACCAATCGGCAATGGATGGTTATGCGATAAATGGAAATCATGACACATATCAGGTTACTGGCGTAATAAAAGCTGGTGATGATGCCAGTGCTGTACAGGTACGAAACAACGAGGCTGTTAGAATTTTTACCGGTGCCATGATTCCCAAAGGAACAAAAATGGTTGTGATGCAGGAAAAAATCAACTTTTTAGGTTCGGATAAAATCACATTAAAAGAGCAGGCCTTATCAGAAGGTATGAACATTCGTTATTCCGGAGAAGAGCTGAAAGAGGGAGACCTTGTATTGCCGAAAGGAACCTCAATGAATGCAGCTGCTATTGGATTAGCAAGTACGTTGGGGATTTCAGAAGTTGAAGTAACCAAAAGGCCGGTGATCACCATTATCGAAACCGGAAGCGAATTGCTCCAACCGGGTGATCGTTTAAGTCCGGGGAAAATATATGCCTCCAACGCCGTAATGCTACAGGCCATATTGAACCAAAGCGGATTTGATTGTACGACTACTCGTGTAAGTGATGACCTGGAACAAACGGAAGAAGCAATTAAAAATGCAACAGAAACAAGTGACGTTGTAATTTTAACTGGTGGGATATCCGTGGGAGATTATGATTTTGTGGAGCAAGCTTTGTCGGCGAATGAAGTTGAACAAGTATTTTATAAAATCAATCAAAAACCCGGAAAGCCTATGTATTACGGCAGAAAGGAAAATGTGCATGTGTTCGCATTGCCTGGAAATCCTGCAGCCACACTTACTTGTTATTTCATGTACGTTCTACCCTGTTTAAAGAATTTATCCGGACAGAAGAACCCGGTTAACAATGTAAAAACCGCTATGTTAAATAGTGAATTTATCCGAAAAGGGAACCGTACTTATTTATTGAAAGGATATTATAATAAAGGAGTGGTTAACATATTAACTGGTCAGAGTTCAGCTATGTTAAGTGCTTTTGTTGATGCTAATTGCCTGATTAAACTCAATGGTGAGAAAACGCATTACTCACAGGGGGATCAAGTAGAATGTTACCCCCTTTAATCAAGCAAAAAGAAATGCAGTAAATTATGGTAGATATTACAAACAAATCCACAACCCTACGTCTGGCGGTAGCAGAAGCAACAGTTACTGTTGGAAGCCAGGCAACAATTGATGCAATCAACAACAAAACTGTACCTAAAGGAGATGTATTTGCCTCAAGCAAAGCAACGGGTTTACTGGGAATAAAAAAAACAGCTGATCTTTTACCGGATTGCCACCCACTACCTATTGAATATGCAGGAATTGATTTTAAAATAGAAGGTCTTGAAATCATTATTACAGTATCTGTAAAAACAATTTATAAGACCGGAGTTGAAGTGGAAGCCATGCATGGTGCAAGTATCGTTGCATTGAACATTTATGACATGTTGAAACCAATTGATAAAAATATTGAAATCAACACAATTCGACTGCTTCAGAAAAAAGGCGGAAAATCTGATTTTAAGGATAAATACAGAAAGGATTTAACTGCGGTGGTTGTTGTGTGTTCGGATACCATATCTGCCGGACAAAAGGAAGACAAATCCGGTAAAGCCATTATCAATGCTTTAGAGAATAATGACGTTCAAATTGTAGAATATGTTATCATTCCGGATGAAATTGATGAAATACAAAAAGTAGTAACGACCTATACTCAAAGTAAAACAGACCTCATCATCTTTACCGGTGGTACAGGTCTTTCAAAACGAGATGTCACACCAGAGGCAATTGTTCCATTATTGGACAGAGAAATTCCGGGAATTGCTGAAGCTGTCCGCACATACGGCCAGGCAAGGACACCCTATTCCATGCTATCGCGTAGTTTAGCCGGTGTTAAAGATGAATCCTTGATATTGGCTCTTCCAGGCTCTACAAAAGGCGCCAGTGAATCCATGGATGCACTTTTTCCTCATGTGTTGCATATATTCAGAATATTTAAAGGAGCACGACACGAATAACTAAAGATTATGTACAGGTATAACAGCTATCATAAAATAATAACGGTCTTGATAGTATTATGCTGGGCCATCTTTCATTTTTCTAACCGATCCAAAGAGAGTGACATTCAATACGATAATGGACAAGTAGTCACCTCAGGGAATAAAGAAAATGCCTTAAAAGAAGGCTTGTGGAAATGGTACTATGAAGACGGATCCGTAAGTATGCAGGGTTATTTCTCCAAAGGAAAAAGAACCGGAATTTGGCAAACCTTTTCACGGAATGGAACCCTACAAACGGAATCCATTTATGAAAATAATCTTCTTAATGGGACCTATAAGAAATATGACTCACTTGGTAATATCATTGAAGAAATTGAGTACCGCAATGATACAATCGTCTCAAGAACACCTAAAGTTTTAGGCAGGTAATTCAAATCTTGTCTTCCACTTCTCTTTAGCTGCCACTTTTTCAAGTGTCACCTCTAAAAAGCTGTGATCTCCTTCTTTTACCATTTTCCTGTCTATCACTTTGCTTTCTTCTTCACCCTCATTTTGAATTGGATCTCCTATTCTAGGCAAAAATGGATAGAGCAGTGTTATTCTTTCATCTTCGGTTTTTACAAGATGAGACGCCGATTCAAAGATGATTTCTTCGAATTTCTCACCTACCATTTCATCATTCAACTCATCCTTGGCTTTTGGATTTAAACCTTTTGCCCAGGCAAAGAACTTTTCAGTTGCTATTCTTTTTAAGTCATTATGAATATAGGACGGAAATGGCGACCTGATATGCTCATTATCTGAAAACCAGAACTCAAACGTCTGATTAACTAATTCACTACTTTCTAAACTATTATAAACTAATTCCTTCATCATCACTTATTTATCATCAACTCCTGCTCAAGAGCTATTGCTTTTGGAAATAAAATATTATTCTCTAAATGTATATGCAAAAATAAGTCTTCTTGAAATTCTTTCAATTTTGCATATAATGCCTTAAAGGTATTGCAAGCTTCTGCAGGTGGTTCAAAGTTTTTTGTTATTTCTTGTATTTGTCTCATTTTATGCCCTGCCAGATCGTGCTCATACTCCATATTTCGAATAGGGTTCTGAGACGTACCAAACCTGGGTGGATTGATTTGCATATTTACTCTTTTGGCTTCTGCCAGATTTTTAATATATGGAAATAAGATGAGTTCTTCCTTTTTCATATGACCGGCAAGCTCGCTTGCAAGTTCATGAAAAATCTGATTCACCTTCACAACCTCAGTATAACAATGACCGTGTACTTTCGCCACTTTATCAGCATACTGAATAATCAGCTGAGTCGCCTCTTCAACGTAGTTGTGATGTTTATTCTCAATATGGTCTATAAGATCGTCCAGATCCAATTTGTCATATGCATATTCCACTTTTGACTTAAGTTTTAACTCTTCTATCTGTTTGGTTACTTTGTTAAATGAAATTCCTTTCTTGTGACACACATCTTTAAGCGAAACATTTCCATTGCAACAAAAGTCAATACCATTTTTCTTAAAGACATCTGCCGTCAAAACATTTTGAGAGACGATTTCGGCTACGGTTGTTGTGTTATCAAGATCCATAATCTGTAATCAATTATTTAATACAAACTTACGATCTAGGAAGAATACAAATTATGATAAATATCATATTTTAGGGAGACTTTCAATCGTCATTCTTCCAGGAAGAAATGACTTGAAACAAGTCAGCACAAATGGATGCGCCTTTATCTTTAGTGTAAAAACTATGAAGACCTTTTTTGAATTCTTCTGAAGTATATTCCGGATGTTCTGTTTTGAATTCCTGCACCCAATTTAGAACAGCTTTTGGTCGGGGTCCCCAATAACCAATTTCCTCCTGAGATTCAGTATCTACACAGATTAAAACAGGAATGGAACGCGTTCCATTAGTAAGATGGTTATCCATCAATTCGGGGTTCTCGTCCCGCAATACAATTTTAAGATTTATTTGGGGATTAACTTCTGATATTTTATTGATATATGGCGCTATTTGAGCACCGTCTCCGCACCATCCTTCCAATATTAATATCCAATCCCACTTTGATTGCACTGACTTTATTAATTTGATTAAATCAAGATCCAACTGAATAGTCTTATTCAACCTGTGAATCCTGCTAAGATTTAGCTTTGTAGCTTGCAACCTATCACTGCTCTGTTCACTTCCTGTAGCTTTGCCCTCATTATAAAGTTGCTCTACATAATCTACATATTCCTGATATGAAAAAGATCTTTGTTTTGTTCCTGCTCCAATTAATATCATAAATCAATATTTCGGGCAAAGTACGTGAATACTAAAACCGCAAAAAATGATTCATATCATATTCCTGGCTAATTTTTACCGAACTCAAATATCAATTCCGTAAATCGCAAGCAAGGTGTTGAAGCCAATTCCTGCCAACAGAAAAATGATGAAAATGTTCAGAAAGATCATATTCATCTCATCCCGTTTCAGGTGTACTGTAGCAGATCCTGCCATCACCATAGCCAAACCCGTTGCCGCCATAGGTGTTAGTATTGGGAAAAAATCCAAATAATAAGGCAGAACCAAACCAAGGGCTCCCAGAATTTCAACAAATCCGAAAAATTTTATCCTTGATGGAGGATAATCATGTGCCCATGACACACGTTTCGCGATCTGCTCAATCGGCATAAACAACTTCAAAGCGCCAAAGTACAGAAACACCATACACAGACCGATTTGAAGCACCAAAATTATTATATCTATGTTTTCCATGTACCAAATTTAACGCACACGCCAAAGTTTATAACATGATATCCATCATATTCCAATATGACTTCATCACAAAACCCAATAAATCCGCAATTTCTTTAAAAGTTGGTGTTTTTCAGATAAAAATCAAACTTTTTGATTTTCAGTGAGTTCTGTCCACATCTTCAAAAAACATGTTTCATATCATGTTTTTTCATGGCATAACTCATTTATGAAGCTATTAAACACATCTAATTTGGTACTATCAAAAATTAATCCACATGACTGAAGAAAGATTCAAACTTTTTGATTTTAAACAAGAGAAGGTCAGGGTTTTGCATTACACATGGATAGCATTCTTCCTGACTTTCTTCGTTTGGTTCAATATGGCGCCGTTAAAAACGGCAATGGTAGATTCATTTGACTTTTTAGATGGTAAAAACTTTAAGTCATTATTGTTATGTAACGTGGCGTTGACTATTCCGGCAAGGATCATTGTCGGAGCTTTGGTTGATAGATATGGTCCACGTGTTGTATTCTCAGGAATCATGATAATAACACTAATTCCAGGGTTATTATTTGCTTTCGGAAATTCATTCACTCAACTGGTTATTTCCAGGTTATTACTCAGCTCTATTGGAGCAGGTTTTGTAATTGGTATTAAAATGACCGCTAACTGGTTTCCAGCGAAACACATTGGTAGAGCGGAAGGGTTTTATGCTGGTTGGGGTAACTTCGGTTCAGCCGCCGCTGCCGGATTAATCCCATTTATTGGCTTAACCTTATTACAAGGCGAGATGGGCTGGAGATGGGCCATGGCCATCAGTAGTATTGTTACTGCAGTTTATGGTGTTATTTATTACTTCCTGGTAAGAGATCATCCGGATGAAAAAACAACGGTTAAAAAGGAGAAGAAGAAGAAAGGGCCAAGTATTATGCCTGTATCTTCCTACGCCGGTTTGGTACAATATATATTCTGGACCATGCCGCTTTATGCTGCACTCGGTTTGCTGGTTCGTAATCTTCAAAGACAACAGGTTCACGGAAAAGACATGTTTTCCGAACAAGTGATGTACATCATTTTTGCCGTATTGGCAGCATTTCTAATTTATCAATGCATTAGAATATTAAGATTTAACCTTCCGAGGCTGAAAGCAGGCATACCGGAAGAAGAGAAATTCGCATTTAGTAGTGTAGGCGCATTAAACATGACCTATTTTGCAAACTTCGGAGCAGAGTTAGCTGTTGTTTCCATGCTACCATTCTTCTTCGAAAGTACCTTTAAAATATCCCCCCAAATAGCAGGTTTGGTGGCTGGTTCGTTTGCAGTAATTAATCTAATCGCGAGACCGCTAGGGGGATATTTATCTGATAAAATGCATAGCAGAAAGAAAACCATGCTTATGTATATGCTGGGTATTGCCATTGGTTTTGGCTTAATGAGTCTGATCAGTAAATATGGTCCTGTTGTAAATGGAGAACAAACACTTTTACCAATGTTTGAAGGTACATGGTGGTTAGTGGTTGCCGTTATAATTACCATGTTTTGCTCCCTATTTGTACAGGGTGCAGAAGGAGCTACATTCGCAATGATTCCATCCATTAAAAAAGAAATGACCGGTAGAATTGCTGGAATGGCTGGAGCTTACGGTAATGTTGGCGCGGTAACCTATCTCTTCATACTCAGCATGGTCGATTCTAAAACATTCTTTGTCGTTCTGGCATGCGGAGCCGCCGTCAGTTTTCTCTATTGCATTATCGCATTGAAAGAACCTAAAGGCGCCTTTGGAGAAGAGGAAGTGACTGAAAAAGTTGTTCCCGAACAGTATAGCATTATAGCAGAAAAATAATACTGCTACAAACTGATAAATTAATAAACTATGAAAACGAATATTGATAATTGGGATGTAGAGGACGATAAGTTCTGGAAGTCTACTGGTAAGAAAATTGCCAATAAAAACCTTTGGATTTCTATTCCAGCTCTATTATTGTCTTTCTCTGTGTGGATAATGTGGGGAGTTATTATTAAATACATGAAAGATTTTGGCTACAACTTCGGCATGACCGAAGGACTGGTTCCCGGATCTGACGCGTATAACTCCGTATTAAATGAAGTAAACTCACTGTATTATACACTGCCAGCAATTGCAGGTCTTGCAGGCGCAACACTTCGATTACCCAACTCTTTTTTAATTTCATTGGGTGGAGGTCGAAATGTTATATTCCTGACAACCTTGCTTTTGGCAATTCCCGCATTTGGAACAGGTATAGCTTTGAGCAACCTGAATACGCCGTACATGTTTTTTGCGGCAATGGCCCTGTTATCAGGATTCGGTGGTGGTAACTTCTCCTCTTCCATGAGTAATATTTCCTTTTTCTTTCCTAAGAGAATGCAGGGTTATGCACTTGGAATGAATGCTGGAATCGGTAATCTAGGAGTGGCTGTTATGCAAAAACTAATCCCATTTGTGGTGACGTTCAGCATATTTGGAGTAACTGGACATGCAATTGGTACAAATGCAGATATTCCGTTGGCCGGAATTCAAAATGCAGGCTGGGTTTGGGTTCCATTGACAATAATTGCAGCAATAGCGGCATTTTTTGGAATGAATAATGTAATTACGGGAACGCCAAATCTTCCAAACACCGTTCAGGGTGTTGGTAAAACAGCTTACATGGTATTTCTTGGATTAGTGGCTGCCGGTTTAGGTGCATTCTTGTTGGTGTATGTCAAATTGAACATGTGGATTGTATTACCCATTGTGATAATTACAGCCGTCATGCTCATGAAATTTGCAACACCCGGCACCATTAAAGGAAATCTAAAAAAACAGTTCTCTATCTTTAATGATAAACACAACTGGATCATGACGGTCATATACACCATGACTTTTGGTTCATTTATTGGGTTTTCTGCAGCATTCCCTAAACTGTGTCAAGATATTTTTGTCTATACCAATCCGGATGACCCTTCTTTTGTCAATCCGAATGCTCCAGACTTTATGCTTTGGGTATTCCTGGGACCGGCACTTGGGGCACTTATTCGTCCGGTAGGAGGAATTATTTCGGATAAAGTAAACAGTGGTGCTAAAGTAACTATGTGGAGTACCATCTTCCAAATTATAGCTGCACTTGCGGTTGCTTACTTCATTATTCAAGCGAAAGCTGCTGATTCACCTGAACAATACTGGTGGCCATTCTTCGCGTGCTTTATGGTGTTGTTCTTAACTACTGGAATTGGTAACGGGTCTACCTTCCGATCTATTCCATACATTTTCAGTAAAGAAAAGGCCGGACCGGTACTAGGATGGACTGCAGCTATTGCTGCTTATGGTGCCTTCATTATTCCAAAAGTTTTTGGTCAACAAATTAAGAACGGAACAGCAGAATATGCTTTATATGGATTCGCCATTTACTACGTAATCTGCCTGGTCTTAAACTGGTGGTATTACCAGGGGCCTAAAAGAGAGTTTGATAATCCATAAAGTGAAAGAAGATCTGCTTTGAGTTTGTGTTACATTTGAATATTTCGGGTTTAATCCTGATATTTTCCAAATAATATGAATTCAAAGTGGATCTTACTTTCTTTATTCTTCTTATCGATTGCTGCCATAGCTGGTACCATGATGAGATTGTCAATATTCACTGACGTATTTATTCCCTACAACAACCTACTTCATGCACATTCACACATTGCCTTCCAGGGTTGGATTTACCTCACTTTATTTTTATTAATAACCAAAACTTATTTACCCCAAGATCTCTATAACAGCAACCGCTACCGTTGGCAATTATACTTTACGGTTTTTGTATTATTTGGTATACTAATTTCATTCGCGGCACAGGGATACGGATTGGTATCCATTATCTTCTCAAGCCTATTTCAACTACTGAACTATGTTTTTGCCTGGACCTTTCTGAAGGACACACGTAAAACTCCGACTGGAAAGAAAAAAAGTATTTCATTAAAGTTTATTCAGGCATCAATAATATTAATGTGTGTATCTACACTTGGCCCCTGGGCAGTAGCTGTTTTCTCAGCCAATGGCATGGCTCAAACCGAGTACTTTGATGCTTCACTTTATTTTTTCTTTCATTTCCAATACAACGGCTGGTTCAGTTTTGCCGTGATAGGCTTGTTATTTTATCTGGCAGAAACCAAAGGGTATTCATTCAATAAATCTCATGCCAACAAATCATTTATTTTGTTTAGTTGGACCATTGTTCCGGGTTATTTACTTTCCCTACTTGGAATGAGCTTTGGGCATTATCTATATCTCCCATCCCTCATAATAGCAATCGGACAATGCCTGGGACTTTATTACTTCATCAAATCATGGAAAAGTTCAGGGATTGACAAAGCTACCTGGAAGAATTTGTTGTTGTTCATATTTGTTTGCTGTCTTATTATAAAATTTATATTGCAACTGAGTTCTGCCATTCCACAATTACAGGAATTTGCTTTTCACAACCGGTTTGTAATAATTGCTTACATCCATTTAACCCTGATTGGGTTTCTGACTTTTGCTTTACTATTTATCTTAAATAAATTAGGCTGGATAATGAAAAGTAGGATTGGACAATTGTTCTTTATAACCGGATTTATCACCACTGAAATCACGCTCTTATTCCTGACATTTTCACCGCAACTATCACAGTATCAATTAATGGTGTTTTTTAGCACTTTAATGGTCATTGGTTCTTTGTGGATTCTCATTCGTCAATTCTTTTTTCAACCCCACCCGAAAAGAGCGTAACCCTAATAAAACTGACTGCTTCAGAATAGGACAAATGATATCAAAAAAGCTGTCCTAAATCATTTTCTACGCCAATATTTTCAAGAAACTTTACACCATAAATAGTAAAACAGCAAGTAATGAAAATTTTAACTTCAAGATCAATTCTAACGACACTGTTCACCGTATTAGCAAGCGTCAGTTTCTCACAATTGAAAATAACTGGGGAGATAAGGCCCAGAATGGAATACAGACATGGTTTCAAGACACTTCCAGATTCGGGTGCAAGGCATGCCATTTTCGTTGACCAACGTACACGGCTCAACTTTGACTACGCCAAAAACAAAATTGCCTTCAGAGTTTCTTTGCAGGATGTAAGGGTTTGGGGTAATCAAAGCCAGTTGGTAGGCAACGAAGATTTCGGAACCTCTATTCACGAAGCGTGGGGGCTGGTAAAATTAACCGATAGCCTTAGCTTGAAGTTTGGACGTCAGGAATTAGTATATGACGATCACCGGATTCTTGGTAATGTTGGCTGGGCACAACAAGCCAGAAGCCATGATGCCGCGATATTTCAATGGAACAGAAACAAGTTAAAACTACACTTTGGTGGTGCCTACAATCAAAGTGCAGCTAATTTATTTTCGACAAATTACACTGTTTCAAAAAGCTACAAATCAATGCAAATGTTATGGGCCAATTACAAATTCAACCCATCCATGAACTTGAGCTTCTTAGCTATGAGTGTAGGTCAGCAGGTAAACTTTACAAACTCTAACGGAGATGCTGACTATCAGGACAACTATACACTGACAACAGGGACCAGATTTGTTTTTGATAAAAAATCATTTGGTTTTAATTTTAACGGTTATTACCAGTTAGGATCAACCAATGAATGGCCGAAAAGAAGTGTAAGTGCTTATGACGTAGGATTAGAAGTCTACTACAAAGTGAAAGAATCCATGAAATTTACATTAGGGCTTGAAATGCTTTCTGGAAATAGTCAAACAGATACAACGGCAAGTTATAATGATGTACAGCATGCATTTAATCCATACTTCGGAACAAATCACAAATTCAACGGATTAATGGACTATTTCTATGTAGGGAACCACATTGGTAGTGTAGGACTAAACGATTTTTACTTCCGATTTGACTATAAACGAGAAAAATTTAATGCGGGACTCTGCGCACATGCTTTTATGGCGAATGCCGACATTCTTGATGTTGACTGGCTCATGGATCCAGCAAATACCACCGGTGAAATCAGAGCAATGAGCCCATACCTGGGTGCTGAAATTGACCTGTTCGGAGGATTTAAAATCGTTGAAGGTGCAAGCTGTAAACTAGGATATTCTCACATGTTGGGAACAAGTTCTATGGAAGCACTTAAAGGAGGTGACAGAAATGAAATAGCAAATTGGGGATGGGTAATGATCACACTGAAACCAACCTTATTCGAACAAAAACCAAAAGATAAATAATCTTCATAGAGGGTGTCTCTTTTCTAAAAAAAAACCTGCAATACTCCTGTGGTATTGCAGGTTTTTACTGTTGTCAAATCATAAAATTCTGCACAAAATTTCAGTTAGACTAACAAATATTAGTCTCAATTATGATTTGTATCATAATTCGACGCTCAGAAAATGGTGAAATTTGAATATTCACTAACAAATTACTGAGTAAATGAAAATTGTAGATAAATCAGGAAAGAGAGTTGATGGTAAAGCCTCAAACAAGGCAATCAAGAAGCAGTTGAAAGAAACTGATCCAATCATTAGAAATGCAGAAAAAGGTGATATAGAGGAATTATCACCCATGGATCCTCCCAGCGGATTTGACGAAGAACGAGTTATTGGAGTTGATTATGAGAACTTCCATGAAAGTCTGAAGGAGTTTTGTGATGAACACAAAGAGGCACATGCCGTTTGTGAAAGATTTGAAGCAGCACTAAACGATTTCAAAAAAGGAGGATATTATATCACCACTGAAATCAATGATGCCTTCAACGAATTTTTTGTAGCCTTTGATGAGGAGGTGATGCCACACAACCGAAAAGAGGAGAAAGGATTATTTATTATCCTTCAGGAGAAATTATTGGCTTCCGGTGAGCACAGTGTCGGAGATGAAAAGCATACTCCGGTTGATTTAATGGAAGATGAGCATATCAAAATGATTCAGCTTGCTTCTTTAACATTTAACATGCTTGGTTTGGCAATGAGGCTTAAAGATGAAGTTGATATTGCTATGACTTTTGACCTGGCCTATCACAAGGGGATGGAATTGGTTGAAATGCTAAAACTGCACATCTTCAGAGAAGATAACACCATCTTCCCTTTAGCGCAGAAACTATTAACCGAAGAGGAATTTGAGAAGTTTTATAATGGACAACACCACTAAAATAGTTGATCGCTTTGGTAGGGAACACAAATACTTAAGAATTTCCTTAACAGAACGTTGTAACTTACGTTGTTTTTACTGCATGCCTGAAGAAGGGGTGAAGCTACGTGAGAAGTCATGTTTTATGACCAGTGAAGAGGTCATTGAACTGGCTGAAAAATTTGTAGCGCTCGGAGTAACCAAAATTCGACTGACTGGTGGTGAACCGCTTATAAAAAAGGATATTGGGAATATCCTTTCTCAATTGAGTAAGCTGCCAGTTGAACTGGGCATCACTACCAACGGTGTTTTGGTTGATAAGTACATTGATACCTTTAAGAAAGCCGGAATTAAATCCGTTAATGTCAGCCTGGATTCCTTAAAAGAAGATCGGTTTAATGCCATTTCTAGAAGAAATTACTTTAATCGGATTAAATCGAATATTGACCTTTTAATTGAGAATGATTTCAATGTTAAAGTCAATGTTGTTCTTATTAAGGATGTAAATGATGATGAGATTACAGACTTTATTGACTGGAGCATTATCAAGCCTATTGAAGTACGGTTTATTGAGTTCATGCCCTTTGATGGAAACAAATGGAACTGGGATAAATTGGTTTCGAATAAAAAAATTCTTGAGACCGTTCATTCCCACTACGGCGAAGATTATGTAGAAAAAATCAAGGATAAGAAAAACGACACTACCAGAAGTTATCGCATCAAAAAAGCGAAGGGATCGTTCGGTATTATCAGTTCAATGACCAATCCGTTTTGTGATACATGTAACCGTATCAGGCTTACGGCAGATGGAAAAATTCGCAATTGTCTTTTTTCAAATTCTGAAGTAGACCTGCTTGGAGCTTTACGCAGAAAACAAAATGTTGAGCAATTGATATTACAATCCATCTATAACAAGGAGAAACAACGCGGTGGGATTAACAATTTCGAAACGTCAGATTTCGTTTTAAAGGACGATCGGTCTATGGTAACCATTGGTGGGTAAAAAAATTTTTATGAATCTATTTTCAAAAAAATATCTAAAAGAGTGGAAGTCTTTTGTTGATCATCATAAAAAAAGCTGCTCCTTTAAAAAAGGTGATGTTATTTTCTCAGCTGGTGATAAAACAGATGGAATCTACATCATTGATAGTGGCTTTGTAAAAATTACGTATAAGCAGTATGACGGGAATGAATTGCTTATCAGAATAACAGGTAAGGGAAATGTTTTAGGGCATAGAGGAATTGGTGGTGATTGGAAATACCCAATTTCTGCTTATGCACTAAGTGACCTTAAACTGTCTTTCATTCCTATAGACACTTTTAACTCAATTGCTACGACCAATGCTGAATTCTGTTATGAAATGATGATCTTTTTTGCCAATGAACTTAAAAGGTCAGAAAAACGCATTAGTCAGTTACCTGTTTTAAACAGAATTGCATCAGCCGTCCTTGAGAATTATCAGGTGTTTGGGTTTGATGCGGACGAACCAAATAAGCTTTCATTCACCATTAGTCGTAATGATATTTCGAATATGGCCCGAACCACTTATGAATCGGTGATCAGGTCATTGTCAGAATTAAAAAAGATGGGGGTTATAAAACTACAAGGAAAATCCATCTACATTCTGGACCTCAATAAATTGGAGGAGTTAGCCAATCCAAACGGGAAGTAAATTGAGTTTTTATGCACGATTAAACTATGATATAAGTCATAGTAATACTATCCAATTAGAATCATTTTTACCGCCAAAAAAAGAGTATAATGAGTAGGAAAAGATCTTGGGCTGAACCCTATAAAATTAAAATGGTTGAACCTGTTTTCATGACAACACTAGAAGACAGGGAGAAATTTATTAAAGAAGCAGGATACAACACCTTTTTGCTCCGGTCAAGAGATGTGTATATTGATTTGTTGACTGATAGTGGAACCTCTGCAATGAGTGACAGACAGTGGGCAGGTATCATGATGGGTGACGAAGCCTATGCCGGCAGTGAAAATTTCTATCATCTGGAATCAACAATACAGGATTATTACGGGTATAAATTTGTAGTTCCTACGCATCAGGGACGTGGAGCAGAACACCTCATTTCTCAGATATTAATTAAAAAAGGTGATTTTATACCGGGTAACATGTACTTTACGACTACCCGCCTACACCAGGAATTAGCCGGAGGAACTTTTGTTGATGTCATCATTGACGAGGCCCACGACTCAGAAAGCAACTTTCCGTTTAAAGGCAATATTGATCTCAATAAACTTGAAAACCTGATTAAAGAAAAGGGAGCAGATAAGATTCCTTATGTAAGTATAGCCACAACCGTAAACATGGCCGGTGGACAACCCATTTCAATGGCTAACTTAAAAGAGGTCCGTGCGCTTACTAATAAGTACGATATAAAAATTGTACATGACATGACACGTGTTGCTGAAAACGCTTACATGATCAAGTTATTAGAGGATGGATACGCCGATAAACCGGTAGCTGAAATTATTAAAGAAATATGTTCACTCACAGATGCTGCTACCATGAGTTCAAAAAAAGATGCCCTGGTAAGCATTGGAGGCTTTTTGGCCATTAATGATGAAGACGTTTTTGCGGAAGCACGAAATTTAGTAGTAGTATACGAAGGCCTACACACCTATGGCGGGATGGCCGGAAGAGATATGGAAGCCCTGGCTATTGGTATTACTGAATCCGTTCAGGATGATCACATTCGCGCTCGTGTGGGTCAGGTTAGGTATTTAGGTGAAAAATTGCTGGACGCCGGAATCCCAATTGTTAACCCCATAGGTACACACGGAATATTTATTGACGCCAAGAAATTTTTACCCCATCTTTCACAGGACATGTTCCCGGCACAAACTTTAGCTGCAGAAATCTATATTGATTCCGGTGTGCGCGCCATGGAAAGAGGAGTGGTCTCAGCTGGTAGAAACAAAGAAACCGGTGAGCACAACTACCCTAATTTAGAACTGGTAAGATTAACCATTCCACGACGTGTATATACACAGGCCCACATGGACGTCATTGCTGAATCTGTTCAATACGTCCACGAAAGACGCGACCAGATTAATGGTTTAAAAATGGTGTTTGAGCCAAAATACCTGAGATTTTTCCAGGCCAGATTTGAAAAACTTTAACCATATATACAAAACATACTTTTCATGAAGCATAAAACAATTATCGAACCTTTTAAGATTAAGTCGGTTGAGCCAATATCACTGAGCACTGAAGAAGAGAGAAATGCGTACTTAAAAAAGGCCTTCTATAATCCTTTTTTGCTTACCTCTGATCAAGTTATCATTGATTTACTTACCGATAGCGGTACTTCTGCTATGAGTGCCGATCAATGGGCCGGAATAATGAAAGGAGATGAATCGTATGCGGGATCTTCTTCATGGAAATCAATGGAAGCAGCAGTAAAGCACCTCACGGGTATGGAATTTGTTTTGCCAACACACCAGGGCCGGGCTGCTGAGCGTATAATATATGGCTATTTAGGAGGTGAAGGAAAAGTCTTTATCAGCAATACACATTTTGACACTACACGTGCCAATATTGAGTATTCCGGTGCTGAAGCCATTGATATTCCTATTCAGGAGTCGTATGATACAACCCTTATTCACCCCTTTAAGGGAAATATGGATACGGAACGTTTAAAAGAAATTATTACGGATAGAGGTGCAGAAAATATTGGAGCAGTCATCCTAACCGTAACGAACAATAGCGGCGGCGGTCAACCGGTTAGCATGCAAAACACAAAGGAGGTAAGCAAAATCTGTAAAGAACACGGAATAATCCTCTTGTTAGACTGTTGTAGGGTGGCGGAAAATGCGTACTTCATAAAGCATAGAGAAGGAGGTTTTGAGAATAAATCCTACGAAGAAATTGCGCAACAAATGTTTCAGCTGGTGGATGGTGCTGCCATGAGCTCTAAAAAAGATGCCCTAGTGAATATGGGCGGTTTTTTGACTTTACGTGATAAGGAAATAGCCAAGGCCTGTACCAACATGCTCATCATCACAGAAGGGTTTTCAACGTATGGTGGGTTATCCGGAAGAGATATGGAAGCACTTGCTATTGGTTTAAAAGAGGTGTTTGACCCCCATTATCTGCAGTATAGAATTCGAAGCACCACTTATTTAGGAGAAAAACTAGATGAAATGGGCGTACCGGTAATGCTTCCCATTGGTGGTCATGCGGTTTATATAGATGCACAAAAGCTATATCCACATATACCTGCAAATGAATATCCAGGACAGGCACTGGTTTGTCAACTGTATCTCAAAGGGGGGATCCGGTCTGTTGAAATTGGTTCTGTTATGTTTGGGAAATATGCTGAAGACGGAAACCTTATAGCAGCACCTATGGAACTCGTACGACTAGCAATTCCAAGACGGGTGTACACCCAAAGTCATATTGAATATGTCATTGAAACTTTTGATGAAATTTTGAAAGAAGCACCGGAAATTCGCGGTTACAAAATTGTTGAAGAACCAAAGTTTCTCAGACATTTTACAGCTAAATTCGAAAAGCTTTAATTCACTTTTTTTCTTGCTGATATACAGATTCACCCAGATCTTTGAATAGCTGGTGTACAATAATCGCCAGGCTAATAAAAAGCAAACAACCCGAGAGAATGAACACGACGAAAATCGGCGAAGAATTCTCATGCATTTGTGCAAAAGATGAGTGTCCGTTTTCTGCAGACCAAACGGCTTTATAGATGCCCCCGATCACCAAGGACAACCAAAAAATAAAGAGAGATCCGTTGAAGAACAGGAACGCATAGTAAACCAGGGTATTCTCCACCGTGTTATTTGGATTTAATTTTTTGGCAATAAATGAAACGGATGCCAACAAAATACAGGTGTTAATCCCAATGGTTGTTCCCATAGAATGTGCTACTGTGATATGGGTACCGTGTGTATAGTAATTAATTGTCGGTATAGACATAAGTAAGGCCAGCAACAGATTGACAAAGACCCAAAACTCACTTGCCATCAGAAAACGATAAGGCATGGCGTAAATTTTTCGTTCAGCCTGCCCTAAATTTTTGATAAAGATGTAAACGATATTCAAGAACAAGATCCACTCGGTCATGCTTATACCGTAAGCCACATATCGTATCCATGGTGCTGTTGGAACGATATACGTATGATGCGCCCAACCGAACATTAAATTCGTCAATCCTAAAAAGTAGAAAAAGAACACCTTTTTGCCCCTGGCGAGCTCTCCATCTTTCTTCATTTTTGACATCAGATAAATGGCCGTACCGTATACCAGCATGTTCCAACTCCCCACAAAAGAGCCGTATGATTTCCACTGAATCGTCAGGTCTTTGATGAAATCACTGCGGATATCTGTAATGGCCCAAAAGTGTGCTTCAGTCAAGTGAAAGATCATAAATAGTATACCTGTCCCCCACATCCAAAAATATACTGGACCATCTTTGATCTTCTTCCAAACTACTTTGAAATAATTTATCCCAAATAAAACCCAACCAAGCAACACCGGAATAATAAGCACTGGCAAGAACTCCAGGTATTCTCTACCTCCCATCACACCAAAGATGTAACACATATAAATGACTACTCCCAGGCATAGAAATAATACCAGATGCGTTTTTTGTAATCTCTCTGAATAGAGCTTCAAACGCTCTACCCTGGTTAAGTAATAATAAATTCCACCTGTAGCTGTAAGCACTATCCATGAAACAGCACTTGTTGTATGAATAGGTCGTAACCGGTTAAACGGAATAATGTCTTTAAGCAAATCTGGGTTGATGTACACAATGGATATGATCATCCCGATAAATCCTGCAATCAATAAGGCAATTAAACCCGCAAGTAAAAATAGAATAGAGACATTTAATTTCATTGCTTCACTTATTTATACTTGATGGTTACCCAACCGTCTTTAGAAAATTCTGAATCATAATTGGGGTAATAGCCCGTTGCGTTTACGTGTTCCAGGTAAGATATTATTGCATTCTGTTCTTCTGTCGAAAAATCAAACTGAGGCATAGATTTTACACCGCTATTTAGAAAAGTCCTCACATAATCGGACCCTTTGGCTGGGTCAGATATGACATTTGTCAGGTCTGGACCAAGATATCCACCCAAACCATACAATTGATGACAAGCCGTACAGTTATTTTCTTGCCATAATTGTTCACCCCGGATAGCTTCTTTCGACATTCTTGGTGCAGAAGATGAAGATGTCTCTTCCCCCATGTATAGTACGGCATTGTAGACGGTAAAGACACTCACCAATGCAATTAAAACTATAAAATTCCCTTTGCCCTTGTACATAAATATATCTCCTGCTAAAAATAGTGGTGAATGCGGCCACCAAAAATGATATACATCATATAAATGCTGATCAATATTCAAGAACTTTGAGTAAATGAACTTCGACTTGTGGAAACAACAGAAAGAAATGCCAAATTATCGAAAGATTCCATGATAAACAAACAATTAATTAACCCTGAAAGTATTGTTGTTGTAGGGGGATCCAATGACATCCGGAAACCTGGAGGTAAAATCGTTAAAAATTTATTGGACGGCAACTTTGGGGGTGCTATACATGTAGTAAATCACAGGCAAAAAGTCGTTCAGGGAATTCAATGCTATCAGGACCTAAATGAATTACCAAAAACCGATTTGGCCATCATTGTAATCCCTTCACAATACTGCCTTGAAACAGTTAAACTACTCGCTCACGAAAAAGGAACCAGGGCCTTCATCATCCTTTCCGCAGGATTTGGTGAATCCGGAGTAGAAGGTAAACAACTCGAGAATGAGTTGGTCAGGGTTGTAGAGGAAGTTGACGGTTGTCTTATCGGTCCAAACTGTATTGGCGTACTTAACAAGAATTATACAGGTGTATTTACCACACCAATTCCCGAATTAAGTGCAACCGGATGTGACCTTATCTCATCCTCCGGCGCCACAGCAGTTTTTATCATGGAAGCAGGCATGACCATTGGGTTAAAATTTAATAGTGTCTATTCTGTTGGAAATGCAGCACAAATTGGAATTGAAGAGATACTGGAACACATGGACCTCAACTATGAGGAACAGGTAGATTCAAAAATTAAATTGCTCTATATTGAATCCTTAAAAAATCCACAGAAATTTTTAAAACATACCAAATCCCTGATCAATAAAGGGGTAAAAATTGCCGCCATAAAATCAGGTGCAACCGAAGTGGGTAGTAGAGCAGCCGCCTCGCATACTGGAGCCCTGGCAAGTTCTGACAGATTAATCAGAGCCCTGTTTGAAAAAGCAGGAATTGTCTATTGTTCAAGCCGAGAAGAATTAATCAGTGCAGCCTCTATTTTTAATTACAAACCTCTTCAGGGAAAGAACATTGCTATCATCACCCACGCAGGAGGCTCGGCAGTTATGTTGGCGGATGCCTTATCTAACGGAGGACTATCTGTTCCGAAAATTGAAGGCCCGGATGCTGAAAAGCTTTTGACATACCTCGACGGTGGTTCTTCTGTAACAAATCCAATAGACTTTTTAGCTACCGGAACGGCAGAGCAACTCGGAATAATCATAGATTACTGCGAGCACAAGTTTGACAACGTTGATGCTATGGTTGTCGTATTCGGAAGCCCGGGGTTGTTTGATGTTGAGAACGTCTACAATGTCCTTAGTGTTAAGATGGATATTTGCTCCAAGCCTATTTATCCGGTACTTCCTTCATTAATTAATGCACAAGAAGAAATTAAGGTATTTATGGCACAGGGGAACGTCAACTTCCCGGATGAAGTTGTTCTTGGGAAATCCTTATCCCACGTATACCACACTTCAAAACCGACTGATCGCTCAGAGAATCAGGAGAAAATAGATGTTGAAAGAATAAAAGCAATTATAGGTCAATCAGAAAATGGATTCCTTCCACCCCAAAAAGTGGGTCAGTTGCTAGATGCTGCTGGAATTGTTCGAACGCAAGAAAGCATTGTAGATACCGAAGAACAACTTATCAATGAATTGCGAAAATTTGAATATCCTCTTGTGATGAAAGCGGTTGGGCCCATTCATAAATCCGACTTTGGCGGGGTGGTATTAGGAATTGTCGATCAAAACCAGGCCATTTCTTCTTTTCACGCCTTGCTGAAAATTGAAAATTCCAATGCTGTGATGATACAATCAATGCAATCCGGTGTGGAACTTTTTGCCGGGAGTACACGAGAAAAAGGATTTGGTCATACAATTATGTGTGGTATTGGCGGTGTGTTTGTGGAAGTCCTTAATGATGTTTCAATCTCCCTTACTCCGGTAAATACTGCCGAAGCATACGGAATGCTGAGAAAATTGAGGGGATACTCCGTATTTAAAGGTGTTCGCGGCATGGATCCAGTAAGTGAAAGGCTAATGGTAGATGTCATTAGGAAATTGTCTGCAGTTGTAGAGGTTGCCCCTGAAATAGTTGAAATAGATCTCAATCCACTGATGGGTAGAAAGGATGATATTGTTGTGGTTGATGCCCGATTTAGAATTGAAAAATGAACAATCTAGCTGAAAAAATTCGTCAACTAAAGCGAGAGAAAAATGCGGTAATTCTAGCGCATTATTACCAAACTCCGGATATACAAGACATAGCCGATTATGTTGGTGACAGCCTGGGATTATCACAGGAGGCAACTAAAGTTAATGCTGAAATAATCGTTTTTGCAGGTGTTCATTTCATGGCAGAAACAGCAAAAATTTTAAATCCAGATAAAAAGGTACTGTTACCCGATTTAGAAGCTGGATGCTCACTTGCCTCATCTTGCCCTCCTGATGCATTTGAGAAATTCATCCAGGCACATCCGGATCATGTAGTTATCACATACGTAAACTGTTCGGCGGAAGTAAAAGCGTTGAGCGATATTGTTTGCACTTCTTCAAACGCCTTGAAGATTGTCAATTCTGTTCCAAAAGACAAACCGATCATATTTGCACCCGATCAAAACCTTGGTAAATACATAATGAAGCAAACAGGACGAAAAATGCTCTTGTGGGATGGAGAGTGTGTTATTCACACTGCGTTTTCAATTGAAAAATTACTTGAATTACATAAGGAACATCCCGGCGCAAGTATTATTGCTCATCCAGAATCTGAAGAACACATTTTAGATGTTGCCAAATTTATCGGATCCACAGCGGCCCTTCTTAATCATGTAAAACAGGATTCAAATGATGAATTTATTGTTGCCACAGAAGCAGGAATATTACACAAAATGCAACAAGCAGTTCCTCAAAAAAAATTAATCCCGGCACCTGCAAAAGAAGATAATACCTGTGCTTGCAGTGAATGTGGTTATATGAAAGTAAACACCATGCAGAAGCTTTACGATTGTTTGCAGAATGAAGCTCCTGAAATCATACTGGATCCTGAGCTTATAAAAAAGGCCGCGATCCCAATAAAACGAATGTTGGAATTATCCTAATAAAGATGACTGTTGATTTTTTAGTGATTGGTTCCGGTATAGCAGGTTTGACATACGTCATCAAAGTAGCAGAAAAGTTTCCCGATAAGAAGGTTTTGGTGGTTAACAAAGGGGGGTACGAAGATTCGAATACTTCACTGGCACAAGGTGGTGTTGCCATAGTGCAACAAAAAAACGACTCTTTTGAAAAACACGTAGAGGACACCTTAATTGCAGGAGACGGATTGTGTAATGAAGAGATCGTGAGAATGGTAATTAAAGAGGGACCCCGTTGCCTCAATGATCTCGTAAATTGGGGCGTACACTTTGACAAAGATCACAAAGGTGATTTTGACCTTGGTAAAGAAGGAGGACATTCGAAACACAGAGTGGTACATTACAAAGACATTACCGGAGCAGAAATTAGCCGGGCTTTGGTTGCTAAAATGAATCAGCTAAAGAATGTGGAATTTCTGGGTAATCACTTTGTTATTGACCTGATCACAGAGCATCACCTAAAAGATCAGCCAAGTGATGCCACCACCACATGTTACGGTGTTTACGCATTAAAT
Source organism: Crocinitomicaceae bacterium (assembly GCA_014762645.1). Lineage (GTDB taxonomy): Bacteria > Bacteroidota > Bacteroidia > Flavobacteriales_D > Crocinitomicaceae > Paracrocinitomix. The sequence goes on from JABURP010000067.1 coordinate 51,215, forward strand.
GAAGAAGATGGCAACATCATTACCATTAAGTCTAAAATCACCGTACTGGCAACCGGAGGAATAGGGCAAATTTATAAGCATACCACTAATCCACGTGTTGCAACTGGAGATGGGATTGCAATGGCGTACAGAGCGAAAGCGAAAATTCTGGATCTTGAATTCATACAATTTCATCCCACCGCCTTATACAACCCTCAGGAAACACCTTCTTTCTTAATTTCTGAAGCGGTCAGAGGTGCTGGAGGAATTCTACGAACCCAGGATGGCAAATCCTTTGCCGAAAGTTATGACCCCAGAGGTAATCTTGCTCCAAGGGATATCGTGGCAAGAGCCATTGATACCGAACTAAAAAAAAGAGGTGAAAAATTCGTTTACCTGGATTGTACACATATTGATCAGAATGCATTTGCCCAACACTTTCCCAATATTCGGAACAAATGCCTGGAAATTGGCATTGACATACACACACAGTTCATACCCGTTGCTCCAGCCGCTCATTACGTATGCGGTGGAATTGCGGTGGACCGCAACGGTCAAACAAGTATTAACAACTTATTTGCCTGTGGAGAATGTTCAAGAACCGGACTTCATGGCGCGAACAGATTGGCGTCAAATTCATTATTGGAAGCCTTTGTCTTTGCCGAAAAAGCTGCACAACGTTCTACTGAACTAATCAACGGAATTAATGGTAACATCTACATTCCTGACTGGGATTCAAAAGGTACAACCCGCCAGGAAGAGCATGTACTGATAACGCATAATCGGGATGAATTAAATGAAATTATGCAAAACTATGTCGGAATTGTACGCTCCAATGAACGACTGGTAAGAGCACTTAACAGGCTTAAAATACTTTACCTGGAAACTGAAAACCTATATAAAAAAGAGAAAATTTCACCTCAATTATGTGAGCTGAGGAATATGATAGCTGTTGCCTACCTGATTGTAACGTTCTCACAAAATCGTACTGAAAATTGTGGCGGATACTTTAATATTGACCTTGAGGAACGGTTCTTTTCCCCAACGTAAACAAGAAATAAAAAGCACTTAACAATACTAGCATTCCTACAAATTGATGTAATACACCCAAGGTAACAGGAACCCTATATAATAATGTCACAATACCAAGAGTAATCTGCAGAATAACGGCAATTGTTAAACCGTACAAGGCCCGTTTCTGATGTAGGAACGAAACATAATTTTTCCTGATCCAAAACACGCCGAGCAGTATAAGCAGTAAAAAAGCGAGTATTCTATGGATAAATTGAACCAACACGGGATTTTCCATCAACGCAAGTCCACCTTCTTTTTTAATAATTAAGCTTGAACCGGCTGGAATCCAGTTTTCACCCATTTTGGGAAAGGTATTATAATATAATCCCGCTTTTAATCCAGCAACAAAAGCACCATAGATCAACTGAATAAATACAACAGCTATAAATAATTTCAAATAGAACCCTGCCCGGGATTTAAATTCACTCTTGCCATACTTAAGTGATAAAGCCACCCAAAAAATATAAATTATAAGTGTTAATGCCGTGATTAAATGAGTTGCTAACCGGTAATGACTCACGTGAGGTTCATCAACCAGTCCACTTTTTACCATAAACCACCCAATAATTGCTTGCATAACGCCAAGCACGAAGATGATCACTACCTTTTTCTTCATCTCAGTATTAAAGTATCCCTTGACCCAAAAAAAGATACATGGAACGATAAATACAAGACCTATTAGCCGCGCTATAAGTCGGTGCAAGTATTCCCAAAAAAAGATCTTTTTAAAATCGGCAAGTGTAAAGTTTGAATTGTAGTGTTCAAACTCTGGTGATGCTTTATATAAGTCAAAAGCTTCCGTCCATTCTTGGTTAGATAAAGGTGGTAAAGTACCTACTATTGGTTCCCATTTTACCATAGAAAGTCCTGACTGTGTAAGACGTGTCACTCCACCAATTACAACAATGAGCATAATCATCACGCAACCGGTTATCAGCCAGCGATAGACTAGTTTTTGACTGCGTGTATATTCTGCTAAAGCCTTCATCTTTGAAAGCTCAAAAGTAGTGCTATCACAACTAAAATTATATGATAAAAATCAGCCTGCTTAATTCACTTTTTTCTGGACACTAAAAACCCCTTATATGATCTAGATCATGTGGTTCAATGATTCCATATCCAAATGTGTAGAACTTCAAAAAATTATGTAAAAAAAAGACGAAATAATAACCTTATTTGGTTTGGGAATTACCTCTCAAATTTTCCAGCATAAATATGATTCACTGAAGGAACATATTCCTACTGGAAGAGGAAACTCTCACTTTTAAAAACAACAAACCACTCAACACTTTGTTGAGCAAAATCAAATAAGATATGGAATTGATCAAAGAAAAGGTAGTAAGCTCTGAGAAACAAAAAGTGTACGAATATGACCAGGTGCTAAAAGACTGTATGGCGTATTTTGGTGGTGATGAATTGGCCGCTACAACATGGATGAATAAGTACGCCATGAAAAATAAGAACGGTGAATTTGTAGAAAAGACACCGCGTGATATGCACCTCAGAATGGCAAAAGAATTTGCTCGAATTGAAGGAATGTATGCCTTAGAAGAACCGAGCTATAATCTGGAAAGTTTATCCAAATACGGACAAAACCGAAAGCAACTTACCACGGAAAAAATTGTTGATCTCTTTGATGGATTTAAATATGTTATACCGCAAGGAAGCGTGATGTCAGGCCTTGGAAATCCATACGTCCTGGCATCACTTTCTAATTGTGTTGTGATGCCTGAAATCTATGATTCTTATGGCGGGATCTTCAAAACAGATCAACAGTTGGCACAATTGTTTAAAAGGAGATGTGGAGTTGGAATAGACCTATCTGAACTTCGACCTGAAAACATGAAAGTATCTAACGCGGCTGGAACTACTTCCGGAGTGGTTTCATTTATGGAGCGATTTTCAAATACCACAAGAGAAGTAGCTCAAAATGGAAGAAGAGGAGCGCTCATGTTAACTATAGACATTGCGCACCCGGACGTTGAAAACTTCATATTGAGTAAACAAGATCTGAAGAAAGTTACCGGAGCAAACATTTCCATCCGATTATCGGATGAGTTTTTGACTGCGGTTAAAAATGACACGGAATTCACTCAAAAATGGCCCATTAATTCTGACGAACCGCAAATGCAGAAAACAATTCGTGCCAAGGAGTTGTGGGACACCATTATTCAGTGTGCGCACAACACCGCAGAACCTGGACTGATTTTTTGGGATAAACAACACTATTACTCAACTTCATCCATCTATCCGGGATTCAAAAATACCTCTACCAACCCATGCTCGGAAATTGCCATGCAAGGAGGAGATAGCTGCAGACTTATTGCCATCAACCTGTACAATTTTGTCAAAAATCCATTTACCAAAAAAGCCCGTTTTGACTTTAAGAAGTTTTATGAGGTTACTTATGAATCACAACGACTTATGGATGACCTGGTGGACCTTGAGCTTGAAGCAATCGACAGAATTATTGCGAAAGTAGAGAGTGATCCGGAACCAAATAATATTAAATCTGTTGAATTGGAAACCTGGAAATTGCTTTCAGATACCGGTAGAAGAGGTAGACGAACCGGATTAGGATTTACAGCTTTGGCAGATACAATTGCCGCAATGGGATTGGCTTTTGATTCAGATGATGCTGTTGAAACGGTTGAAAAAATTATGAAAGAAAAATGCCGGGCTGAGTTTGACAGCTCAGTGGATCTTTCTATTCAACGCGGAAGTTTTGAAGGCTTTGATGCCGTCATTGACAATTCCTCAGAATTTGTTCAGATGATGCGAAAAGAATTACCGGAGGTTTATAACCGAATGATGGAATATGGAAGAAGAAATATTTCTATCAGCACAGTTGCTCCTACGGGTAGTTTGAGTATGTTGGCGCAAACATCTTCCGGCATAGAGCCAGTATTTATGATGTCATACAAACGGCGTAGAAAAGTAAATGTAGATGACCAAACTGCCAAAATAGATTTCGTAGATGAAATGGGCGATAAATGGCAGGAATTTGATGTTTACCACGGTAAACTTAAGGAGTGGATGCGAATTACAAAAAATGAAGACATTACCCAAAGTCCCTATGCGGGATCAACAGCACCGGAAATTAATTGGAAAAAGAGAATTGAATTACAAGCTGTAACACAAAAATATGTGACACATTCCATCAGCTCTACCATTAATTTACCAAGTGATGTCTCTGTAGAACGAATCGGTGAGATATACATGGAAGCGTGGTTAAAGGGCCTTAAGGGTATCACTGTTTACAGAGATGGTTCAAGAGATGGAGTGTTAATTTCCAATGACGATAAAGAAGAGAAAACAGGCATTGTTGAAAGTACACCACCGAAACGACCTAAAGTGCTGGAGGCAGATGTACTAAGATTTAAAAACCACAATGAAAAATGGATTGCTGTTATTGGGTTAATTGATGATCATCCCTATGAAATTTTTACAGGACGTGCAGAAGACTCATTCTATCTTCCAACCTGGGTAACGAAAGGTAAAGTGATCAAAAGTAAGACTGAAAACGGCAGATCCCGTTACGATTTCCAATATTGCGACAAAGACCAATACAAAGTGACTATTGAAGGACTTTCACGGTCATTTGAGAAAGAATGCTGGAACTATGCGAAACTCATCTCCGGTGTTTTACGCCACGGAATGCCTTTGCCGTATGTAGTGGATCTGGTAACTAATCTTGACCTTCATCACGACAACATCAATACCTGGAAAGCAGGTGTTGCCAGAGCCTTGAAACAATATATTAAAGACGGAACTAAAGCCGTTGATCACACCTGCTCCGAATGTGGAGATGAAGAAGGAATAGTTTATGAAGAGGGATGTCTGAAGTGTAAAAGTTGTGGTCATACCAAATGTGGCTAATTCTGAGCCTAATAGGTCTGCAGTCAGGATGGCGGCAGGCCTATTTTTCTAATCGTATGACAACCGGGTTAAACGCTTTTGATGTCAGCATAATCTTATCGCCAATTGATAGATCCCGAACATCATCTTCTGTAACAATTACTGAAAACAGACTATTTTGCGACAGTACATCCAGGCGATAGACAATATCAGCTTTTGTGATGGAAACAACTTCCCCTACCAGGTTCATTTTACTGCTGATATTTTCATTGAAAAACACCGTTCTGACATCCCCTCTTTTGGTTATTATTCCATTGTCAAGGCACATCACCTGTTCGGATACATACAATATCTCTGAAAGTTGATGTGAAACCATAAATACAGTGAACTGATACTTTTGATGCACCTTTATCAGGTACTTGAGTAACTTAAACCTGATTTGATCATCCAGGGAAGAAAAAGGTTCATCCAATAATAAAACCTTTGGCTGTTGAACCAGAGCTCTGGCCAATGCCACTCGTTGCTTTTGACCTCCGGATAACGTTGCTGGCTTTCTTTCCAGTAGCTCCCCTAATTCAACGATATCAATCAGTTCCTCAATAATTTGCTTTGAAGCTCCTTTCGGAAGACCAAATTCCAGATTTTCCCTGATGCTCATATTAGGGAAGAGTGCATAATCCTGAAAAACATAACCAATGGATCGCTTTTGAGGGGACAAGTCAATTTTTTGTACAGCATCAAACCAAACCGTATCACCCATTACTATTTTTCCATTGTCCGGTTTTTCCAAACCAGCCAACAATCTGAAAAATGTAGTTTTTCCTGATCCTGAAGGACCATAAACAGTAACAACCTGAGCAGATCTTGCCTCAAAATCCAACTCAAGATTGAACGTGTTTCCGTTCGAAACCAACTTTTTATTTATACTAATTGAAATCAATTTAACAGATTGGATGATTTATTTTTTCTCAAATTAACTATCAGTAAGATGAGGAACATAACTATTAACAATGCCAGTGAATACAAGTGCGCGGCACCATAATTCAGTGATTCCACTTCATCATAAATGGCGATAGACATCACTTTGGTTTGATCGGGTATGTTTCCGCCTATCATTAATACCACACCGAATTCTCCAATGGTATGCGCAAAAGTTAACACGATTCCTGTGATCAGTGAGCTTTTCATATTCGGTAAAATCACCTTTGCTATGGTCGTCCATTTCGACTTCCCCATTAGACTTGATGCCTCCCTATATGATCTGGGCACCCCAGAAAACCCTGACTGTAAAGGCTGCACCATGAACGGCAAGCTGTAAATTACAGATCCAATAACCAATCCCGGAAAGGAAAACACCAAACGAATTCCTAAATAATCATTTAAAAATGATCCGAACCAACTTTCAGGACTGAAGGCTATCAACAAATAAAAACCCAGTACCGTCGGTGGGAGCACTAAAGGTAAACTCACAATTGACTCTATGACACCTTTGTATTTGGCTCTGGAATAAGACAACCAGTAGGCTAGTGGGATGGATATGACGAATAGGATGACTGTTGTAACAACAGCCAGCAGCAACGTCAATTTTACCGGTCCCCATTCCATTATGTAGAAATTATTATTTCATTCGACTTGATCAGGGCCCAAACGTTATCTCCTTGTTTAACATCTAGTTCCTGTACTAATTCCGTCAGTAATACTGCTTTGATCATACCTCCCTGGCAGTCCATTTCTACCTGAGAAAGTATCTCTCCAATTTCTATGCGTTTTACGGTACATTCCAACTTGTTAGATATACCAACTTTTACCGATTCTTCTTTAGCCAGTACAACTTCAGTTTCTTTGAATAACACATGAACTTCCTCATCAGCTTTTACCTTAAATGCCTCATTTTCTGTGTTGACGATCAGGGCTTTTATCAAATTTCCGGAAACTTCTAGCTGAACAACTGAAATTCCATGATTTGATTTTACACTTGATACGGTTGCTTTAAGTTTATTCATGACCTGGGATTAAATATCCATAATTTTGTAAGATATCTATAGCCGGATCGGAAAATAAAAATTCGTAGAACTTTCTGGCAGCTTCTTTTTTATCCGAGTTTTTAATGATCACAGCCGCTTGTTCAATGGGGTCATGATCAGTATTATCCACAGCTATCCAGTTACCCGTATTTTTCATCTTTTCACTACTAATGGTAGAATAAGATGTAAAACCAACATCTACAGCCTTTGTCGTAATCAGGTGATTACATTGCGAAATGCTTTCGGCGTATACCAGCTTGGGCAGTACAGCATCATAGATCCCTTCATTTTTCAGCACACTCACTGCGGCTTCTCCGTAAGGCGCATGTTTTGGGTTGGCAATTGCAATTTTTTCAATAGCACCTGATGTCAGGGAATCCAAACTGGGAATAAAGTTTTTGCAGGTCCACAGAACCAATCTCCCATGAGCGTATACTTTTGGTTCGTCCTCCGTGAGGTTTTTATCAAACAAGTATTGCGGGTATTTCGTATTTGCAGAAATAAATACATCATACGGTGCACCCTGCTCAATTTGCGCAGAAAGTTTCCCGGACGATCCAATAATCAGATCAATTGCAATTCCTTCTTCTTTCTCAAATTTATCCTGGATTTCCTCAACAGCGAACTGCATATTGGCAGAAGTAGCGACAACAAGTTTTGACTTATTACTACATCCAATAAGTACAAAAACAGCTAGTATTGAGTAAACAATTTGACGCATTTCCAGTTGAACTTAAGAGTCAAAGATATTCTATTCCTATTAGAATAAGTTGCAAACCATTTAAAGAAAAAACTGCCCTACCAGAGTAGAGCAGTTCAGATGATAAGAATACCAGGAATATTAATGATTCCTTGGTCTTTTCCCTATGTTATGTCTGCTAGTGTGTCTCATGGCTTTTCTATCCCAGTTCCAAATAACCACCTGGTATTTTCTCCATAGATAATCAATAGGAGCAACCAAAAAGTGCATAAACCTGCTGAACGGGATTATGGCTATGATTAAGAATGCCGAGACAACGTGAATCTGTACCCACATAGGTGCAACTGAAATCGCTTCAATGTCTGGGTTAAATGAAAATATCGATCTCAAATAAGGCGTAAGGACACTGGCAAACCAGGTTGAACCCCATCTTACAAAGAAGGCAACACTTAATCCGGATACGATCTGAATCATAAGTACAGTGTATACCATCATATCCATTCGGTTAGCCACAACTTGCAAGCTTCGTGTGGTCAATCTTCTTTTTATTAATAGTATTAATCCCAGTAAAGCGGCTAACCCAAATGCAAATGAACTGATTTCAAGGATTAACAATCGTACTGGATGTCCATTAAATGCTATTAAGGTTGACGGGAACAAGAAGGCTATTAAGTGACCAAAGAACAAGATGATAAGTCCCCAGTGAAATGGTTGTGATCCCCAGAACAACTTTTTACCCTCAAGAAATTGAGTTGACAATGAGGATACTTTAAATCCGTTCTTGGTATATCGGTAAATAGACCCAATGATGAAAATAGCGAAGGCAACATAAGGGAATACGGCAAACATAATTCCATTTAATTGCCCTGTATTATTCTGTAATCCGATCGATAACAAATAAAACAGCCCCACCATAATCCCAAGGATTCCAGCAAAAAGCACCACATAATTCCTTGTAGCATGAGCTTCAGGAGCTATACCAAGTTCCATTAATCGTTTTTTCGTATTTCTGATCATTCTGAATACGAAGAACAGGATAACCGCCATGATCAATATTGTCCATTTGATCGCCGTTTTTTCCCCTTCCGTTAACAATGGTTCATCTGCCTCAGCAGCTGTTGCAGTTGTAGCTGTCGCTTCTCCTCCTCCTGCATCTGCTGGTGCAGCAACTTCTAAATAATCAATGATGCTTACAACCTCAGCTTCTGATAACTGGGTAAAAGGAGGCATCATCATTTTATTGTAGTCCTCATAAACCTGTACGGCATCCGGGTCTCCAGAATTAATTAATTCAGTTGAATTAGTAATCCATGAAACGAGCCATTCTTTGGATCTTTTTTCAGTGATTCCTGCCAATCCCGGTCCGGTTGATTCCGTAGAAGATAAAAGGTGACATGAATTACAGTATGTTTTAAACAGTTCTTCACCTGACTGCGCATTAGTGCTATTAGAGATGAAAAAACACGAAATGGTCAATACCAAAAACGAATAGAATCGTTTATTTACAATTGATCGGAATTTATAACTAGACATAACGTTCACTTTTTTATTTATTTTACAACTGCTCATGCGATTATTTTTTATCTGATGGTTTCGATTCTACACATGACCCTTCGCAATTCGGCAAGAACGAACTCAAAGGATCTGCATTAATCTCTTTTCCTTCGAACTCACTTACCTGAAAATCTATCTGCAGAACACTCAAGGTTGCTTCAATAGCATACTTGTAGATATTTCTGTTTTGTAGATTTTCCTGAATCACCACCTTTTGTTTCTTTTTGCGTACTTTATCTTTTAGTTGCATTCTTGCGGTGTCAAACTCTTTCACCATCATTTCAAGAGCAGGTATGTACATTCTGACCACAAGCTCTTCTTTAAAGGCCTCATCTTCAATCAGAGGAAGCAATGTCAACGCATTAGGTAAATTATCCGCTAACTCGACACCACAATCATTATTCACCTTGCGTTGCTCATTTTTCATTTGCACCAAAAACTCCCCTCTCTTATAGTCCTCAGCAAATAGCACATATCCCAGATCCAAATAGCATATTGCCTGAATATGAAATGTCTTACCAAATAGTTCTTCTATCTCAATTAAGCTCATGGTGTTAATCACCTCAACAAATGGAAGAACCTGTTGATAAACTCCCGGATAGTGCTCCTTTAAGTAAGATGCGCACTCATTCACCTGTTCAACATATCCTTCTTGAGGATAGCGGAACAAGTTGGCCAGCAGGTTATATTGATTTTGTTTATTCATATTAGTTTCAAATTAACGCCTATACGCCTCTGGCTGGTTTTTCTTTAAATCCAAACCCTGTTTCACCTTTGGCATCAGCTGTTGCTTCTAGCATTTCAATTGATTCTTCACGGTGTGCCGGAGGAATCACAAAGCGCTCTTCAAAAGTGGCCAGAGATGTCAAACGGAAAATTGCGTTTGCTGTATCCTTATCAACTTTAGCATTCGCCATAAGCTCAGCAACTTCATCTTTAGACAAGTCTCCCACTGTTTCGTTTCTTCTGTGATATTTAACACTCAACAATTTTTGGTACACTTCCGTGATTACCTGTGTGTCTCCATTTGAGAATAGAGATGCTAGATACTTCACCGGCACCCTGTTTTGATCCACTTTAGGGAACAAGTCAGTAGAAGCAGTTTGATAGTTTGAGTTCTCGTCAACCTGTGCCATTGCCGGTAGCATTGGCGGTACATAAAACAAGTTAGGTAGTGTTCTGAACTCAGGGTGAAGCGGTAATGCTATTCCCCATTTTTTCACAAACTTATATACTGGTGAATCCTGGGCAGCTTTAATCGTAGAATCATGAATTCCATTTTTTCTAGCCGCTTCAATCACTTTTGGATTGGTAGGATCAACATAAATATCCAACTGGCTTTGTAGTAAATCATTATCCGAAGCGTTAGCTACTTCATGAATTTTAGAAGCATCATATAGCATTACACCCAGGTATCTGATTCGGCCTACACAAGAGTGCATACAAGCCGGTGCTTGTCCAGACTCCAATCTTGGATAGCACAGGATACATTTTTCAGATTTACCGGTATGCCAGTTGTAGTATGATTTTTTATACGGGCAAGCTGTCACACACATTCTCCAGGCTCTACATCTCTCCTGATTAATTAGTACAACTCCATCTTCACCTCTCTTGTACAAAGCTCCGGACGGGCATGAAGCAACACAAGCAGGGTTTAGACAGTGATTACAAATACGCGGTAAATAGTGCAACGTCATTTTCTCTAACTGGAACATAGCTTCTTGCTCTGAACCTGTCAGGTCTTTAAAGTTGACATCATTTCTTGCGTAGTCAGGTGATCCACCTAAATCATCATCCCAGTTGGGTCCTGATTTAATATCAATTGGTTCACCAGTGATCAGTGACACTGCCCTACCGATTGGCTGATCATTTCCTTCAGGTGCAGTGAAAAGATCACTGTATTTATAACACCATGGGTGGTAATAATCTTCCAACACTGGCATATTTGGGTTGTGAAAGATGTTCTTCAGGCCTTTTAATTTACCAGCACCTTTCAGCACCAGCTTGTCGCCTTTTTTCTCCCATCCACCTTTGTAAATATCCTGATCTTCCCACTTGGTAGGATAACCAGTTCCCGGTTTTGTTTCTACGTTATTCCACCACATGTATTCCGCACCTCTTCTGTCCGTCCAAACGTTTTTACATGCGACCGAGCAGGTATGACATCCGATACACTTATCGAGATGAAAAACCATTGAAACTTGTGCCCTAATATCCATAATCTTTGATTTAATCTGTACTAATTAGTATTCTACTTTGTCCATTTTTCTCACCAATACGTGAGTATCTCTATTCACCCCTACAGGTCCCCAATAATTGAAGTGGTATGTAAACTGTCCGTAACCACCACACATTAGATTCGGTTTAAGGTGAACCCGGGTAAATGAGTTATTCATTCCTCCTCGTCTTGGCTCTCCATTTTTACCTCGTCTAATTTGAGACTTCGGTATGTTGTAGGTTCTTTCTACAGCGTGATACACGATACATACTCCTTTCGGAATTCGTGCACTCACACAAGCTCGTGCTACGTACACACCATGGTCATTATATACCTCAACGTGATCGTTGTCTTTAATTCCGAGTTCTTCTGCATCTTTTTCACTCATCCAGCATGGTTCGTTACCCCTTGATAAGGTTAACATTCGCAGGGTATCACCATAAGTTGAGTGGATGTGCCATTTACCGTGAGGTGTAAGACAGTTCAACATTTTTGCTTTACCGTCATTCACTGTTTTTCTCAAATCTCCGTACGCTTCCGGAGTTGGAGATGGCTTATACGTTGACAGGTGTTCACCAAATGCTATATAAGCGTCATGATCCAGGTAAAAGTGCTGACGTCCGGTTAGGGTTCGCCATGGCACAAACATGTCTACATTGTAGGTGTAGGCCGCGTAGGTTCTTCCCTCATGCATTAACCCTGACCAAAGAGGTGAGGAATTATACCTTTTGGGTTGTGCCTGTAAATCGCGGTACTCAATATTCACCTCCAAATACGGTTCTCCCAGCTCAGCTATTTCCTTCACACCAATCTTCTCTGACATGTTTTTGTAACATCTGTCAGCAAGTGTACCATTGGTTAAGGTGGATAGTTTTAAAATGGCGTTGATTGCTTCCGTATCATCTTTCAAAGAAGGATACTCTGTACCATCATCCCATTTTTGAATGTGTTGTCTGTGCGCCAACATCTCTTCGTAAACATCTTCACACATGTAGTGATTTCCGTGCGCTCCCAGTCCATTTTCTGCAACACCTTTTCCAAGAGAAATAAACTTATCATAGATCTTCGTATAATCTCTCTCTTTGAAAACAATCTTATGCATTGTTTTACCAGGAATTGCTTCACACTCTCCTTTGTACCAATCTTTCAATTCCGGTTGACTGATCTCATCTTTTGAATCGTGCGATAGTGGTTGATTCACCACATCTTTCATCACATTCGGAAGATATTTAGGCGCCATTTCCTGAACTTTCTTTGCAAGTCCCTGGAAAATTTGCCAGTCAGTTTTAGCTTCCCACACCGGAGGAATCGCCTCTGAAAGTGGGTGGATGAAAGAGTGCATATCGGTTGAGTTGATATCCGCTTTCTCGTACCATGAAGCTGTTGGTAAAACAATGTCAGAATACAAGGCTGAAGTATCCATTCTAAAGTTGATATCAATCACCAGGTCCATTTTACCTCTGGCACCTTCTTTCTTAAATTCGATATCTTCAACAATGTCTCCAGCTACTTCATCTGCAATTTTGTTGGTATGCGTTCCCAGATAGTGATCCAGGAAGTATTCATGCCCTTTTGCTGAAGTACCAATGGCATTCCCTCTCCAGATAAACCAAACTCTTGGGAAGTTTATTTCTTCATCAGGTTGAACAACTGAGTGTTTCAAATCACCTGATTTAAGTTGATTTACAATATATTCTCTCTTTTCATCATCCGTAGAACAACCAGCAGCTTCTGCATCTTTTATAATATCAAAATTGCTTTTGTTGTACTGAGGATAGTACGGCATCCAACCATTCCTAACTGCCTTCACACACCAGTCTGCAGAGTGCAGATTAGCTAATTTATTATCTGGCGAGCTGTTGTAGTATTTCTGGTTACCGTCGTATCTCCACTGGCTTGAATTAATGTAGTGCCAAATTGGTCCTTGTTGTAGTCTTGGAGCTGTACCCCAATCTTTAGAACTCATAATGGTTGACCACGAATCCATTGGTGCCAGTTTCTCCTGACCAACATAGTGGTTCATTCCACCACCATTTTTACCGTTACATCCGGTAAGCATTTGGGCCATGATCGCAGAACGATACATTAAATTGTTATGGAACCAGTGGTTAATGGCGGCTCCTACAATCACCATACAAGCACCTTCTGTTGATTCAGCTGTACTTGCCCATTCACGCGCTAACTGAATCACTTCTTTACGACCAATTCCCGTAAATATTTCTTGCCATGCAGGTGTGTACGCCTGGTCTTTATCATCATACGAAGTTGGATAAGCACCTTCCAGTCCTCTGCCAACACCATACTGTGCCATTGTTACATCATAGATAGTTGTTACCGGAATCTTTTCACCATCATTTGTGGTGATATATTTTACCGGAACTCCTCTCATCACTTTTTGATCCAATCCGTACTCTGTAAATTCAACCTGAAGAACATCTTCTTTCGAATCAATTAGCGTCAACTCCGGATCGTACTCGTTACCTGATTCACCATCTTTGAAATTCAGGTTCCATTTACCTTTTTCATCCTGCCATCTGTATCCTGATGTTCCCATTGGAGATACAAGGCCACCACTTTTCGAATCAAAATTCAAAAATTTCCAGTCACCGTTTTCAGCATCTTTAAACTGAGACACCTCATTGGCACGAACCATTCTTCCTGGTAGGTATTTATCTCCTTCTTTATTTAATTTGATAAGGAAAGGACAATCTGTAAACCTTTTCACGTAGTCCATGAAGTAAGGCACTTGTCTGTCAACGTGGAACTCTTTAAGAATTACATGTGTGACCGCCATCCAGAACGCACCGTCTGATCCCTGGTGAACAGGAATCCACTGATCAGCATGTTTAGCCACCATACTAAAGTCAGGTGACATAACCACTGTTTTGGTTCCGTTGTGTCTTGCCTCAGAGAAGAAGTGAATATCTGGTGTTCTTGTCATCCCCAGGTTAGCACCCATGGATACAATGAACTTGGATTTGTACCAGTCAGCAGATTCACAAACATCCGTTTGTTCTCCCCAAATTTCAGGGAATGCATTCGGTAAGTCACAATACCAGTCATAGAAACTCAGGTTAACACCTCCCATTAATTGAAGGTATCGAGCTCCTGAAGCATAACTTAACATACTCATAGCCGGAATCGGTGAGAAACCAATCAACCTATCTGGCCCATATTTTTGAATGGTATAGATATTTGAAGCTGCAATTAGCTCAGTTATCTCATCCCAGTGAACTCTTCTAAATCCACCTTTACCTCTTGCATTTTGATATCTCTTTCTGTTGTTTGGACTTGCTTGTAAGTTAGCCCATGCCTGAACCGGATCTCCTCCTGCTTTTTCTTTTTCCTCTCTAAAAAGGTCTATCAAAGCTCCTCTTACAATTGGGTACTTCACCCTAATCGGGCTATATAAATACCAGGAATAAGAAATCCCTCTTTGACATCCTCTAGGCTCATACGGAGGAACCTCTTTGTTGAACTGAGGATAGTCAAGTTGTTGTAGTTCCCATACGACAATACCATCTTTTACGTGAATTGCCCATGAACATCCACCAGTACAGTTTACACCATGAGTACTTCTGACAACTTTGTCATACTGCCATCTGTTGCGGTAGAACTCTTCCCATTTACGGGTTTTAGGTGATATTATATCTTCGATCCAACTCATAATTGTTGTATATTAATGTTCGTATTGAATTAAAATTTTGCGTCCCAGGCCTTACTTTGCCTTTTGAAAATTGCTTGTTTCGTCATTCTTCTTTTTCTTTTCATCCAGAGTATCTGTATCAATCCTAAAATGACCAACAGACCGAAACCACCTCCGAAATAAAACAGCTCGTTACCATTAGCTACTGTTGCTGCTTCACTGTCATTTTTATTTTCAAGCGTTTCTTTAAAAAATGCTGTTAAATCAACCCTTTCTTGTTCGGTTAATGGGTTATCGGTATAAGATGATGCCATGGCAGGAAAAGGAGGAGCCATTAACCATCCGATTAAACCGTCTCCGAGTCGTTCATAAACATCTGTCAAATCCTTTGCAAATAACCCACCAGGAATTACACCTTCAGCATTCACATTATGACAGGTAACACAAGCAGGGCCGCCTTCAGCAAATCGCTCTTCACCTTGAAATAGTGCCTTGCCATTTTCAGCATCTGGAATTAGAATTACGGTCTCTTCTACAGTTGCCGTTTCATCCGCGACTACCGCTGTTTCATTTGTGGTTTCATCAGTGTTTTCAACTACTGCAGTGTCATTCTCTGTTGTAACACTATCACCATCATCCTGTGAGAAAACGGTGGTGCTTAACATAAGAGCCGATACTATAATTGCAACTCGCATAAAAGCATTTAAGGACTTAGCTCGTTTCATATTTATTTGATTAAAATTGATATCTAACTATTGTTTGTTAGAACAAATTTCCCCTATAAACATGACTGAGAAAATGATATATATCATAAATTTCATGAATAATATCAGTTTTCGCATAACCAGTTGTTTATTAGTTAAATGCGAACAATCTAATGGGATGAGTTCAAGAAATTTTTTTTGATTTAGCGTGAAGATTTCATCATTTCACAGGAAAAAATGGGCCATTTGAAATCAAAAAAAACAGCAAAATGATGTTTATAATTGGCCGAAAGTAGTTCTCAAGAGAAAATTAACACCATGAGTACGGCGAATTCTTGTATCACCACTTTACGGTGACAAGAGACTAAGGTATTATTGATCTAACCATTTGTAATTCAGAGGTTAATTGACGTACTTATCCAACTGGGAATTTCAATACTATCTACTTTAACTAAGCCTGGGTGGCTGGCCATAACCCCTGAGTAGCAAGCACGATCACATATAATAGCATGATTTAGATCATGAGGTTTTATACCTCATATAATCGTCTACATTTGAAAATCTATAATCCGGATACTCGGACAAGAATTTTTCAGAAATGTGCCCGCTCATTAATGGTCTGGCTGCTGCCTGACCGAGTTCATTTGTGTTCTTACCAATAACAGTGCATTTATGATTTGGCAAATAACTAAGAACCTTGTGTGCCAATTGAACCCGATTCATAAAATCGGTGCTACCGATATGATAAATACCCGATTTTTTATCCTCTGCTAATAGGACAGCTGCCCCAGCGACATCCATAGCCCAGACTGGTGTTGCGTATTGGTCTTGCGGTAAGTTCATGGTCCATTCGCGATTATCTTTTACATCATTAATAATACGTATGATAAAATTTTTCCCGCGAATTTCATCACCATAAACTCCACATATTCGAAGAATAATGCCATTGTCTGGCAACTCTTTCTGGATTAATTCTTCAACGAGAAGTTTGTGTTTACCATATACACTAAGTGGGTTTACATCATCTGTCTCTACATAAGGTCCGGATGTACCATCAAACACATAATCAGTAGAAGTATAAACTATGCCAGCATTAAGTTGTTTGCAAAGCTCTACTAAATTCTTTGCTGTGCTCACTGTTTTCTCGTAACTCTCGTCTTCGTTAGCTTCACAATAATCGACATTGGCCAAAGCGGCACAATGCACGACAACATCCGGCTGATAATTTTTTACATCAAAATTTTGCGGATTGTCTAGATCAAGGGCATCAAAATATACTGTATCATCAGTTGGTAAAGTAAGATGTGTTCCTACTACTTCGTGTCCTTTTTCTTTTAAGTGTTTTACAAAACTACCTCCGACCAGGCCTGAGGCACCAACAATAAAAAACTTCATGTCGTTTGAATTTATTTAATAAAATCTGGATGTTTTCTGTCCTTATCAGATAGCACCGGGTTATCTGTTGGCCATTGAATGTTAAACAGAGGATCGTTCCAGCGAATTCCTTTTTCTTTATTAGGTGTATAAAATTCAGAAACCTGATAAAAGACTTCGCAGTTATCTTCCAGCGTAATGAAACCATGTGCAAATCCTTCGGGAACGTAGAGCATGGTATTGTTCTTATCTGTGAGTTCTATTTGCAAATGCTGACAATACGTTTCTGAGTCCTTTCGAATATCAATTATAGTATCAAGGATAGCTCCCTTTTGGCACCGGATCAACTTTGCTTCCTCTGCCCCGTTTATCTGATAATGCATACCTCTCAAAGTATATTTTTTGGTCGAAACGGATAGATTACTCTGGGGCATCACTGTATTCAGGCCATGCTCTTTAAATTCATTTGCACAAAAGGCCCGTGCAAAAGATCCCCGATCATCTATCATGGGTTCAAGCTCTATAATAAAAGCACCTTTTAAATGTGATTCTGTAAATTTCATAAGTACTCGCTTATTGTGCAACTTCTAATTTATTCAACTTGTGTTTTAGCGTTCTGATCCTTACAAATTGATCCCCATCAAAATCTTCCTTTGAAAAGTTGTGTTCCTTGAACTTATCAAAGAGTTCTACCATTCCTGATTCTACACTATATTCTAGTTTAAAGCCTGGAATAACTTCTGATAACAGATCAAAATTAACCCGATAGTTTCGCGGATCTTCTCCTACTTCATTTGTGTAAACGATCTCCGCATCAGGGAGCAGTTTTTGTACAATGTCTGCCACATCTTTTACCTGATAGTTCTCCTCATTGCTGCCAATATTAACTGCTTTGTTAAAAATTGCTTCTCTTGGAGCTTCTGCAAATGCAAGGAATGCTCTGGCAATATCCTTACAATGAACGAGCGGTCTCCAGGGAGTGCCATCACTTTTGATCTGGATATTTCCATTTACAAAAGCACAGCCCAACAGGTTATTAACCACCAAATCAATTCTCAAATTAGGAGAGTGACCGTAAGCAGTGGCATTTCTAAGGTATGCAGGTGCAAAATTATCATCTGCCATTTTCTTTACTTCCTTCTCGGTTTCGATTTTAGAATGTGCATAAGCAGTAATGGGGTTTAGATTCGCTGTTTCGTCCAAATCCAATGATTCACCTTTTCCGTAAACTGAACAGCTCCCCGAGAATAAAAATCTAGGCACGCCAGCTTCTTTACTTTTCTTCGCCAGGTCAATTGATCCTCTTAGATTATTTGCATAAGTCAGGTCCTCTACGAGGTCTCCCATTGGATCATTTGAAATAGCTGCAAGATGAATAACGCAGTCATGCCCGCTTAACTCATCCATGGTTAAATCTCTGAAATCTTTACTCAGTTCATTATCTGCTGTTGGCAAATTTTCCCAGGCGCATTCTTCAAACAAGTTCAAATCAACACCTGTAACCTGATGCCCGGCATTTTGAAATAATTTTACCACGTGCGGACCGATATATCCTTTGTGTCCTGTTACTAATACTTTCATTACGTCTTTTATTTAATTAAATGTTTTTAATCCGATTGAAGTTGTATTTAACTACTCCCAAATTCTCCAGGGTGGATTAGTATTCCATAATTTTTCTAGGTCAACTTTATCGCGCAAGGTATCCATGCACTTCCAAAAACCATGATGCTTATACACTACAATTTCACCGTTTTTAGACAAATCGCTTAAGGGTTGTGCTTCCCACATTATGTCATCAGCATCATCATGCAGGTAATTGAACACTTCTGGCTTGAGCACGAAAAACCCACCATTGATCCAACCACTGTTCTCTTTTGGTTTTTCCGTAAATGTTTTTACCACGTTATTATTGTCCATCTCCAACACACCAAACCTGTTTCCAGGCTGGACACCTGTCATGGTACAAATCTTCCCATTTTCATTGTGGAACTGAATGAGTTCTTTAATGTTTACATCTGCTACACCATCACCGTAGGTCAATAAAAAATCCTCATCTCCAATATAGTCCTTTACGCGTCTCAACCTTCCTGCAGTCAATGTCTCCAAGCCTGTATCTACCAGAGAAATTTTGAAATTTTCAGCATGTTTATGGTGTACATCAACACTATTTGTGGCCAAATCTACTGTACAATCAGCATTGTACATAAAGTAGTTGAGGAAGTAGTTTTTAATAATCTCTCCTTTATAACCGAGACAGATGACAAACTCGTTAACGTCATAAGCAGAATAAATCTTCATAATATGCCACAAAATGGGCTTGCCACCAATTTCTATCATTGGTTTTGGCTTCAAATGTGATTCTTCCGAAATACGTGTTCCTTTTCCGCCTGCAAATAGCACTACTTTCATTTCTTTCTATTTTTAAATCAAAACTTCAGTCTAGAAAACTTTTTTTTTCCCAATATAAAATAGTCCCAAACAATACTTCTTCTATAGATTCCGTTTTTGGCTTCCGTTTTCACATGTTTGAGCGCGTTTAATCTGCTTTGTTTCCATAATTTTCGTTTGAAAAAAAAGTGAAGATGAGCTGTCATAATAGCTCTTACCTCTGTAAACCTCAGCGTAAACAAAGCACGCGTTGCTGCTACTATATCCAAACCAATGCGCATAAAAATTGTTGGAAAGATTCTGCGTTTGGGTAAGTTCTTATATAACATCACCAAATTATTCCTGTAATTGTGGTAGAGTTTAGTAAAGCTTCCGTATTTAATAATACTTCCTCCAACGTGATACACGACTGATTTCGGATAGACAACAATATCGTACCCTGCATTGCTAATTCTCCAGGAAAGATCAATTTCTTCCATGTGCGTAAAAAAATTGTTGTCTAACCCACCCAACTCGTGATATAGGTCTGCTTTGAGGATCATACATGCACCAGATGCCCAAAATATTTTTTCGCACGAATCATATTGATGTTCATCTTTTTCCAGTGTATTGAAAATTCTTCCCCGGCAAAACGGATAACCATATTTGTCAATATACCCTCCAGAAGCTCCAGCATAATCAAAATGATCCGGCTCTGGTTGGTGCAATATTTTTGGTTGAGCAGCACCAATATTTTTATGTTGGTCCATGTAATCAATTATGGTATCCAACCATTCTGGGGTTACTTCTACATCAGAATTAAGCAATACGTAATATTCTGCATCTATATTAGCGAGTGACTGGTTATAACCACCAGTAAACCCGGCATTAATTTCAATTTTAAAAATCTCAACTTCCGGAAAATTTTCCTCAACGTATTTTATGGAATCGTCTGTAGAACCGTTGTCAATATATACTACAGTTCTATCTTGATATTTGGTTTGAAGAATGCCAGGAATAAAGCGTTCCAGATAATCTTTACTGTTGTATCCTAATAACGCGATAGCGACTTTTTTACAAGTTATCCTGGGAGTTGAACTCATTATAAACTGTAAAGCTATCAATTAAAAATGTTTTCACGTATATATTGATTCATCTTCAATTTGAACTCTAACAGATTCTTTATGTATTAACTCCAGTAAATCCTTTACAAATTCAGTACTCAGACCTTTTTCAGCTCCTATTGCAGTTCGTGTTTCGAGAATTTTTTTCCAGCGTTTAAGCTGCAAAACCGGAAGGTCACTTTTACTTTTAATCCTTCCAACCTCTTTAATTAATTGCAGCCGTTCATATATAATGTCTATTAGCTGCATATCAATATCATCAATAGATGAACGCAATTGTTCTATCATCAGGAGCTCTCCATTTCTCAGTGGCGACCTTTTATGTTTTAGTGAGGCTAAGATGGTTTTAAGATCACTTGGTACAACTTGTTGTTTTGCGTCACTCAATGCAGTTTCCGGATGAATATGACTTTCAATCATGAGCCCTCGAAAACTAAGGTCTAAGGCAAATTGTGATACTGATTTTATTAGCTGCCTGTTGCCGGCTATGTGCGAAGGATCACAGATGATATCCAGATCAGGAAATAATCGTTGTAATTCAATGGGAATTTCCCATTTTGGGATGTTTCTAAACGGCGCATCCTTATGAGCCGTGAATCCGCGGTGAATTGCTGCAATTTTGTAGGTACCTGCCTGGTAGATGCGCTCAATCGCTCCGATCCAAAGTGACAGATCAGGGAACATTGGGTTTTTAATCATAACCGGCACCTTGGTTCCTTTCAAAGCATCAGCAATTTCCTGAACGGAAAACGGGTTTACCGTTGTTCGCGCTCCGATCCATAATATATCCACATCATGTTTGAGCGCATGTTCAACGTGTTGCGCATTGGCAACTTCAACGGTTATCGGAACTTTAAATTCTTCTTTGATGCGTTGCATCCATGGCAATGCAATTGCACCTCTTCCTTCAAATGAATTCGGGCGCGTTCTGGGTTTCCAAATTCCAGCTCGAAATGCAGAAATAGAACAACTACCTATTAGTTCCTTTGCCGTATCGTACAATTGCTCCTCCGATTCTGCACTGCAAGGGCCTGATATAATTATAGGATGCCGGTCGTGATCAAAAATACTCTCCATTGGTTTGAGATCTAATTAGTTCTGATTCTTTTTGGATTGAATTTTCTCTTCCGGTGTCAATCCTTCATTACCTACACTTAAAATACCTTCAGGCATTTCTTTGGTACATGGTTTTTCTTTTGGCGCGACAGAGGCTCCTTTATATTTTCGGTTCTTCATTTTTGGCAAGACTTCGCCACCCATATCTCTTTGAGATTTTCCTTTCTTGTTTTTACCACCAGAAAACAACCTGTTCTTAAGTGTTTTATAATAAGGTTCCCAAAGTTCACCATTGTGTAGATCTTCCAGTAAATGATCGTATTGTTCAGTCATTTTTTCACGCCACTCCTTATTAAAATAGACCGTCTTTTCAGCCCATTTGTGGCAGTAGAAGCAGTTTTCACAATCCAGTTCCTCACATCCTTGTTTTTCAAATCGTTTTAAGAATCCATCCAGTGCGCGGTTATCAACAAACACCGGATTGTCTTCTTTTCTTGGATAGAGCATTGAAGTATTTTTACCATATTCATCAATTTCAGTGAACTTGGTCATGTTGAACTGGAAAGGCTTGAAGAAATATTTCATTTTTCTCTTCAGGGAATAGCTGTCCTTCTCGTCTTTTGATTTCATTGAACTAGCCGGGTAAGCGTAGTTCTGAACGATATCCAATAAATTTCCGTCGTACTTTCTGTTGTGGTATGCATCAACCCGTAAGGTTAAGATGTCCGTAGGTGTATTTCTTTCAACGATCTTGAAGTTGGTATATCCCATTTCTTCGTAATAATGCAGGTCTTCAGGTCGAATCCAGTTAGCGCGCAAGTAGTTTACAGGCTCTTCCAGACGGAATGCATTACAATACACAGAGCAATAATCCAATGGGAAATTCTGTTTACCGCGCCTTGAAGCATTGGAAAGCAAAACCGCATGATTAGATGCAATGGCACAATCCTGTCTACACCAATTGTTGACAATAAGAGACAGATCAATGTCTACAGCTTCCCGCATGGCTCTTAAAATCTTAAACTCTCGGTGTATGGTAGTTTCAGAAATCACAACACAATCTGCGCCATTGTCTTCCCAGAACCGCACCTGACGGGCGTTATCAGTTTCTCTGTGGGCCGAAATTCGAACTTTAAACTCCGGATAATTCTTTTTAATTGCCCTTAGAAAGAACAAGTTGGAAACGGTAATGGAATCTACTTCAATTGAACTTAACCAATCCAATAGTTTTCGCAGTTCTCTTTGCCCTTTCGTTGTGAATTCAACATTATTCATACTGGATGAATTCAGTAGGTAATTGAACTCTATGCCATTTTCATGACAGTATTTAACGTAATTGGCCAACCTTGTTTTATCTACATCAGGTAAATAGAAGGACGGTCTACCACCTCCAAAAAAATCGGTAGTTAGCTTTCCGTAAACCTCATAAACAGGGTAATCAGAAATGTTTTCAATTAATTTCTTATCAAAATTTGATGCAACCGAGAATCGGACGGGTCTGTCCTTCACTGGTACATTGTTTATATTCTTTGGGAACTTCATTTATTCAATATTTTGTGCGAAGTTCGATCAATAGAGGAGTAAATAATATGATCCACATCATATAATTGGGGTGGTCCACAACACTCTCATTTGCAGTTCCCGTTGGAAATCGTTATTTTAACCAAAATTTATCATATGAACTCAAAACTTACTTTATTTATTTCCTTGTTAATTATTTCGAGTGTTGCATTCGATCAGAGTTTAATTCTTCAACCGGATGCCGTGGATGGCAAGGATGCAATGATATATGATTCTTATCCGGATAATAACTTTGGGACTTATCCTAATATTCAAACTGAAGCATGGACCACTGGTGGTTCAGCTTTTTTAAGTAGAAGTTTCATTGGTTTTAGTCTGGCAGGATTACCCGCCAATTCTACAGTTACAAGTGCTAAATTATCTCTTTTTTATGGTCCGCAAGGAGACGGCGATCCTCATTCAACTCTTAGCGGTTCAAATGCGAGTATAATTGAGAGAATCCTAGATAATTGGGGCGAAAACACCGTTACATGGAACAATCAACCTACAACAACTCCTACTAATTCTGTGACTCTACTTGCTTCAACCTCCAACACGCAAGATTACATAAACATTGATATTACCTCAATGGTGCTTGATGAAATTGGAGAGGGAGGTAATGAAGTTGGTTTAATGATTAGATTGGAAACAGAAGCTTATTATCGAAGAATGGTATTTGGCTCCAGTGATAACCCAGATACCACAATACATCCAATGTTAGTAATTGAGTATACGGATTTCACAACAATTGATGAGCAAAGTTCTATATATAGTATCTATCCAAATCCATGTAATGACAAACTGCAAATATTAACAAGTCAAGGTGATAATAATATCATTGATAATCTCCAAATATATAACGCTCAAGGAAAATTAATCAAGAAAATTATAATGCCTACAAATGAAATTAACGTATCTGAATTAAGTCCTGGACTATATATCATTAAATTGAGTTATGGTTTGAAGTCTGAAAATATTCGTTTCGTAAAGTCATAAACCTCATGAGTTGTACATAAAATTAATCCCAGAGATATTTACATATCTCTGGGATTTTATTATTGAAAAATAAAAAACATTATCTTCATCCCCCATTATTTAATACGTAATAAATCTAAATTAGAACATGAGAAAAGTTAGTCCATTGCGGGGTAAATTGAAGGGGTTGTTTTTTGTACTAAGGTTAGACCGACTCCATTTCAAATACCTCTTGAGTTTTTTCGCTCACATCTCTTATTTATCGGCCTGGATAGCAAAACATAAAAAAGAGTGCGGTTATTCTGACTTTTATTCATATAAGTTTGATTACGATAGAAGGGAGGGCCTTTTTGAGCATGTTATTAAAACCGAAAACATTGATGGTAATATAGATTATCTTGAGTTTGGGGTGTCTAGGGGTCGATCATTTGAATGGTGGCTTAATAGAATTGAAAATCCGGATGCTAGATTTTATGGCTTTGACACATTTTCAGGTTTACCGGAAGATTGGGGACCCTTTAAAAAGGGAGATATGGATAATGGGGATGAGCCACCCAAATATGATGACAATCGATATGAGTTTTTTCAAGGTTTATTTCAGCAAACTTTACTTCCGTTTTTACAGGATTACAAATCTGACAAACGAAAGGTGATCCACATGGATGCGGATTTGTATTCGGCAACATTGTATGTATTAGCTACAATTTCGCCTATACTTAAACCCGGAGATATTATTTTCTTTGATGAATTCAATGTTCCCATGCATGAATTTAAAGCATTTAAAGAATGGACCGCATCATTTTATATAGATTATGAAGTATTGGGAGGTGTAAACAACTTCTATCAGGTTGCCATTAAAATTAAATAGGACAATAATTCCATGTTGGATTACCTTCCGGTGATCCTTTGGGCTCCGAATTCCGAATACAAAACTCATCAAATCTTCAATTTGCTGGTTTTTGTTTGAATATTCGCTCACTTAAACTGCGTTTGGTTCGCTGTTATTCAAACAAAAACTCCTTCAGTAAAACTGAAGGAGTTTTGTATTCTTAGTGACCCCGGCAGGATTACCCCACCAATTATATTAAGCTCTAAATGAGTTAGTTATCAATTGTTGCAAAAACTACTTGCAAATATACTTGCAGAATCCTTGTTTTTAATTGTAGTGATTTAAAGAACGATATGACTCTAAGATACTGATAATACTACCAAACAACAACAAATTGAATCAAAGAATACAGCCTTCAATTTCCGACTCGTTTAAGCCCATATAAGAACAGAATTCTGAAATGGACACCACTTGATGATCTTCCTTTTTTAAGTACTTCTTAATACGCTGGATGAGGTAACGAGAGTAGCGTTCACTTTTGCCGGTGATGATCATAATGTCTTTAGGATATATAACAACGCGTTTCATACTCTATGTATACTTTATCTATGGTGATGCTATACAAAATTAATACCTCAACTACCCTTTTCAATGGGTCAATTCAACACAAAACGGCAGATAGTTTATGAAGCGGAAGCCCAAATTTTGATAGCGTTTGTCAATTAAGAACATTTGCCATGCTAGCATGCCTACGCTAATATTTTA
>JABURP010000036.1 GCA_014762645.1 Crocinitomicaceae bacterium
AAATTTGAAATACAGTTGCAGAGATTGCCTGTCACCAACTTTCAACCTTAATAATTAAAAGATAAAAATTTAAAAGATGGATTTAATTACACCGGCAATTGGTCAGATTTTTTGGGTATGTTTAGTGTTTATCATCCTTTTAATCTTGTTGAAGAAATTCGCATGGAAACCAATTTTAACTGCAGTAGAGGAGAGAGATAAGAGTATTGAGGAGTCAATTGAAATGGCTACCAAGACTAAGCATGAAATGCAACAGCTTCAGGCGCAGAATGAAAATTTATTGAAAGAAGCCAGAGCTGAAAGAGATAAAATGGTAAAAGAAGCGGCTGAAACAGGAAAGCAAATTATTGCTGACGCTAAAGAAGCTGCAAAAGTAGAGGCCGATAAGATCATTGTAGAAGCGCAAAGAGTGATAAATACAGAAAAAGCTGCGGCAATGTCTGAGTTAAAGACGACAGTAGCAGCACTTTCACTTGAAATCGCTGAAAAAGTGATTAAAGGTGAACTCGCTTCAGATGCCAAACAAAAAGCATTGGCTGAGAAATTAGCTGAGGATATCAACGTAAACTAATCGCAGCATGGCAGCAAGTAAAGCAGCAATACGATACGCTACCGCACTTCTGGATTTATCAGAAGAAATGGGGAACCTGGAAAAGGTTAAAGATGACATGGTGCTTTTAGATGACCTGTGTGTTAGCAATCGGGATTTATTGGCATTCTTACATTCACCAATTATCCAAACAAGAAGAAAGCTAAAAGTGTATGATGCGCTGTTTCAGGGGAAAATTGAAGAGGTAACGCTAAAGTTCCTTAAACTGATTACAAAAAATAAAAGAGAGAATATCCTTCCGGAAATTACGGAAAGCTTTATTCAACAGTATAAAAAGCACAAAGGAATTCTTGAAGTACATGTGAAGTCTGCAATTGCATTAGAAAATAATGTGAGAGATGCAATAAGGGCACAGGTGAAAAAACATTTTGAAGGAGAAATAGAAATGCATGAGACAATCGATCAATCTTTGATCGGTGGTTTTGTGGTTACTGTTGAGGATAATCAAATTGACGCTTCTATTAAGAGTCAGTTAGCGAATTTGAAAAACATATTATTGAATTAAAAAGTTTAGAATTGGATGTGTTGAAATGCCATCCATACTGAAAACAAAAACAATATAAAATGGCAGATGTAAAACCGGCAGAAGTTTCTGCAATATTAAGAGAGCAACTTTCAGGAATTAAATCCGAAGCTGAGCTAGAAGAAGTAGGTACTATCCTCCAGGTGGGTGATGGTATTGCACGTATTTACGGATTGTCTGGTGTGCAATACGGTGAGATGATTGAGTTTGATAATGGACTTAAAGGAATCGTATTGAACCTTGAAGAAGACAACGTTGGTGCTGTGGTACTTGGTAAATCTGATGAGATTAAAGAAGGAGATACCGTTAAACGATTGAAGCTTATCGCGTCGTTGAAAGTAGGTGAAGGAATTATCGGACGTGTTGTGGATACTTTAGGTACTCCAATTGACGGTCATGGTGAGATCCAGGGTGAAACGATTGATATGCCGTTGGAAAGAAAAGCTCCTGGTGTTATATACAGACAACCGGTAAACGAGCCACTGCAAACAGGTATCAAAGCGATCGATTCCATGATTCCAATTGGAAGAGGGCAACGTGAGTTGATCATTGGAGACCGTCAAACAGGTAAAACTACTGTTGCGATCGATACCATCATTAACCAAAAAGAATTTTACGATAAAGGAGAAACTGTTTATTGTATTTATGTTGCTATCGGTCAAAAAGCATCAACTGTTGCCGGAATTGTTGCGAAGTTAGAAGCTGCTGGTGCAATGGCGTATACAACAATCGTTGCGGCAAATGCATCTGACCCTGCTCCAATGCAGTTCTATGCTCCATTTGCAGGTGCTGCAGTTGGTGAGTACTTTAGAGACACTGGTCGTCCGGCATTGATTATTTATGATGACCTTTCTAAACAGGCAGTAGCTTACCGTGAGGTATCACTACTATTAAGAAGACCTCCGGGACGTGAAGCATATCCTGGTGACGTATTCTATCTTCACTCAAGATTATTGGAAAGAGCTGCAAAAGTTATTGGTGATGACAAGATTGCATCTGAAATGAATGACCTGCCTGATCAGCTAAAAAGCAAAGTAAAAGGTGGAGGGTCGTTGACAGCACTTCCTATTATTGAAACACAAGCAGGAGACGTATCTGCCTATATTCCTACTAACGTGATTTCAATTACAGATGGGCAAATATTCCTTGAATCTAACTTGTTTAACTCAGGTGTGCGTCCTGCAATTAACGTAGGTATCTCGGTATCTCGTGTGGGTGGTTCGGCACAAATTAAATCAATGAAAAAAGTATCTGGTACATTGAAACTTGACCAGGCACAATATAGAGAGCTTGAGGCTTTCGCTAAATTTGGTTCTGATCTGGATGCTGCTACTAAAGCAGTACTTGATAAAGGAGCTAAAAACGTGGAGATTCTTAAGCAAAGAGAAGGAGATCCTTACCGTGTTGAGAATCAAATTGCTATTATTTATGCAGGAACAAAAGGTCTTTTAACTAATGTTCCGGTGAATAAAGTAAAAGAATTTGAAACCGAATACATTGACTACCTAAATGCTAAGCATAAGGATGTAATGGATCAATTGGCTGCAGGAAAATACACAGATGAATTAACGGATGTGTTAGGAAGAGTAGCGAAGGAATTAGCAGAGAAATATTAATTGGAGACAAAGGGTCACTCAATACCGACCTTTAATCTGAACAGAATATGGCAAATTTAAAAGAGATAAGAAACCGGATTGCCTCGGTAGACTCCACCATGCAGATTACATCTGCCATGAAAATGGTGTCCGCCGCAAAATTGAAGCGAGCACAGGATGCCGTAACACAAATGCGTCCGTACTCGAATAAATTGCAGGAAATCTTGTCCAGCCTATCTTCTTCACTGGATATGTCTGAGAATAAATATGCCTCAGATCGGGAAGTGAAAAATGTATTGTTGCTAGCCGTAACCTCTAACAGAGGACTGTGTGGTGGATTCAACAATAATGTCATTAAAGAAGTTCTGCGAATGGCAAAAGAAGATTATGCCAAGCAAAATGTTTCTGTGTTGTCTGTTGGAAAAAAAGCCAATGATGCTTTTAAACGAACGGAGTACAATATCAAAGGTCGAAACCTACCTGGAAACTTACAAGAGTTGTGGAATGATCTGACTTTTGACAATGTAGCACCGGAGGCTGAAAAAATCATGCAAGCTTACGTAGATGGTCATATCGATAAAGTTGTGATCGTCTATAACCACTTCAAAAATGTGGCAACACAAGTGGTTGTGGCAGAACAATTTTTACCGATTCTTCCTCCGGAAACGGAAGAAGGGAAAAAAGTAAATCTTGATTACATTTTTGAGCCTTCGAAGATTGAAATCGTAGAAGAGTTAATCCCAAAATCTCTGAAAACACAGCTATACTCAGCAATGTTGGATTCAATGGCCGGAGAGCACGGAGCACGTATGACAGCAATGCACAAAGCCACGGATAACGCATCTGAATTGAATAAACAATTGAAACTGGATTACAATAAGGCACGTCAGGCTGCCATTACCAATGAAATTCTTGAAATTGTTGGTGGTGCAGAAGCCCTGAACGGCTAGAATAAAAACTTGAATTAAGTTCTAAAGCCCGAATCATCTTTATGGTTCGGGTTTTTTGTAGATGGTGATGAACACAGCTCTATCTACCTAATTGACACCTTTATTCATCAAGTTCAATTAACTTTGCATTATGATCATAGAAATTGGAGATAAACTGGTTTCCACTGAACTCTTTGAAAAGGAGTTTGTATGCAACTTAAACGCATGCAAGGGAATCTGTTGCGTAGAGGGAGATGACGGAGCGCCGCTGACTATGGACGAAGTAAACCTCCTGGAGGAGAATGTGGATCTGATTAAACCTTATATGACAAAAGAAGGGGTTAATCAAGTTGAACGTGACGGAGTGTTTTATATGGACAGGGATAATGATCCTGTTACATCACTCAATGAAGGTAAAGAATGTTCCTTTGTGACCAAAGGAGAAGATGACATCTATAAATGTACCATTGAACAAGCGTACAAGGACGGAGTGATAGGATTTAATAAACCGATTTCATGTCATTTGTACCCGATAAGAGTAAAAGAATATCGTTCTTTTAAAAGTTTGAATTACGATAAGTGGCCCATCTGTGATGATGCTTGTAAATTGGGAGAAGAATTAGGCGTTTCAGTCTATAAATTTCTGAAAGATCCATTGATCAGAGCCTTTGGAGAACAATTTTTCAAAGAACTGGAGAAAGTGGATGAAGAACTAAATAAAACTAAGGTTAAGAAGTGATGCCCACCTTTCCAGCATCCGAGCGAATTAAGAGTAAAAAATTACTCGATAAAGTTTATCAGGAAGGTGAACTGATTAAGCATTACCCTTATCGCTTGAAATATTTGATAACGACACTTGATGTTGTTGGCAATGTTCAGATAGTAGTATCAGTTCCTAAGCGAAATGTGAAACTGGCGGTACGAAGAAACAGATTGAAAAGGCAGATAAAAGAGGCCTACCGGCTCAATAAAAAGGACCTCTTATCACAATTTGAAGAAAAAGAACAGGGTTTGGCCTTATTTTTAATATATACCGGAAAGGAAGATCAGAACTTCCAGTTATTAGAGAAAAAGTTAAAAGAACTATTAAAAAAACTACAGGAAAAATTATGAGTAATGTGATCAAGATATGGACAATACTTGCCATATTTTTTATTGGACTACCAGGATTTGCACAGGAAGAACCGCAAACTGATTTCGAGATATACAAAAATCTAGAATTGTTTGAGTTGGTCTATAAAACAGTGGATATGGAGTACGTGGATGAATCCAATCCGGGTCAATTAATGAAGGTGGCGATTGATGCCATGCTGAATGAATTAGATCCATATACCATATACATTCCCGAGTCAAAAATGGAAGATTACAAGCTAATGACTACGGGTCAGTATGGAGGCATTGGTGCATTAATTCAGCAGCAGGGAGATAAAGTGGTAATTACAGACCCACATGAAGGTTACCCGGCGCAAAAAGCAGGCTTATATGCCGGAGATCAATTTATCGAGATTGATGGTCAGGATGTCACCGGGCTTTCATCTTCTGAAATTTCAGAAAAGTTAAAGGGAAAACCAGGAAGCGAAGTAAAGGTCACTATCAATCGGGCAGGAAAAACAATTGATAAAATCCTGGTGCGTGAAGAAGTAAAGCTTAGTCCGGTACCTTATCATGGAATGGTAACCAATGACATTGGATATATAAAGTTTACCTCCTTTACCCGAACGGCCGCTCAGGATGTGGCGAAAGCATTTGATGATCTCAAAAAGAATCACGGAATGCAGAAACTTATTTTAGACCTTCGTGGAAACGGTGGTGGACTCTTGATAGAAGCTGTGAAAATTGTCAACATGTTTGTCAAAAAAGGGGAGGTGATCGTTAAAATGAAAGGAAGAGATAATAAAAATGATGTCTCCTATGCTGCTCCTTTAAAACCCACAGATTTGAATATTCCGATTACCGTCTTGATTGATGGCAACTCAGCTTCGGCTTCAGAGATTGTTTCAGGGGCTTTACAGGACTTTGATCGTGCGGTGATAGTAGGACGAACCTCTTATGGAAAAGGGTTGGTACAACGCCCCCTGGACCTGAAATACAACGCAAAGATCAAAGTGACTATTGCCAAATACTATACGCCGAGCGGTCGTTGCATTCAGAAACTGGACTATGCTAATAGAAAAGAAGGTGAAAGTGCTACCGAAATTGATTCATCCAATATACATACTTTTAAAACCAGAAACGGACGAACAGTGGTAGACGGCCGAGGAATTGAACCGGATGTAGCTATTGACCCTATTAAGTTCAGCAGGTTAGCACAGACACTAGTTATTGAGAATATCATCTTTGACTTTGCTACTATTTTTAGAGCAAATAAAGAAAGTATCGGACTACCTGGAGAATTTGAAGTGTCGGATGAATTGTACAAAGAGTTCACGGCGTATGTCCTTCAACAGGATTTTGAATATTCTACCGCTTCGGGTGATCTAATGAAAAAATTAAAAGAAACCGCAGAAGATGAAAATTATCTGGAAAGAGCCAGTGCCGAATTTGAAGCACTGATGGAGAAACTGGAAGCATCCAAAGAACGTGATCTTGAAATGTTCAAAGATGAAATCGTGCAGATTTTAGAAGATGAAATTATCGGTAGATTCTATTACCAGAAGGGAAGGATAGAGCATTCCCTGGTGGATGATCCATATATTCTTGAGTCAGTTAAAATATTAAACGATACAGAGCGTTATAAGTCCATACTTAAAATCCAGGAATAACCTAAATGTTTGATAAGTGGCTTAAGCTACCGGCCCACTACTATTTGCGAATTACCGCTCTCGTCATTTTGACAGTGGGGATTTGTTTGCACAATACACTTATGAGTATCGGCGCCATTTGGATCATGGCAAACTGGCTCATAGAAGCAGACTATCGATACTATTGGAAGAAATTTAAATCAACTCCAACCATCTGGTTATTACTCGGCCTTCTTTTTCTCGGCCTTCTTTCTTTATTATGGTCAGAAGATGTGGCCTACGGGTTAAAAGATCTAGGTAGAAAAATGCCTTTTTTCGCTATCCCATTTGCCCTTGGACTGGGTAAGCCGGTAGAAAAGAAAGTAATCTTCTTTCTGTTGTATATCTTCCTGGGAATTGTTGTTCTTACAAGTGGAATTAACTACTACCGATATAATTATGTCCTGGAAAATGTTACTGATATCCGGCAGATGTCTTATTTCATTTCTCCTATTCGCTTTTCTGTACTCACTGCACTGGGAACTTTTGCAGCTGTTTATTTAATTATAAAGAACAAAGGACCGCGAATTATCTGGATTGCCATGATACCCTGGTTGTTGTTTTACACTTTTAAAGCTCAGATGCTGAACGGATACCTGATGCTGGCAGTACTTGTAATATTCACAATGATCTATCTGGTTAAAGAAAACTCTTCTTATACCTGGAAGTGGGTCATTTTTAGCACCTTTTTCTTCGCCGTAGTTTTTGGAGTATGGAAAGTCAACTCTTTGGTCAAATTATATTATATAGAGGAAGACATTACATTGGATGATCTGGAATTGTATACCGTAAATGGAAACCCCTACTATCATGATCTTTACACAGACGTCAGAGAGAATGGTAATCTGGTGTGGTTATACGTACAACAGGAAGAACTAAGCAGGGAATGGAATGAACGTTCTGAAATTCCTTATGATTCATTGGATAGAAACGGACAACCTATGTACGGCACATTGATGAGGTATATGACATCAAAAAACCTACGCAAGGATTCAGCTGGCCTGGCACAGTTAACACCGGATGAGATTACTAAAATTGAAAATGGCGCAACTTCTATAGATATCAATCGAGGGTTTAGGACTAAAGTTTTTGAAGTGCTGTATCAGTGGGATATGTATCAAAATGGGGGCGACCCAAATGGTCATTCACTACTTCAGAGGGCTGAACACATGAGAGTAGCCTGGTCGCTGGTGAAGCAACATTGGCTTATTGGAGTAGGAATGGGAGATGTACCAACTGCTTTTGAAAGTGAATATAGTGCTACCCAATCAAAATTATCAGAAGAGTATTGGCACCGGTCGCATAACCAGTACCTGACTATTTGGATATCCCATGGATTTTTAGGATTAATTTGTTTAGTGGGAATGCTGCTGGTTCCGGTTTTCAAAAGAAAACATCTGGATTACTTCCATGGTGTAGTTTACTTAACCTTGTTCTTTTCACTGCTCTTTCAGGATATGATTGAAACACAGGCCGGGGTAACCATTTTCGGGTTGTTCTACGCACTTGCAACATATCAGGAAGATCAATCTACCAATTCCGTAAGTAAGGAATCGTCCGATTCTGAATAGAAGGCAATCATCCGCTTCCAATCTGCTTTTTTGAGAAACCAATTGTTGATCCAAATGCGTTGACCATGTACAAACAATTGACCATTTCGTATAGTGACATCTGATTTTTTTGAAAACTCATGTCGCTTGCGGATACCTCCGGTAAAATTATAAGCCTCAATAAAATCTTTACCGTATTTTACATAACAACCCTTGATCATACCGTACCCGATCACAATTAGGAATGCTCCAAATAAAGTATACAGGAGTGATTCGTTAATATGTACAACAAAGAATCCCAATAAGAAGATCAGTGAAAACACAATACCCAGGACGATCAAAATTCTTCCGTAAATAGGGTTGTATTTTACTTCAAATGTTCTTGCCATAGCTATGAACGAAAGTAGTGTTTTTGGTGGAGAGAAACGGGCGAAAAATTTTAACTGCAAAGCAGAAAAACATTAAAAAAAATACAGAAAAAACAGCTTAAAAAGTCTCAATCAACCGCTAGATTGTTAACCTTTTAGGAATTTTCGCGTTATCACTGAAAAAGCAGCAGGTTAGCTAAAACACTCATATTTAGTTTGATAAATCGAAAAAATAACTTAACTTGCTTTTTATACATTACTAAACAAATTTACATACTTATGGCAACCGTATTTGAAACAAGACTTATTGGAAATATTGGAAAAGATGCAGTCGTAAAGACTATGGACAAGGGAGTAGTGGCTGTGAATTTTCCCGTAGCACACAATAAGAATTGGAGAGACAAACGAACAGGTGACCAACGAACGAAAACTACTTGGGTAAACTGCACAATTTGGAAAAGAGAAGGTGCAAACATGAGAATTCTCGATTTTCTAAAAAAAGGAACATTGGTAGAGATAGTTGGAACTCCTTTTGCAAAGGGATATTTGCAGGAGGATCAATCAATCAAAGCTGAGATCAGATTGAATGTTTCAAAAACTAACATTCTTCGTCCGGCAAAGTCAGATGATGATGACTATACCTATGATGACGAAGACAATTCAAACGAGAACGAATACTCAAATTCGTCTTCCAGAGTTCTGGAAGAGCTGGAGCAAGATTTGTTCTAAACGATTATTGTTTTATTTAAGTTAGAGGTCTCAAGAAATTGAGGCCTTTTGTTTTTATTAAAATTTTATTTCCTGCTTTGCTATTATTTATAAAAGATTTATATTTGCACCCGCCTGTGAAAGCAGGTTAGCTTCAACGGAAGCAACTTTCCTTCTTAGTTCAATTGGTTAGCATACCGCAACTGCGGGATTAATCAGAGGGTAAAGGAGGAAAAAACAGGAATTAATATTCCTCATTAGCTCAGTTGGTTAGAGTCCCGCACCTGCGGGATTAATCAGAGGGTAAAAGGGAAAAACAGGAATTAATATTCCTCATTAGCTCAGTTGGTTAGAGCATCTGACTGTTAATCAGAGGGTCCTTGGTTCGAGTCCAAGAGGGGGAGCATAAATTTTTAAAACGGCTATACTTTTAGAGTGTAGCCGTTTTTTTATATTGGATATCTAAAAGAATTTAAAATGAAAAAGATTATTTATTTCCTTTTTTTGAGCGTTCCTATGATTGTGTTTTCTCAAAGTGAATACAAGATTACATCTTATAATGATAAAGGCAATAGGGCTCCTAATACCCATTATTTAGGAGATGCATGGTTAAATAGTTTACTTCAGTCGGATCAAGAGCTGCCATATGGTATAACTAAGGCAACATTTAGGGCCAATTCCACTCTAGATTGGCATTTCCATACTTCTGCACAGGTGTTGATTATAGTTAAAGGGGAAGGGTACTATCAAGAACGCGGTAAGAAACCTATTCGAATGAAAACAGGTGATATTATTAAATGTGATAAAGAAACCGAACATTGGCATGCTTCATCAAAAGAAGAAGACGTTACGTATTTAGCATTATATGGAGGAACACAACCAACTACCTGGACCGAAGTATTAACGCAAG
>JABURP010000071.1 GCA_014762645.1 Crocinitomicaceae bacterium
ATAATGGGAATTTTATTAGGGTATGTGTACGTCTATACAAAAGACATCCGATACAGCATATTAATCCACTTTCTATACAATGCCACTCAGATAACCATTCTCTTTTACTGGCCGGGATTAGTGGAATAAAAAAACCCATCCTCAAAAGATATGAAGATGGGTCTTAGAACTTTAAAATAATAGTTTACTCTCTGGCATCAGCCGAGTAGTTGATTTTAATAGCATCAATTTCTCGCAATGATTCTTTTACTTCTGATACGATACGCATCCCCACATTTTTGTGAACTTTTAAAGAAGTAACAATATCAAAAGGAGTTTTTCCTTCTCTGGCTTTAGCCTGCTTCCACATAGGAATTCGGTTCACATCTGAAATAAGCTCATCATCCAGCTGAATTCTTGGAACCGAACCTTTCGAAGCGTCCTTTGGAAATCCAATATAGATAAAATCCACATTGTCTTTGTCCTCTATTTCTTCTGCCTGATCGGCAACAGGTTTTTTAATTTCAACCTGCATATCTACCTCTTTCATTGTGGTAGCCACCATAAAGAAGAAAAGCAGCATAAAAATAATATCCGGCAATGCAGAAGTATTTACTCCTGGGATATCTCTCTTTTTATTTTTAGCAAACTTTGACATACTCACTACTTTTCAATTTTAGCCTCAATAATACGTTCAGGCACTAGAATTCGTAACTTCTTGATGATTTCTTCATCTGCAGGGTCACCCTCTTTTAAGGAGTAGTAATCCACGCCCCAGTACTCTTCAGCACGCTCGGCGCGTAATCGGTTAACAACCTTTTTAAGGATGTTCTGTATTTGAATGTACAACCCGTAAGAGGTGCCAGCCTGGTTTTCAAGTCTGATCATAGCCATTTTTGCAATCTCTTTGTACTCACCTGTTGGTAGCTCCTCACAAAGAGCCAACTTAGTTTTCCAGTTTTCCAGTTCGGTTTTATAGAAAACATCATCAGGATGTTTTTCCACAGCCTCCTGTAAACGCATAATTTCGGTTTGACATTTACCTACATTGATATTGGTGTAGCGCGGCATGGTTTTATCTCGCTCGCCATTCATGTTAATGGTGTAAAAATCCATAACGATCTCTTCCAGGTCTTCAAGTTCAGTACGCTTACCCTCTACCAATAGCTGGTCATTAGAGTTTGCTTTAATTACAAGAATGTCCCGGTCGTGAATTTCAATATCCTGTGGAGGGTTATCTCTTTTTAATGGCAACACACGACCAATTCCCGCATCAACTTCCATGGTGGTCGTTACCAAGAAGAAGATCAACAAAAGGAAGGCAATATCTGCCATGGACCCTGCATTGATCTCTTGTATTTCTCTTCTTGCCATAATTATTACTTATTTATTATTTACGATTTAGAAAAGTACCTCATAATACCCATTACACTACCAAATAAAATAAGTGCCAGCGCAAGGATTACGAGAATTATTGTCGTGTTTATTCCAGCGCCACCCCACTTGTGTGCTTTGGCTGTTGCTTCAGGGTTTTCTGCCAGTGAAGGTAAGATTTCACTTGAAGCCATAGAATAACCGATCAAGACTAAAATTCCGAATACCACGACACCAATAAGTGTCGGAATAAATCTTTTTGGATGTTGTATGATCGACCAGACCCCAAAAACGACAATCGCAATTAGCGCACCGATTACAAGGTAAACAGCATAGTTTACAGAGGTCACAACAGAAGTAACGCTTCCTATTGGCTCATTGGTGTCCGGGTCAACTTCTGTCCCCATAGCGCCAATAATAAAGATGGCCCCCAGCAACAGGAGTAAACCAACTCCAAGTGTTCTGATCAACCCAACTACTTTTTGACTCATAATTTCAATTTTTTATTTATAAAAAGCCCGCTAAGGCAAATTAGCTATTATGCTGTTTGTGCAGATGCACCAGCTCCTGCATTGTGACGAATAAGAACGTCAATCAAAGAGATGGAAGCATCTTCCATGTCATTGACAATGCTATCAATTTTAGCCAATAGGTAGTTATAAAATATCTGAAGTATAATTGCTACGATCAAACCGAATACGGTTGTCAATAGGGCAATCTTAATACCTTGTGCAACAACTGTTGCTGAAATAGTACCTGCATTCGCGATATCATCAAAGGCTTTGATCATACCAATTACAGTTCCCATGAACCCAAGCATTGGTGCCAGTGCGATAAACAATCCAATCCAGGACATTCCTTTTTCCATCAATCCCATTTGAACACCTCCATAAGCAACTACTGCCTTTTCAACATGGTCAAGACCTTCATCTGATCGGTCAAGTCCCTGATAGAAAATTGAGGCAACAGGCCCTCTTGTGTTTCTGCACACTTCTTTTGCTGCTTCAATACCCCCATTTGCTAGAGCATCTTCAACATCCTGAACTAGTTTTTTCGTATTGGTCGAAGCAAGGTTTAGGTAAACAATTCGCTCAATGATCAATGCTAAACCAAAGATCAAACAAAGCAATACGATACCCATAAACCCAGGTCCACCTTCAATGAAACGCTGCTTTAAGATAGTTGTTAAGCTGTAGCCACCAGTGTTGGCGGTATCAGCGTTTTCATCTTCTCCTGCAACCTCTTCTACAATTGTTTCTTCGAGATTTTCATCTGTAACTGACATGGAATCGTTTTCAGTTGTAACTGAATCACCTTCCCCATTCTGCGCTACGACATTCGTAGAAATTCCAAAGGTCATAAAACCCGCAATAGCGAATAATGCTAATACTTTTTTCATTTTTCTTGTTTTTATTTTAAAGTTCCTTGCCTTTCATTTAATGCCCGTATATAAACCTTAGTGGGCAGAAAAGCGTCTGCTAAAGTACAAATTTTTATCACTTATGCTAATTGAAAAGGCGTAATTTCACGGCTTTAAATGTTCCGTTAAATAGTTACCTCTCCACACAGATTCTGACTCAGTAGTTCAACCCTTTCTTCCGGGTCCCTTGTCTTACCAAGAACATACATCATTTTTGTAACTGCAGCTTCTGTTGTAATATCGCGTCCGCTCAGCACTTGCAAGCGCTTGTAATGAATTGAGGTTTCGTATAGTCCCAATACTACATTCCCTTGAGCACACTGCGTGATATTCAAAACAATTCCTCCATTGGCCATGTAATCTGCAATCATTTTTTCAAAGGCAGCAGAAGAAAAACTGTTGCCATTTCCAAATGTTTCCAGGATGATTCCTTCTACTTTAGAAACATCAAAAATGGCGTCGTAAATGGACATATCCATACCGGGAAATAATTTGATCAGTGCAATGCGCGTATTAAAGTCAGTGAATTTTTCCAGTTCAGTTAATGACGGTCTGTACAATGCATTTTGATCAATCCGAATATTCGTTCCGGCTTCTGCCAGCAGCGGATAGTTGTAACTCTTGAACGCTTCAAAGTTGAAGGTACTTATTTTACTTACCCGGTTTCCTCTGTACAACTGAAATTCAAAGTACAGTGCTACTTCCTGAATGACGGAATGCCCACTCATGTCCAACATGCCCGCCAACTCAATGGCAGTGATCAGATTTTCTTTTCCGTCGGTTCTAATTTTACCTATAGGTAATTGTGATCCGGTGAAAATAATGGGTTTCTTTAATCCTTGCAGCATAAAACTCATTGCTGCAGTTGTAAAGGCCATGGTATCTGTTCCATGCAGGACAACAAATCCTGTGTAATCAGCATAATTTTCAAAGATCGTGTTGGCTATGCCTCCCCATAATTTGGGATTCATATCCGAGGAGTCAATTGGCTCCTCAACTGAATAAGTATCCAGTTCATAATCAAACTGCTTGAGTTCAGGAATGCTGCTATACAGCGATTCGAAATCAAACGGCTTTAATGCACCGGTTTCCGGGTCATTGATCATACCAATGGTCCCACCGGTATAAATTATCAGGACTTTAGGGTTGTTCATGTGGCCTATCCGCTTTTTGTGCTTCGAAAATAATCATTTTAAAGCGCGGACTTACCAATTATGCATTGGATTGTGGACGACCAGAAACAAATTTAAGTGATAAGTATTGAGATACAGAGGAGTAATTGATTGTTCGGGGCAAACTATTGAGTGTAGTATTAGATTTTGTTCAAAGTTCCTCAAATAAAAGTGTCAGATTCCAAACAACTCCTCTGCATTTTTGGTGGTGATTTCAGCCACCTCTTCAATGGGGATGTTTTTAATTTCAGCCAATTTAGAAGCCACATACGTTAAATAGGAGCTTTCATTTCGTTTTCCACGGTAGGGCGTTGGAGCGAGATACGGAGAATCTGTTTCCAAAACAAAATGCGCCATATCAATCTGTTTAATTACTTTATCCAGCCCGGAGTTTTTGAAAGTGAGTACACCACCTAATCCCATTTTAAAACCACCATAACTAATAATGTGTTGAGCCTGTTCTACTGAACCCGTAAAACAATGAAACACTCCAGTAAGGCGTTCATCATTTAATTGATCCACCACCTCAAAAGCCTCATCAAATGCATCTCTTACGTGAATAACAATCGGAATTTGAAGTTCTTTTGCCCACTCAATTTGCTGTGCAAAGGCTTGTTCCTGATAGTTCTTTGTGGATTTATCCCAGTAAAGATCCATACCGATCTCACCCACGGCAATATAATCCCTTGAAAATAAATGTCCTTTTATTACACTCAATTGGTCTTCCCAATTTTCAGTGACTGAACAAGGGTGTAAGCCCATCATAGGGATGCAATTTTCGGGATAATCCGATACCATTTGATGCACGGCATCTATGCTATCCAAATCGATATTAGGAAGTAACAGTTTTGAGATCCCGGCCTCAACAGCCCTTTGAACCACCTCTTTTCGATCCTCATTAAACTGTTCAGTAAATAAATGGGTATGTGTGTCAATAAAATTCAAATCAACTTTTTAATCGCAAAGGTAACTTGCAATAATGAATTAACGAGTGGTATTAGAATGAAGAATGGCTACGTGGAAATTTTCAAAGCCAATCAATGCCAATCCGGACAGGTGTCACAGCCATTTTTCGTTCGAAGGTACCACAACACACCAAGCGTAATCTCCCAAGAGGCATACATGAACTTATGGCTGGCGTAATCTCGTGAACCAGAAGGCAAACCATTTTTAGGCAAGTGAATAAATCCGGTAGCAAATGAATTTTGTAGATATATATGATTGAAAAAATCAAACCGAATCCCCCCGTGCAGAGATATTCCGTATCCGCCAAACTGTGGATCACTGTGGTATTCTTCTCCATTCCAGTTAAAATCTGTTTGGGTCAAAACAACACCCAAGCCCCCTCCAAGCCTTCTTTGGATGGCAAACTTTCTGTTGTCGGTTTTGTATATCGGAGCGGTATTATTTAGCTGAAACGAGACATAATTTAAACCGTTTGTGTTTTCATAATGCAGGTCATCCGGGCGAATTAATATCAGGCCATCTGAATCTGTATAGGTTCCGTCTAGATTGGTATTGCCTTCTATCACACCGTTGATATACAATGACTGGTAATCTCTAACAACATATTTCATATGATCCCAACCAAAGGACCAATCCCATCTGAATTTATAATACCAACCTATGCGTACATTAAATTGAGGAACGGTAAATTTCCCGGGATTAAAATAGGAGGCAAAATCATTGGTTGGACGATCTTTAGCCGCCGCTTTTTTTAACTTAAAATTGAAGGTAGATCCTACGAAGTTGATGGTGCTTTTGGTATAAATAGACCGATTATACCCCCAATGCAGGTACATGGTATTCTTTTGCGTACCAAATTTCTTTTTATACGAATAACGCTGACCGTAACTTGTTATGGCTACTCCAAAAAATAATAGTAAAAATAAACCTTTCATTGCAGGCGTCCTCTATGCTTATAAGGAATACGCAACATTTTGTTACGCGTTGGCAAAAATACAACTATTTTAGTTACATGGCAGATCACAACGAATTAGGAAAAATCGGCGAAGAAATGGCCGTGAAATTCCTGACAGACAAGGGATATAATATACTCAGACGCAATTACCGGTTTAAAAAACTGGAATTAGATATTATTGCGCAGCAAGATGAAGAGATTGTTGTGGTAGAAGTAAAAACCCGTCAAAGTGATTATTTAACGGACCCAACAGAGTTGCTTTCCAGAAAAAAGCAAAGCGACATCATTAGAGCGGCCGATTATTTCATTAATGAAGAAGAAATTGATCTTGAATGTCGGTTTGATGTCATTATTATTGTGGTCAACCAGCATCAAAAAGAAATACGTCATATCGAAGACGCATTTTATCCCGGATTAAACTAATCAAGGAGTTCTGAGAGTTCATTTATTCCTGATTTAATAGAGTCTGCAGTGTTGTCGAAAGACTTTTGAACGATATTCCAGTTAATTTCAGATGCGCTCTTGAATTCATCATAGGTTTGCACCAGTTTTTCTCTTTGTTCTTTCAAATGCTCCAGCTTTTCTTCAAATGTAGCCTGAGCGTCTTCTGTCAATTTATCTCTTTGTTTTTGAAGTTTCTCAAGTTTTTCATTGAGCTGTTCAACTTGTTCTTTTGCGTTTTGTTTGATTTTGTCAGTGTCCATTTTTTTGAAAATTAATGTGAATTGGTGTATACTATAAGATAAGGATTTTTAATGAAATATCCAGATTTTATGGGCTTTTATTGGTGACCGCATGTAAAAATGTTAATAAAAGAAGATTTCAGGAGTATGCATGGAAGAATCTGTAACTTTGTATAAAAATTTTCAGATGAACATTCCCGAAACAGACTTACCACGGGTTGTGGTGATTGGCGCGGGATTTGCCGGACTGAAACTAGCCAGACAAATCAACACTCACCATTACCAACTCGTCTTATTTGACAAGAACAATTACCATACGTTTCAACCTCTTCTTTACCAGGTAGCATCTGCAGGACTTGAGCCGGATTCTATTGCTTACCCGGTTAGAAAAACGCTCCGTCGAAAGAAAAACATGTATTTCAGGCTGACGGAAGTGAATAAAGTAGATCGGGAACAAAAAAAGGTTTTTACAGAGATCGGTGATTTGAGGTATGATTACCTGGTGATCGCTACTGGGGCAACGAACAATTTCTTTGGAATTGATGCCATGGAAAAAAATTCCATGCCCATGAAGTCACTCACAGAAGCACTGGACCTCCGAAGTAAAATGTTGGAGAATTACGAAAGGGCCATTTATACGCAAGATTTGAATGAGCGTATTCGATTAATGAATGTTGTTATTGTTGGCGCAGGCCCCACCGGTGTTGAGTTAGCCGGAGCTATTGCAGAATTAAGAAATAAAATTCTTCCCAAAGATTTTCCTGATCTCGATTTCAGACAGATGAGTATTCACCTGATAGAAGCAGCTCCGCGCGTGCTGGTAGCTATGAGCGAAAAGTCCTCCAAACGAGCCCTTAAATACCTGAAAAAACTCAATGTCAACGTACATCTGGATACTGCTGTTAAAGATTATAAGAATGGCGTAGTTACCACCAATCAGGAGCGTGAATTTTTAGCGGATACAGTTATCTGGGCAGCTGGTGTTGCCGGTGATCATCCAGAAGGATTTCATACGGATGAACTCGCAAAAGGCAACCGCATTAAAGTCAATTCATATTGCCAAGTTCCGGATGATGAGCAAGTTTATATTCTCGGTGATTCAGCCTATCTCGAAACAGAAGAATACCCTAAAGGATTACCTATGTTGGGCTCTGTAGCCATGCAAGCCGGAGCCTATTTGGCAAAACAATTTAACAGAAAGGCAAAAGGCAAGGAGATAAAACCTTTTCAGTATGTGGATAAAGGAACCATGGCCACAATTGGTAGAAACCTGGCGGTGGCTGACTTTAAACGGTATAAACTGGGAGGAGCTTTTGCCTGGATTACCTGGATGTTTGTGCATTTAATGTTGCTGGTTGGGTTTCGAAATCGCGTGATCGTGTTTATTAATTGGACATGGAATTATTTTAGGTATAACAATGGACTGAGATTGATCGTAAGACCTTTCAGAAAAAAGAACAAGTCAAAGGAATAACACACGGTTTTGAAAAAGATTCTTCAACACAAACATTTACCATTCTGGTTATTGACATTTGCATTAATGGCCGGTTTAATTTTGCCTAAACTCATTATGGATGGCATGTTCATGGATGGTGTGCTTTATGCATCTGTCTCTAAAAATCTTGCCAATGGTTACGGTTCTATGTGGTGGCTGAAGTATAGTGAATATGGTTTCGCAGAACACTTAACTTTTCATGAACATCCTCCCTTGGTTTTCTGGATACAAAGCCTTTTCTTCAAAACAATGGGGG
The DNA here is from genome assembly GCA_014762645.1 of Crocinitomicaceae bacterium. Lineage (GTDB taxonomy): Bacteria > Bacteroidota > Bacteroidia > Flavobacteriales_D > Crocinitomicaceae > Paracrocinitomix. The sequence continues at coordinate 8,301 of JABURP010000071.1, forward strand.
ATAGTATGTACGTGGAGCGCTTTTATTCCTTTTTAACAGCCATAATCACGGCGCTTTTAATGGTGAAAACATGGAAGTTGATTACGCGGGACAATGAAAACTTATCACGGATGTCCTGGGTAGCGATTATGTTATGGATAATCATTCCTGTAGCGTTTTGGGCGTATCAGAATAATATCCAGGAAAACACCATGGGAATATTCTCCCTATTGTCAATCTACTTTACGATCAAAGCAGTACATCTTCAGAAAAAAGTGTGGTTGTATCTTTTCTTTTCCGGAGTTATGATCTTCTGCGCAGGTTTTTCAAAAGGAGTTCCGGGGTTTTTTACGTTAGGTGCTGTCTTCTTTCACTGGCTATTTTTCCGCAAACAAAGTTTTGGTAAGATGCTGGTGCAAAATGCCTTTGTATTAGTTGTAACCTTAGGGGTACTTGGGTTGATTTTACTTATTCCGGACGCACATGAAAGCCTCTCCATTTATTTTAATGACCGATTGGGAGGGAGAGTTGCCGGAGCACACAATCGGGACACACATTTTTATATCGTTGAACGATTGTTTTGGGAATTGCTGCCTTCAATGATTATTTGCGGGATAGTTTTGTTGGTTTATCGTATCAAAAAAATCCCCCATAAATTAACACCTGATATTTATAAATGGATTGGGTTTTTTACCGTCATTGGTCTTTGTGGATCAGTTCCCATTATGCTGACCCTTGTTCAAAAGACCTTTTATTTTGCAGCCTCTCTGCCGTATTTCGGAATTGCATTGGGTCTGGTAATAGCACCAGGTTTAGCAGACAGAATTGCCAGCCGTAATGTCAGTGGAAGTGCACACAAAGTATTCACTGCTGTTTCAGGGCTAATTGTCCTGGTAGTTTTTGTTGTCACGGCGCTTCAGGCGGGAAAGGTCAGTAGAAACAAAGAAGTATTGCACGATTTGTACCTGGTGGATAACCATATCCCGAAAAATAGCACCATTAACATTCATCCTTCTATGCATAACGAATGGGATATGCGCGTTTATCTCATACGGTACTACCGCATTTCTGTTGATTTCAATGAAGAGCGAAAGCATGCTTATTATTTAATCAACCAGGATTTGGGAAGAACACCAGATAGTACGTATGTTTTGATTGATCTTCCAACCAAAAAGTATGATTTGTATAAGCGGATAGCAGATTGAAATCCTATATTTGTGCGCGAAATTGATAAGATCTCACCATGATCAACGGTAAAAAAGTAGCAGTCATCATGCCGGCATATAACGCCGGAAAAACCCTGGAGAAAACGTACAATGAAATCCCCAGGGATATTGTAGATGACGTAATCCTTACGGATGATCGCAGCACAGACAACACGGTTGAAGTAGCCAAGCGGCTGGGTATTGAGCACATTGTTGTACATGAAAAAAACCGCGGATACGGCGGGAATCAAAAATCCTGTTACAATAAAGCCCTTGAAATTGGTGCGGATATAATCATTATGGTGCACCCGGACTATCAATACACTCCCAAGTTGATCACTCCAATGGTATCATTGATTGCCAATGAAGTGTACCCGGTAGTTATTGCTTCCAGAATTCTTGGTAAAGGCGCATTGAAAGGCGGAATGCCACGCTATAAATGGATTGCCAATCGCTTTCTTACCCTCTTTCAAAATGTATGGATGGGGCAAAAACTTTCAGAGTATCATACGGGATACCGTGCCTACTCAAGAAAAGTGCTTGAAGAGATTCCATACAATGACAATTCAGAAGACTTTGTTTTTGATAATCAGTTTTTAGCGCAGATTCTGTACAAAGGCAATGAAGTAGCAGAAATCACCTGCCCAACTAAATATTTTGAAGAAGCTTCTTCCATCAATTTTAAGCGCAGTTCAGTTTATGGACTTGGGGTGATGAAAGTATCTATGCAATATTTTTTCTCTAAATTAGGGATGAAAGCAAAGATCTTTAAGAAGTTGTGATTCAAAGCTACTTCACTGCATCACTACTTTGAGCACTTCCCGGCTGCCAAATTCATCACGCAACTCTACTAAGTAAACGCCTCTTGGTAAATTATAAACGGTATATTTTTTTACTCCGTTTTGAAGCGTGATTTGTTGATTTTCCTGCCCCACCATATTGTAAATAATACAACTTCCATTTTGTGGGATATGTTCAAAACTTAAGGTAAACTGCTCTTTGGCCGGGTTCGGGTAGGCTTTCATACCGTAACCGATATTGCTGTAGGCGGCTAAGCCAACAGAGTTAATCACATGAATGGGCACCGTCATGGTATCAGAACACATACCGTGAAAGACAATCAGGCTCACGTCATACCATCCGGTGTCTGTAAAAGTATGAGTAAGTTGTGCATCTGTGTAATCCATAGTACCATCACCAAAGCTCCAAACGCGTGAGGTGGTATTGGAAGATGAGTTAGTGAAAGTGACCTGGCCGCCAAATGCTAAATCAACAACGGTTTCACTGGCAGTAAAATAAGCATCAATGGGGTATTGGGTACAATCGTATTGTTGACAGGGAGCACCGGTAGTATACATACTGTCTTCGGCTCCGTTGCAATCTGTTTTGATGAGCCAGGCGCGTTGGATGTTGGTGTCGGGTTCCAGGGCCCAACCACCCATTAGGTAGCCGCCATCTGATGTGGGTGTCATGTCATAAATATATTGAGAATGATCCTCATTCGTATAATATTCTTTTGTCCATAAAGTATCTCCTGCCGGCTCAAGTTTTAGCAGTCTTGATATCATCTTGCCTTGTGCATTCCTTGCAGATTGTTCAACCATCAATGTTCCATCCGCGTTTTCTATGGCATTGCTCCATGCAAAGGCGGTGTAATCAATATAAGGATAGGTTTTGGACCAAATAATATCTCCGTTTCCATCTAACTTATCTATATGACCTGTGGATACGGTGCCTAAAGATCCGTCATCTTCATTGTGATAAACCAGAAAGGTGTGATCAGACAAAGCCGTTAAATCTCCTCCAAAGTCATAAATATTATGCCCGTAGTCTTTCTCCCAAATAACATTGCCTGCAGTATCTATTTTGGCCAGGTAAATATTCCACTCTGGGTCAACATAGCGTTTGCGCCCGGTCAATAGTATATTTCCATCCTGTGTAGCTCGTATTGACTTGGCCAGTTCAGCATTTGCAGAGCCATAGGTGTGCTCCCATATAACATTGCCCAGGGTATCGGTTTTTACAAGATACAAATCTGAACTTCCCGCACCGTAGCTAAGCGTAGATGACAACCAATATATTTGTCCGTTAACTAATTTAACATCTGTAGGTAATTCCTGCGCCCCCCCTCCAAGATTTATACTCCATGTACTATCCAGATTGTCATTAAACCTTGAAGTCAACACGTCAAATGAACTTGCGTCATAAGGGGGAATGTTGTTTATTCCTATACTGAGGAAATATTGGCCGGAGCTTGAAATTTCCATACACGAATTCGAACTCACAACACCATTTTCTGTTAAAGTATCCACTATTGTATTTTGCCCAATAGAATCCAGTTTATGTAAGAATACCGCAACCGTACCGGAGTCATGATAATTTCCTCCTGAAGCAAAATAACCAAAATTAGATTCACGAACCTGTAAAAAGGCAAGCGAAAAGGTATCCAATCTGTTGAAGTAATTTTGAGCCTTCAACTGCAAGCACAAAAAGATTGTTATAGTCGATATAAATGCTTTTAATCTCATTCAATAATAAGACGTAAATTCTTCTGATTGGTCCCCTGGACATCCACGCGTACTAAATAAACGCCTTTAGCCAGACCACTTAAATCAAGGTGGTTAACGACACCTGTAACCTTATACGTATTTATAAACCTTCCAGTTTGATCAAAAATATAGAAGGAACCCGAAGCTTCTTCGCTCAATTCGATCACTAAATTGGGTTGATCGCCCCAAACCTGTATTCCCTGCCACATGGCATTGATATTAAACTTTCTAATACCTGAACCAATAATTTTTCTCTAAATTGGATGCAAAAATCAAACGATCACCAAACGCCCTGATGCAACTCTTTTTCAAGGAATTATATCATTCACCGAATTTTCGTTTACTTATTATTCTTTCTGTAATCGCCTTTGTTCCAACGCTCGGTGCAGTTCATCTGTTTGATTGGGATGAGATTAATTTTGCGGAATCAGCCCGGGAGATGATCGTTACCGGAGACTATTTTCATGTACAGGTCAATTTTACCCCTTTTTGGGAAAAACCACCACTTTTTTTCTGGTTGCAAGCCGGTTCAATGCACCTGTTTGGCATCAATGAATTTGCCGCTCGATTTCCCAATGCACTGGCAGGAATTATCACCATAGCCGTCATTTATTTTCTAGGGAAACGCGAGCGGGATGAACGTTTTGGCTTGATCTGGGGATTTCTCTATTTATGCGCCTTTTTGCCCCAAATGTACTTCCGGTCAGGAATCATTGATCCGGTTTTTAATCTCTTTATTTTCTTGTCTGCCTATTACCTTTTCAAGGCTTTATCTGAAGATGAAAAAAAATATATGCGCTCCATGTGGTCAGGAGTTTTCTGTGGATTAGCCATTTTGACCAAGGGGCCGGTGGGATTATTACTGGTTATATTGACCTTCCTTATTTATGTGGGTATAAAACGCTTCAAGGTACTGCCAAACGTTAAGCAGGTTGGCATTTTTGCACTCTGCGTATTCTTCGTTTCATTCTTGTGGTTTGGTGTCGGAGTCCTGGAAAGCGGGCCATGGTTTATTAAAGAATTCATTGACTATCAAATTGACCTTCTGACAAGACCTGTAGCCGGGCACGAACAACCCTTTTATTACCATTTTGTAGTCGTTTTCTTTGGAACATTTCCACTTTCGGTTTTGTCACTGCCCTCCCTGGCGAAAAGGAAAAGAGATACCGAAATGGAACGTTGGTGGACCATTCTGTTCTGGGTTGTAATGATCTTATTTTCTATTGTTTCAACCAAGATCGTACACTACTCGTCAATGGCGTATTTGCCCCTTTCATTTTTGGCTGCAACAGTTGTTGCTAAGGTGAAGTGGGGAGAATTGCGCCTGTATATCCGCATTGTTTTTATGGTGCTGGCATCCATTTTTACATTGATCTTTGTTGGTCTTCCACTATTTGGTGTCTTCAGAGACCGATTCTACCATGTGATGAAAGACCCCTTTGCCGTGGAAGGATTTAAAAATCCGGACGTAAGCTGGACGGGCTTTGAACCTTTGGTGGTGCTCTTTTTCATTGCGGGAATTGTTATGCTTGTTATCTACTGGCGGCAGAATCAACTTTTAAGAGGGTTGAAATGGAACGCCGTGTTGTTTTCCGTTACGTTGAGTTTAACCACAATTTTTGTGGTGCGGAAAATTGAAGCTCATTCACAAGGGCCTTTAATCGATTTTCTAGAAAGCATAAAAGGGGAAGAGGTTTATGTTGCTCCGGTAGGATTTAAAAGTTATGCGCAGTACTTTTATTTTGAGCAGCCAGAATACCCCAATGCCTTTAAAAAAATTCAGGATGAAAAATTTGACGGAGAGCCAACCCTCTACACACCATTAGAAGCTCAGGTGAGGCCTTTTATGAAATATGGTGATATTGAGTATGACGCATATTTCATTGCCAAAGTGACCACAGTTGAATTGGATACGATTCCTCATATTCATAAGATTGGACAAAAAGGCGGGTATAAATTCTACAAACGCGAAGCGACTCAATGAGTGCGTCTACTACAAAAGCTAAAGTCTGGTAAGCAATGGTCTATAACTTCTTTATTTGGCTTGTGCCAGGCACTTTATTATTGGCACTGCATTGGTGTGTGTCTTGCTCGGAGTTTGGGCCTTAAAATATGATTACAAAAGACTAACAAAGGTTTATACTCAAGGACAAGCTTAACCTGAACCGAAACCTATTGATTGTTTGGACGTAAGCTAGAACAACAACAAGCCAAACAGTCATGAAGACAATAGCTCTTATTTTATTATTATTTCCGGTGATTACATTTTCTCAGGAAGGAAACAGTGTGAAGATTGCCCCGGCTCTTGTTAAGGATCAAATTAACGTATCCATAGCAGATCGAAACGATAAAGTATCGGTGAAAATATATACTCAGGATGGAGAAGAAGTCTGGTCGGAGTATCGGGAAGAATCTGAATTTAATTTGAATCTTAAATTGTATCCGGCAGGGGTATATTTTGTGAAGATAGGTGTCTCAGATAAAGAAGAAACCCTAAAATTCATCAAAAGATATTCCTAAAAACCCGCCTGTAGAACCATACAATTCAGCTCTACAAGAGGGGGTTGAATTAGTATCTCCCCCGTTCGTGTGAGGATAGGAGACAGGTCTGATTCGACTTAATATCTTTAGTGTATAATCGCTGGTCAAATCATCTCCTTGCACATTTCAAAACACACAAAACACATGCCATAATACTTAAATTAAAAGTTTTAGAAAGGCATTTAGCCATCTGTCTTATTCAGAAATCAGCTAAATTCCATGGGTTGACAAACTAAAATCTACCAATTCTATAGATTAAGACAACCATCTGATTTAGAGGATCGTCAATAGGGAGAAAAAAACGAAAAAAATGAAAAAAACTATTCTTACTTCTTTAATTGCTTTTGGTGGTTTTATGGTCTTTGGACAATGTAACCCAAATGTATCTGCATCTGCGACGTCATCATTTTATACGGGTGATACGCTTTACTCAGGAACACACCACATCTGTTTTAATTCTTACCTGTCTTATTTCGGTAATGGATACGACACGCTCTATCTTGAGCCGCAAGTGACTCTTACCATATTATGGAGCGATAATCTCGTTATTTATGCCAGTGATGGCGTGAACATATTTAAAGGACCAAACGCTTCCAATAACTACGTAATAAAAGAATTGAATTACGGAGATTTAGGTTCGGCAGCGGATACGGCTAACATGACCATTCAATCTCAGACGTATTGTCCGGGAATGACATTTAATTATGGGTTGATGCCAAATCCACCGGGTCCTTCATGTACAGGAACAACGGCTTCTGTTGAGAACAATACTGTCAGCGAAATCAAGATTTTTCCGAACCCGGCTTCATCTGATATTACATTCGATTTTGAAGGACTTACTCAGTCAAAAAACCTAACAATTTTTGACGCAACTGGACGCGTGGTTTATTTCATAAATGATTTGAACGACACTTACCTCCAACTGGATGTAACTGACCTCAAAAATGGCATATATTACGTGCAGGTAGAGTCGGAGAATTCAGTAATCAAACAAAAATTCATCAAAGAATAATAGATCTTTTCAATAGTCAGACAGGGAAGGGGAATCCGTAATACGGGTTCCTCTTCTCTTTTTGATTCATTGCATCATAACATTTTTAAAGTAAACCATTGTTCTAACTATTTCATTCAGTATTAATTATTAGGGTTCTAACGATTCTCAAATTTGTATAATTTATTATTACCGCATAGGAAACGAAGCTTTAGATTTGTTACCTTAGAGCAAAATTAATCCCTAAAAACCTCAATTTATGAAGACAATAGTATTTGTTGGATCTTTAATTATGCTCGTTGGTATGTCAACTTCTTGTAAAAAAGGAACCTGTACCTGTACGGTTTTTGGTTCTGAAATTTCTACAAAAGTCACTGCTGACGATCATCAGGAATATAAAGATGCCAAGAAAAGTTGCGAACAAAACGGGTGCGATTGGTCTCCGGGTCATTAGCACATAATTTTAATGGATATAGTCAATGTCGAGTTGCATTGGCTATTTTTTTGCCCTTATCCTTCATGGATTTTATTCAAATGGAATCAGACTTTTCTGAAAAGGTCTTCAAAACCTAGAAAATCACTAATTTTGCTCCCCTAAATTACTAAGGAGCACAATGGCCGAAAAATATCCCGAATACAAAGGTTTAAACCTACCTAACGTTGCAAAAGATGTACTTGATAAATGGGAAGCCGAACAGACCTTCCAAAAAAGTATAGAAGTGCGCGAAGGAAGCCCATCATTCGTATTTACGGAAGGACCTCCTTCTGCCAATGGTTTGCCGGGTATTCACCACGTGATGGCTCGTACCATTAAAGATATTTTTTGCCGTTATAAAACCCTGGCGGGTTATCAGGTGAAACGAAAAGCCGGATGGGATACACATGGTTTACCGGTAGAATTGAAGGTGGAGAAGGAATTAGGCATTACCAAAGAGGATATTGGCACCAAAATCTCAGTTGATGAGTACAACAAAGCTTGTCGTGAAGCAGTGATGCGTTACACAGACGAGTGGGAAAAATTAACCATGGAGATGGGTTATTGGGTAGATATGGATGATCCTTATATTACTTACGACCCTAAATACATGGAATCCGTATGGTGGCTGTTGGGTCAGATCTATGAAAAAGACCTGATGTACAAAGGATACACCATCCAACCGTACTCGCCAAAAGCCGGAACCGGACTAAGCTCTCACGAGATCAACCAACCGGGTTGTTATCGGGATGTAAAAGACAATACCTGCGTTGCTCAATTCAAAGTCAAACCAGGAGAAAAGGTTCCATTTGACCAGGCGAAGGTTGATCAACTTCATTTACTGGCATGGACAACTACGCCGTGGACCTTACCCTCCAATACGGCACTAACTGTAGGTCCGAAAATTGAATATGTTCTGGTTCAAACCTGGAATCAATATACGCATGAACCTATACAGGTTATCCTTGCAAAGAATTTGGTAACAAAGCAGTTTGGTAAAAAGTTTGTAAAAGTGGAGGACGCTTCATCCATGAACTATCAACAAGGGGATAAAAAAATTCCCTATGCTATAATTGGAGAATGTTTGGGAGCAGATCTTGTCGGCATCAGATATGAGCAACTGCTTCCTTATTGCCAACCACATGAAAATGCAGATCAGGCATTTAGGGTAATTCCAGGAGATTTTGTGACCACTGAGGATGGTACAGGGATCGTTCATACCGCACCGACCTTTGGAGCAGATGATGCTTTTGTGGCTAAACAGGCTGGAGTTCCGCCCATGTTGATCCTGGACGAAAATGAAAACCCGGTTCCACTTGTTGACCTGCAAGGAAGATTCAGAAAAGAACTTGCAGACCCTGTTTTTGGATTAGGTGGTGAATATGTTAAAGCGGAGTATCTGGAAGAAGGTGAAGAAGAGAAAGAGTTGGCGCGACAACGCGAAATGCTCAAAGACATCATTGCTGATTTGAAAAGCTATTTATCGGTGGATGAGCGGATCACCTTGAAGTTAAAGATAGAAAACAAGGCATTTAACATTGAAAAATACGTTCACTCCTATCCACATTGCTGGAGAACGGACAAACCGATTCTTTACTACCCACTGGATTCGTGGTTTATAAAAGTGACCGAAAAGCGGGAGCGGATGGTTGCTCTTAACAAAAAGATCAACTGGAAACCAAAATCTACCGGTGAAGGTAGGTTTGGAAATTGGTTGGAAACTGCTAATGACTGGAACCTGTCGCGGTCTAGATACTGGGGAATCCCAATTCCGGTGTGGACCTCAGAAGACAAAACAGAGCAAATTTGTATTTCTTCTGTTGAGCAGTTGAAATCTGAAGCTCAAAAAGCAGTAGATGCTGGGATGATGGACAAAAACCCATTAGCTGAATTTGTTCCTGGAGATTTTTCAAAAGAGAATTACGCAAAAATCGACCTTCACAAAAACTATGTGGATGAGATCATTTTGGTATCACCTTCGGGGAAACCTATGAAACGAGAAGCAGATCTGATTGACGTCTGGTTTGATTCCGGTTCAGCACCATTTGCACAACAACATTATCCATTTGAGAATAAAGAATTGATAGATAATGGTGTCGAAGCGTTTAAGAATGGTACCGCACCTAAAGGACCATCTGCTTTTCCAACGGATTACATTGCTGAAGGCGTCGATCAAACAAGAGGATGGTTTTATACACAACATGCTATTGCCACACTTGTGTTTGATACGGTTTCTTATAAAAATGTTATCTCCAACGGACTTGTGTTGGATAAGAACGGACAAAAAATGTCCAAGCGACTTGGGAATGCTGTCGATCCTTTTGAAACGTTGAGTACTTATGGTGCTGACCCTACAAGATGGTACATGATCACCAATGCACAACCCTGGGATAACCTGAAGTTTGATCTGGAAGGAATCACGGAAGTGCAACGTAAATTCTTTGGAACCCTATACAATACCTATTCTTTCTTTGCACTTTATGCCAATATTGACGGGTTTACTTATTCCGAAGCAGATGTGCCAAATCGTCCTGAGATTGACCGTTGGATCTTATCCAAAATGAATTCTCTCATTAAGGATGTTACCGCGGCTTACGAAGATTATGAACCCACCAAAGCAGGGAGACTGATCCAGGAATTTGTTACGGATGAACTATCTAACTGGTACGTACGATTGTGTCGAAGAAGATTCTGGAAAGGAGACTATACAGAAGATAAAATATCAGCCTATCAAACACTTTATCAGTGCCTTGAAACAGTAGCCGTTTTAGGTTCACCGATTGCACCATTTTATATGGATCAGTTATTCTGTGATTTAAATTCAGTTTGCAACAGGCACACGGCAAGTTCCGTTCATTTAGTGGATCTTCCAAAAGCCAATGAAGCGGAAATAGATATTGACCTGGAAGAGAAAATGGACATTGCCCAAAAAGTGTCGTCCATGGTATTGAGTTTACGTAAACGCGAACAGATAAAGGTACGTCAACCCTTACAGAAGATAATGGTACCGGTATTAGACAAGGATTTTGCTCGCAGGCTGGAAGATGTAAAAGACATTATTTTATCCGAAGTTAATATTAAGGAAATAGAGTTGTTAGAAGACACGGAAGGAGTCATTAACAAAAAGATAAAGCCCAATTTCAAGACCATTGGCCCGAAATACGGTAAACAAATGAAGCAAATTGCTGCCATGATTGGTCAGTGGGGAGCAAAAGAAATTTCTGAGGTAGAAACTAACGGTGGTTGGAAAGGTGAACTCAACGGAGAAGAAATAGCACTGGACATATCTGATTTTGAGATCACGACAGATGATATTCCCGGATGGCTCGTTGCATCAGAAGGGCGCATCACTGTGGCACTTGATATCACAATAACAGATGAACTTAAATCGGAAGGAATTGCCCGAGAGTTGATTAACCGAATTCAGAATTACAGAAAAGATTCAGGTTTGGAAGTGATGGACAGAATTAAGCTGACTTTTGATGCTAATGACGTGGTAAAATCAGCTATTGAATCGAACAAAGAGTACATCAAGAATGAGGTATTGGCACTGGACATTCAATATGCCACCCTCAGTGAAAATGATGGCGTTTTAGCTGACTTGGAAGAGGGGGATACACGAATTGATCTTGTTAAGGGATAGGTTATTTGCTAAACACAATTTATATTCCGCGTCTATTGTGGTTAAATTTTGGGTAGTAAAAAAGGTGAAATGAAACGATTTGTTCAATACGCATATTATCCTTTCCTGTTGGCAGGAACTTTCGGAATCACCTATATGATGATCCATTTTTACCCGGAGACGGCTTATCCATTTATTCCAATTTCACTGATTATATTATACGCCTTAATTTTCATTTTTGGAGAACGACACTTGCCTTTTAAAAGTGAATGGAATGGAATTCTAATTGATACTAAAGCCGACTTTTTGCAATCATTTATTTCTTTACCTGTAGCGTCTAAACTGGCAGAACTAGCACTTCCTTTTTTAATGTATTATCCTCTAATATATGTTCAGGAACACGTGGGGCTAATTGATTTGCGTAAAGAATATGGTTTTACTTTTCAGGTTGCTGTAGCTTTGATAGCAGGAGAGTTTTGTTATTACTGGTTTCACCGCGCAACACACACATGGCCTTTATTGTGGAGGCTCCATGCTGTTCATCATGGGGCAAAGCGCGTTTATTGGATGAATGCCGGCAGGTTTCATTTTATTGAAATCTTTTTAGGTGGATTCGCATTTTATATTCCCCTGGCATTTTTTCAACCATATCCGGACGTTACAATTATGATCATTGCAATATCAGGTATTACTGGGTTTTTAGAACACATTAATATTGATTTTAAAGCAGGTTGGTTGAATTATATTTTCAATACAGCTCAGCACCATAGGTGGCATCATTCAAATGTGGTGAAAGAATCAAACACAAATTATGGCAAAGTGCTTATCATTTGGGACCTTCTATTCGGAACATTCTTTCTTCCTAAAAACCGAGAAGTTGAAGAAGTTGGCACAATCGCTGATGTACCCTATGATTTTATTGGACAAGTAAAGTACCCATTTACACATAAGGGGTAATAATAATCGCCGGGAATAAGAAAAAAGACTAATCCTTTTTGCAGTGTGATCATTAAACACGGATGAAAATACCTTTGTCGGGGGTGAGAGGATTTGTACCTCCGATCTAACCCCCCCAGATGTGCGCTTTATCCGGACTAAGCTACACCCCGATAAAGTAAATTAGAAGGAAAAACGATTAGTGTCTTTCTGAACAGTCCAATATAATTAATCTCATTTCTAACAAGTACAAAACGCTTGTTCTTATTCTGGCTCCATGGGCAGACGCTTCAGGTTACTCACATACCTTTGATGATTATAAGTTGCGCCATTTTCAATAACATCCATTAATTCGATTGACAGACACTTGGCGATTAACTCTTTCGCCGATTGCTCATCCAACCCCATGCTTATAAGTTTTTCCAAAGTTTCTTTAGTTTCTTTGGGGTCATTATCCGCAATCTGGTTATCAATGATGTTGAAAATCTCTTCTCGTAATGCTTCGTTGTCCATGGAATACGTTTTCTATACTTAGATATGATACCATCATATCTTTAAGTAGCCCCGGCAGGAATTACCGATTAGTAATTTGTAAAGCTCATAGCATTCGCAACAAATTATCTATCGGCATAAACTTCTCTTCCTGCCACTCCTACTAGCGTAGCCCCGGCAGGAATCGAACCTGCATCTAAAGTTTAGGAAACTTCTATTCTATCCATTGAACTACGGGGCCAAAACTGGATTACAAAGATTTCAAAAATTCTTTACCTGCTCCACTTTTAAGATATTTTTCTCTGTCTCTGGCCTGCGTTCTGGATGTATACAGTTCTGTATATATAATCTTCCATGGTCGATAGCCCTTAGTTGATCTTGTTTTACCCGCATTGTGCTCTTTAATTCTGTTATCAAGGTTTTGAGTGAATCCGACATAGATTCTTCCATCTACAAGACTTTTTAAAGCATATACCGTATACATAAAAAACTTCTATTCCCTGCCTGCCGGCAGGCAGGTATCCATTGAACTACGGGGCCATTTTTCTTTGTGGCCGCGTAGTGAAATGCCTGTCCCGGCAATTAGTGTCCTTTGACACTTTGTCGGGAAACTACGGGGCCAATATCTTATGGGAAAGCAAAAATATATAATTCATGGAATAGATTAAATCAAAGCTCGTAAACATCATTTAATCTTGGAACTTCCACAGTCCAACCTAATTCTGTTTCAATTTTCACTCTAAATGCATTTGTCTGATGCGGTTCACCATGATTTAGAAACACCGTTTTCGGTTCAGATTTAAAATTTTTCATCCACTCCACCATTTCTTCTCTATCTGCGTGTGCGGACATTGATGAAATGGTCTGTATTTCACAATTGATGTCCTGATACTGACCAAAAAACTTGATTTTTCGAGTGCCTTGCTGTAAATCTCTTCCTCGGGTACCTACAGCTTGAAATCCCACAAACAATAATGTGTTATTGGCATTACTTCCGTGATTGTTGAGGTAATGTAAAATTCGACCGCCTTCTAACATTCCGCTTCCTGCCAGCACAATCTTCGGTTTTTTATCGGCAACCACGGCTTTAGATTCTTCATGGCTCTGAATGTAATGTATAGCACCAAACATGTGGTCGGTATCGTGTTTGGGTAAATCCTGTATTTCCGGGTAACGGTCAAATACCATGGTTGATTTTGTCCCCATTGGAGAGTCAAGGTAAATAGGTACATTCGGCATTTTGCCCTCCTCCTTTAGCTGATAAATAAGGTATATCAACTCTTGTGTTCGCTCAACAGCAAAGGACGGAATCATCAATATTCCTCTTCGGTTATAAGTGGTATTGATTATTTTTTCGAGTTCTGATTTTACGTTTTCTACTTTATGCGTGCGATCCCCATAAGTTGATTCCATGATCAAATAATCGGCATATTCAACTTTCTTTGGCGGGTATAAGAGCATAGGGTCACTTCTTCCAATATCTCCTGAGAACAGGAAAGTTTTATCAAATACTTTTAATTCAACCATAGCAGAACCTAAAATGTGTCCCGCATTTACAAGTTGGAACTTAATTTCTGTATCAATTAATACCCATTCGTGATATTCATGGGCACTAAATAATCCAAAACTTGATTTGGCATCTTTTTGAGTATATAATGGTTTGGGATGTAAATGACCACTGTAATGCAAACGCGCAGCTCTTTCTGCATCTTCTTCCTGAATTTTGGCACTGTCCAGTAAAATGATCTCCGTTAATTCAGCTGTTGAAGGAGTACAGTAGATGGGACCAGTAAACCCATTTTTTACTAATACGGGGATATATCCGCAATGGTCCAAATGAGCATGGGTCAGTATAATGGCGTCAATTGTTGAGGGGTCAATGGCAAATTTGTTCCAATTTAGATTTCTCAGATCCTTTAACCCCTGAAATAAACCACAATCAATTAGAACATTTTTACCATTTGCCTGAACAAGTGATTTTGATCCGGTAACTGTTCCTGCCCCTCCCAGAAACTGTAGTTGTATCTTCATGTCTTGCATAGTACTAAAGTACTTAAACAAAATATAGAAAATATGATTTGTTTCAGTCAAAAAGGTGATCTTATTGCAGGATCAATAAATCAGAGTTTTTATGTAGATTAGAACCTCAAACATTTTCACATGATAGCACTTATTATTGTTGCCGGGGGCTTGTATAGCCTGGCTAAAAAGAGAAATATGAATGCCATTGTTTGGGCCATAATAGGTGTAGCCGCCTGGTTTGGCGGACAGTTTATTGGGGGGCTAATATTAGGTTTGGCCGACCCAGGATCGGTTTATGATGATGGTGCATTGCTGGCTTACGGTTTAGGAGGAGCTATTGGTGCATCTATCTTTGCATTTGTGATGCTCGAAGTAATTTACAGAAACAAACAAAAGAGCTTGCCGGAATCTGATGAGGTGATGGATGACGTTACAGTTGATGAGCTCTAGGTGGTGTGAAAGCTTACGTATGACATGTTTCAGGAAAAGAAGTGATCTTTAAAAGGAAAAGTCTGCACCATCTTAACTAATTTAGTCGAAAATATAGTTTGACATGGAAATAGAAATACAATTTATACGTGCTCGTAAAAATGACAGTCTTGAGTCACAAGTTCACGATAAACTTGAACGCTTAGGTAATAAATATGATTGGATAACAAAGGCAGTTGTATTTCTCAAAGAAGAAAAACATCCACAGGGGAAAGATTACGAATGCGAAATGCGCCTTTCAGTTCCGGGTCCGCAAATATTTGCACAAAGTCAGGAGGTGAATTTTAACAAGGCTATTAACGAAACCATCCATGATCTTGGGATGCAATTAGAAAAAAAGAAAGATAAAATGCAGGAAAAGCGTTAAATTGCAAACCTGCATTGAAACTCACTTTTCTAAATACAATCCCCAAAAGAGTAGGCTTTTCCCTATTACTAGGCGCTTCTGTATATCTGGCAACTGCCCTTTTTGTTGAGAATTGGGAGTTCGATATTCTCTCGGTGCTTATTTATTCGGTGATAGCGTTTATCCCGGTAACCTTGTTTTACGCTATCGTCAGCACTTTTTACTCCGACACAAATGATGATGAAGATGTGATTGATACGTGATTTACGTATATTTATTTCTTTCGCATCATGAGAGTTACATTGTTCATAGTCTTAATACTCGCCTTTTTATTTCCGGAAAATCTGTTGTCTCAGGCTAACTGGAACAACTCCTCTTTTGTTCATCAAGGCGGTAAGTACATTTTAGATGGAAATAATGATACCATACGTTTAAATGGTGTAAACCTTGGTGGTTGGCTGATGTGGGAAGGCTGGATTTGGGGAGGAGGATTTATACAAGAAAAGTCTATATATAATGATATCGAATCTATTATAGGAACCACCGAAGCAGATGCTTTTCGCGATTCAGTATATGAGAATTATATCACAGAAGAAGATATTGCAGCCATTTCGGCCCAGTGTCACAACGTGGTGAGGATTCCCTTTAACCACTTTATTCTGGAAGATGATTTTAATCCATACGTTTACAAACAAAGCGGTTGGGATCGATTGGATTCCGTATTAAGTTGGTGTGAAAACCACAATGTTTACGCCATTTTAGATCTTCATTCAGCACCCGGCGGACAGTCAAATTTATTTACCTCTGATCCGGACCTTTTTATCAATTTATGGAACGGTTCAATAAATCAGCAACGAACCTATAGATTATGGAAAGCCATAGCATTACGGTATAAAGACAGAGGAATTATTGCGGGATACGATTTGCTGAATGAACCAGATGTCAATAATGACTCTACCTTGCTGTATGTTTACCAAAACATCCGGGATAGTATCAGATCAGTAGATACCAACCACATGCTTTTTATTGAAGGAAATAATTATGCGGAAGATTTTTCCATGTTTACCTCACCACTGGACAATAATATGGCGTATGAATTCCATTTTTACACCTGGTTCATAAGCAGTGGCAAAGCCGATTCACTTGCAAAGTTTACCACATTGGCAGATACGTCTAACATTCCGGTATGGTGTGGAGAATGGGGAGAAGAAAATTATACAGCACTGAGTGAAAATAAGGCGTTGTTTGACGATCCTGCAAACAGTATTAGCGGCTCTGCCATCTGGACCTGGAAAAAAGTGATAAAACCATCTGCTCAACCGTATTATGTAGGTGTGGATACCACCTCAGATTGGAATAAATCCGTGAATTGGATAGGGATGAACTGGAATCCACAACCCAGCTACAGTGAAATGACAAACGGTATCAACGAATTTATCAATAACCTAAGTTTAGCGAACGCCAACTTTAATACAGCACTGAATGATATTGTATACAATTGCTTAAATGCCGGACTTGATCAAAATTCAATGGAGGATGGATTTCTGATTTACCCAAATCCAGCTACAGAGATTCTCTATTTAAATACCACCAGCAACATTAAAATTCTGGATCTTTCCGGAAAGGAACTGATGGTGCTAAACATGACCAATAAAATTGACATCTCGGAACTAGAGGCCGGCACTTACATTCTAATTAGGGATGACGGAAAATATCAAAAATTTATAAAGCAGTGATTTGAACCTCGCTTTCATAAACGGGTTCCTGCGGCTTTGATATTTCATCATACTTCATAATGGCTTTCTGTTGGTTGATAATTATCTGTGTTACACTGGTGGTTTGAATTACGCTATGTTCATTTAACAACAGCCCGTGTTCTGATTTGGGCATTTTGTGTAAGGACAAGATTTTCTCTGAAGCATGATTCTCGGGGTTTTCAATGAAGTTTAAAAAGTAATTTTTTCGCAGTTCACGCAAGGGTTTATCGTAGAGTTTTACAGACGACCAAATCTGATTAACAGGGTCAACTTTTGTTTGGGTGTAGGCCTTTTGTCCGTTCCATAACAACTCCTCTACTTTTCCGGGTTCGTTTATGTTAAATACAAGCAGTGTAAAGGGATTAACGCCATTAAAGGATTCCTTTTCCAATTGTCGTTCTAATGAATCATATCTGAAAGCATC
Organism: Crocinitomicaceae bacterium; assembly: GCA_014762645.1. Classification (GTDB taxonomy): domain Bacteria; phylum Bacteroidota; class Bacteroidia; order Flavobacteriales_D; family Crocinitomicaceae; genus Paracrocinitomix. The sequence goes on from JABURP010000071.1 coordinate 26,129, forward strand.
CAGCAGAACCAGACCTTTACTTTTAATGGGTGAACTTATCCAATGATCTGTTTCATCCGCACCATTTAATAAACAAGCCACTTTCCCATTCGGGTCAAGTGCAATCCATGAACCACCGGCCACTTTGTCTTTTGGGAACAGGACCTGTTTACCGTGAACAGTGTGTTTCTTTGGGGGCTCAGTGGCTCTCTCAGCCCTTTCATCCCGATTAGAGGTAATGATAATATCCCCCTTTTTGTTTTGTATAAATGTTAATGTGCACATCTATGTATTGGATGATTAATGTTGTCTACCTGCAAAATACGACAATTAACGCATTCACTTCTCATCCGGTGTCTTGCGAAACCCTGAGAAAATCAACCCAAAAAACCTTCGGGGATATTTTTCCCTGTTCTTGAAGCCAAGTGGGATATCTCTCCCGGATGATGGGATGTAATTGGTTCTGAAAAGATAATCCCAAAGACTCAGTGAAATTCCAAAATTTACACCGTAACGTCTTTCCTTAGGGAGTTCCTTTGCGTGATGCCAAATATGCATTTTTGGATTGTTGAAAATGTATTTTAATGGACCATAATCCCAACCAATATTGGCATGGTTTAAATGCCCAATGGCAATGGCTAAAAAATAGACAATAAAGGCATGAGAAGGATTGAAGTTTCCAATGAGGATAACTGCAATATACTTCATGGGAGTATAGAAAACATTTTCCATCCAGTGATAGCGTAAATGTGCTGCAAATCCCATCTGTTCTACTGAGTGATGCACCTTATGAAAACGCCACAAGACGTCAAATCGGTGTAATAATAAGTGAGTGAACCACTGAATGAAATCCGTGGCCAGGAAAAACACCAGTAACTGAACCCACAGCACATATTGAGACATATCTACCAGCACCAAACTATCTGCATTAATACCAAGTGTTTCAAAGAGAAACTTACTTACCACTTTAGAGAAAGCAATAAAAATGATCAGGTTGAAAATGTAAAAGTTGAAGAACATGAAAAATGCATCCAACCAAAAGTCTTTCCTGATCTTGGGCTGATCTTTTCGCCAGGGGAATATGAGCTCCAGCCCCCAAACTAGAAGGGACAATATCACCAGAAACCAGAAGTAATTCTCATACCAGGGATTTGCCTGAAATGTAATTTGTTTCCACAAATAATCGGCATATTCCCCAAATGACCTTAGAAATATTTCACTGTACGTTCCCATGCTCTAATAAGACGAATATCATTGTTGATCCTGACCCAAAGATAAAACAACAGAACGGTTATATTTGTAACACACCTCACACAACAAAAGGATATGATAGGAAAATTAAAACAGCAGCTAGAAAATGAGCTTGCCGAAATTAAAGAAGCAGGCCTTTACAAAGAAGAACGTATAATAATTACTCCTCAGGGAGCAGAAGTAAAAGTGGATTCAGGGGAAGAGGTAATTATCATGTGTGCCAATAACTATCTTGGCTTATCGTCTCATCCAAAAGTAATTGAAGGATCTAAAAAAGCTTTGGATTCACATGGATACGGTATGTCTTCCGTTCGGTTTATTTGCGGAACACAGGATATACACAAAACCCTGGAAAAGAAGATTGCCGACTTTTTAGGGATGGAAGATTCTATTTTGTATGCCGCATGTTTTGATGCCAATGGAGGCGTGTTTGAACCGTTACTTACGGCAGAAGATGCTATTATTTCTGATGAATTGAATCACGCGTCCATTATTGATGGTGTGAGATTGTGTAAAGCGGCAAGATATCGTTATAAAAATTCAGACATGGCGGACCTTGAAGAGCAGCTTAAAAAAGCACAGGACCAACGCAACCGAATTATTGTAACGGATGGTGTGTTCTCTATGGACGGATACATTGCCAAACTGGATCAAATCTGTGATCTGGCAGAGAAATATGATGCATTGGTGATGGTAGATGATTCGCACGCAACCGGGTTTATTGGAAAGACTGGACGTGGAACGCACGAGTATCACAATGTCATGGGACGTGTAGATATTATCACCTCTACGCTTGGAAAGGCATTAGGTGGTGCTATGGGTGGTTTTACCGCCGCATCCAAAGAAGTTGTGGACATGCTCAGACAACGTTCAAGACCGTATTTGTTTTCTAACTCTCTTTCACCGGCAATTGTTGGAGCAGCAATTGAAGTATTTGACCTGTTAAGTTCTACTACCGAGTTGAGAGATCGACTGGAAGAAAACACCAATTACTTTAAAGCAGGAATTAAGAAAGCAGGCCTGGAAATAAGAGAAGGAGATTCACCTATTGTACCGGTAATGTTATACGACGCTCCATTAGCTCAGGAATTTGCGAACCGATTGCTGGAAGAAGGTATTTATGCCATTGGTTTCTTTTACCCGGTAGTACCTAAAGGAGTAGCGCGTATCAGAGTTCAATTATCTGCAGCACACACCAAAGATCAACTTGACAAGGCTATTGCAGCTTTTGAAAAAGTAGGGAAAGAGTTGGGCGCGATCAAATAAGCAAATTACTATTATTTATTATCTTGTTCGTTCGATAAAACACTGATCGAATGAATGGTAAGGTCATTATAACGGCAGATGATTACGGCGTCTGTGATCGTATTGATAAGGGAATTGATGATGCTATTCTGAACAAAAAAATCACCGCCGTATCGTTCATTGTTACGCATGATGGTTGGCAAAACCGATTAACCCATTTGAAATCTGTTATTGATCAGGTAGAAGTAGAAGGACATAAAGTGGGAATCGGACTACATTTTTGCATCACTTCAGGAAAACCACAGGCTCAAAATCCCGATAGTACATTGTTTGACCCTGAAAACAAGACTTATTTCAGACGAATCTACAATTACAACTTTAAAGCTATTGACCGCTACGACCTGCGGCAGGAATTAGATGCCCAGATCACCGAATTAAAGAACGCCATTGGTCTGGAAAATATCGATCATCTTACGAATCACCACGGTGTTGTGTATTTCCAGCAAGAACTTTTTGAAGAGTTTGCCATGGCTGCGGCCAGATTCAATGTTCCGATCAGAAGTCCCATGTCCTGGTACCGGAAATTTAAGAAGTTTCAGGAGTTGCCGGATTTTGATAAAGATCCCATCATCAACCCTACAATGGAACGAGGCATAAAGATTGGAATGTGGCGAAAACTAAGTAAAATGTCATACGGGAATTTCCTCAAACGGATGAATACGGCTGAAGTCAATGGAGTGAAGTATCCGGACGTCTTGTGTGAATATTTATACGGACAATGTCACCCTCTGGACAATGATGGAAAAAAGGTATTGGACCATGTTTTGACGCAATTTATTACTGAAAAGAGAAGGGATGCGTTTAACAGCGGCTCACTCCTTGATAAAGTAAAAATTGATAGACGCGGAATTAAAATCGCAAATGAGTTTACGGTAAAGAAAAGCAGGCGGTCCAGGAATCCTGTAATGACGAGGGTAGCTGAGAAGTATGAAGAGAAGATTGCCAGGGAAGAATTTGTAATAGAGTTGATGTTTCATTTGGCCAAGGCCGGGTTACCAGATGATGGATATGATAAGGATAACCCACCACACGGAATTTATGAAGGCTACTTCAATTTCCGGGATGGTGAGTTACAGGCTCTGTTGGATTATAAATGGGAGCAAACGCTTGAATTTTTGGAGCTTTCGGATGAAATAAGGCTAAGCACATTTAAAGAAATGTAAAGCAAGAAATTATGGACTATTTTATACAGGTAACGTTTGTTTTGCTGGTACTGAGCATGATTACAGAAAAATTTGCCAACTGGATCAAGCTGCGTTTACCGGACAATCCTGTTAAGCGAATGCTGGTAAAGAACATTGCCCACAAATATGCCAATACACTGGATGAGTATGAAGAGATGCAAAAGGATAAGAAGGTGCGGGAAATTCAAACGCTCACTTTTCTTATCGGCTGTGTGGTTGCCTTTGCTACCAGGGCAAATCTTTTCAAACTGTATGATCCTGAATTTAAACTCAGTTGGTTTGAAGTAGAATATAGTTCCTACACGGCTCTGGATGGGGTATCAGATTTTATTGGCTGTTTCCTAACAGGTGTGTTTTTGAGTTTCGGATCCAAATTTTTTCATGATCTATTGGGTGTTTTGATGGAGACCAAAAACCTCAAAAGAAAATTGCGTAACCGCGAAAGTGTAGAGGATTTGAATACCATTAACGAAGTTGACAGCTATCTTAAGGAGATAGAACCCGTGGTGATCGAAAAGAAAATAGAGGAGTACTTCAAAGATTTCCCGTATGTCAATGGCTTTGAATATTCTGATGTCGATAAAACGGTAGATGTTTTTGTTTCTGAAATGTCAGCTGATGAGCAGAACAAACTAGACAAATTTATTCGCCTGGAATTATCTAACCGAAAACGCACAGATATTGAGGTGAATTATATTGGGATTTGAATCTAATTAAACGACTTTTGTTCCAACTAATGTCTTTTACTGCATGCAAGATATTCAAGAAATTCGCACAGTTTACCAGCAATCAGCCAACCCGGAACATGCAAAATCTATGCAGGACTATGTACGGGGTAAGTTCAAATTCTTTGGGATTAAAGCACCCCTGCGCAGAGAGATTAGTAAGCCCTTTATTGGTGAAGTAAAGAATTCTACCAGGGAAGAGGTCTTTGATCTGGTAAAATCACTTTGGAACCAACCGGAAAGAGAATTACATCATCTCGGTCAGGAAATTCTTTTTAGAGCTAAGAAGCATTTGGATGAAAAGGAGGATATCGAGTTCCTACAATGGATGGTTCTTAATAATTCCTGGTGGGATACGGTAGATTATATTGCTCCGAAACTGATGAAAGAGTATTTTGAGAAATTCCCTGAAATGCGCAATAAGAAGGTAGATGAATGGGTGGCATCCGATAATATTTGGTTGAAACGGTCAGCCTTATTAATCCACCTCAAACAAAAAGAAAACCCTGATTTACCCTATCTATTTGAAACTATTCTTCGGCTTACAGGCAGTAAGGAATTTTTTATCAATAAAGCAATTGGATGGGTATTGAGAGAGCACGCCAAAAAAAGGCCTGAAATCATTTACAATTTTGTAAAAAAGCATGAAAAAAGCCTCTCCAACTTATCCGTTAAAGAGGCTTTGAAACATAGTCCCTCGAAATAGAGGATGAAAAGATATTTTACTGACTCACCATAAACTTATTGCTGTATGTCTTGCCATTTGATTGCAGTTCGGCAAGGTAAATTCCCGGCACTAATCCCGACACATCCAGTTGTTTTTCACCAAACGTCTCCATAATGATTCTACCTGATAAATCGCGAATAATGAGTTGAATTCCAGATTCACTGACACCCACAGGTAATACAATATTGAGAGTTGTGTTCGTTGGATTAGGGTAAACATCCATGCTATTTATTTCAAAGTAATCGTCTGAAATTCCTAAACTAGCCGGCGGAACATTTGTCACAACGTAACCACTATCCCCAACACCCCAAACGATAGAATCACTATAAGAAGTCATGTTGTAGATAATCTGATCAGCTGCATGAGCGTACCAAACACCACCAGAATTTGACTCGAAAATAAGTCCATTTTCTACAGAGGAAGGCTGGGCTCCGGCGTATATAATTCCATTTCCGGCCGTATGAACATCATGAAAAGCGGGGTAATAAAAGGTGGCTGAGTTCATATCCATGGCCCAGGTGAGTCCTGCATCTGTAGTCATGAGCAATCCAAATCCTCCTCCAAGATCATCATAGCCTGCATAAGCAAGGGTGTCATTGACAATGGTGACAGAAGTTAGCGGGATGCCATTCCCCAATCCGGACGGAATCGTATCCCAGGTATCACCTGAATCTGTAGTGCGTAGAATTCTTCCTCCTGAACTAACGGCCAAGCCATAAGATCCAAATTGGTTCATGTCAAAATCTATATCTACAATCATATCCATGGCATCCCATGATGGTGTGTTTATGGTCACAGGACTGGATACACCCCCAACGAATTTATCCATGTTTTCTCCCTGAAAACAACCGGAACCTCCTACAAAACCGTACCCGTCATCCAAAAAATACAAACCGTGATTGTAACACAAACTTCCTGTAGTTGTCAGTTGGGTCCAGGTAAGGCCACCATCTGTTGTTTTGTACGCGCCTGAGTAAGGTCCAACCGTGGCAAACCCAATATCGGCCGTCACAAAGTCTAATCTTAAAAAATGTTCTCCGCCGGCAAAGAAATTGATGCCTGTAAATGAAACTTCATTCCAGGTTGTTCCACCATCTGTGGTTTTAAGAAGAAGGCTGTCATTTCCTCCAATATAACCCACTTGTGGTGTTGGAAAATCAATGGTGTTTAATTTTTTGGTAGTATTCGTTGACACCTGATACCAGGTAGATTGCGCACTGGTCATCAGAACCGTAATCATACAAATTATGCTTAGTAAAGTTTTCATCTCAAATAGTTTTTTTGTTTACCGCTAAATTAGGTCCTTAACATGCCGCATGAAATGTATAATTACGACTTATGCTTGTACATTTTGGAACTGAGAAGGGCTGTATCCGGTTTGTGACTTGAAAAACTTGCTAAAATGGGCGGGGTCCTCAAAGTTTAATTCATAGGCCACTTCTTTACTTGAGATATCGGTATTCAGGAGCCGCTTTGCTTCAAGTATCAATTGCTTATAGATGAGTCCACTGCAGGACATGCCCGATTTGGATTTTACAATTTCATTGAGTTTTTTTTCGGTAATATTTAAAGCTGCGGCGTAATCCTTTACTTTTTTAATCTCTTTAAAATTGTTGCGCAATAATCTTCTAAACGACCTGTAGATATCAGAGTTAGCTGTTGATGCCACAGCTTTTTGTTCCAGAGTTCTCAAACAGGAAATGCAGATCAAAAACAAGTGGTTTTTTAGAAATTCGTTTTTGAGTTCATTGTCCGAATTGTAATCTTTCCAGATAGTGTTGGCTGCACTTAAAATCTGATCACCTGTTGCATCATCAAACTTATACGCCGGAGACAATTCTTCCACGTCGTAGCACATGTGATCAAATAAGAAGTTACTAACTACCGGATTAGATTGAATAACAGATGTGTCAAATAAAATGACATAGCCATTGGTATCCAATTCGCGCCTTACCTGGTGAACCTGACCCGGAGCAACAATATGAATGGATTTAGAAGTGATTTCAAAAGGGTGAAAATCAATATCATGAACACCTAATCCACGATCAAAGATGAAGATTTCAAAGTAATTGTGTCGGTGGGGCTCTGTGGCGTCATAATGTGTCAGAGCACTCAGTTTAACCACACGGATATCCTGCACTTTATCTATGAGATCATGAATCGGAATCATATTTTATCAACGTAATTATCAATTAAATAGCTGCACAAGTAAGTCAATTTGAGGTGAGGAAATCTTCAAGTTGTTCAACTTTTTGCATAGGGGCAGAGCAAAAAGATGAAGTACACATAAATAACGTTCCTGAGGGCATGCCGCTATAAAGCAGTTCCTGCTCTTTTGAAAATTTACCAATAACGGCGCGTTCAAACACAATGTACGGGTTGGGGTAATTGAGTAGCGTGCGGTAAAATTCCTGTGCACGTTTTTCATCCGAACCATCTGTTATATACACAGCGTGGAAAGGTTCCTGTTCTAACTCAACCTTTGCGCGCAGTAATAATGGTAGATAACCCACCTTTTCAGCAAGGCTCTTTTTATCGATTTTTTGGTATAAATCCTGCGCATAGTTTATTAGGTCATCATCACCAGATAGGTGCCCTAACAGATTAAATGTGAGTACGGCGTTGAGATTATCAAGCGGCACAATTGGAGCGGGGATGGGAAGGTCACTACTGGTAGCCAGCAAACCTTGTTTACTGTCAAAGATCCGAATCATATTATGCGCAAGTGCTTTGGTCATTTCAAGATATTCCTCTGACCCCGTTAGCTGACTCCACAACATTAATAAATGTAGGAACTGACGATTTCCTTCAAGGGAGAGAATTTCCCGATCACCCCTCCAATAGACACCATTGGTCTGTTCCACATTTTCATCTATATGGCTGATCATTGCCTGTACTTTACCCAGATATTTTTCATCCCCAGTGGCTGCCCACAGATAGAGAAGTGCCTTTCCCATCATAGCGTTTTCTTTCAGATAACAGTGTTCATCCACCGAGGGTGTTCCCTGTTTCAAACGCTCTTGTTCCGTTGAATTATAATATTCTTCCGAATCCTGACCTTCTATTACATCTGCATTTTGGCTGTTGTAAAATAAGGGGCTATCACTGCCTAAAAATCGTTCACAGTAATTGTAAATTTCAATGGCTGTCTGGGTGGCTTTTTGGTCACCTGTATAGCTTCCATACTTTGCATAAGCCTGAATATAATTGGCCTGTATTCTAAGTAGTTTTTCATAATGTTGGTTTTTCCAGCTCTTTTTTGCTGAATATTGATAAACACCACTCCATACAGGGTCTACCAATAGATATGACTGTTCAATGGTAAAATCGGTCCATTTTTTTAAACTGTCATTTTCATTATAATAAGCAAGGCCATGAAATATTCCAGGAGGATGCAGGTATTTATGATTCCAGGGATATCCACCTTTTTCATGATCTATTCTTTTCAAAAAGAAGGTAAAAAGTTCCTGATTTGATGCGTTGAGATTGGAAGATGCAACACGATCACTCTTTATTGGTTCAGGATTGGCTACGGTTTCTTTAAGCTTCTTGAGGAATTTTGTCTTTTCCTGATAACCTTTGAGTTTTAATACCTCTTCTTTATTGCTGTTGAACACAATGATGGCCGGCCATCCCCAAGTACGATACAAACTATAAAGGTCTGGTCTTGAATCCTGATCTTCACGGGTGAGAACAAAATGTTCGTTGAGATATTCCTGTACTTCAGTATCTGCGTATGTTTTTTCATCCATGACATGGCACCAGTGACACCAATTGGCACCAACTTCTAATAACACCAGTTTATCAGTTGATGCCGCATGTTCAAATGCGCTTTCATCAAATGATTTCCAATTAATTTCAGCTTTATCGGAAGCTTTTGGCGTTTCTTTCTCTGAATTTGATGAAGATTCACAGGACAATATTGTCACAAGGAGACATATATAGAAGATGCGATACATATCCTCAAGATAACAAATTAAAACCGGGAAAGTTGGTTCAGGTTCGAATCAAATATCTGCTTGAGCAGGAATGTGCCAGCCAATTCTGAACCCTATGATAGGTGTGGCATAACCGTATTTATGACCGTCTCTTAATTCCCAATTCATCAGGTTCCACCAGGGCATTAACTGCCCACCTTCGGGTCTTTCGGTATTGCTAATTACATTGTTTCTTCGGAGGCTAAGTCCGGTATAGAAATCAATCAGGAGTCTTTCTCCTTTTAAGAATTGCCATCCTACTTTAATGTTGAAGTGTGTAGAAAAGCGGTGATAGAGCATGTTTTGTTCAACGAAATAGGCAAAATTACCCATCCCGTCTCCTTCCATACCGAAAATAGAGTTGTCATTTATTATCAGGTGACGCATGGAGAGTTCAGTGGAAACATAAACCCAGGGTTTTCTAAACCCCCAGAATCTACTTTCAAAACGAACGCGATAACCGTTCATCCAGTTGAATTGTTCTTCCATGTCACCTACCAAAAACTGAAAGAAGGAAGGAATTACTGCTGCACCAAACTGAAAGCTGGTTAATGGATTCATTTTGACTTCATGATCTATTCCAAATGTGGGTACAATTGAGAAGATATCAAATGGAGTGAACTTCCAGTTTTTTTCCATGCGCCAGTAGGGAACATGTTCTTTGAAGGCATTATATTCCAATGAATCTTCCGGGTTGGAAGATGAATAATCCTCCTGTGCATAAGTAACACAGGAGGATGATAGTATAATGATATACAAAAACCTTTTCACTGCAACTTATTGCACAGGGATAAATGACTTTTGTATAAGTTGAGTTGGATTTGATGCATCAAACTGATACACACCCATTCGGGACAATACGATAAGGTTATCTGTTCCGTCTGCAATAACGTCAAGTGGTTCAAGATTCACATCTGACATTACCATATCAGGATTGGATGGATTACTGATATTAAAAGCTTTAAGCCCATCCATTCCGTCACAAACGTAAACGATATTCGGATCAACTTCTGATAATCCCAAACCGTACGGGTTGCCCAGTTCAACTTCACCAATCAAAGTTGGCATGTTGATGTTGGAGATATCAATTACGTCCAATTGACTCAATACACCTCCGCATTCTGTGCCTCCCCGTAGTGTGGCCAGAGCAAGGTTATCATTTGCCACAACCGGATCACAACTGGTAACGTGTTCAAATTGTGATAATTCTTGCGGATTTCGTGGATCGGAGATGTCATAAATATGTACACCATCTGTTGAACCGATAAACAACCTTCCGTTTTGATGGAACACTGTTTCCATTCCTACGCCCATATCAATTGTCTCAGTAAGTTGAGGATTGTCTGGTGAAGTAAGGTTAAAGATGTTCAGTGTTCGATAGTCAATTGTATATAAATAATCGCCTACAATGGTAAATTGTGCCAATGATCCACCAACACCATTACCCACCTGTTCTTTGGTTTGGTTTGGTGTCTGATCTTCATTTTTGCTTGTTGTGACTTCTTCTTTTTCACAACTTGCCAGAGTCCCCAATACGAATGCTCCAGCAATAAATAATCTTAACTTTTTCATAGTTCTCATTTTTTATCTGAAACATTTAGGGTTTTCTAACTTGGTTTTTTCCCAGCCAACTACTGTTCCTTTGTCCGGGTCTACGCATTCAAAGGCGCCAAATTCATCCGGGAACTGTTGAATTGGAAATACATTTTCTATTCTGTTACTGTAAGTCGGAGCAGCAGGATTGGTAATATCAATGATCACCATATCTGTAATATTATCTGCGTAGACTTTGTTTTCACGAACAGAGAAATCCATGTTTCCCGGAATTCCAATAAAAGAAAGCTCAACGGGATTTGAATTGTCCGTGTTGTCGTAGATGTGAATACCTTTAGATTGATCGTTGATCATTAAAAGGTTTTCGTAGACGTATATACGTCCTGGGTTTTCAAGTGGTTCGGATGCTTTAATATCCACCGTTTGGTTGTCAGATTCTGATGCGTAGATGGGTTTCCATCCATCCACAATCTCTGTCTTGTCATTACAAGACATCATCACCAAACCGGTCAAAAGCAAAACGAAGAAGGGTGCTTTTTTCATAAGTGATTTATTTGTTGTGTTCTCCTTTCTTAGAGAACGGGTGAAACAATTTTTTGTGTTCTTAACTAACGGACACTTGAGTTAAAAAGTGTGGTAACCGATAGATTTTAACATTTTTTTCGTGGGGTAACCAATTTGTTTTTACTCAACGGGTCTATAATAAGACAAGTTGATAGACAAAAAGTTACACCCCTGAATAGACACAAAAATTGTACCGAAAACTACAAGGTGTCTGGAACTCCAAGTATGAACTGAACAGGAATGGTATAACGCAAGTCAATAGGTTTGCCATCCCGTTTTCCCGGCTCCCATTTTGGCATCTCCGAGACCACGCGTTTGGCTTCTTTATCCAGCTCCCTATCAACAGATTTTACCACTATGGTGTTCATGATATCACCCGTTTTGGAAATGGTAAATGAAACGTAGACGGTTCCTTCAACTTTTCTGTACTGTGCACCTAGAGGATAGTTCATGTTTTTCCATAAGTATTCCTGCAGGGCAGACTCTCCCCCTGGGAAACCGGGTTGTTCATCTATGCGGCCGTTTTTCAGATCATTTTTATCCTGAATGGATTTTAGAAGTTGGTCATCCGGTTGATACGTCTTGGCCTGTTGATTGTCTTTCTTTTCTGATTCTGTAATATCATTGACTGAGACGGAGTCTGCACCAAAAACAGCATTTTCAAATTCGCTTGTTACGCCAATATCATCTCCTTCATTGTTTATAACTACATTATTGCTGTTGCTTACATGATTGCCGGATTGCTCTTCGACAACTTCAGAATCAGGTGATTCATCCACACAGGTATCCAGAATTAGTTCAAAGCCAAAAGGATGAAATTCATCTGGCTGGATGTCAGACTGGACTTCACGTGTGGAGCGATAATCCTCATACGATTGGCAGCAGTTATCTGGTAAGGCAGCATGATCTTCAACTGCATCACTATTTATTCTGGATTCGTAGATCTTTGTGCAGTCCCTGCAATCTTCTTCACTGTTTACCATTGTCCATGCATACCAGCTTCCAAATAGTGCACCAGCTATGAGTATACTTACGGAGGCACGCATTAACCATCTTCTCAATTTCCAGGCGCCGTATGCACTTGCAGCAGCAGTTTTAACGCCCATTCTTCTGATTGCACCAACCACTGCTTGTTGGGCATTGACCTTTTGTTTTAACTGCTCATTTGTGTTCATGTGCGATTCAAATTCCACTTTTTCCTCTGCTGACATTTGATTGAGCAAATACTTTTCTATCTGTTCTACCTGTTCTAATTCTGCTCTCATGACATTTCAGTATTTGAGCCTGCTTGTGAAGCAGACAGGTGAGACATTTCCAGGGCCATTTGACGTGCGCTTTCCATGCACTTGTACTTTTGCACCTTGGCTGATTTTACAGTTTTATAACCGATTTTTTTGGCAATATTTTCCATGGAGAAGGATTTGAAATAGAACATCTCCAGAATCTTTTTACATTTTTCTCCCAGTTTTTGGAGGACGTCCTCAATTATTTTGAACTTTTCTTCTTTCTCCATTTGCTCTTCTATTTCATCTTTAAACTCAAGGCGCCCCAAACCACTGTCATCTCCGGTTCGGACTTTCTTTTTTCGCAGCTCATTGCTCCATAATAGCTTGCAGGTATTGATAAGGAACCCGTCAATCTTAATGGGAGAATCCGCAGACATGTTTTGCACTTTTTGATAGAGGATGACGAGTGCGTCCTGAAATATGTCCAACGCTTCTTCTTTTGAACCGGAATTGATGAGAATGTGTTTTTCCACTTTGGGATAATATTTATACAGACGCCGAAAAGCTTTGTCCTGCTTGTCGTGTTGTAAAAAATGGATGATCTTACTTTCGTTCATTTTGAGTTACTTTTCTAAAGATGTAGAAGGACTGAAAAGGTAACCAAAATTTATGGGGGAATTTTTAAAGGGTTGTTTGCAGGTGCGGGTTGACAGCTTTTTTCTGCCCCGCGGTAAGCGGAAAGGGCAGCCTACTTAATTCAATAAAAGTCAGGATGCTATATTTAGACCGAGCTTTTTCTTTTTCCACCAAAGTAACCGTAGGTGTGAAATAGCCATGGCGGCAAAGGCAGGGATGAAAATAAAGGTCCATAATAAGTGAATACTGCCAAAAAGGAAGATACAAAGTAATGCAGATATCAGATAGAGTAGAGCGCCAACGATAATGGAAAATCTGAAATTTGAAACTTTTATTTGTTCGTGCTGCATATACACATTGTGCATGAGTGATTCAGCTTTAAGGAATGCACTGGCTTGCACGGGTGTACGAAGGTCGCCTTGATGTCGCATTAACCGCTGAAATTTCAGCGGATCCATAAACACATTTTTCATGTCTTTTTTCTGAAAAAGATGGCTGGGCAAAGAGACATACCTCTTTTCCAGTTCTTTGGCTTTTTCCAGGGCTTGAATAGCTGCGTCAATTTTATCCTGGCGTTTTGGTTTGGTTTTACCGTAGAAAGCCTGACAAAATTCCTCATAACCAACTGTTTTGGCATCAATACGATTCAGGCCCAGTATGGAGCGCCAGAGCGTTCGCCCGTAAAAGAGCAAGGCGGCTTCCAGAATTACGGGGCGATAAGGCGCAAGGTCAGTCATGCGGTCAACGGTTAACCAGGCTTTGTGAAGCTCATTCCAATTGAGCCAATGATTGTCGTAAGTATTGTCGACCACATCATGCATGTGGTCCACTTCTTTTTTAATTTCTTGTAGGGTTGATTTATCAATTCCTGCCTGACTTGCTAAATCTTTTAAAGTTTCGTTAGGGGTGTATTGTATATCATACTGGCCTTTTTCCTGAAGAAATACCATTTCGTTGACGAAGGGGCCAATAATATCCTGAATAAAGTAGTCGTAGTATAATTCATCTGGACGAATACCCAGGTCAACCTGAAGGGAGGTGAGTATTGTACTGGTAGGTTTGAACAGTTGTATGTATTGTATTTTTCTGAACTTTTTGGGTGTCCATACATTTTGATGTTCGAAGAGGTAAGCCTTTAAGTAATCGGCATTGTAGGGATCAAGATTGATGGCTTTTTCAATAAAATGAAGACACAATTCGCGGTAGGATTTTTCATGAGTGGACCGAAGATCAGAGTCATCCTGGATATGATCAAAAATGAAAAAGTAAAAGGTGGCCTGTTCTTTACGGAGTTCCCATAAACTCGGATCAAAACCCAGTTCAATTGTTAATTCATGCAGAAGCTGTTTCCTTTCCTGTTCATTTTTATAGCCGGGGTGAAGGTCTTTTGTTTGCTTAAACTGAATAACCTGTTCCAGATATTCTTCTATGTGCGTTGCTGTATCCAAGGCGTCAAAAACGAATTTGGAAGATAGTATTTTTCCTGAAGATGGAGGTTTTGTCGGCCATAAGAATAGAGTTCCTTTTCTGCCTCATCTTCAAAATGTTGTTAGCTTTGTAGTATCCAATTCTGAACTATGAAAAATTTGATTTTAATCCTCTCACTGACTCTTACAACAATGACTATGTCACAGAAAAGCATTCACAATTTTGTATTTAAGACAATTGATGGAGAACAAAAATCATTTAAAGATTTTAAAGGAAAGAAGTTGTTAATTTTTAACGGTGCTTCAAAGTGCGGATTTACTCCACAATACGAGGAGCTTCAAAAATTGCATTCACAATACGGAGCCAAACTAGAAGTTATCGGTTTTCCAGCCAATAACTTTGGATCGCAGGAGCCCGGGACAGATGACGAAATTGCAGCTTTTTGCAAGAAAAATTACGGTGTTACCTTTACCATGGCATCAAAAGTATCCGTAAAAGGAGATGATATTGACCCGATATTTGAATGGCTGTGCTCACAGGAAAACAAGAGCTTTACGGGCCCTATTAAATGGAATTTTGAGAAATTCTTTTTGGATGAGAATGGACTGTTGGTAGAACGATTTCGAAGTGATATTAGTCCATTGTCCAAATCTATTACCAAACTCATTTACAAGAAGGCAAAAAAGTCTTACTGAGAAGGTTTTTCATCTAATTTCTTAATGGTATCAATTGTAGCGGCTGCTGTAGAAAGCGGCAAGGCAATACAAATACCAATTACCGGAATAAATAGTAGCAGGATAAAAATGAATCCATTGCCTGCTGCCACACCTTTGTGTTTTCTTACAAACTTTACTGAACCGGAATAATTTCTGTACCGTTCAAGTGTGTAATCCATATTTCCAAACCCGGCGTAGTACGATTGAATGTAAAAAATCAACACGGTTGAGACGATATTTACCACTGGTATTAAGCCAAGAATCAGAAGCGGGATTGTCGTTAGAATTTCCAGCACCAAATTTCGGACATTGATGCGTGTTGCACGAACAATGGCGGCAATATACTCAGTCATAGAGTCAGTTGGATTGAGTTTTCTACCTGTCAGGTGCATTTCAATTTTTTCAGATACAGGTGTCATAAACGGAGCAGCAAGTGCCATTACTGCGTGTTTGAATACCATGAGTCCGATTAATATGACAAGGATTCCACCTAAAACTCCTCCTAAACCTTCAATAAATCCTGATAAGAAATCCCAGGGCCATATATCGGCCACCCATTCACCAATTTTTCGGGCAGATATATACGCCAGAAAAATGACCACTGCACCGAGCAATAAGCCAATTAAGATCGGGACAAAAACATATTTCCACAAGCCTAATTCATTAAACAATTTTAAGGCTTGAGAATAAGAACGAACCGCTGACGAAAAATCTTTCCAGAACATACTCTAAGGTACCTAAAAAATTCAAGTGGAGTTGAGAATAATTAGTGGATTCTCATTCAAAACATGTCCGGGTCAAGAAGATTGTACTCCAATCAGCAACTTCCACATTGCCTGTAAAACAAGGGCTTTCAGTTTATTCTGTTACTATTTCTTCAAACTGGTATTGCCTTTATAGCAAGTAAAATTAAAACAAAGATTATGGCAGGAGGAAAGGAAACCCCAAGACAAAAAATGATCGGTATGATGTACCTGGTACTTACCGCTCTTTTAGCACTGAATGTTTCGAAGCAAGTTATTGCTGCGTTCATTACCCTAAACGACAAGCTGGACGCTTCAGCAGAAAACATTGATCACAAAATTGAATCCAACTATAGTGGGTTTGATAAGCGGAGAGCAACATTGAAGCTCAGAGGTGGAGACACAAAACTCGTGGATTTGTGGCAATCAAAAGCAGATGAATTGAAGGATCAATCAGATTTGGCAGTAGATTACTTATTGAGAGAATGTAACGCTATGATTGAAGAGGCAGAAGGCAAAGACTGGATTAAGGAAGAAGAGACGATTGAAACCAAGGATGGAGAATTTAGTGTAGTGAAAGAATTGCACTCACTTTATGAAATTCAGGCATACGACAACTATGACATTCCAACGGGAATGTTTGTGGGAGGTGATCCACGTGATCCAAAAGAAAGAGGATTGATGATTCCGAAAAAGGTGCATGAATTCAGGGATCAGGTTTGCACCCTAATGGGAACCTATAAGGATGGCAGTAATGACTGGGTGTTTACGGCACCGTCCAACGAAGATGGATTGCTAGAAGCGCTGGCCAGTTGTAACCCGGATGATACGGCGAAGATCAAACAGGTTTACGAGTCACTGACCTATCCTGAAATGCTTCCGGCTCATGGAGAAGGGATGGACCTTCCGTGGCCTTCAGTGATGTTCGATCATGCACCAATTGTGGCAGCAGCAGCCATGTTTACCTCTGTAAAACTTGACATCAAAAACACCGAATCTGTCGTGTCTGAGTTCATGTTGTCCAAAATTGACGTGCAGCCATTTGATTTTAATAAAATTGAACCGCTGGCTTTTGCCCGGTCAAGTTATTTAAATCAGGGAGATTCAATGGATCTCAGTGTTATGATTGCGGCATATGATTCCAACGAAGTTTCAAAAATACGCTATGGAATAGATGCGGATACGGCCAACCCGGCGTCCTGGAAAACAACTGAGGGCAAAATCCCGATTCACGCCAGTTCACCGGGTTCTCACATGATTAAGGGACAAATTGGTGTAAAAGAAAGAGGAGAACTCAGTTGGAAAAACTTCTCATACAGTTACAACGTTGGTCAGCCTATGGGTGTGGTGGCATTACCTGAAATGCGCGTATTGTACTGGGGGTATGACAATGTTGTTGAAGGAACGGCATCCGGTTTTGACCCGAACAAAGTGACTTTATCCGGGCATGGATGTACATTGCGCAGAACGTCAAATGGGAAATACGTTGCAGAAGTAAGTAATGGGACCAGGGATGCAAGTATTACCGTGAGTGCAAGAAGGGATGATGGAAGCTCAGTAAATCTTGGTAGATACGAGTTTGAATGTAAGCCTTTTCCGCCGGCTAATTTATATATCTCTGGCAAGAAATCGGGTGAGCCGGTTGCTTATCAGGCCATCAGAAACATGAACAGAGTTGTGGTGGCAATGGACCCCTCAGCCCCTATTAAATCAGCAACGTATACGATTCTTGGAGGCGAAGTGTTTGTGTCTGGTGTTCAGGGATCTGGATCCATAAATAGCGGTGGTAGTCTTGACGATCGTGCACAAACAATCATCAATCAATCGCAGGGCAAAACGATTGCGTTTGAGGTGCGTTATAGAGGACCTGATGGTATAATCAGAATAGCCAACTACACGGGCAAAGTGAGATAATTTTATTGCCGATTAAGCGTTCAATAAAAGGGTGTCAGCATTATGTTGATGCCCTTTTTTATGATTTCCTACAGAGGAATGTTCCCGTGTTTCTTTTTCGGTAAGTGACTTACTTTGTTCTTTAGCATATCAAAGGCGCGAATCAATTTTTGCCGTGTGTCTGCCGGTTCAATCACTTCGTCAATAAAGCCATGGGAAGCTGCATTGTAAGGATGGGCAAAAAGCTCTGCGTATTCCGCTTCTTTTTCGGCTAATTTTGCTTCCGGATCTTTAGCTTCCTGAATTTCTTTTCTGAAGATGATCTCTGCCGCTCCTTTGGCACCCATTACGGCGATTTCTGCACTTGGCCAGGCGTAATTCATATCTGCACCAATATGCTTGGAGTTCATTACGTCATAAGCACCACCATAGGCCTTACGCGTAATAACGGTTACTCTTGGCACTGTGGCCTCACAAAACGCATACAACAACTTGGCACCATTGGTGATAATACCGTTCCATTCCTGATCTGTTCCCGGAAGGAATCCTGGTACGTCTTCCAACACAAGTAGCGGAATATTAAAGGCATCACAAAAGCGTACAAAACGCGCAGCTTTGTTGGATGAATCAATATCAAGGACTCCGGCCAGGAAAGCGGGTTGATTAGCTACCACACCAATACTCTTACCGTCCAGAAAAGCGAATCCTACAACAATATTTTGTGCGAAATTTTCATGTACCTCATAAAATGAACCTTCATCTACCACTAGATTGATAACATCTTTGATATTGTAAGGTTGATTTGGGTTTTCCGGTACGATCGAATTGAGGTCTTCTCTGTTACTGCCTTTACCATTATATGGATATTTTGGAGATTCTTCCTCACAGTTTTGCGGTAAATACGACAGGAGTTTTTTGATATCATTAATGCATTTCAGGTCATTTTCAACAGAAAAATGAGCTACTCCTGATTTTTCAGAGTGGGTTGATGCTCCACCCAATTCTTCAGAAGTTACTTCTTCATGGGTAACCGTTTTTACGACGTTGGGCCCGGTAACAAACATGAAGGATGAATCCTGCACCATGTAGGTAAAATCAGTAAGTGCCGGAGAATAAACAGCTCCACCGGCGCATGGTCCCATAATGGCTGAAATTTGAGGGATAACTCCTGATGCAAGCGTGTTTCGGTAAAAGATGTCTGCGTATCCACCCAGTGAAACAACACCCTCCTGAATTCGTGCCCCTCCAGAGTCGTTTAACCCAATTAATGGGATACCGTTCTGCAGGGCCAGATCCATAATCCGAACTATTTTTTTAGCGTGAATTTCAGCCAGGGAACCTCCAAAAACCGTAAAATCTTGTGAAAAAACATAAACGGGACGATCGTGAACCTTTCCATAACCTGTAATCACTCCGTCACCGTAAAACTTTTGTTTGTCTAATCCAAAATTGGTGGAGCGGTGTGTGGCTAACATTCCAATCTCTTCAAAAGTTCCTTCATCCAAAAGCAACTTTATTCGTTCTCTCGCAGTTAGCTTGCCTTTACCGTGCTGAGATTCAATTCTTTTGTCTCCTCCACCTTTTAAGGCTTCTTCTTTTTTCTTGTTTAATACATCAAGTCTGTTGCTCATGGTTTGCTTAAATCAATAGGTCGTAAAGGTAAAAACAATTGGTGAAAAAAATCCGACTAAGATTGAAGCGCAGCCTTTTTGTAGAATTGAAAGGTTCACGCACAAAAGATTATGCTGGTTATTCTCTTTTCTTCAACCAAAAATCTACCGAGTAACGGCTGGGGTTGATGCTGAACACGATCAATATGGCAGCAAACAGCAAATGGATGAATTGTGAAGGCATGGCTCCCCAATTTTCTGATAAGCCGGAACCTGTGATCAGTAATATCATTAACAGTCCAACAGCAAAAGCGGTAAGTCTGGTTTTAAAGCCAATCAGCAATAAAATTCCGGTAAGTAATTGAATTATCGGTATGCAATATCCGGCGAACAGGACGACGTGGGCTGGTAAAAAGGTATCTGAATAGACAGCAACCGTAGAATCTGCAAATTGGGTGAGTTTCGGGAGTCTGACAATTCCATGTGTAAGCATACTGGCCGCCAGTCCCAGGCGAACCAACAATGCAGCTAGAGGTTCCATTGAGGTCATAGGATTATTTTTTATTCAACTACAACCAACTAAAATATAGTGAGAAAAGCAAATAATTCCGGTGTAAAAAAGCAACCCTGACATTACACCATAGTGGCGTAAGTCAGGGTAACAGATTGCTATGAGAAAACTTGACTAGTTTTCGAGTATGGTAAACTCTACTCGTCTATTCAAGGCTTTCCCCTCTTCTGTAGCGTTATCCGCCACAGGTTTTTCCATACCGTATCCTTTGGCGTCCAAACGTCCGGCATCTATGCCTTTCTGGACCAGATACGCTTTTACGGCAGAGGCTCGTTTTTGAGAAAGGTCTTTATTAAATTCTTTGTTACCGACATTGTCCGTATGTCCTGATAATTCAATTTTTACTGAAGGATTTGCATTTAAGAACTTGATCACACGATCCAACTCTGAAAATGATTCTTTCTTCAATTCAGCTTTTCCGGTTTCAAAGAATATATTATTCAATCGAACAGTTGCACCTACTTCTATGGGTACCAGGTACAGGTCTCTTTTAATCTCCTGATATTCTCCAATATTGGTAAGGTCAAGATTATCTGAAATTCCAATAAACCCTTCTGCTCCAGCTGTGAAGTCATAATTGATTCCATAAGGCAGAACAATAGTGTATTCACCTGTAGATGGATTTGTTCTGGCAATACCGTAGTTTTTACCGTCGATTAAGCCGTTGTACACAATAGATGCATCAAGCGGTTCGTTGGTTTTTTTGTTCAACACTTTTCCAGAAATCAGTACTACAGGATCTGGTTGTACTTCTTCTTTCAATTTAATTCGTACGATATCTTCTCTTCCTTTAGAGTTGTTACTGCTGGCCATATAGGCATACTTACCCTGGGCATCAATCGTATAATAGGCATCCCAGTTTTCAGTGTTGATCTCATCACCGAGATTTACCGGTTCTGTCCAATTGGTCCAGGTATCGTCTTTGCGTTGAACCATCCAAATATCATTGCTTCCAATTGATCCCTCTCGATTGGAAGAAAAGTATAAGGTTTTGCCATCAGAGGCCAGGAACGGTGAATGTTCATCTCCATCTGTGTTAATGGTTGGCCCTAACAAGACAGGACGTGACCAGCTACCATCTTCTTCCAGGTGTGACGCGTAAAGGTCCTGATCGTCGTCACCTTCTTCTTCAGAGAAAGACATAATGATGTGTTTTCCATCTTGCGTCCAATACGCTCCAACGTATTTTCCCTGTGACATATCGTCATAATCCTTGATTTCACATTTTACAGGGTCTGACCAACCGGTTGTGGTTCGGTAGATCATAGAATACCCTCTTTCTCCAGTAGATTTACCATTTTCAAACACCCCTTTGATCATCATAGAGTTACCATCCGGACTTACTCCGGCAATCATATTATACTGTTGATTATTCAAGGGTAAACTCATACGTTTTGCGGTGGCGTTCTCCAGCCCATTTGAAATATCTGCGTACCATACATCCTGTGAATAAATGGAACCATTATAATTTTGAGGATGATCGGAACGAATGAAATAAAGTGTTTTTCCATCCGGTGATACTATAGGTAAAATTTCCGTATAAGTAGTGTTGACATGTGGATCAAGATTTTCTACGACTTCTGACTTAAAGCCTTTAAATACACGGTCATCCTTCTTCTTTCCAAATTTGTACATCACCTGAAATTGTCCACCAAAAGTTGACATCACAGATCTGTAATCCTTGTTATCTGTGGTGCCCGGATCGTTGGCTTGAAGTCTGTCATGTAAACCGTTAAAATCAAATGATGGCCAAATATTTAGTTGACCGTACATCCGCAGGCCGAACATCACCGGAACTTTTTTGAACGGGTTGATGAAGAGTTGCCCCTGGTAGCTCAAACCACCGTTAAAACCTTTACCCACTTTAGATTTTGTCCCCACACTGTCAATTGACCAGTTAGCAATATTGGCGTGTAAACCCCATCCGTGGGTAAAGGCAAATAAACCGCCTTCTTTTTTGAAATTTCCTTTCATCATAGTAAAGCCGATTGTATGCATATTGAATCGACTGTTGATGTATGAGGCTGTTTCATAATCCGTCTTAACAGACCGGTTTTGGTACATCAATTCCAGAAAATTGTGACCCTTGGTTCGGAACCCCATCATTAAATTAAATCCTTTGCTGATTTTTTGTGAAGTACCGTCACCGTAGTTTTCAATAACATTATTAAACCCTTTAAATGGAGACCAGGCTACGTCAAAACCAACGCCACCATAAGCGGGCGCCCAGGAATCTCCTATTTGAGGACCAAATGGACCCGTTGGGCCATCATAGTTGATCATTGCGGATAAGTGCGGAGCCAGATTGTGATAAGTTGTTTTATCTACAAACCACATGAGTTCGATAATCCACTTGTCTTTGATGTAACTCAAAAATGTGACCGCCCTGTCTGTTGTCAACTCCTTTAAAATGTCTGCCACTTTTGATCGCTTGGACGAACTGAGTATGAGCAACAATTTTAACCGGGCATCTTCGTCACCACCTTCTGCCTGTTGCATAAGCAGTTCAACGAGTAATGCACCCGTCTCGGCGTCGTTTTCATCAACTACCTGAACAGCTTTAATTTCTTTCGCCCCATCTATTGTTTCATAGTGAGGAGTATATTTTGCATGAAATTCTTCGTACGACATTTGGGACCATGCACCCATTCCCAACATTACAAAAGCAGCCATTAGCACAACTTTTGGTCGAAATACATTAAATACACAATTCATAGTAATCTGTTTATGAGACAAATCTAGATTTCAGCATGGCTAGAGACCTAAGGTTCAACACGTAAATTGGCTAAGGGATTTACCGTAGTTGTGACAAATTTTATCTTGAAAATGAGGAATTAAGGACGGTTTAACATCAATAGAATAGCCCCTGATTAGCCCCAAAATTGAAGAAGAATTGTGGCTTTTCGATTTGTTGCCCTTCCAGGTAGAGATACTGACCACCACCCTCTGCTTGCATTGGGTAATGACATGGGCTGCGTTTAATAAGTTTTACCGGAATTGGGTAATGATCGTGAATCAACTTATTTTGAAAGAAGTTCCGAACTTGTTCTGCGTCTATTCCAATATCCATTTGAATATTTTGATTCAGTGGTACATAATTGTTTGGAATAAGGTAGTTAGCCCGAAGCCCCAGCGTACTGAGACAAAGCCCACCATATTTACATTTTTGATCTGTTTTGTAACCGAATCGAGCGGGATAATCTGAGTCCGTCACTTTTCTACAAACCGTATAATCATCTGTCCATAGTGTTGAACTGATCCCGAATTTGAAATTTTGGTAACGATATTCAAGGATAAATGCACCGGTTCTGAAACGGTCTCTCCAACCATCACCGAAGCCAAAAAGATCGTTTTGTGTAGCGAATTTCATATCCAAAACATTGGCACTTAATATTCCTGCGGTTTGAGAGGTATTAAATTTATCCAGATAGATGAGGTAATCATATCCGATTGAATAGTCTTGTAATAAGTTATTTTCAGCCTGACCAATAAATGGATTTCGATCGTCAACTTTTCTTCCAAATCCTAATTGAAATCCACTGGAAAGTTGAAGTTCCAAACCATTTTCTTTAAGTCCGAATGATTGAAAATTGTAGTATCCCCGAACACCTGCATTGACCTGTGCAAATGCGTAGGTGTAATAGGCAGACGCACTCAGCCCAATTCGGTTAACATGTGTTCCAAATGAAAAACTCAATCCTGCTGAAACCCCATAAAATGACTCCGGAGAGGATTCCTGGGCGACAGTACTCAAGTGAGTAATAATGAACGGTATGAGTAATAATTTTCTCACAACACTAGTGTAGTGCAATAATTAAGCCTAATTTACGAAATGTAATTTGGTCTGTAAATTGTTGTAACAAAAGCATAGATTAAAACTATATTAGCACATGCGCAGGGGTTTCCTACTTATTATATTGTTTTTGAGCTGTCAGTCCTATGGACAGATAGAGCCCAATAAAACGGAGTTTTCGTTTGGAGATCTCTATGATGGTTCTCAAACTTATACGGATATAACATTTACCAACAAGTCGGATAAAGTTCAGTATTTACTAACCATTGATAAACCAATGGATGTGTATTACATTTTTTCAGGTAAACGCATACTTCCGGATAGTAGTATCACCATTCGTTTTAAGGTTAACGACAGGAAAAAGGGACGCTTTAATTACCGGGTGGATGTTTATTTCAGTGAGCCCAGAGATCCAATTACCATTGAATTAAGTGGTAATCTTAAAGAGACCAGTCAGCAAAGTTCGCTTACTGCTTGTCCAGACTTTAATTCTGCACCACCGGAAAAAATGAACGAATTTGATTTGGTCGTAAGGGTAATTGATTCTATTACACGGGAACCTATTAATAATGCTAAAGTATATATGGTTTCAAGCGGCGAATTAGTGGGTAGTTACTCAACAAATTTTAAAGGGGTTGTGAAAAAACGAATGATGTTGGGCTACTATTATATTACAGCACAAAAGGAACCCTATAATTCCAATTATTTTGAAGGATACGTCAATTTTAAGCGAAATTACGTTGAAATTGAATTGAGTCAAAATCCGGTTATTGAAGAAGTACCAGAAGATGAGCCGCTCGTTGAAGAACCGGTTGAAGAGGAGCCGGTAATTGAAGAGCTACCCGTTGAGGAAGAGCCTGATGTAATTGAGATTGTTATTAATGAGGATCCGCCGGAAGAAGAGCCAGTTGTCGAAGAAACGGTGCCGGATCCGGTGGTGGAGAATGATCCACCAGTGGAGAACAATCCGCCTGTGGTAGAGCCAACGACTTTAGAAGAATTGCCAGATTCAGTTTTTACACCTGGATATTTTAAGTTCAACAACATTACCTTCATTCTGGACGTGTCACTTTCTATGAATGGAATGGGTAAAATGGATTTATTGAAATTATCCATGATAGAGTTGACAAAGATTCTCAGGCCGAATGATATTGTTTCTATGATCAAATACTCTTCTGAGGTAGAACGAATAATGAATGGGTCTTCTGGAGATCAGAAAGAGGAGATTATTTCTGTAGTAAAAGGACTTAAAACAACCGGAATGACGGCTGGGGGTGATGCCATTAAAGATGCGTACCGACTGAACCGCAAAAATTATATTGAAGGAGGGAATAACATTGTTATCATGATCACAGATGGTGTTTTCAATAAAGGTGACAAAGATTACCTGAAAACAATTCAGAAATACTATAATTCAATGGGTATTCGATTTTCTGTAGTGGGGATAAAAACCTCTGATTTTATTACGGCACACATGAAAAATATAGTCTCTGAGGGAGGTGGTGATTTTGTTCGTATTCTCACCGTTGAAGACGCCATGACAAAATTGATCAATGAAATCAAAAGGACGTCGTTTAAGTTCTAGCAGGGATTAATTAGCATTGCTGGCAACAAGCTCAAGCACATCCCCATAGAGCGATTGAAGGTCTTCTCCGAACTCCAGCATATCTACATCACCTGGTTCATATTTCCAGATAACTTTTGTGCGGGTGTTTTGAACGCGCGTGAGTTTCTTGACAAGCTCTGACAGGACAATACCGGTCGCTGTATTTTTATAATCAAGGTCTAAAACAACCTCAATAGCGTCTGGTTGATTTTCAATTAACTCGTCAAGCCATTTTGCAACAGGAGTGTAAAAACTAAGAGCGTCTTCGGGATAACTGCGGCCTGTGATGGTAAGTGTTCCTTCACTTTTTACCCCCACTATATTGGGAGAATTTTCCGTAGCTTTTTTCATGAATATTTCCATAAGTTTTACTGTTGAATTATTAATAATCAACTATCTGGGTAAATAATTAAGCGACAGCTAAGATAGGCAGATTAGCCTTTGCAAGCAATAGAAACACTGAAAAATTCCTAAAAAATTAGTTGGTGTTGTGAGGGCCAAACTATTATGAGTGCATATTTTCCATCAGACAATAAGAACTCTGCTACAATTACATTGTTTAATTGTAGTGAGCGGTTTGTTGTTGTGATGAAATCAGTGGTGTATTGTCTTGATTAGGCTAAAAACCCACCCAAAACAATAAAAGCCGCAAGCACAAATATGACAAGCTTTAATCTCATTTCATCAGCAAGGTACTTCTATATGACCTTTGATGAAAATGAATTTGGTCACTCAAACGGTTGAGTTACTAACATCTTTTACACATTTCAGATTAATTTTTGGTCAAATTCGTGATTAAAGAGGAATCTATTCAGTCAATTAACAGAATGTTGTAATTTTGTACCAGAATTTAATAAAAACAAGGATTTATGGCTACAGCAGTTGCAGATACGGAAATTAAAGAAGTATTAAATCAATTAGGAGTGGAACCTGAAAACTCAGGAGCATCCACCGGATCACATTGGTTCACCACTAGAGGGGAAAAAATTGATTCGTATTCTCCCGTTGATGGAAACCTTATTGCTAGTGTTCATGCTGCAACTGCATCAGAATATGAAGCTTGTATACTGAAAGCACAGGAAGCATTTAAAGAATGGCGATTAATGCCAGCGCCGAAAAGAGGTGAAATTGTGCGACAGTTAGGAAATAAACTTCGTGAATATAAAGAGCCGTTGGGAAAACTTGTTTCCTATGAAATGGGAAAATCCTATCAGGAAGGATTAGGTGAAGTACAGGAGATGATTGATATTTGTGATTTTGCAGTTGGACTTTCGCGCCAATTAGATGGGTCCACATTGCAATCAGAGCGTCCTGCCCACAGAATGTATGACCAGTACCAGCCATTGGGAGTTGTTGGAATAATTTCCGCATTTAATTTCCCTGTTGCGGTTTGGAGTTGGAATACAGCCCTTGCATGGATTTGCGGAGACGTTTGTATTTGGAAACCGTCTGAGAAAACACCTTTGACGGCAGTTGCCTGCCAAAAGATCACCAATGAAGTATTTCAGGAAAACAATGTTCCGGAAGGGGTATCTAACCTTATTATTGGAGATGCAGAGATTGGAAAATTAATGAGTAACGATAAGCGTGTTCCTTTAGTTTCCGCTACTGGATCTACCCGTATGGGGCGGGCAGTTGCCGAAGCCGTAGGAAAACGACTTGGAAAATCTTTGCTTGAGCTTGGTGGAAATAATGCAGTTATCATTACACCATCAGCAGATCTTGAATTGGTGATTCCAGGAGTTGTGTTTGGAGCCGTTGGGACAGCCGGACAGAGGTGTACCTCTACGAGAAGATTGATCATCCATGAATCGATCTACGATAAAGTGAAAGATATTTTAGTTAAAGCATATAACCAAATCAAAATTGGAAATCCACTTGACGAGAACAATCACATGGGACCACTTATTGATAAAGATGCAGTGGCCATGTATACTTCAGCTATTGAGAAAGTAAAAGCCAAAGGTGGAAACATGCTGGTTGAAGGAAAAGTTCTAGAAGGCGAAGGGTATGAATCAGGTTGTTATGTTTCTCCATCAATTGCTGAAGCGCAAAACGAATGGGAAATTGTTCAGCACGAGACATTTGCTCCACTACTTTATATCATGAAGTATACAGGAGATGTTTCAAATGCCATTGCAATTCAGAACGGAGT
Organism: Crocinitomicaceae bacterium; assembly: GCA_014762645.1. GTDB lineage: Bacteria > Bacteroidota > Bacteroidia > Flavobacteriales_D > Crocinitomicaceae > Paracrocinitomix. The sequence goes on from JABURP010000071.1 coordinate 53,772, forward strand.
TGATCAAGGATTATCATCAGCGATTTTCACGAATAACATTCGAGAATCTGAGTTGTTTTTATCAGCTGCGGGATCTGATTGTGGAATTGCCAACGTAAACATTGGTACTTCTGGAGCGGAAATCGGTGGTGCCTTCGGTGGAGAAAAAGATACAGGTGGAGGCCGTGAGTCAGGGTCAGATGCCTGGAAAATATACATGCGAAGACAAACAAATACCATTAACTATTCTACTGAGTTGCCTTTAGCGCAAGGGATTAAGTTTGAATTTTAAGGAATGAATTTTCCAATAAGAAAATGAAAAACCCCGAACTTTATCGTTCGGGGTTTTTTAATGATATCAATTTAAACTTGGTTTGTCTTTGAACTTTTTTTCCGGTGTATTGAATCGGTACTGTACCATCACTTCATGACTTCCCTTTGAGTATTGCTGCAGAGGATTCAGTGAAAAATCAAATGCATATCCCACAATCACAGCATCTTTATAGTTATACTGTAAAAATGTGGATGCGAATCCCAAACTCTTATATGCTGCTCCCAATCCGATCATATCTTTGTAGTAACAAATCAATGAAACATCTCCTTGTGGTAGTACGTTATTCGTATATTTTACCAGTACAGATGGTTTCAAACTAAACTCATTTTTAAGATCGAAATCATACGCAGCACTTAAATAATAGTGGGTTACTAATGAAGGAGCGTTCTCAAAATTGACTGTATTAAATTGGTCGGTATTCATACTGATCATGCGGGGTATTGAAATACCTACATGCAATCTTTCTGTATGGTAAAATGCACCAAAACCAAAGTGTGGAACAAAAACATTCACATAATCATTGGCAAGCAGTTCATCATCTTCATCCCAGTAAACTAAACGGTCAAATTTAGTGTTGACCAGATCAAAACCGGCATTTACACCAAACGCCAACTTGTGGTTTTCATTGATTTTAATATGATAGCTATACATAGCTCCCACATTGGTTTGGTTGGTAACACCAACGTGATCCTGGTATACCATCCCACCTATACCCATGTTGAATTTTTCCAGGGGCATATCAAATGTTACTCCTCCACTTGTAGGTGAACCGTCAAATCCAACCCACTGCTTTCTAAAAGTTCCTGTGACTGAAGAATAGTCATTGGATCCAACTGCTGCCGGGTTGTAGAAGGCAATATTATCACCGAAAAAGGTGTAGGTATATTCTTGTTGTGAAAGTGCAGTGCTTCCCGCGACTGCTGCAATCAATATGGTTATTAATTTTTTCATTGTCATCTCATTTTTGTTGAACATTTCAATATATAGAGGTCAACGGGATGTATTTTATTTTCTCCTTAATTCGACGAAGTTCTTTAATTCAATTTCTCCGTCATTAATTTTTACAATTACATAGTAAACGCCATCCGGTAAATCTTTTCCGTTATTATTTACCCCGGTCCAGTCGTTGGTGTAGTCATCAGCTTCGAAAACTACATTCCCCCATCTGTTCGTTACCACAAAGCTGTTGTTCGGATAAGCTTCTAAACCTCTGATATGGTAGGTATCGTTTTTACCATCTCCGTTCGGTGTCATAGCTGTAGGCAATTCCAGATCGTAAGGTTCAACCAGTTCCATACCCACTTTGTAGGTACATCCATGGTCATCCGTAATGATCACTTCATAAGTACCTGAAGTTAAACCGTCGAGATCTTCTGTAGATTCACCATTTGACCAGTCGTAATCGTAAGGAGCAGTTCCGCCAGTTACTTCAAGGTCGAGAGCACCATCTGAACCTCCGTAAAAAGTGATGTGATGATCGTGGAAATTAACAGGTGCATCTAAACTGGCCCAGAGTGAGTCAGGATGATTCACTGCATAGCTTTCACCCAACACACAGTTGTTGCCGTCCGTGACAGTTACAGTATACTCTCCTTCACTCAGGTTCTCATTGATATTTGTAGTAATACCGTTGTCCCAGGAATAAGTATAAGGCAACGTACCACCACTTACCGTCAAGGTAATTTCACCGTCGGAATATCCGTAGCAGAGTGCATCCGAGATAACTGCTTCGAAACTCAATGAATCAGGCTCATTTACTGCTCCGTTGATTACGGTCCAACAACCATTATCATCTGTTACAGTAACTGCATACGTTCCTGCCAGGAGGCTGTCAATATCTTCACTTGTAGCTCCTGTGTTCCATAGATATGTATATGGAGGTGTACCGCCGGTCACCGACAAGTCAGCTGCTCCATTGCTATCTGACTTACATAGCGCGTCTGTCATTGTTAGGTCAAGATCTATTGCAGTTGGGTCAACCACCAACTCATCCAACACATACACACAACCGTTAGCATCTGTTAAACTAACCTGATAGGTTCCTGCTGCCAGGTTCGTTACATCTTCAGTTGTTGGTCCGTGATTCCACTGATAATTGTAGGGAGAAACTCCACCGCTTGATGTCACATCAATGGCACCGTCATTTCCACCGTTACAGCTAACATCTGTAATTTCGGTAATAATACCAAGGGTATCTGGTTGTGACAGGAAGATGGAATTATTCGTTTGACAACCGTTGAGGTCTGTTATAACTACATTGTATGTGCCTGTACTCAATCCTGTTGCTGTTGCACCTGTTTGACCATTTGACCATAGATAGGTGTACGGGCCAACACCTCCATTTCCGGCTGCGGTTCCCTGACCGTCTGAAGATCCATAACAGCTTACATCTTCACCGTTGTAATTGGAAGAAACGTTGGCATTAGAAGTTAACTGTGTAGGATTTATCAATGTTATACTTTCATTCAAACTACAGCCATTATCATCTATCACTGTGAGCGTATAGGTACCTGCATTTAAACCGGAAAGGTTAGGTGTTGAGGCTCCATTGCTCCATGAGTAGTTATACGGAGTGGTACCTCCGGTAACTGTGGATCCGGCTGAACCATCAGAACTTCCAAAGCAAGAAATGTCTTCTCCGTTGAAATCTGAGGTAACATTTACTGCCAAAGTCATAACGTCTGGTAGGGTTACGGCATAGGACTCTGAATAACAGCCTTTGGAATCCATAACCACAATGTTATAGCTGTTGTTGATGTTTACTGAGATATCATAATCCAGTGCAGGATTGAAGGAGACACCATTATCTGTTGATACGGAGTAATCTGCGGTTCCTCCGCCTGGTGTAACTGTTATTATTTCTGTTGTCTGTGCTCCGTAGTAACACAGGTTGAAAGAAATATCACTTGCAATCACATTGGTATCAATTTCTACTACATAGGTGTCGGACAAACAACCGTTTACATCCTGAACGACCAGGTTATACGAATTATCTACCGGCATATTTTCATTGTAATCTCCGTAGGACAAATAATTGATACCGCCATCAAATGACAGGCTATAATTTGCCGTTCCACCAATTGGAGTTACAGATACCTGTGCAACGGTCGACCCGGGAACAGGACATGCTACTACAATACTGTCTGCAACTACCTTCTCCGGTTCATTGATAAGAATTGTAATTGGTCCTTCTGTTGAACATGAATTACCGTCAGATAAATTGAGGATGTATCCTCCAACATCTAATCCACTAAGATCTTCTGTTGTTCCTCCATTGGACCAATCAAAACTGTAACTTGGTGTTCCTCCAACTACGGTAATGTCAATACTTCCGTCTGTTCCTTCAAAGCATGTTACATCCTGAGAAGTATATGCCACCTGAAGTACATCTGGTTCTGTCACTGTTGTGCTGGCTACAGAAGTACACCCATTTTGGTCGGATACTGTAACGGAGTATGTACCAGGGCTTAGGTTTATTCTATCTTCATTTGTATTTCCATTGTTCCATAAGTATGTATATGGAGGGAAAGTTCCACCAGAAACCATCAAGTCAATTGTTCCATTATCTGCACCGTTACAGGTACTTGGTGTTGTCAACATGCCTGTTGTTAGTGCACTAGGTTCGTTTACACCAAATGAATAGAATGCGTAGCAATTTTGTGCATCCGTAACTTCTACGGTATAGATATCAGCACTTAATCCTGAAATATATGTTGTATCGGTTTCAAGAGTACTCCAATTGATACTGAACGGACCCGTTCCGTTTATAATGGTAAGTACTGCATCCCCATCATTTCCGCCGTTACAGCTTACAGAGCTTGTTCCAACGAAAATGTCGAATGTATTACAAGGAGGTTCACTGATGAATAAACTATCTTGCAATGTACAGCTGTTATCATCCGTTATAGTTACAGAATACCATCCTGTAGGCACACCTGAGATATTGTCAACAGAACTTCCGGTGGACCAGGCGTAGTTGTAGCTTCCTGTTCCGCCTGAAACATTTGCCTGTGCTGAACCATCACTTCCGCCTTGAACGGTCACATCTGTATGAGTAAATGTATTTGAAACAACATCTGGTTCTGTTATATTTATTGTTCCGTGTGCCAAACATCCATTGTCATCTGTTACGGTAATTTCATAGGTCCCGGCTGGTAAATTGTTGGCAGTGCTTGTTGTCTGTGATGCATAATCATTCCACTGGAATGAAAAAGGAGATGTTCCTCCTACTGTAGTCACAGATGCAGATCCCGTTGAATCTCCAAAACACAAAACAGAAGTGGATGAAGTATTCACCGAAAAGCCGTTACACTGTGGTTCGTTTACAACGACACTTCCGTTGATTTGACAGCCATTACCATCTGTTACTGTTACGGTATAAATACCATAGCTTAATCCAGTTTCTGTAGCTGCTGTTCCACCGCTGTTCCAGGAATATGAAAACGGAGGAGTTCCACCGGTAACACTTGCTGTGGCAGTTCCGTCAGATCCACCATTCACAGTGGCAGGAGTACTTGACATACTGATATTCAATGACGGGGGAACAGAAATGGTAAAACAATCTGAGTACGTGCAGCCATTAGCATCATTTATACTTAGGCAGTGTGTTCCTTCACCCAATGTTGTTGAAGTTCCGGAGGTACCATCTGACCAGGAATAAGTTAGCGGAGATAATCCTCCTGTAACTACTGGATCTATAAGTGTCTCAGAAGAATTACAGTTGAGTGACATATCTGCCAAATCCGTTTGAATGGTATCAACAAAAAACAAAATAATTTCATCTGAATTGTTTGCACATCCTCCTCCGGCACCGGTTGAGGTTAGTGTCAAAGTAACAGATCCACTGGCAATTTCTGATGAGGTTGGGATATAGGTTAGGGTGAGATCAGTATTTGAACTGATATAAGACCCTGCACCACCTGACCAGATTCCACCAGTTGCATTTTGAACGTTACCAACCAGTGAGCTTGATGGGTTATCCGCACATAATACCTGATCGGCACCGGCATCCACAACCGGTGGATTTACCTCACTCACGGTAAATGTTTTGAAGAATTCATCACACGATCCTGGTTCGTAGTTACCATCTCTCACCTCAACTGTATAAGTACCTGCCTGGTTAGTTGTGAACGTTGGTCCTGTAGCAATTTGATTTAGTGCATTATCATACCAATAGAAGTTATAATTGCCGTCTCCGCCGGTAGCAGATGCATTAATTATTGCGTTACCACCGCTACAGAAGGTTGCCGTTTGTGGCGTTGCAAATACTTTTAAAGAATCCTGAATTGTAAAAGAAACAGTATCTGAAAAAATAAAAGACCCAACGCAATAATCCAGAATTGGATATCCCTGAACTTCAAACTCTACATAAGTGGGCCCGTTTGGATCAGGAGTAAATACTGGGTCAAGGCAATTAGTGCAGTCCAATAAATAGTTATAATCCCCTGGGTTACCAGGTGAAATAGAGTTCCAGCTAATGGATTGAGCTGTGACGCCCAATGCTTCCACAGGTTGAACACAGTTCATTGGAACAACCTGGTCGTCTGGGAAAGTAGGTTTGGGAACTGAAACAAGGGTATAGTTACCATTGTCTGTACCGGGTTTACAAAATGTTAGCGTGAACGGACCGGGATCAGTTACACAAATGGTGTCTTTTAAATTATACTGAGGACCACAATCAATTTGCCAATTTAAACTTCCGTAAGCTCCGGCACCGTCATAATCAAAAAAGATTCCAGCTGAATTGGAATCAAGTGTGATGTCGAAACTTATACAATTGTAATTGGATGGTGCTCCACAACATTGCCCTAGTCTGTCCTGTGCATCTGCTTCATACAAAACCCATGTAGAATCTGGTGCACCGCTAAGGTCAATTACATAATTGGGTACGTTAATACCGCATTGTGAATAGGTAATACTGCTGATCAAAAGGGAGGCGAACGTTAGTATTATTAATTTCATAACTGTTGTCTTAAAATGTTAGGACAAAGCTATTTGTAGATACTTGCCATGGAAGTGAGTAAAGTCAGTTTGGATGAATACCTTGGTCACATAATGCAGTGACTCTTTCACAAGTAACGGCCTGACTTTTATCTTTATTAGTAAGAGAAATGTAAGTTTTGCACGGCTTTGTACGTCTAAGCGGCTTATTGCAAAGTAGATAATCGGTAATTCTTAAAAATGCCGTAATTTTAGCATAATCTAAAAGCTACCGTTCACCATGAAAAAAATTAGCCTGCTCTTTATTCCGTTTATTATAGTTGCCTGTAGTAAGCAGCAGCAAACTACTCCTTCGGAAGAAAATAATAATCAGCATGAATTCTCTGATGATGTAATGAGTGAAGGCGATTACACAGACCCTGGTTCCAGGCGTGCATGGGAATATATGCGATTGGCTAATCCGAACACGGGAATGATTCCGGCAAATATTCGTAGGAGGGAGCTTGAATTTGCGGCGACACTTCCGGCGAAATGGCAAAAAGCATATAGTTGGGATCGAAGAGGGCCGGTGAATGTCGGTGGAAGGACAAGAGCTTTTGCATTTGATGTGCAAAACGAAAATGTAATGTTAGCAGGCGGAGTAACCGGAGGAATCTGGAGATCACAAGATGCTGGTCAATCCTGGAGTAAAGTTACGGATGACCTAGACGCGCATTCAATTACCTCAATAGTACAGGACACCAGACCGGGCCACGAAAATACATGGTATGCAGGTACTGGTGAACACTATGCGATTGTTAGCCAAACCACTTTTGAATCCAGATATAGTGGTAATGGTGTTTTAAAAAGTACAGATGGAGGGTTAACCTGGAGCCCTTTAACATCAACACAGTCAAATACACCACAAACCTATTTAAGTAACGGAGACATGGATTTTGTGTGGCGAATGGTAATTGACCCCACAGATATGGTTAATGATGTTGTTTTCGCAGCGGTATATAATGGTGTTTATCGTTCTGAAGACGGGGGTGCCACCTGGACACAAGTATTGGGTTTCAACACGGGCGGATTTAGCAACCCGGCATGTAATTATCTGGATTTAGTAGTCACATCTACCGGTGTATTTTATTGTACCATGTCAAGTGATGGGCCTGACAAAGGATTTTATCGTTCGGATGACGGAATCAACTGGACCAATATTACGCCGGCAGGTTATCCTTCATCTTATGGACGGATGACTATGGCGATTAACCCGCTCAATGAAAATGTTGTTTGGATGTTTGGAGCGTCAAGTACTGGCTTTGGAAATAATCACGGAGTTTTTCGATACGAATACTTATCCGGGGATGGAAGTGGAGCAGGTGGTGCTTTTAGTGATCGTTCTGCTGCATTGCCGGACCAGAGTTGTACTATCGTTGGCTTGACCACCGACCTCGCTAAGTTGAACACACAATCCTCATTTGATGTGCATATTGGCATTCATCCTACTGATACAGCAACCATATATATAGCCGGAACATCTATTTGGAGAAATAATGATGCCTTTACACATGATTCAACCAATAAATGGATTGGCGGATATCAATGTAATCCATTGCCGATAGATTCTATTGACTGGACCCTGAGTTATCCGAATCATCATCCGGATCAACACTTAATAACGTTTTTACCTTCTGATCCTAATACACTCATTAATATTAATGACGGAGGTATTTATAAAACAGTGGACGATCTTGCGGATTCAGTTGAGTGGATACCATTAAATAATGGATATGTAACGACCCAGTTTTATGCGCTGGCAATTGAACCGGGCGAAGCAACTTCAGACATTATTATATCAGGAGCTCAGGATAATGGGACATGGTTTACGAATAGTGCCGTATTTGATACAACGTGGAAATATATTGGCTCCGGAGACGGAATGTATTGTGCCCTGGCAAATGGTGGAGATTATTACATCACCTGTAAACAAAGAGGGAAAATGTACTTAAAGCAGATAGATGCGAATGGAAATGTCCTTGCTCATGAACGCATTGACCCTGAAAATGGTCCATTACAATATAATTGGGCCAACAGCTTAAAACTGGACCCAAATAATGACAGCCGATTATTCTGGAACGGAAGAACTTATTTGTGGAGGACAGATAGCCTAGCATATATTCCGCTAACCATGGACAAGGTGAATAAAGAACCCAATTATTGGTTGAAGATAGATTCAAGTATGGTAGATCCGGGAGCCGGAATTATTTCTGATATTGAAATGTGTGTTTCAGATTCCGGAAAGGTGTGGTACGGAACAGCTAATGGACGTGTTTATCGATTAGATAATGCCTATGCTAATTTACCGGATACACCTCATAAAGTAAATATTACAGGAGATGATTTCCCTACAGGTTCCTATGTATCCTGTGTTGCAGTTAATCCTTTTGACTCAGACAAGATCGTTGTGACGTTTGCCAATTATGAAGTACCATCCATATTCATTACAAATGATGGTGGCCAAACATGGGAGGATATTTCCGGTAATCTGGAAGAAAATTCAGATGGTAGTGGAGCCGGACCTGCGGTGTTTTGGGCAGAGTATTATGTAGACGGAACGATTTTCGTAGGAACTTCCACAGGATTATATACCACCACTTTCCCGGATACTACAAATACGGTTTGGACTCTTGAACCGGGGATTGGAAATGTCCCGGTGGACCACATGGATTTTAGAACGTATGATGGGTTTTTTGCTGTGGCAACACATGGATTGGGTATATTTTCTACCCACCTACCGTCTGGATTTATTGGAGTAGAAGAAACGTCAAATGAGGAGTTGTTCGTATATCCGGTGCCGGCAACTGATGTTGTGAATATAGTTGTGCCTAAAGAGGCAAAGACAATAGAAATCTACGATCTTACAGGTAGACGTATGTTGCAGGAAAATTTAACTGGAAATTTTCAGTTAAACATTTCGAATTATCCTCCGGGAACATATATTGTTGTGGTTCGTTCATCACAATCTAAATGGACGAAAAAGCTGGTAAAACACTAATTTATCCTTCAATATATTCGAAAATATCGTCTATATCTTCATTGCTGAGGTTTTGAGAATTCATTCTTGTTTTTTGATACTTATTGTATAGTTTATTAGCGTAAGGATCGCCCGAATCAATGACTTTCTGTGAGTTTTTAATAAACTTGTAAAAATTTTCTTCAGAAGAATTCTCTATCCAGCGATCTCTTGCCCCTTTTAGTGCAGGCCCTGTAGCTTCTGTCCATGGAATATGACAGGCAGAACAGTTTGCTTTGAATAATTTTTCACCATTGGGGTTATTGCCAAGTTTTGGCTGCTCAGTTATTGGATTAGAATTCACCTCGTCACAACAGTTTTCTTCGTTCGTAGCGTTCAGGGTTTTTAAATCATCAAATGTACCTGCCTGTATACTGCTGAGAAACATAATAGTAAATAATGAACTCAGGAGGAGAATTAGTACGGCTTTGCGATTTCGCTTACGCATGATTTCTTTTTCTGTATTCATGCCCAAAGTTTTGCTGGTTATGCATCAAGTTACTGAGGAAGTTGTTTGATTACAGAAAGTATTCTACCAACACGCCACTTTTATAAATGAACAAGAAATACCATTAAATGATGCCTAGAAACTTTGGGTATCTACCTGACGCAATGATCCAAACCATTTTAGAATACGCTCTCCGACACCAGGGACCTCAATATGAAAAATGTATAACCCACTGGCAATAGGGATGCCCTGATCGTTTTTCAGCGTCCAATCCTGAAAAGTCAATGGATTGTCCTTTTTTATGGTCTTTACAAGTTGTCCTGCCATGTTCCAAATGGTTATTGTACATTTTTCCGGAAGATTGGTGATTTTGATTCGGTTGTCCAAACGATTGTTCTCATAAGATGAATACCCATAATAAGGATTTGGGACGATACGTATAAGGTCCAGTTTATCTTCTTGTTGAGCTAATACATCCGTTGTTGTATACAGATCATTCGTGTTAAAGCGGTAAGCCGGTAATCCACCATTGTTATTTGTAAAAACACGTTCTTGATAAGGATGAGATACCCTCAACTGAATCCGTACATCTGTTTCCAGCAGGGTTTGGTTTTGCTCAAGGATGGGCTCCATTACCCACATACAGTTTTTCCAAACGGAGTAATAATTTTGGTTTCGCGAACCTGCAGGCACCGAGTCATCTAATTTGGTCTGCAGATAATTTCCTTCGTCATAGGCTGGCATGGTACCGTCATCTTCCAGATTAGCACCGAAGATGTAAATGAAATGCATTCCGCCAAAAATAGGGTTGCCCACATTATCTACCATATCACTGGTTGGATTCCAGAGCATATCTGTTCCATTTGATCCATTTAACCAGGAGTTTTCCCCAAATGCAATATTTAATCGTTCACCTGTTTCAATATCTATAGCATATCCCGGAAAATAACTCATGCCTGTTTCACCAGGAATTTCATTTCCATCAATATCCTTAGATGGTGATTTCCTCATCTTCATAATGGACGATCCGCCAATGGTTTGATCAGGTTTCCAGTTGGTTTCAATTACCGGGCATCTTGACCATTTGGTTTGATCTGAAGTAATAACCAAATCAACACCATGAAGAAACGGAAAAGCACTTTTGCTTTGAGAAGTCGCAAGAAGTGAAAACCAGTTTGGAGTAACCGGTAGTGTATTCAAATCTGCATCAGGTTGCCCTACAGGCATAAAGAGAAAATCTCTTCCACACTTTTTATAGGGGGCAACAATTCCATCCAACAGGTCTTCATAATTTTGATCTTCATCTAACGAATAATCAGGATACATACAGGGGTCAAAAATACTTCCGGTAGGCGTGCAGGGTTGTCCCCCAACATCTGTGTCATTAATGCCGGATCGTATCCAATTGGTAGGGTAGTTACTGTCATCATCCTGAACACCATTTAACCAGGCTTTGGAAGAATCTGTAAATGTCATGGTAGCACCTATAGGCGGAGTATAGAAACTCGTAACTGACCCTACACCTTCGTACTCTGTTTGCTCTATCCATACTGAAATTCCCCATTCTGGGATGAGTTGTTCCCGTGGAATATCTATGGTTTTATCTGACCAAACCGTGTCTCCTGTACTGAGGTTATGTACATACCATTTTGCAGAATCCAACCCTCCACTAACATCTTGTACCATTCGTAGTTCAAAATCAGCTTGTGGAACATTCAACGGATCAATGATTTGAACTTTCACCGGACTTGCCCCAGCCTTATAGGTAATTTCATTGACGCTGGTGTTTTGCAAAATTTCTGCTTCGGTAGCATCATCCAATTCAGTCCAACGACCGCCATTTCCCCAACCGTCTATTTTAGTGAGAGGAATTTCGTATCCGTATGTACCGCTGAAGGTAGTACCGCCTGCCTCAACCTCCGGAGGATGTGGGATGCCTTCTGTAACTGTTATTTCGCCAATGGAGGCTTTTCGGGAAGCCAAGAAAGGTTTCTTTTGACCATCCAAGGCGTCCGGATCATTGGGGTCGTACTTCTTATACTGATTACTGGCATAAGATACAGCCAGAAAATAATAGCGTTTAAAATTAACGAGTTTACGATCGCCTGTAGCAAACAGGTCTTCTTTCACTGAAAATGAATGACGTATTCCTTCATTTTCTCCATCTACTTTTACAACCGGTACTGACACGCCGATATCAGAGTCAAATTCATAATTCACCAATTTGCTTATGCTGTCTTTGATATCACACTGGAACACTAATCGAGCCTGTTCTATATTATCTAAATCTGACGGACCAACGGTGGCATCTTTTACCTGGTACACCTGATACCCCTGAAAGCGATAATTGGCGTCAAAATTGGGGTCGTTATCTACATTTACTATAAAGGGGTCAAACTCTACATATCCTTCATTAATATTATTAGAGGTAGGCTCATTGTAGAGGGAAATTATCAGTTCGTTTTCCATTTCCTGAACGGATAGTTCCGGTGCGTGAGGACCATCTAATACTTTAAAACAATTGTCAAACAGGGCCTGGGCTTTGTCATCAGCTTTTCTCAATTCGTTTACCGACTCAAAAGGATCACCTGCCACTGCACGGGCCCAACATATTCCATACGTAATATTATTTACTGCTCCAGGCTGCAGGACGAACGGCCCTGAAGATTGTGCAAATCTTCTATCATAAGGTACATTACCAGCGGTTTGCTCTGTCCAGGGCTGTTGTGGAATTCCTCCGGTTCCCCAACCTAATGAATCACTTGATCCCGGGAACATGTAATCTGATTCTATGGCAGGTAAAGCCCCGTTGGAAGCAGGGTGTCCGCTTCCGCCATAGACAAATGCAGTTCCATCCTTCCAAAAGCCAGATAAATAATTGTAATAATCCTGTCCGGATTGTGGATCTGTTTGTGCGTTTAGGCCACCACCACCAAAGTTATTGTAGTACAAGAACCTGCGCATCCCCATTCGTTCATTATCCACAATTCCATCCCCATAACCAATTCCAAGACCGGAATATGGAATACCTTTTTCTGTAATCGCTTGTGTGTAGTTTGTTGTCAGCGGGTTGTCAACTCCGTCATCATCCTGATAAGGCCCTTCGAAAAAATCCACTCCTGCAGCTGGTGGGTTTGCTCCATAACCCAGAAAACCGCCCATAGTTTCGTCAACGTTATCCCCGTTATAGGTATACCCTAATCCCCGTGAAACATCACAACCTACGTAATCGTCATTTGGTCCTCCCAAAGCACCATCTATGAACACCCCGAAATACGTCCCGTATAGGGTTTGTGTTGATCGGTTAACCAGTTCATAATTGTAAAATGTCATATTGTTTACCTCGTCATTTGTTGCAAAAGCAAAAGCCTGACAACGTATTTCCATACCGAGCGGATCCCCTCCGGTTTCAGTATGAATATTTCCTTTGTCATTCATCACCCACCAGATGGTTTGATCGCCATACAAGGTTACCGTTCGGTCAACGGTACAGTTCAATTCTTTCTCAATATCGTACCAGGGATAATCTCCATTATAAGGGTTGTAGTTCCCATCCTGATCACGGTCGTAAAAAGGAGCCAGGTAGTAATTTTGACCCAGAGAAGGGTCGCCATGTGCCGGCCATTCAAGAATTGAAAGTGGTATTTCATAATCCAGAAATTGTTCGCCTTGTGTGTTGGTACCTTCAAGGGCATCTTTTTCACCGGCTTTGAACCATGCGTCAAATTCTCTAACTTCATCCTGCGAGATCACAAAATGTCGGTCGTACTTTAAGCATTCCGAAGGAATAATTTCAGCATCACCTCCATCTGTCAATGGGCCTGTCCAATAATCGTTTCCGTTTCGATAACGAACTGCAGCAATTTTGAGCTGCCCGTTAATGTCTACTCCTCCAAGCCATAAAGCGGAGGTAAAAAGTGCCATAATACCTGAACCTTTGGGAACTTCGTATTGGGAAAAGTTTTGACCGGAAATTTGCCATAAATTCCCTCCAGTGTGGATCAGTGCCTTGACGTTATTGAACTCTAAAAATGTGGAAGCATTTGCGGGAGCACACCCAGCTGCCTTTGAATTTGGGTTAGATGGTGGATCAAAGTCGTTCCCGTAAATCTGACTGTAGCCAATCTGAATAAAACTCAGAAATAGGATGAGTGACAGCAATTTCATAGGCGCAAATTACTCAATTTTTAATAATCTGTTTACACAGAATGCCAGCTATACGTGGATTTTTATGCAGGTCAATTTGATCAGAGTTTATGAACAAATCTTCTGAGTAAATCATGTACCTCATCAAAATTTGTAAGCGGTGTGTTTTCTGCTGTATCGTAGATGTCATGGTAATTTTTGACACTTCCCATAGAGTAGATGAAAAAAGCAGGAACGCCCATCTCAGAAAAGAAGTGATGATCAGAATTTGCGGAAGCACCCCGTTTTTTAATTTCCGGAAGCAATTTCCAGTCATCATTAATCTTCAACATCTTATCAAACTGTTTTTTATGCTTCGTGGCATTAACTACCGTAATACCATCACCAGCGCCACCCATGATATCCACATTGATAACCATTTTCACTCTTTTAAGTTGGAAATAGGGGTGTTCGACGAAGTATTTAGACCCTAACAAACCTGCTTCTTCTCCACTAAAAAAGCAAAACACAAGCGAATATTTAGGAGGGTTTTCTTTAAAGTATTTGGCCAGTGCCAACAACATGGCAACTCCACTGGCATTGTCGTTTGCCCCCGGAAAATAGGTGTCTGCACCCATTCTACCGAGATGATCGTAATGAGCAGTAAAAACAACATATTTTTTCTTCTTATTACCTGGTATATAGCCAATCACATTACGAGAGTAGTAACTAGGGATATACTTGTTGGTAACCGAAATATATGCTTTGTCTACAGTTTTGTATGCTGCAGAATCAATAGATATTCTGGGATAGTTCGTTTGTTTTCGACCCACGGAGTACATCTGTTTCTCATTGGTGACATAAATAGAAGGGAAATAACGCGTCACTTCATAGGATAATGATTCCATTTTTTGGCGGAATCGTTTATCAAGCGTATCCAGAAAGTTAAATGCAAATACAGTTTGAGATGGATCCAGTTTACTAAAATTGATGTTGCCATTGAAAGTGTTGAAATAACTTCGACTATTGAGTTCAATAACTTCAAACTCACCCTGAGCAGTTCCTGAAATTGGGCTAACTAAATAATCAGCTCCGGGTTCAAGCGTGTCACCACCTAATGCGACACTAATGGGATGCGGGAAAGTATTTACACTTAGGGCATAATCTTGTGTGTAAGATTGTTCGGGAAAAGCCTCTACTCCCAACCTTTTCATTTCATCTACCAAAAAGCCTGCTGCTTTTAAATCACCTTCATTCACATAACCCCGGCCATGATACCTGGGCGAACAAAGTGAATCAACAATGCTCAGAGCGTAGTCCCTTTGGGCAAATCCAGAAAACAGGTTGACGAGTAGTATGCTAAGAAACAAGTGTTTAAGCATACGTCAAATATAATTAAAGATACCTACGTTCAACCAATTCAACGAATTTTATAATTGATTTATTTTCCAGATCCCATCCGAATTGGGTTGAATATTCATTTAATTTCTCTCGGGCTTCATCTCCATCCTCACAGTTGTTGAGTGTTTCAATAGCTTCTTCATAAACTTCATTTTTTCCATCAAACATAAAGGTGATGTACTCAAATTTTTTGGCAATACTGATTTCTGATTTGAGATCTTTTACCGGTGTGCTTTGAAGTTTTTTACGCAAACTCAGGCTGTCTTCTTCTCCTAATTTTTGGTTAAGACTGCCTTCATCTTCTGGTTCGTGTTTTTCAACGTGACTGTCCTTGAAAATATCGTCAGAACCTCCTTTTGTATGACTTGATTCCGGAAAAACTTCTTCTTCTGGCTCTTCATCCTCTTGAGGAGGAGCACTTTTAATTTCTTCATCTTCAGGAAATGTTTCCTCCTCTTCCTCCTCTTCTTCCTCTTCCTCTTCTTCAACAGCTTCAATAGGTTCATCCTCCGAAATTGAAAAATCAAATGCGGGTTGCTCTATTTCTGTTGAGGTGACATTGGTAAAGTCAATGGCTTCCTTTTCCTCGGTTTTAGTTTCTTCTTTTTCTTCCGACTTTGATTGCTCTTTCTTTTTACCACTTTTCTTATCCGGCTCACCATATTCTTCGTAGGCCTTGTATTTGACAATCACAAGCTTTTCATAAAGCTCATGAGCCGTTGCTACAAGTTCCTCAAGGTCTTCTAGTTTGAGCTTTCCGTCTTCCAGTTTTTCTATTTTTTTATGTATTTTTTTACTTAAGTCTCGCATGTTCTTGTAAGATGTTTTACCCATTTATTGCAAGTTATTCACAATTCCCGAAAGTGGACTAAAATTAAATCTATATTTGATTAACAAACCATTATAAATTGAACTTTTCTCAAAAAACAGATGTTAACATCCGCCGGCGAACGGCTTTCAGCCCAAGGGTGAGAAACGCAAGGATTCACGTGATTTGTGGCCCCATGTTCTCGGGTAAAACAACGCAACTTATTGCAACTGTAAATTCATTCCGATCTGAAGGTAAAACCGTTTTCGTTTTTAAACCAAAATTAGACACACGTTACGCAGATAAGTCTGTCGTGTCTCACGATAAAAATGAAGTGGATGCTTATTCCGTAGAAAAGTCAATTGAAATTCTGGATTATCATTTAAATGCTGATGTAATTGCCATTGATGAAGTACAGTTCTTTGACGAGCGACTTGTAGAGGTAGTGGAAACATTGGCAAATGCCGGTAAAACTGTAGTAACAGCAGGTCTTGACATGGATTATCTTGGACGACCATTTGGTGCCATTCCAATGTTACTGACTATCGCTGATGAAGTTAAAAAACTTAACTCTGTCTGCACATTCTGTTCAGGAAGAGCGCGGTTTTCACACCGAATTTCACAAGATAATGGCATTGTAGTATTAGGAGAAAAGGACAAATACGTACCTTTATGTCGTAGCTGCTACAATGAATTAAAAGATAAGTGAATCTCAACTTTTCAATAGACGAAATTTTTGATGTTTTAAAGCCCGATCAGTCTCGTAAAGACTATGATCAGGATTTACGTCTGCAAAATGTGGTTATCGATTCCAGATCACCCAGAATTTCTGACTTGTCATTATTTGTGGCCTTGCCCGGAATTAAAGATGATGGCCATAATTACCTGAAAGATTTTGAAGCCAAAGGGGGAAGAGTGGCGATTGTGAGTAAAGAATGGGCAGACACCGATTTATTCCAGATTGTCGTAAAAGACACATTGAAGGCATTACAGTTACTGGCAACCCATCACCGTAAAAAATTCGATTATCCCGTTATTGGAATTACAGGCAGTAATGGAAAGACGATAGTTAAGGAATGGCTATATCATGTCCTGAAGGATGATTTTAATATTGTTCGCAGCCCCAAAAGTTATAATTCGCAAATAGGTGTTGCCTTGTCTGTTTTAGGAATGACAAAGCACCATGACCTGGCCATTTTCGAAGCGGGTATATCTAAACCCGGGGAGATGCGCACCTTAAAAGAGATGATTCTGCCAACAATTGGAGTCTTCACTGGTTTGGGAGATGCTCATAGCGTAGATTTTGAATCAAACGAACAAAAAAGAGCCGAAAAGTATATCCTGTTTGAAGATGTTAAAGAACTCATTAACGCTGAAGATTTACAACCAGTAGACACACAATTGCCTTTCAGAGATAAAGCTTCTTTAGTGAATGCATCCACAGTATTTCACACCGCACAAATCATGGGTCTGGCCAAAGAGGATATTTATGAACGGCTTCAAAGTTTGCCGTCGGTTTCCATGCGGTTGGAGCAGTTGCAGGGAATTAATGATTGCCTGCTGATTAATGATGCCTATACGGCTGATTTCGCTGCGTTGGAAATTGCGTTGGGGCACCTTAACCATATAGCCGGTGACAAAGAAAAAGTTTTGATGTTGAGTCTGTCAAAAGATCAACTTCATTTGACAGAAGAGGATGTTTTCAGGGATTTAATAGGATCTGTTGAGTTGTCAAAAGTGGTATTTATCGGAGAAAAGAATACGCTTAAAAAGGCCGGAGTAGATTGCGATTATTACCCTTCTGTCCAGGACTACTTCAATTCGCCGATTGAGTTTGAAAATGCGGCAATTCTATTTAAAGGATCACGGGGAAATAATCTGGAGAGCCTTGTACATTACTACGCAGATAAAAAACACGTTACCCAGCTCGAAATAAGCCTTTCCGGCATGCGGCATAATCTCAACGTATTTCGTTCGGTTTTAGATAAGGAGACAAAAACCCTGGTAATGGTAAAGGCTCAATCGTATGGAACCGGGTTGGTCGAAATTGCTCAGTTTCTGCAAAATGAAAATGTAGATTACCTGGGTGTGGCTTATGCAGATGAAGGTGTTGCCTTAAGAAAAGCTGGAATTCACTTGCCCATTTTGGTGATGAATCCGGAAAAAAATGCCTTTGATGATATTGTCGCGTACGAACTTGAACCCAGTATCTATTCTGTGGTAATATTACAATCATTTCTCCATCACTTGATCTTAAAACAAGTTACCGGATTTCCTATTCATGTTAAAATAGATACCGGGATGAATCGTTTGGGATTTGGTGAAGAAGATCTGGATGAATTACTTGAAACACTGGAAACTCAGCCAGAAGTTTATATTAAGACTGTCTTTTCACATCTTGCTGCTGCAGATGACACCAAGGAGAAGAATTTCACCTTTGCTCAGATTCGGGAATTTGAATTCATGACTGGAAAAATCATGCGGAAAACAAATTATTCGTTTGATCGTCATTTGGCAAATTCTTCCGGGATTTTGAGTTACCCGAATGCCCATTTTGATATGGTTAGAGTAGGCATAGGTTTATATGGATTGCTAGATAACCAACGTTCACGTCTGGAAAATGTACTAACCCTGACGACAGAAATATCCCAAATAAAATTTTTAAAAGTGGGAGACAGCCTGGGTTATGGAAGGTCCTATATTGCAGATCAACCTAAATCAATTGCAATTTTACCGGTTGGATATGCAGATGGATTAAGACGTGGACTAAGCAATGGTAACTGGTATGTGATCATCAACAATAAGAAAGCGCGGGTTGTGGGTAACATCTGCATGGATATGTGTATGGTTGATATTACGGATATTGATGCAAGTGTGGGTGACCGGGCACAAATATTTGGTGAAGAAAACACCATATTTGAAATGGCCAATAATCTTTACACCATACCTTATGAGGTTATATCCAGTATATCTTCAAGGGTACACAGGGTTTATCTGGATTGATCCTGCCAGTGCTTATCATCCGCAAACGACCAGGTATCTGCATTTCGGTTTCCATCCCAGAATTGCGTAATTGTTAGCTTATTGTAATCTATTTCACCCTTTTTCTGCCCTGAAGAGTAATAATATTTGTGTTTTCCATAAGGCATTCCGTTTCTGTATTCTCCCATGAACCAGGTTTTACCATTGGTGTGTTTTACATGAACAGATAAGTTCTTTCTTTTTAAAAAGTACGGCATTGTGGGATACAGTTCAATGGGCTCGAGATAACCGATCCAAAGCATTTCATCTTCTTCATAGTAGGCAACATACTGAATGTCATGGTACGCATGATAACGAATAAAATATCCATGCTTTAAACCGTTTTTGTAGGTTCCGTCACCAACTTCACTGATATCATGAGTGTCAAAATTTGGATTAAACATGCTAAAATACGGCCCGTGCTTTTTGCCATTTAAGTAGTATTGCCACCCCAACGTATCCCCAAAGTATACTTCAGGCACAATTCCATTGGAATGTGACATATTGATAACATTTGGCTCGTGCTTGTGAACCAAATGTGCTTTAAATACCGGAATACGCAGTGCTGAAATGTATTGTGCGGAGAAAGAACAGTTTTTAAGTTGAGCTTCTTCCGATTGACGACAAGAGCACAACATAATCAATCCGATTACTATGGAACTGTACTTTAAAATGTTCATGATCTACAGTAAAATGTTCGCTTAATTAAAAAGTCACAATCTTCAGTAATTTTATGTACTAAAACGGTTGTACCAAAATCTTGAAAAATTGTTATTCATTTGAAGGTCACCAAAAAAACAGATTTAGGTTTTTCCTCATAAATTTGTTGACGACTTTTCAATTTTTTAACTTATATCCATCTTCAATTTAGGTTTTTTTGTACTGGATGAGAAGCCTTTTTATTATTTGCATATTGACCCCTATGCTGTCTTATGGACAGATGTTGCTCAATTATCGGGGAACGGTGTTAGAGGACATGCCTTTTTTCAACCCTGAATTCATCAAAAAACATCAGGTAAAAAGCTTTCGGGGAACTTATGCCACAAAGTTCGATCATGATATTATTCGTCCAAATAGTGATTCGTTTGTGTATGAGTTTGATCGGCTGGGACAGTTGGTCCGCAAATATAAAATTAAGATGGGCGACACCCTGTTGTCTACCTATATCTACGATTACAGGGGCAATGTGCTTATCCACCGTGAAACGAATAAGTACGGTTATTACGAGTATAGATATGCTTATGATAAACGGGATAGAGTAACAGAAATGGAAGTGAGAAGAGATTCCAGGACCACACAAAACAAATTGAGTTTTGAACTGGATGAAAGTTCAACTGTCGCTATTGAGAAATATGAGTATATAGCACTTGAAGGTTTAGATTATAAGAAGATTTGTTATAACGGTGCCGGCAGGGTATATAGAAATGAGTTTTATTATTTTAATGAGGATGGTCGACTAGCAAAAAAAGAATCTGCGCTTCACAACGGATCCGGAAGAAGTGAGGTGAATTATTTTTATGACGCAAAAGGTCGGGTAGAAGAGGTAAAGACGATATCCAAAGCAACGAAAACGCATATCAAGAAAAAACTATTTGCTTATGATGATGAGGACAATGTTTTGTCCCGGCATATTTATAGGAATGATAAACTTCTGTCAGAGGAACAGCTCGTTTATTTTGAAGATTCAAAGTTGTTGAAAGCAATTATTTCCAGAGAGGCCAACCAGGCAATGCTGACGATTCTTCAATTCAGGCAATACCGCAACTACTGAGGCCCTGTATATTCAACAATATTCCGCTCAGTTTCATAGAGCCTCACTTTTAAATCCAGTTTTTCGTCCAGCTGCGCTCGAATGAGCATCCAGATTACTACACAAATATTTTCTGCTGTTGGATTTAAATTCTTGAATTCCTCAGTATCCAGATTGAGGTTTTTATGATCAAATCTATCCTCAACTTCTTCTTCAATAATTTTTTTAAGAATCTTTAAGTCAATTAGATATCCGGTTTCGGGGTCTATTTCACCAGATACCCATACTTCAAGACCATAATTATGACCATGATAGTTTGGATTGTTGCACTTCCCAAATACTTCATTATTCCGGGCTTCGCTCCAATTTGGATTATAAAGTCGGTGTGCGGCATTGAAATGTGCTTTTCTACAAACGGATACTTTCATGCGTTAATTCAAACGTTACTATAAAATTAACACGAATTTTTGTCTTTTTCGCTTAGGCCTTAAAAAGAGTACAATTTTAGAAATTAATGGGGTGTTGAAATGAATTTTTTCTTTACTTTGCAGTGGTTCCCGTATGGAAACTGCCCTTTAAACCAAGCAAAAACTACGAAATGAAACGATATATCCTATCTACATTAGCTATGGCCCTTGTTATCTCTATGGTGTCTTGTGGTGGTGGAAAAGAAGATGAAGAGAATACCAACGAGAATCCGGTAACGGAAGACGTTGATTTTGAGGGAATGTCCGAAATGTCTTTAAAAGATAATGGCCTGAATATGAAAATAATGCTTCCACAAGTTGAGTCTTCAACAGGAGCATCTATTGAACCGCAAGTGATTCACGAAGATGGAGACTACTTGTGGCACGTCAAAATTGGCAACAAATTTCACCTGGTTATTGAAGATTTTGGAAAAGAAAAAAATAAAGTTGCGGATGAAAAAGAGCGTCTGGCAGATCTTGATGATATTTTCGTGATTGAATTCATAGAAGACACCGACAATCTTATCATGTATAAACGAACTCTGCATGCAGATCAAGGAGGAAAACCATCTTATCACGTTTATGGTGAAACAGTAGTTGATGGATATACTTACGTATTGCGAAGCCAACAAGATGGTAGCTTCAAACCTATTATTGAGGATATGGCAAAAACAATTAAGTCGGCCAAACCAATTACAGAAGCATAAAACTTTAGAAGATATTTGAAGAATAAAAAACCCGATCGAGAATTCGATCGGGTTTTTTTGGGTTTTAGAATCTTAGTGACTAGTAAAGCTTCAACTTAAGGAAAGTTCTCATTTCTTTAATTTCCTCACGGTTGAATTTATTTTCAGCCTTTTTAATCAATAGCAATAAATAGATAAGGTTTTCAGCATCTGTACCGGGCTCAAGTAAATGTTCCTCTCCTTCTTCATCTTCTTCTTTCTCTACAGTATGATCAAAACAACCTTCTTCTGTTATGTATTCCGAGGAAAGTCGCAATACCTTTGCTAGAAGAGGGTCTTCATCTGCAAGGGCATCTTCTCTAAGATCCATCAATGCCTTAGATACCTTTTCAGGTTCAAACTTCTTTTCCAGCTGAGCGATAAGCTTGTCAATTTTTTCGTTGGACTTTTCCTGTTGCATGTTCAAAAATTTTGGTCAAAAATAACTAAAGTCTCCAATATCACCGTCATATTTTTTAGCATCCTGTCCAGATTAAGGCAAAATTCGTATTTTCGGATAGATTTCAAAGCACGGCATTAGTGAAGAAAATAGACATAATAACTGCGCATAATATCTCCATTGACTATGAAGCAGCTACCGTGATGAACCGCGGTGTGGCTCGTTTTTTGGACTATTTGGTGATGGTTGTGTATTTTTTTATCGCTCTTTGGATTTTACAAGCAATTTTATCAGCTTCCTATAATTGGTTAACCGGTGAAATTGATCCTATTTTTTGGATCATGTTGTTTATTTTTCAATTACCGGTCATTTTCTATTCCATTATTTTCGAATACTTGCTTAAAGGCCAAACAGTAGGGAAACTCGCCATGGGAATAAGAGTAGTAAAAATCAATGGTGAAAATGCTACTATTAATGACTATGCTATGCGTTTGGCCTTTAATCTAATCGACTTTTGGTTTTCTGCTGGTGCGATTG
>JABURP010000085.1 GCA_014762645.1 Crocinitomicaceae bacterium
TCCTTGCACGGTAACCTGAAAAGAGAATGCTACCACGACTATCAAGTAAACTCTTTTCAGGTTTTTTTATGTCTTAAATTGAGAAGTGCAATTTGAAGTATAAAAAAAGGAGCTCAAATGAGCTCCCAAAGTATTCACAAAGTAAATTTCCTTCGCTTAAACGGTCATTATATCTTCTTCTTTTTTCGCAATTAAAGTATCAATTCGCTCTACTGCTTTGTCAGTAATTTCCTGAATTTCATCTTCAATTCTTTTCAAACGATCTTCAGAAAGTCCGTCATCCTTAAGTTTTTTAGCATTAGCGTTGGCGTCTTTTCTGTGGTTTCTAACACTCACTTTAGCGTGTTCTCCTTCAGCTTTTGCTTTTTTAACCAGGTCTGTACGTCTCTCTTCAGTCAAAGCAGGAACGTTAATAATGATCATCTCGCCATTATTTTGTGGATTTAATCCAAGGTTGGCGTTAACAATACCGGTCGATATTTCGTCCAACATTGCCTTATCCCATGGTTGCACCGTGATTGTTCGGGCATCCAGGGTATTGACGTTTGCCACCTGATTAATCGGTGTAACCGCTCCGTAAGCTTCTACCTGAACGCTATCCAGCATTGAGGGAGTGGCACGACCGGCACGAATTTTCTCCAATTCTGTGATCAGATGGTCTATTGATTTCTTATTTTCTTCTCGCGCTTCGTCCAGAAGCATCTGTATTTCTTCTTCCATGATATTAAATACGGTAATTTAGTTAAACCTACATACCCTCATTTTGGGCTATAACCTAACACTTAATTCAAAACTAATTACAAAGATTAACAATTCAGGTTTGATTAAACGGTAACTAATGTACCAATTTTTTCACCCATCACCACTTTTTTGAGATTACCTTTTTGATTCATATCAAACACAATCACCGGAACGTTATTTTCTCTACACAAAGTAAACGCAGTTAAATCCATCACATTCAGTCCTTTTTCATAAGCTTGCTCGAATGTCAGGTTCTCGAACTTCGTAGCCAACGGATTTTTTTCAGGATCTTCGGTGTAGACACCATCCACACGTGTTCCTTTGAGGATAACATCAGCTTCAATTTCAATAGCTCTAAGTGCGGCAGCTGAATCTGTAGTAAAGTATGGTGAACCGGTACCGGCACCAAAAATTACTACCCGTCTTTTTTCAAGATGTCGAACAGCTCTTCGTTTAATAAAAGGTTCTGCAATTTGTTTCATTTCAATGGCAGATTGCAACCGAGTGTAGATACCCTCTTTTTCAAGGGCAGCCTGCAGGGCCATACTATTGATCATGGTAGCCAGCATCCCCATGTAATCTCCCTGAGTTCTGTCCATGCCTCCTTCTTCAGCCTGGACACCACGAAAGATGTTTCCTCCACCTATAACAATGGCAATTTCTACTTTTTCATCATAGAGTTCTTTGATGTCGCGGGCATATTCGTTTAGACGTTTATTATCAATACCGAATTGTTTTTCGCCCATCAATGCTTCTCCACTTAGCTTCAACAATACGCGTTTATACATAGTTTTTGACAAAAAAAATCCTGACGCTAAGGTCAGGATTTAAAGTTAAAAATTATTTCAATGCTACTCGCTTAAAGTCGACAACGGTTAAGCCATCCTCAGTTTCTTTGAGGAACTGCTCAACAGATTTCTTATTGTCTTTTATAAAAGCCTGGCTCAATAAAGTATTCTCCTTGAAGAACTTATTTAATCGACCCATAGCAATTTTCTCAGCCATATCAGCAGGTTTCCCTTCCTGAATTGCCAATTCTTTTCCTACTTCGATTTCCCGGTCAATAGTTTCCTGGTCAATCCCTTCTTTATCCAATGCTAATGGAGCCATAGCCGCAACTTGCATAGCAACTTGTTTACCAGCATCCATTGCTGCATCACCTTCTTTTGAAAGTGCTACTAAAGAAGCAATCTGATTTCCAGGGTGGTTATAGGCAACCACAGCTTCCGAATGTACTTTGTCAAGGTTAGATATTTCTAATTTTTCACCGATCACACCAATTTGTTCTGTGATCTTCTCTGCAACAGTTAGGCTACTGTCGTACTTTTCATTCATGAAGGCATCAACATTATCCGCACCGGATTCTGCAGCTACATCTACAAGGCTATCTACAAGTGCATAAAAGTCATCATTCTTTGCAACGAAATCAGTTTCGCAGCTTAGTGATAAAATCACACCATCTTTCCCTGTATTTGAAACTTTAGCGATAACCAAACCTTCTTTTGTTTCATTATCTCCTCTCTTTGCAGCAACTTTTTGACCTTTCTTTCTAAGAATGTCAATCGCTGCCTGCTCATCTCCTTCTGCTTCAACCAATGCTTTTTTGCAATCCATCATTCCGGCACCGGTCTTTTTTCTTAAATCATTTACTTGTGAAGCTGTTATTTTCATTTTCTTTCGTGTCGAGTAATTAGTAATTTGTCTTATTTAGCCTCTTCCTTCTCTTCTTTTTTCTTTGCGGCTTCTTTCTTAGCAGTATCTTCTTTCTCTTTTTCTGCTTTATCCTTTTCCGCTTTGGCTTTATCTTTTGTATTCTTACGCTCTTCTAAACCTTCTAGGATTGCTTCAGAAACTTTATCAAGAATCTTGGCAATAGATTTAGTGGCGTCATCATTAGATGGAATAACAAAGTCAATTTTTCTTGGATCAGAATTCGTATCTACCATTGCAAACGTTGGAATTCCAAGCTTATTCGCTTCTGCTACTGCGATTGACTCTTTCAATACGTCAATCACAAAAATAGCTGCAGGAATTCTGGTCATCTCTGCAATTGACCCGTAGTTTTTATCCAATTTGGCACGAGTTCTTGACATTTGCAGACGCTCTCTTTTAGAAAGTGTCTTCATTGTTCCGTCTTCTTCCATTTTATCAATGGACTGCATTTTACGGATAGCTTTTCTGATTGTACCAAAGTTGGTAAGCATACCGCCTGACCATCTTTCTGTAACGTACGGCATTCTTGTTGGCTTAATTCGCTCTTCAAGAATATCTTTTGCCTGCTTTTTTGTTGCTACAAAAAGAATTTTCTTTCCGGATTTTGCTATTTGTTTCAAAGCAGCACATGCCTGATCTAATTGTGCTGACGTTTTATTAAGATCGATAATGTGGATTCCTTTTTTCTCCGTAAAGATGTAAGGAGACATGTATGGGTTCCACTTTCTTTTTAGGTGACCAAAATGTACACCTGCTTCTAATAATTCTTCAAATGTTGCTCTCGCCATTTTTTAAATTTTTTAACCACTTACACTCTGCGAAATTGAGATGTCTGTGATTTGTTTACATTCTTTTTACTTTTTTGCCGAACCGACTTTCGATTCTTAAGCAATCATCAGGTAGTTTGCTCATGCAAAATCCTGACAATTTAGATACTAAACGCTGGCCGATATTCCGAATCGGCCAAGGCAGTTGAAAATTAACGTTTCGAGAACTGGAATTTCTTTCTCGCCTTCTTTTGCCCTGGTTTCTTACGCTCAACCATTCTAGGATCTCTAGTCATTAGTCCTTCAGCTTTCAAAGCTGGTTTGTAATCAGGATTGATCTCTACCAATGCTCTTGAAATACCAAGTCTAATAGCTTCCGCCTGACCATTTACTCCACCACCGTCAACATTAACTTTTACGTCATACTGACCGGCAGTTTCTGTAAGATTAAAAGGTTGATTCACTTTCTCCAACAAAACTGCGGTTGCAAAATATTCTTTCACATCTCTTTTGTTTACAGTAATGTTTCCCTTCCCTTTGGTAAGATAAACTCTGGCAACAGAAGATTTTCTTCTACCCAATGTGTTAACTACACTCATATAACTTATTTAATTGAATCCAATTTAACTGCCTTTGGCTTCTGTGCATCATGATTGTGCTCAGTACCAGCATAAACCTTAAGGTTTTTGAACAAGGCATTTCCCAATTTATTTTTCGGAAGCATTCCTTTAACAGCTTTTTCAACCAAACGCTCAGGAAACTTTGCTTTGATTTCTGCAGCCGTAAGAATTCTCTGACCTCCTGGATACCCAGTATGTCGGATGTATTCTTTCACTTCCATTTTATTACCACTTAGCTCAACTTTTTCAGCATTGATAACTATTACGTTATCACCACAATCAACGTGCGGAGTAAAATTTGGCTTGTGTTTACCTCTTATAAGGTACGCTACCTTGCTCGCTAATCTTCCAAGCTTCTGCCCTTCAGCATCAACCACCAACCAGTTCTTCTCGGCTGTTTCTTTATTGGCTGAAACCGTTTTGTAACTTAGTGTATCCACAATATTTATGTTTAAATTTTGTATACTATTCTCCCAAAATCGGGCTGCAAATGTACGAGTATTTAATTTATTAACAAAGTGTGGATTAAAAAATCTTGGTTTTTCCTTTTAATGCACGTAATACCAAATCTCTTTGTTAATTTTGTAGCCTCAAAAGTAAGTGAATGAGCGATCCGATCAAACACGAGTGTGGAATAGCACTCTTAAGACTCAAAAAACCACTACAATATTATCTGGATAAATACGGAACGGCTTTCTACGGCCTAAACAAAATGTACCTGCTCATGGAGAAGCAACACAACCGTGGGCAAGATGGTGCAGGTTTGGCCAATATTAAGTTTGACGTTGAGCCCGGCGAAAGGTATATTAGCCGTTACAGATCTATTGATCAGCAACCAATCCAGGATATTTTCAAGCATGTAAACAAGCGTTTTAGTGAAATTGAAGATGTAAACCCGGCTTTGCTTAGTGACCTGGACTATTTAAAAAAGAACGCCGGATTTACCGGGGAATTATTTCTTGGACACTTAAGGTATGGTACGTTTGGAAGAAACAGTATCGAAGCATGCCACCCCTTTTTGAGACAAAACAACTGGAAAACTAGAAACCTCATTGTCGCAGGTAACTTTAACCTAACCAATAACGACGAACTTTTTGAGACATTATTGAAGTTGGGACAGCATCCAAAAGCAAAAGCAGATACAGTAACTGTACTGGAAAAGATCGGTCATTTTTTGGATGAAGAAAACCTCGAACTTTACAATAAATATAAACCTGAAGGTTATTCAAATCGTGATGTATATAACCTCATTGCACAAAAGATGGATATTGCCAAAATTCTCAAACGATCTTCAGATGTATGGGATGGTGGTTATACCATTTGTGGCTTAATTGGTCATGGTGATGCATTCGTTGTACGTGACCCAAATGGAATTCGCCCCGCGTTTTGGTATGAAGATGACGAAGTGGTAGTTGCCACCTCAGAAAGACCCGTAATCCAAACGGCGTTTAACGTGCCAATTGAGGACATTAAGCCTATTCAACCAGGCCATGCATTGATCATACGTAAAGACGGCACGGTTACTGAAGAATTGATTAACAAACCACGCGAATTAAAGCAGTGCTCATTTGAACGTATCTACTTTGCGCGCCCGGGAGATATAGATATCTATAAAGAAAGAAAAAACCTGGGACGAAATCTCGTGCAAGACACCTTAAGACAAATTGATGGTGGAATTGATGATGCCGTGTTTACATATATACCTAATTCTGCTGAGACCTCGTTCTTTGGGTTAATGAAAGGACTGGAGAAGTATCATAACCAGATCAAGTTTGACCTTATTAAAGAAAAAGGCGATAAAATCACGGATGAGGAATTGAAAGAGATTTTGGCAAAACGTGCTCGCATTGAGAAGATTGCCATAAAAGACACAAAATTGCGCACCTTTATTTCACAGGACGAAGGAAGGGATGACCTTGTGGCTCACGTTTATGATATTACTTACGGTACTGTACGTAAAGGAAAAGACAACCTTGTTGTTATTGATGATTCGATTGTAAGAGGAACAACACTTAAAAAGAGTATTCTACGGATATTAGACAGGTTGGGGCCAAAACGCGTTGTCGTTGTTTCTAGTGCACCACAGATCAGGTATCCGGATTGTTATGGTATAGATATGGCTCGTATGGGGGATTTCATTGCCTTTGAAGCAGCCATTCAGCTTTTAAAAGAAACCGGACAAGAACATATTATTGATGAAGTTTACCAGCAATGTAAAGCGGATGAACATAAGAAAAAAGAAGACTGTGTTAATCACGTAAAAAAGATTTACTCTCCTTTTTCCGCAGATGAAATCTCTGGTAAGATTGCCAAATTACTGACGCCTGAAGACATGAAAGCAGAAGTTCGACTGGTTTACCAATCCATTGAAAACCTTCATAAGGCTATTCCTGATCACACAGGTGACTGGTATTTTACGGGTAATTATCCAACTCCTGGAGGTAATAAAGTAGTTAACCGTGCTTACATTAATTATATTGAGGGCATTAAGGAAAGACCGTACTAATCAGTAGTATACTTTGCGTCTAATGTTCGGGCGACAAGAATATCGAACCCAATTTTCAAGATAATAAATGACATAAGAGCGAGAACATCTCCTAATTCGAGGTATCGCCAAAGAAATACACCAGTCAAAATTAAACCGGTGAGGACGGATAGTTCAATGATCTGAAATTTCACCATCTTCAAGTAATCCCGCTTTAAGAACCTTCGTGGAGCATAAAAAGTCATCACATCTTTCAGGTGATAAACAAAATAAACCAGAGGAAGAATCAACCAACCCTCCTCTTTCATGAACTGAATCAATTCATTGTAAAAAGATTCGAGATTACCCGCATGCTTTACCTCAAAATTCCACCAGGTCCAGGCTGTTGATATAGCAAATAAAAAACCACCCGCTAAAAGGGAAAGAATGAACGCATTTTGTTTGGCTTTTGTAGTGTGTTTATAAACTTTGAACACTCTTCTATTCCGGGCAATCTCAGCACAAAAAAAGTCAATCAGATAAAAAACAGCTATAATCGTAATCGACCAACCGAAGAAAAAATAACCTACAACAGGCAGGGCAATTTCAAGAATATATTGCTGAATCAGTGGATTTCTGAGTTTCTCTTTCACTTACTTATCCAGTTCGTTCAGATTGTCTTTGGCCAATTGAAAATCAGGATTGATTTCTACCGCTTTATGATAGTACTTTCTTGCATTGTTGAGATCTCCTTTTTTCTCCCAAGCCAACCCAAGATTATTAAAGGCCGCGTAATTACCCGGATCCCAGTAAGTACACTTCTCAAAATAATAAATGGCACTGTCCAATTCCTCTGTCATGATGAGATGGATGTATCCAATGTTATAATAAGAAGAGTACCAGGTTGAATCGATACTTTTCAATGTGTAATAGCAATTTAATGCGTTGTCCACTTCTCCTCTGCTTTGGTAGTAATACCCTTTATTGTACCAGGCTTCAATACTTTCCGGGTAAATATCAATTGCAGAATTATAATATTCCAGCGCTATGGAATCTCCCTTCTCAGCATGCATAACACCCAATTCAATAAATGCTTCGTAAAAATCCGGATCTTGTTCAATAGCCGTTTGGAAGCTACTTTTAGCAATATCCCAACTTGATTCTCTTCCGGTTTGATAATAATCGGTTCGATAAATCAACCCCCTTGTAAAGTAAGGCTCTGGTGAATAGGGGTTATTTCTCAGAGAGCTACTGATGTAATAATCGGCTTTTCCAAAATTACTTAGCGCTGCATATATTTTTGCCATTCCGAGCAGTGCTTCAGAATTTGTACTATCCCTTGCTAAAATATACTCATAGTGATACTTGCTTTTCTCAAGGTCCAACATAGCAAGATTAATATCTGCATATAATTTTTGCGCTCCCATGTGAGAAGAATCTTTTGCCAGCACTTTTTCGAGATCGGCCATAGCCATTTCAACGTCTCCATGACGCACATAATACTTAGCACGTTCATACATAATTACCGGGCTGTCGGGATCTGCGTTTAATTTTTTCTCATAGAACGCAAGCGAATCAACCACTGCTGTGGTATCCTGATCAGAAACAACCTGGGCATCATTAGATGAGTTACTTCCACAGGAGAGTGCTACTGTGATAATTGCAAAATAGATTAAAGCCTTAACTTTCATATTGGGTCCAAAATTAACACTTTTGCCCGTGTATGGAAGCGCTAATGATTGAACGGTATAAAAAAAGGAGCTCTCCGTCTTTCAAGAGTGCATGTTGTTCTGATGGTCATCAAAAAACCTGCATATCTAAAAAGATGAGAAACTCCCTCTTTTTGGTAGAAGTAAAGTTTTAAGCAACTTCTTCCGCGGTACCTTCAATACCTTCTATAATTTTCGCTTCAAGCTCTTCCAGTAATTCTGGATTGTCTTTAATCAGTGCTTTTACGCCATCTCTTCCCTGGCCAAGTTTGGTATCTCCGTAGCTAAACCATGAACCACTTTTTTTAATGATACCCAGATCAACACCCAAATCGAGAATTTCCCCGACTTTAGAGATTCCTTCTCCGTACATAATGTCAAACTCTGCCCGTTTAAACGGTGGCGCTACTTTATTCTTAACTATTTTGATCTTTGTTCTGTTTCCTACTACCTCGTCTCCATCTTTAATTTGAGAAGATCTTCGAATATCAACCCGAATGGAGGCATAGAATTTAAGTGCATTACCACCTGTAGTTGTTTCCGGGTTTCCGAACATTACTCCAATTTTATCTCTTAACTGGTTAATGAAGATGCAGCATGTTCCTGCTCGATTAATAGATCCTGTCAATTTTCTCAGTGCTTTTGACATCAATCTGGCCTGTAGTCCCATCTGAGAATCTCCCATTTCACCTTCCAACTCAGCACGTGGTGTAAGCGCTGCCACTGAATCCACAACTAACAAATCAATTGCTCCGGAACGAATCAGGTTATCAGCAATTTCAAGGGCTTGTTCACCATTATCCGGTTGTGAGATCAACAGGTTTTCAATATCTACACCAAGTTTTTCTGCATAAAACCTGTCAAAAGCGTGCTCTGCATCAATAAATGCTGCAATTCCGCCTTGTTTCTGACATTCAGCTATTGCGTGAATGGCTATGGTAGTTTTACCAGATGATTCAGGTCCGAAAATCTCAACAACTCTTCCTTTTGGAAAACCTTTAACACCTAATGCCAAATCAAGCGTTACTGATCCTGTAGGAATAACTTCTATATCCTCAATTGCTTCATCACCTAATTTCATTACGGCTCCTTTACCGTAAGTTTTTTCAAGCTTATCTAACGTTAACTGTAACGCTTTTAGCTTCTCATTGTTTACTTCTTTTACTTCTGCCATAATTATCAATTTGAAACAAAGAAATGCCGGCAAAACGTAATCTATTTACGGACATCCCCTGGTTTGTTGTTTTTTTTCTAATCTGCCAAAATTTGCTCGGCATGAGCTTTGGTCTTCACCTTGGTAATTACCTCCTCAATTACTCCATTCTCATCAATCACAAATGTTGTGCGGTGAATCCCGTCAAAAGTTCTACCCATAAATTTTTTAGGACCCCAAACGCCATAGTCATTAATTACTTTTTTGTCAGTATCTGCCAAAAGATGAAAAGGAAGGTCATGCTTTTCAATAAACCTTCTGTGTTTTTTTTCATCATCCGCACTTACTCCCAAAATTTCATACCCCTGCTTTTGCATCAGCTTATAATTATCTCTCAAATTACAAGATTCCATTGTACAACCCGGAGTGAGATCCTTGGGATAGAAATACAATACCAATTTTTTTCCTTTATAGTCAGATAAAGAAATGATGTTTCCATTTTCGTCTGGTGCTGAAAAATCTGGAGCTTTGTCTCCTTCTTT
>JABURP010000041.1 GCA_014762645.1 Crocinitomicaceae bacterium
TATAAGAGACAGGTATGGTTCAATTCCATTGTGTCTTTCGAACCATCTCCGTGCTCAACTTCTAAGGTAAGTGGTTTTCCTTCTGCAAATTCAGATAGATCAATAAAGTTAAATGTATCGTCCTCCTGAATTTTATCGTAGTCGCTTTCATTGGCAAAAGTCAATCCTAACATTCCTTGTTTCTTAAGGTTAGTTTCATGAATTCTTGCGAATGACTTTACAATAACTGCGACCACACCAAGATGTCTCGGCTCCATTGCAGCATGCTCACGAGATGAACCTTCCCCATAATTGTGATCACCAACTACCACAGTTGGAATTCCGGCAGCTTTGTAGGCTCTTGCCGTGGCAGGAACTTCACCGTACTCTCCAGTAAGTTGATTTTTCACTTTATTGGACTCCATATTAAAGGCGTTCGTAGCACCAATTAACAGGTTGTTTGAAATATTATCCAGGTGTCCGCGATATTTTAACCAGGGACCAGCCATGGAGATATGGTCTGTGGTACATTTACCATGTGCTTTAATCAATAATTTAGCACCTGTTATGTTTTGACCATCCCACGCTTTGAAAGGAGTCAATAATTGCAATCTATCTGAATTAGGGTCAACTTTTACTTCAATTCCACTTCCATCAATAGAAGGAGCCTGGTATCCATTATCCTCAACATCAAATCCTTTTGGAGGTAATTCAATTCCTGTTGGATCAGCCAACATCACTTCTTCCCCGTCCTTATTGACCAGTTTATCTGTCATTGGATTGAAATCAAGTTTACCGGCAATGGCAACTGCAGCCACCATTTCAGGTGAGGTTACAAATGCCATGGTATTTGGGTTTCCATCCGCACGTTTCTTGAAATTACGGTTGAATGAGTGTACAATTGAGTTCACTTCCTCTTTATCAGCTCCTTCTCTATCCCACTGACCAATACATGGTCCACAAGCATTTGTAAAGATTCGGATATTTTCTGCTCTTCCAAATATATCGAAGAGTCCATCTCTTTCTGCTGTAAAGCGCACTTGTTCAGAACCAGGGTTTATACCTAACTCTGACTTCACTTCAAGTCCTTTATCGGTTGCATCTTTAATGATTGAAGCAGCTCTTGTAAGGTCTTCGTATGAAGAGTTCGTACAGGAACCAATCAGTGCCCATTCAATTTCCGTTGGCCAATCATTTTTAGCTGCAGCTTCTTTCATTTCCTGGACAGGCGTGGCCAAATCCGGAGTAAAAGGACCATTTAAGTGAGGTTGTAACTCGCTTAAGTTGATCTCAATTACCTGATCAAAGTATTTTTCGGGGTTTGCATACACTTCAGGATCTCCTGTAAGATGTTCAGCAACTTTATCCGCAGCTTCAACCACATCAGCTCTATCGGTTGCATTTAGGTAACGTCTCATGGAATCATCATAGCCAAACGTTGATGTCGTGGCTCCTATCTCAGCTCCCATGTTGCATATAGTTCCTTTACCTGTTGCTGAAAGTGATTGTGCTCCTTCTCCAAAATATTCTACGATCGCGCCGGTTCCACCTTTTACGGTTAGAATACCTGCCACTTTCAGAATAACATCTTTTGGTGCGGTCCATCCACTCAATTTACCGGTAAGTTTTACACCGATTAGTTTTGGGAATTTAAGTTCCCACGGCATTCCGGCCATAACGTCCACTGCGTCAGCTCCACCTACACCTATAGCTACCATTCCAAGACCACCGGCATTCACCGTGTGTGAATCCGTTCCGATCATCATTCCACCCGGAAAGGCATAGTTTTCCAGCACTACCTGATGAATAATTCCGGCTCCAGGTTTCCAGAATCCGATTCCGTATTTATCACAAACGGAGGCAAGAAAGTCAAAAACTTCACCATTCGTATGTTTAGATCTCTCCAAGTCTTCTTTAGCGCCATCCTTTGCCAGGATTAAGTGATCTGCGTGTGCAGTAGAAGGTACTGCGACCTTCTCTTTTCCAGCCTGCATAAACTGCAATAAAGCCATTTGGGCTGTTGCATCCTGCATAGCTACTCTGTCCGGCTTGAAATCGACGTAAGACTTTCCTCTTTCATAAGGTTTTGTTACAGGATTATCCCATAAATGAGCATATAGTATTTTTTCAGCAAGGGTGAGAGGTTTATTAACAACTTCTCGAGCTTTTGCTATTCGCTCGGGATATCTTGCGTAAACCTCTTTGATCATTTCAATGTCAAACGCCATAGATTATAATTTATATAGTTAGTTCCGAAATTTTTCGGATTGGGCCTACGAATTTAACCAATCGTACGCCTAATTCAAAAAATGATACCTAGTTTTAAGCCTAAATAATAGAAATCCCTGATAAATGGAGCATTTTGAGAGATTATTAAAAATGTACGCATTAGCACCAATCCACGATTTTTACGAGAATATCAGCATGGAACTACAACCAAAGAAAGCAGAAATTACACTGCCAATAGACAAACGCTATTTCCACGCTGCTATGTCCGCACATGGTTCAGTCTACTTTAAATTACTGGATGATGCTGCGTATTTTGCCTGCCAAACGGAAATCAGGGATTTTTTCATTGTGACAACATCTTTTCATATTGAATTATTGCGGCCAATTACCGGTGGAACAATAAAAGCTGTAGGAGAAATGGAATTTGAATCCAAACAAATGTTTACGGCTTCTTCAAAATTGTATGATGAAAAGAATAGATTAGTGGGTACCGGCAGAGGTCAGTTCTTGAAAAGTGCTCTTCCTATAACAGAAGTTGACGGATATCGATAAAGCAGTAACTTACTCACCATCAAGGCTTAATCAATAGAACCAATTGACCATAATCAGTGAGCAGTAGAAGTCTTGCGACTCATAAAACCTAAAGCTCACGATAGACCTCAAATCTTCTGAATCATACTCCAGAGATATAATCTCAAGGCCTTCTTCATCCTCCAAAGTTTCTTCTTTTGTGGGATCTCCCAGTATCTTTTTAACTTCTTTCGGCTTCATTCCCAGCCATTTAGTGTCACATTCACGGAGATTATACTGCTCAGACACCGCTTCTACATCTGATTCAAAATACTGTACAAAGCTGGTTACTTCAAGAAAGATAGTTTCGATCAAACCTGTTCTCCCGTTGCACCAAACAGAGAAAGGTACTCGTTCTACTTCTTTATAATTGTACACAAATGCGGAAGAATCGTCAGAATACTGACCACCATTGCTTTTACCTAAAATGCTATCTAGCGCTAATTCATTTGCACCGTAAGGGATTCCAATAAAATTGGTCCAGTCATCAACGGTTTCCTTTTCACACTTTTCAGGATCAAAATCAATGACCTTATCTGTTACAACGTTGGTTACCAGGCGTTCTTCTTTAGGTTTGCCATCTTCGTCTTTAGCGATAACTGAGCTGTTTTCGGTATCTTCATTAGCGGTTCCACCACATGAAAACATGGCTAAAACAAAAGCGAACATTGCAAAAATCCCCATATACTTTTTCATTTGAATCCGTTGTCTTTACTGTAAAAATAGCATATTGTAACATATCAAAGTTACTTTTTTCAAAAATTTGACATTCACGTATTACAGTATATGGCACTATTTCAACCATTCAATAAGTAAATACGTGTATACAGTCAAGATGAACGTTTCGGCATACTAATTGTATTACCTTATAGTAGAAATCGAAAAAACAAACATTATGTTATCAGCTCCTCTAACAAAACCAATCAAGAAGAACAAATTGAGTATTGATACGAATTTATTGAACCTTGGCGGTAAGATTCTGTTGACAGAACTGATCACCAATGTTAAAAAGGATTAGTTGCAAAGACGGATACCTCTGGTATAAATCCCCTTGTATCCATTTTCAAAGCAGCTATTAATACGTCAGCAATTTCTTGTGGCGTGAGTTTATTCTCTACCAATTCTTTCTCTTTGCGATCTTCCTGTCCAAACGCCGTCGGCACTTCACTTGGATTAATCTGAATAACCCGTACATTATATGGTCGCAACTCTGCCTGCCAACACTGTGTAAGTGATCTTAAAGCAAATTTAGAAGACGAGTATATTGACCCCTCTTTATAACCTTTTAGTGAAGCCGTTGAAGCAATATTCACTATTGTACCATGGTTTTGACTCTTAAAAATCGGGACAACCTTAGCGGCTAACATAGTAGCTCCGAATACATTTACCTCATATACTTCCCTCATTTTATCCCGGGTGATCTCCTCCAGGGGTAAACGACCTCCAATTCCTGCATTATTAATGATACCGTCAATCTTGCCAAACTTATCCAATGTAAATTGGATCAGTTTATCCAGTTCTTCATCAATTGTAACGTCTGTGTGACACCACAAACAATTTGCTCCCAAATCTGAGGCTACGTTCTTTAGCTTCTCTAAATCACGCCCTGTAATAACAACATTAGCCAGATTCAAGACCAATTCGTGCGCAAAAGCCTTACCCAAACCCGAACTACCTCCGGTTAGGATGTAAACTTTTCCCGCAATTGCTGACTTATTATCCATAATTAAATTCCAAATCCTTCACCACCGCCTTCACCGTTCCAATTCCTTTTTCTTTGATTCCGGTCCTGATTTCCAAACCGATACCCAAAGGTAAGCATTACTCGTCTTGATTGCCACTTGTATTTTCCACTACTTACAAACACCCCAGGTTGACTTGTCTCATACGCAAACCATCTGGTATTGAAAACATCAGAAAATTTCAGGTTCAAATACATTTTATCCTTATAAAATGAATATTTCACGGCGGCATCCATGCCATACATTGGTTGTGACAATCCTTGCGCAAGGATAATAGGAGAACGATAATATCCAGTGAGCTGTGCGGTCCAACCTTTTTCAAATGTGAATGTATTTTGTATACGTGAAGACCATGAGAAACCTGAA
This sequence comes from Crocinitomicaceae bacterium, assembly GCA_014762645.1. GTDB lineage: Bacteria > Bacteroidota > Bacteroidia > Flavobacteriales_D > Crocinitomicaceae > Paracrocinitomix. Next base: position 4,887 of record JABURP010000041.1, read on the forward strand.
TTATTGAGGTCAGCATCACCGGATGTACTGTTTAAAAATGTTTGTGAGAAATTCCCCGTTAGCATCATTCTCCACCATTTGTATGGTCGGTAAATAGCCACACCTTCTACCCCATAAAAATGTCCGATATCTAAATTTTGCCAACTCACGGTTGCCACACCATTTGAATCAACATTTTTAACGCGTTGGATCAAATCGGTCATAAGGCGGTAATACATGGATGCTGTTAGGGTTAACTTTTTACTGTACTGGCCATATCCAATCTCCACACTGTTTATGTATTCAGGATTTAATTCCGGATTTCCTACGCGCAGGTTATACGGGTCAGAGTATCTGGAAAATGGGTTAATCGCATGCATGTGTGGTCGGTTTACTCTTCTGGAATAACTCAAAGTAAGTTCTGAAGATTTTGAAAGTGGTTTTGTCATGTGAACTGAAGGATAAAAACTAAAGTACTGATTGGTATAATCCGTTGAATCATTATCCAACTGCCCCAAAACAAATACCTGCTCTAATCGCATTCCTACCTGAAATTTGAATTTTTTCCATTCTTTGCCATAAATACCATAAACAGCATGCACCTGTTCGTTGTAACTAAAGCGATTATTTAAACTATCGTCAACATTGCCATTTGTAGACTGAAAATAACTTTCCCGGATATCCCTAAAGGTAGATTTTGCTCCCGCTTCTATCTTTCCATTTTCTATGGGATGATAGTAATCAACCTGAACATTGCTAATGTTGTTACCTCCTCCTGTTCGGACATATTGGTCCAAATAATTCTCTTCAGTAATGGTATTGGTAACCGGATCAAACTGGTTTTCTGTATAGACACCTTCTGATACATCTCCACCAGCAGAGTATTGCGCATTCAATTCAAGACTTTGCCCTTGTTTTTTCATTTTCCATTCATAATAAAATGAACCGTCATATCCGTTTCGAATGGAAGGGTCATTACTCAGACGTTGCCATTTATCGTATAACCCAGAGTCATTATATTCTCTATAGATCATATTTCCTGTTCGGTCATTATCTGAAATATTGGCGGTAAATGAAAAGCCCATATTGTGGTTTTTATGGAGATAAAAATCCATTCCACCTTTAAACATATCACTTGATTTCATGTGGGTTCCAGACCGGTCCTGTTCAAGTTTATCATAAACGTCATTATACCAGGTTTCATTGGTCGAATTAAAATTGCGGTAACCTTCGTAATGCCGGCGGCTATATCCTCCATAAATATTAAAGTACTTATTTCGGTAAGCCAGGTTGGCATTGAGGTTATAATTAATTCCCAACAGGTTGTCATACGTATCAAGACTGTCCCAGTGTATACCATTTTCAAGGCTGAGATCAACATTGCCATTAAAACCTTTCAGTTTATTCTTTTTCAATACGATATTGATGATTCCTGACATTCCATCCGGATCGTATTTAGCGGATGGATTTGTGATTACTTCAATACTTTCAATAGCACTTGCCGGGATAGATTCAAGTGCACCTTGTCTACCACCACCCGTCAATGAAGAGGGTCTTCCATCAATAAGTATAGTAACGTTTGCACTTCCTCTCAAACTGACATTTCCCTCCATATCTACCGTCACTGAAGGCACATTTTCCAGGGCGTCTAATGCTGTTCCGCCTTGTGCAGTAAGCTGTTTTTCAACATTAAATATTTTTCGATCTATTTGAACCTGAAGCTCGCCCGTTTCATGAACTACTTCTACTTCATTTAATAAGTCTTTGTCTTTTTCCAGTGAGATTGTGCCTAAATCTGTTTCGGGTCTTTTAGGAAAGAAAAACAGTGAATCCTTATAGAATGTCTGGTATCCAAATGAAGTGATTTTAGCAATATAAGCACCAACTGGAATTTCATCTATTCGAAAAGTACCATTTTCTGTAGATAAGCCGCCAGTTACAATTGAGCTATCTCTTCTGTTCAATAGCACAATTTTAGCGAAACCAATATTTTCACCGCTTGCCTTATCGGTTATATGACCTGTCAGAACTCCTATTTTAGGACGTTCACCTTTGTATCCTCCTCCAGGAGGCTGAGCAAATGAGATAATGGAAAACAGTGCTGCTATTAAAAGTAGTGTGTAGTTCATAGAATTAAATTCGGTACAAAATTAAGTCTAATTAAAGGGGTATAGACTAAATCTTATATGAAAGGTTTAATTTTGATTATAAATCAACTTATTACACTGGCAAGTAAAGTTTTCAGGAACTTGTACTGCTACATAAAAGGACATTGATCTAAATTTTTCTTAACTTATTAGTTGCCAGATTTTAGGCAAAAAAACGATAAAAAAAGAGCAAAAATTGCTATCTTTAGGCCACTAAATTTGGATGATAAATGGCGGAACAGGAAGAAGTTTTGAGCGCAACAGATAAGAAATATATTTCAGAAGTATTAGAGGATTATAAATTAGCACGTATATCAAGAGAGGCTTCACTTCTGGGAAGAAGAGAAGTTTTAGGAGGCAAAGCTAAATTCGGAATATTTGGAGACGGGAAAGAAGTATCTCAGATTGCTATGGCCAAACAATTCCAAAATGGGGATTTCCGATCAGGATACTACCGCGACCAAACATTTATGATGGCCATTGGCTGTCTTACTGTCAAAGAATATTTTGCAGCACTTTATGCGCATACGGATGTAGAAAAAGAACCTGCATCTGCAGGACGTCAAATGGGTGGACATTATTCAACCCGTAGTTTAAATCCAGATGGTAGTTGGAAAGACCTGATGAAACAGAAAAACAGTTCTTCGGATGTTTCTCCTACCGGTTCGCAAATGCCACGATTGGTTGGATTGGCACTGGCTTCCAAAGTTTACAAGCAAAATAAAGAACTACATTCCATGAAAAGTTTCACCAATAAAGGAAATGAAGTTGCCTTTGGAACAATTGGTGATGCCTCTACCTCGGAAGGTTTGTTTTGGGAATCGATTAACGCCGCTGGGGTATTGCAGGTTCCTTTTGCCTTATCGGTTTGGGATGACGGTTATGGAATTTCTGTTCCTAAAAAATATCAGACTACTACCGGAAGCATATCACAGGCTTTATCCGGAATGCAACGCACAGATGATCACTCCGGTTATGAAATCTTTAAAACCAAAGGTTGGGATTACCCACACCTGTGTGAGACATACGAAAAGGCTATAAAGCTATGCCGTGAAGAACACGTTCCGGTATTGATCCACGTTGAAGAGGTGAATCAACCTCAGGGACATTCAACTTCCGGATCACACGAAAGGTACAAGTCAGAGGAACGTTTGAAGTGGGAATCTGAAATGGATTGTATCGAGAAATTCAAGGAGTTTATCATATCAGCAGAAATTGCAACCGAAGAGGAACTCAATGCTCTCGATAAAGAGGCTAAAAAGCATGTGCGTGAGCAGAAAGGCGAGGCATGGAGAGAATTTCAGGAATTGATAAACGAAGACCTCAATACAGCACTGGAACTAATGAACGCCATGGCTAAAGAAAGCTCAAATGGTGTTTTTATTGAAAAAGTAGCTGAAGACCTGAAAAAAACAATGGGTCCGATTAAAAAGGACATCTTCTCTTCTACTTATCAGGCACTCAAATATATGCGCGGTGAAAATTCGCCGGCAAAAAAGAGTATGATCGAATGGTTGGAAGAAAAAGAGGAGGAGAATCTGGATATGTATTCTTCCCACCTCTATTCCGAAGCTGACGATTCTGTACTCAATATTGATGAAGTAGCGCCAGTGTATGAGGACGAAGAGATGACAGATGGACGGATCATATTGAGAGACAATTTTGATGCAATCTTCAATAAGTATCCGGAAGTTTTAACCTATGGTGAAGATGTTGGTAAGATAGGTGGAGTGAACCAAAGTATGGAAGGCATGCAGGAAAAGTTTGGTGAACTTCGCGTTAGTGACACCGGAATTCGTGAGTGCACCATAATTGGTCAGGGGATTGGAATGGCCATGAGAGGATTGCGACCTATCGCAGAAATTCAGTACCTGGATTATCTTTTATATGCCATCCAGATCATGTCAGATGACCTTGCAACTGTTCAATACCGAACCAAAGGTGGGCAAAAAGCTCCGCTGATCATTCGTACAAGAGGGCACCGTTTAGAAGGAATTTGGCATTCAGGATCTCCAATGGGAATGATCATCAATGCATTGAGAGGAATGTATGTCTGTGTACCGAGAAATATGACCAAAGCGGCCGGAATGTACAATACCTTATTAGCATCTGATGAACCCGCGCTGGTAATAGAATGTCTTAACGGATATAGAAAAAAAGAACGCGTTCCTTCAAATTACGGTGAATTCCGTGAACCACTTGGTAAAATAGAAGTGGTTAAAGAAGGAACAGATGTGACCGTCGTGTCTTATGGATCTACTTTTAACATTTGTGAAGAAGTAGCGCAACAATTACTTGAAGTAGGAATTTCTGTGGAGCTGATAGATGTACAAACCTTGATTCCATTTGACTTGGACCACGACATTGTACGCTCCCTTGAAAAAACCAACCGACTTGTAATTGTAGATGAAGATGTTTCCAGTGGTGCATCTGCTTATATCCTGGATCAGATTCTGGTTAAACAAGAAGGGTACTACTACCTGGATTCAAAGCCCGTAACTATTTCATCTAAAGATCACCGCCCTGCTTACGGGACAGATGGAGATTACTTCTCTAAACCTAACGCAGAACAAATTTTTGACGGAATCTACAACGTTATGAGTGAAGCCGACCCGGAGAATTATCCGAGGATTAAGTGATCTTATTCTTTATCTTTTGTTGGTCACCCTGGATATAGCGCCAAATAATCAGGCAGACAAACCATTGAATCAGTAGATTTTAGAGATTCAAATTATATTTCTAAATTGTAGTCAAAATTTTTGACTTATGAGAAAACTATTACTTGCTACTCTATCATGCATTGGTGCGATCAGTGTAAATGCACAAACCGTCCAATTATTTTTTGATGATTTCGAATCCGGAGGAGGAAGCTGGAGTTTGAACACGGGAGATGAAGGATGTGTATCCGGAACTTCTGGTGATAACGAATGGGTTATTAACAGTGTGTATGCTGGTGGAACATTTAATTCCTCTATTTGTTTTCCTGGAAATCCGGTAACTGTAGGTGCTACACCAGGTCAGCCAGTAGGAATAACCAGTCAAAATGGAAATTATCTTCATATTCTTAGTCAGGAAGCTGAAAACGGAGGTGTGCTAAATGCTAATTACGCTTTAGCAGATAATCAACTTTGCTTTTTTCCATCCTGTAATTTTATGTCTATGAACTCGGATATCAACACCATAGGGATGGACAATATCACCATTGATTTTTGGTGGTTAAATGAAGGTAGTGTAAACGGTTATGGAGAAGTTATGGTGTCATTGGACGGAGGAACTTCCTGGACCACGGTTAACTCTGGCATGTACGGGCAAGGTACATGGACACAAAGCACGTTCACTGATCCTTCATGGGCGAATCAACCTACGGTAAGATTTGCGTTTAAATTTATGAATGATGCGGATCAAAGCCTTTCCGGAACAGACCCAGCATGGAGCATTGATGACGTGTTGGTAACAGGAGATACCATAAGTTGTTCAGATTCGTTTAGCAGCATCAGTGCTACCGGATGTAATTCATACACGGTTCCTTCAGGGGATGAGACATACACCACTCCCGGAACAATGACTGTGAACGATACCATTCCAAATGCAACAGGTTGTGACAGCATTATGACCATCAACCTGACTATTAATTCAGTGGATACATCAGTGGTTAACAATTTGGATGGATCTGCTACTGCTCAAAGTGCATCCGGTACTTTTCAGTGGTTGTATTGTGACAGTGCCTACACCGCAATAAGCGGAGCAACAAGTGCTACGTACAATGCAACATCAACAGGTGGTTATGCTGTAGAGGTAACAGAAAACGGGTGTGTGGACACATCTGCCTGTACAACGATTCAGATTGGTGGACTGGGCGAATTTGAATCTTCAGAATTTAATGTTTTCCCAAATCCTAATCAGGGCAGTTTCTCAATTGATCTTAGTGGACTGAAAGGAAATCAAAAATTAATGATTATTGATACGAAAGGAGCAATCGTCTATACAGAAACAGTACCTTCTGGTGGAGTTTTGCACTATGACCTGACTCTGGAAAAAGGTATTTATCTAATCGAATTAGTGGATCAGCACAGAATGATTCGAAGATCTCGATTGGTAATTAAGTAAGAGATTATAGCATAAAGAAAATGAATAGGTTGTTCGTAATTTCCGGACAGCCTATTTTCTTTTCAGCCAGGCTGAGAAGTTTTGATCTTCATAAACCGGCTCTGCATCATTTTTCAATTTTTTGAAAAGCCCGTAAGCCAGCTCAGCCAATTCAGGTGTAGCCTCCTGGCGTAACATATCAGGTTCATAATGATCCCCGACAAAATTAATGGTGAACTTACCGTTTCTGAATTCTTTATGATTAATCGCGAAGCGACAAAACCCAAGTGTAGTACTAAAGCCAAGGATTTGATAATCGTCAATAGCTTTTAGGGTTTTTTCTATTGCATCATCTCTGTCTTTTCCATGAACGACTAGCTTAGCGATCATTGGATCGTAGCTCAATGGAATGGTCATTCCTTCTTCATAACCATCATCCAATCGCACCCCCAAACCATTTGGCCGTTTATATTTTATGATCTTTCCCAGATCCGGTAAAAAGTCATTTTCAGGATCTTCAGCATATACTCGAATCTCAATTGAGTGACCATTGATGCCAATATCTTCTTGCTTAAGGGTCAATTTCTCACCGCGTGCAACTTTAATTTGCTCCTCAACCAGGTCAAGTCCTGTAATTTGTTCTGTTACCGGATGCTCTACCTGTAAACGAGTATTCATCTCCAGAAAATAGAAATTCTTATCCTTATCTAACAAAAACTCTACAGTTCCTACACCTTCATAATCACAGGATTTGGCAACATTCACTGCAGCCGCTCCCATTTTTTTTCGCAATTTTTCATCTACCACCGGAGAAGGTGCTTCTTCAATCACTTTTTGATGCCTTCTTTGGATAGAGCATTCACGCTCGTTGAGATGAATAACATTACCGTGCGCATCTGCGAGTATTTGAATCTCAATATGCTTGGGTTGTTGTACAAATTTCTCAATAAATACCGCACCATTTCCAAATGATGACATTGCTTCGGAAACTGCCCTGTTAAACTGCTCTTCAAATTCAGCTTCCTTTTCGACAACCCTCATACCTTTACCTCCGCCTCCGGCAGAAGCTTTAATAAGAATAGGATAACCAATACCGGCAGCAATCTTCTTGCCTTCTTTGATATCTATAATAGCTTCATCTGTTCCAGGCACCATGGGTACATCAAAAGCCTTCACAGCTTGTTTTGCATCCAATTTGTCTCCCATTATCTTAATGGCATGTACAGAAGGGCCAATAAATTTAATTCCTGCTTTAGATACCTTTTCAGCGAATACGGCATTTTCAGATAAGAAACCATAAGCCGGATGAATGCCGTCGCAACCTGTTTGTTGAGCAACCTGAAGAATTTTATCCATATTCAGATAACTTTCAGAGGGTGTTGCTTCTCCAATGCAATAAGATTCATCAGCAAACTTCATAAAGGGATTTCCTTCATCTACATCAGAATAAATAGCTACAGATTGAATATTCATTCTTTTTAGGGTACGCATAATGCGCAATGCAATTTCTCCGCGGTTGGCAACAAGTACTTTTTTCATTCAGTTCTAATTAATCCTGTTGAAGTGGTGTCAGATTCTTCTTCTGGTAATGGAACCCACTTATCATTGGTGTTTTCCTTTGGTTCAAATTTAACCTTATTTCCTTTCTTTCTAAAGATGTTGAGGAACTTTTGCCATAACTTGAATTGCTTGGTGGTATTAAAAGTTTCCTGATAATGTAAACTAATCCCTTGAGTATAATTTCCTTGTGTCGTAATAGATGAAGAATTGGTTTCATTGAAAAAATTCATGGTAAAGCTACCATCATCATTCAAGCGGTATTCTATATCTACATCACCCACTATACTACCACTACCGGCGCCCTGGTCATCCGAAATAACACCAAAACTTGTGTTAATTGTGGTGCGGTCGTTCAGTTTTGTTTCAACTCCTAATGTGGTAGATGATTCCGTTAATCCTGCTTTTAAGTCATAGTTCTCACTCACTCCACTTAGTACAGAATTTATTTGTGTCTCTGCCAGACCCAAAACTGCATTCCCGCCTCCTGCAGCTCCTCCATACTTAGGTAAAAATCTTTTCAATACCAATAAGGCAAAGAACTGTTTATTCAGCTCATCCTGGTCTGCTTTAATCTCATTAATGGCCTTTTTACCCAGGTCATCTGTTTTGGGTGCCTGAATATTAAATCTAAGTTCTGGATTCATCAAGGTATTCCCCATTTCTAAGACTCCGTAAACCAATTCTTTCTTTCTACTTTCGGCAGCTTCCGGCGGCATTATATCTGCAAGTGACACATTCCGTTCAAAGGTGGCTTTTATGTTGATTTGCGCATCATAAGGACTTCCTGTCCATTGAATTGTACCACCATTTTCAAGTACGAAATCTTCCGTTACTACTTGTTTAATTCTCATTTCATACCGTCCGTCTCGAATGACGTATTCACCATACATTGTCATATCCCCAAAATCATCCATATTGATTTCAATATTTCCTTCACCTCTTGATATTATCTGATCTTCAAGTACAGGATCAAAAACTATTTTCACTTCCGCCTTTTTTGTGACCTCAAACTTCATAGACAAGGTCATCCCCAGCCGTTCAATTTTGTCCTTCTTGTTGTTATTCTCATCTGACGTATCCGGTTCAAAGTAATTTTCATCAAAAACAATAAAAGACCCTTCTTCCAGTTCTGAAGATCCGTACATAGGCAACACTAAACTGGTTCCTTTTTCAGTTTTCAAATCAACTTCGATCTCCGTGTGGTCATCATAGCCAAAAATATCCACCATCCCTGATACATACGCTTTACCGTAGTAATAATCCCCTTCTTTATATTTGGTGTCCATGGCTAAAAATTGTTTGGATAGATTAGGGTTGTCCATATCCAGCAAAATATTGTAATTCCAGTTGGCCCAATCATAATGATAGATAAACATTTGGCAATCTGCTTTATTACCCTCCTGATCGTTAATCATTAAGTGATTCGCTATAATTTCACCATCAGCAAAACTAATGATCCCATTAGCCCCAAATGCAACATTAAACATTGGAACCTTTACATTTGAATTAGTGATCGCCATCTTTCCCTTTACCAATGGATTGTCCAACTCTCCGGTAACTTTTAGCTGACCGTTTAACACTCCTTCAATATCCGTATATAATTCAGGATCCTCAAAAGCTTTCAGAAATCCAATATCTGTTTTATCAAAATCCAGTGTAAAATTGAGGTTGTTTTTCTCTCTGTCCGTATAATACATCCCTTTAAATGAGAATGTCTTCATCCGTTCTCTTCTTAAATCTCCCTGTGCAAATACACTATTAGAACTTTCGTCATATTGACTGAGTAAGCTAATGTCTCCGACTTCATTTCTATTCATTGTGAGTCCGTCAATTGTTGATTCGGCTTGAAACTTAGGTGTGTCATAAACATTCGCCAACTGCCCACGCATATTGAGTATCCCTTGTAATTCAAGTGACTCTCCTATGATGCCATTCAAATCACTCAAATCGAAATTGTGTACGGTGATGTTCAACCAATCATCCGGGTTTCTGGATACAATTCCTTCAAGGCCGAGATAGTCATCACTGTGTGAAATTTTAAAATCTTTGAAGACTAATTTTTCTTTATTATACAAAACTGATGAACTACTCTTCACCTCATACTGATTGCCTTTGAGGAAAAAGAAAGAAGGTCTGAAAGTGGTTAGGATATCATGATTTTTTGATACGGCTGATTCAAAGGCAAAGAGTGCCGGCTCAGTTTTTTCAAGTCCATCCCACCCTGTTAGTGTTACAAAGGTGTTGTCTTCAATTCTGGAATCAAACTGAAATTCACGAACGGCCAAACTATCTGTTACTTGAATATGTTCAACCGTGTAATTAAGAACAGCTTTAGTACTGTCAAAATCATTATCAAGTACAATCTCTTCAAAGCGCATATCTCCGTACTGCACAAATTCTGAATTCAGCTTCAGCACAAAAGTTTTCTTAGCATGCCCGTACTCTGATCTAATTTCAGTACCATGTGCTACTTTAATTCCCGTGTCATAAAACTTTAATAGCTCATCAGTATCTTTAAGATTGACATAAAGTTCAAAGTGCTCTTTACCCGCTTTTTCCGCGTACTGATCTTCAACAATGTTAGACATCACATAGGAAAACTGTTCCGTAAGGGCGTGACCAATATCATTTAGGTCATATTTCCCGTAAAGATTCATGTCTACATAAGGAGATGTTAAAAGAATGGAGTCATTATCCGGATGACGTGTTACATCTAATGTCATTCTGTCCATTTTAATATCTACCACACTGTCCCTATATTCAAGATCTTCGACTAATACAGTTCCGTGAAATTTGTTGACATCTGTCCCCGTTATTTTCACCGTTACTTTTGAGGATAACCTTTGATAAAGTTCTTTTTCCTTGAGTGTAAGTTCATCCAGTTTTGCGCTATCTATGCGAACCACAAAATCAAACTTCATAGGGGCCTTTAAGTCTACTGAACCGTCATACTTAAGGGCCAGGTTTTGATCATCTATAGTGATTTCACCATCAAATTTATTATTGGTGAAATTTCCGCGTTTTACGGTCACTCCGCTGTAATCATATCCCATGACACCAACTTTCTTCAAACCTCCGTGGAACGAAATATCCAGACTTTGTTCATCAAATCCCTTACCTGATACATAAACTGAGCCTGAAACTTTGCTAAGCACATCACTTCCTGAAATGACCCCCATGTTCAAATCAGTAACAACTATGTTACCGTAATCAAGATCTTTTCCACCACTGTAATAATACATGCTGTCCAGCTCATTCCATTTGAATTTCAGGCCATAATTAAGATCAACTTTACCTATTCCTGAATTTAATTTTCCATCCACCACAAAACTTTGAATATATCCGATCATACTCCCATCTGTCAACTCAATAACATTTGCCTGGGCGTATTGTTCCAGTGTGTTGTTCAATGCTTCCTGACCTCTTTCATCCAGAATATTTTCCAATCCCATCTTCTCAACATCACTAATGGAAGTTCTGAAAAGATGCAGGTCTTCTTCAAAAAATGCTGAACTGGGGTCAGATAAGTTGGGGATTTCAAAATCTCCTTTTATTCTTGTCGTGTCCAGGATTTGGATATCCACGTCTTTTATTTTCATCCCATATACAGAACCTTTGGTCTCCATGTTATTGATCAAAATATCCCCTTTTAATCCCCAAAGATCGGGCACAAAATAGGCTAGGTCTTCCAAACGCAATCGTGTGCCTGACAAGTGCGAGTTAATACTCACTTTATTCAGGAATTCAGCCCAATCCATGGCTCCATTTGGTGTTTCAAAATTCAGGTAATCACCCTTAATATAGGTTTGATTCAGGCCTATTTCCAGGTTGCTGAGTGATATAAGTTGTGGATCAATAGATAAGTCACCGCTGAGTTTATTTAATGCCAGGCCAGACTTATCTACAAAACTTAAATTATCCAGCGTAATAATGATTTTCTCTCCCAACATGTTGAATTTTGAAAATCCACCATTGAGATGTTGAAGGTCAATATGACTAAAATCCATACCATTCGGCGAAGGTTCCGAATTTTCATCATCCATAATAAAATGCATGTCCTTTAGCTGTATGGATGCAACGGAAACTTCGAACTCTGAACTTGTCGTGTCCTCCTCTTCAGTTGCAAAGTAATCAACGATATGCTGAAAATTTAAGGTAGAATCACCTTTGTATTGCCTCATGTGGATATGGCCATCTTCCAAGGTAACAGTAGAAATATCCAAGAAAGATTTTTTGAGGCTCCAATCACCGATATCGGCGTGGATTACATTTGCATAAATGAAGGTGTCCTTTCTAAGGTCTTCCAGATAAACGCCTTCCAGATCAACCCTGTTAAAGAACTTGATATCTACCTTATCTATGTATACTTCAGAACCAAATTCATTGGTAAAATAAGCAGAAGCCTGATGTGCCAACCAGGTTTGAAACCAGGAGGTTCTGATTGCAAATACCGCAAAAATCAAGACTATAACGAGAAACTCGAATAAGACGTGAAGTGAGTTACCTGTCCATCCTAGTATTTTACGTAATTTTGCGATTGCTTTATTTTTTTATAAAAGTAACAAATTTGGCCGCTAAAGATGACATAATTTTAGGAATTGAATCGTCCTGTGACGATACTTCCGCCGCCATATTGAAGAACGGTGAGATACTTTCAAATATTGTTGCCGGACAGAAGGTTCATGAAGAGTTTGGAGGCGTTGTGCCAGAACTTGCTTCCAGGGCGCATCAACAAAATATCGTACCTGTAGTTGATACAGCAATTAAAAAAGCAGGAATTTCTAAAGAAGATTTATCTGGTATTGCCTTTACACGAGGCCCCGGTTTATTGGGGTCATTGCTGGTTGGTGTATCTTTTGCCAAAAGCCTGGGGCTGGCATTGGATATTCCATTAATTGAAGTGGATCACATGAAGGCCCACATACTTGCCCACTTTATTAAGAGAGATGGTTACACGGCTCCAAAATTCCCATTTATCTGCCTGACGGTCTCAGGCGGGCATACCCAGATCGTGCTGATCAGGGATTATTACGATATGGAAATACTTGGTCAAACCAAGGATGATGCAGCCGGAGAGGCATTTGACAAAGCCGCTAAATTGATGAACCTCCCCTATCCTGGTGGTCCGTTGATTGATAAATATGCAAAAAGTGGAGATCCAAAAAAATATGAATTCCCTATTTCAAATGTTCCGAATTACGATTTCAGTTTTAGTGGATTGAAAACCGCATTACTTTATTTTTTGCAGGATGAAATAAAAAAAGATGCCGATTTCGTTCAAAATAATTTGGCTGACATCTGCGCCTCTTATCAACACACCATTATTAAAACCTTATTCAAAAAACTAATAAAAGCCTGTAAAGCGCATCAAATTACGGAAGTTGCTATTGCTGGTGGAGTATCAGCCAACTCACTTTTGCGTTCAGAACTAGAGCGAATAGGTAATGAAATGGGATGGCAAACATATATTCCTCCTTTTGAATTTTGTACGGATAACGGTGCCATGATTGCGATTGCCGGATATTACAAATACATCAGTGGCTCATTTACAGATCAAAGTGTTGTACCGCTGGCAAGGTTAAAGTTCTAATTACAATATTATCGTCTGTTGTACAGGACAAGTAAACACTATAAAAACAAGGCTTAGCCAAATAGTTTGTAAAATTTAATTGACTCTAAACTATTTTCTGATTAACTTAAGTGCGGCTATTGAACCTTTTTACCCTGAGAAACTTCAATCTAATTTCCACAATATGGATATTAGTTGACCCTTTTAAGGAGTAGCAAACGCTACCCCTTGAGGAGTTTCTAAAATTGTTCTGAAGTGGAGCTATGATACGCGACGCGATCATCTCTTCACGAATTGCCGCTTATTAGCGGTTAGCTAATATTTAATTTATTCGTTTGAAAACAGGAGGAATTTCAGAATGTCACTACCCCACAACCTGTAAGTTTCTCCTGTTTTATTCTTTTACAGAAAGTTTCAGATCAAATTTTTCTTCTGCTATTTCAGCAATATATTCACCAATAGCCAGAGAGGCCGTTGCTGCAGGTGAAGGAGCATTAAGTACGTGAATAGAATTCTCGGTGTGCTCAATTCTGAAGTCATCACGAGTATCACCATCTGTTCCTAACAGCAAAGCCCGAACACCAGATCTTCCAGGCTTGAGGTCATCCATCTCAAGAGAAGGAATCATAGTCTGCAATGTTTTTAGAAACAATCGTTTGGAGAACGCACGTCTGTATTCGTTTAAACCAAACTTCATATTCCCAAAAAATAACTTCCATGTTCCTCTGTATCCCAGTGCATTGAATGTGTCTTTAAAACTAAAATCAGTTTTCCCGTATCCTTCTCTCTTGAAAGTAAACACTGCGTTTGGTCCACACTCTATTTCCCCATTGGTCATCCGTGTAAAATGGACACCTAAAAACGGAAAATCAGGGTTTGGCACCGGATAAATAAGATTATTGACTTTGTGCTTTGCTTTATCTGTCAATTCGTAGTAGTCACCTCTGAAACCAACAACTTTTTCTTTGAGTTTTACGCCATCTTTCCGAGCCATTCTGTCCGCCTGAAGTCCTGCACAAAAGATCATTTTCTTCGTTCTGATCTTCGTTTTATCGGTAACAATTACGTGTTCATTGTCCTTGTCATCAATTGAAATCACCTCCTGTCCCAACAATAATTTAGATTCAGGTTGTTTTGCCAGTGCTACTTCAGCCATTTTCTCAGTAGCTCCAACAAAGTCGATAATTCCCGTACAGGGCACCCAAATACCGGCAATTCCTTCTACATAAGGTTCGTGATCTTTGACCTGTTCTCCGGTAATTTTCTCTATACCTTCGGTATTATTAGCAATACCATTTTCAAAGATTTTATTCATGAACGGCAGCTCAGATTCATTTGTAGCCACCACCACTTTTCCACACACATCATGGGCTACGCCATATTCTTTGGCAAAGGCAACCAATTCGTGTCTTCCTTTAACACAATTCTTAGCTTTTAGCGACCCTGGTTTGTAATAAAGTCCAGAATGAATTACACCCGAATTGTGTCCAGTTTGGTGTCCGGCCAAACGATCTTCCTTTTCCAATAGCACAATTTTGAGATCCGGATTTCTCAATTGTAACTTGTAAAGCGTTGCCGCTCCAACTATTCCTCCACCAATAATGGCGACATCAAAGATTTCTGTGTTTTCCAAATTCACTTAAATTTGACGCAAAATTAATGAAAGCTATAGTTTGGCGAACCGTTCTTCACAAAAAATCCCACACATCTATTTTGAAAATTTAGATGCCTTACGCTTTCTAGCGGCGTTCAGTGTATTTCTATTTCACCTTTTCGCAGACCTGAAACCTATTGTTCCTGCACTCGAGACGAATAACGTGACGAACAAATTCATGGTCATTTTTGACAAAGGAAGTTTAGGGGTGAATTTCTTTTTTGTATTGTCAGGATTTCTGATCACTTACCTTTTACTACACGAAAGAAAGTACAAAGGACATTTTTCCCTGAAAAAATTTCTGATCAGGCGAACACTGCGCATCTGGCCGCTCTATTTTATAGTGGTACTCATTGGTTTTGTGATATTTCCTTTGTTGATTCACGGATATGAAACCAGTCACGACCCGTGGATGTATGTGGCATTTTTAGCCAATTTTGATGAGATTAAAAATGGTATGGCTGATCCGTATAACTTCCTCACTATGCCGTGGTCAGTTGCTGTTGAGGAGCAGTTTTACCTATTTTGGGGAGTTACTTTATTTTTCTTTTTAACTGTTAAAGGGTTTAGGTTATGGCACCTCTTATTATTTCTTTATATCGCATCTTTTATATTTAGATGGCAACACCGTGAAGATGAATATGTCCTGTATTATCACACCCTGGCCGTTTGCCAGGATATTTTAGCCGGAGCTTTTATCGGATGGTCCTTGTTTGAAGGAAGAGTGTGGTTAGAAAAATTGAAAAAGCTCAATTTGTTATGGGTGATTGTCATCTACCTGATTGGATTTACACTTTGTGTTGCCAAGAACAAGATTTTTGCAGGCGACCTGGTGGTCCTGGAACGATTTGTACTGGGAGCATTTTTTGCCTTCATTATCCTGGATCAGGTACGTGGCGAACATTCGTTCTTCAAGTTTGGTAGAGTAAAGGCCTTCAATTATTTAGGCAGAATTTCATACGGACTTTACATGTACCATCTAATTGTGATGTACTTCATTTACGACTGGATCAGATACTCGGATATGAATGGCACAGTACTTATTGTTATGTACTTCCTGATTAGTTTTGCAGGGATAGTATCAGTTGCCAGCTTGAGCTATTATGCTATTGAACGGCCATTTTTGAGGATGAAACCGAAATAATTCTGCTCACTCCCAAAAATAAAAAACTGATTTTTGAGACAAAACGACAAAATTATTAACATTGAAAAAACTTCAGGTATGATCAAGTCTTACGGTATATGTCAAGTAGCTATTGCACCAGTCAGAGCTTCGGCTTCAGATGAAGCTGAAATCGTTACGCAATTATTATTTGGAGACTACGTAAAAGTTCTTGAACAAGAAAAGCCCTGGATAAAAATCTACTTTCCTGCTGATGATTATGAAGGATGGATGGACTTCAAACAGTTAAAGTATGTTTCAGAAGACATCTACCAGGAAGGAATTGATACAGAACATGAGGTTGTGAAAACTGGGTTATTAGCTGTAGAAGGACCTATAGGTAAGCAGCACATAATCTTTGGATCAAACCTTCCTTTTTTAAATGGTTCAGAATTCGAAATAGGTACATTAAAATGTAAAGTACTGGATGAAATTCCTGAATTTGACGAAGACTTTTGTGAAACGGCTCTCCGTTATTTAAACACCCCCTACCTATGGGGCGGTAAAGGAATCCTTGGAATTGATTGCAGTGGTTTTGTACAAATTGCAGCAAAGGTTCATGGCATTAATATCCCAAGGGATGCATCAGAACAAGCGGAAGTTGGCGCAAAAGTTAGGTTTGATAATCGACAAGAAGGGGATCTTATGTTTTTTGTAAATAAGAATGGCCATGTTCATCATGTAGGAATTATTCTCAACGAAAAAGAGATAATTCACGCCGCCGGACATGTGCGTATAGATACTTACGACGAAAAGGGAATTTTTCGATTAGATTTTGATAAACACACGCATAAATTTCACAGCATTAAACGTATATGGAACAAGTAAAAATTCACCTAAGTCCGCGTCCAAGAGGGTTCCACGTTATCACTGAAGAAGTGTTGCAGCACTTACCCGAACTTCCACAAACAGGTATCTTACATCTGTTTATCCAGCACACCTCGGCAGGTATTTGCATCAATGAAAATGCAGACCCCAGTGTATTAAAGGATATGAATAACTGGTACGATAAAAATATCAAAGAAAATGAACCGTACTATGAGCACACGCTGGAAGGACCGGATGACATGCCTTCTCATATAAAAGCAGTATTTACGGGTTGTGAAGTTCATATCCCAATTTCCAACGGACAACTCGCATTAGGAACCTGGCAAGGTATTTATCTCGGTGAATTTAGAGACAGAGCAAGAAGCAGAACCCTACTTGCCAGTATCATTTCATAGTAAAAGCTTATGCGTTCTTCACGTATTTTACAACTAATTTTCCAGGTATAATTTCAAATTGTACATTAAAAAAGTTAGTTTAGTGAACCAATAATTGCATACCCAATCTATGAACAGGTATTGTTTTACAGTACTCTTCGCGTTTTGCCTGGCACCTTTCTTACATGCTCAGCAATCTGCTGGCAAGTATATTTCCACGGCTGAAAAAAACGTTAAAAAATTGGATTATTCTGCTGCAGTTGCGGCTTATAAAAGTGCATTAACTGTAGAGCCAAAGAACAAGAAGGCGTTGCAAGGACTCGTTGACATTTATATGAATACCTATCAGTTGTATGACTCTGCATTCGTATATATTAATCGTCAACTAGCAACAATAGAACAAGACACCAACTACCTCATCTACTATAACTATGCAAATTGTCTTCGACTGATGGAAGAGCATGAAAAGGCAATCGAACAATACAAATTCTTTAAAAAATATGGATTGAGAAGGGTGGGTACCAACCATCCGCTTATTGCCGAAGTAGATAAAAGCATCAATTATTCTGTAAATGCCATTAAAAACCAACAGTTAATTTATGAACCTTTTGAGGTTGAGAACATGGATTTCTTCATTAATTCAGTAGAAACTGAATATACACCCGTTTATATCGAAGATGACAACCTCTTGTTATACAACGCCCGTTACAAAGACTACGACACCGAACGCAGGGATATGGATAACAAGTTCTTTGAAAACATCTATTACTTTGACCTGGAAGAGTCTGTCGCGTCCACCTACAACCCAAGTATCGATCAAAAAACTCACCAATGTGTGGTAGGAAATGTATTTGATTCAGACAGTATTCTGGTATTCTATCAAAACAGAGTATGGGTGTCCACCATGACCGAAGATCGGTTAAACAAATTGCAACCACTTCCCGCTAAATTTGGTTCCTTCTTTTTTCAACCTCATGGTGTATTTTCAAAGGATCAAAAAACCTTTATTTTCACTGCGCGATCTGAGTTCGGAAATCTGGACATCTACATTAGTCACCTGGAGGATACTGCCTGGACTGACCCTAAACCAATAAGTCCATACATCAATACCGCAGAAGATGAAGATGGCCCTTTTCTATCTGCTGACGGAAAAACACTTTACTTTTCATCCAGAGGTCACAACTCCTCTGGTGGGTATGATTTTTATATGTCTAAAAAAGTTGATGGAAGATGGACAATTCCAACGAACTTGGGATACCCAATGAATTCAGCAGGAGATGATATTTATATCACATGGAACAGAGATGAACGAAGTGGATTCTTTTCTTCCAACCGCTCAGGTGGATTTGGTGGCATGGATATTTACATGTTTGGTTTAGTCAAAAAAACCATCAAGGGTACCGCAACAGATCTTGAAGGCGAAGTACTGGCAGGAGTTAAAGTAGAGCTAAAAGAATTAGAAACAGAAACTGTTCAAACAGTAATAACTGAAGATGATGGCACGTTTGCCTTTCTCGTTGACCCGGAGAAGAAATTTGAAATTTCAGGAAATAAAGAAAAATACTTCCCGGATATGAACAGTGTCTCAAGCTTTGGTGAAGATGACGTTTTTGTTTCTGATCTTAAACTTGAAAAAGACCCGGGAATATCCCTTTTCCTGAAAATTGTTGATGCTGAATCCCAGACAACCATTGACAGTGTTAAAATAATTGTTGTTGACAATATGATAGACACCCGGGACTCTATCATTACTGACGAGACAGGCATCTATCACATTCCGTTACCGGATAAAAAACTGGAGGATCGGGGAAGTTATAATTTCACACTGATTAAAGAAGGTTATTTGACGCAAACCATTACATACAATGTGCTGTTTGATAGAGAAGGCAAATACAACGTATTTGAGGATATGCAAATAAGAATGGAGAAAATTGAAGTAGGTGTCGATTTAACCGATATTATTGATTTACAACCTATTTATTTTGATTACAACAAAGCCATTATCCGACCTGATGCTGCGATAGAACTTGATAAAATAGTAAAAGTTATGAATGACAATCCCAATATGAGGATTGAACTAGGTTCACACACAGATGCGCGCGGATCGGCAAAAGATAACCAACGACTTTCTGAAAAAAGAGCGCAGGCTTCAGTAAAATATATCAAAGAAAGAATTACAAATCCAGATAGAATTACGGGTAAAGGATACGGAGAATCTCAACTCGTAAATGGGTGCGCAGATGGTGTAGAATGTTCAGAAGTTGAACACCAGGAAAACAGACGAACAGAATTTATTATTCTGGAAATGTAATTATTCTTTTAGCTATTGTAATTTTGAACACTGATCATCAATGTGATGTTCAGAATGTAGGATTACAAAATTTGCAGACTTGACCAAAATCAAACCTTTCAAAGCGATCAGACCAACGCGTGACAAAGCATATCTGGTAGCTACCCGACCATACTATTCGTATAAGAAGCATGTGTTGGAGGCAAAATTGGAAACCAATCCATATACTTTCTTGCATGTTATCAATCCTGAATTTAGCATGCAGGAGGAAAAAAGCGAACCTTATTCACTGGAGCGTTGCGTGCGTTCAAGAGAAAAACTGGAGGAGTTTATTAGCGAAGGTATTATGTTCAGAGACGAGAAGGAAACCTTGTACCTCTATCGTCAAAGTAACTCTGAAACGGAATATGTCGGGTTGATTGCCGGTGCATCAGTAGATGAATATGATTCCGGAAAAATTAAGAAACACGAAGAAACGATTACACAACGCGAAAAGCACTTTACAAAGTATTTACAGGTTGTGGAATGCAACGCAGAACCCGTACTCCTATTCCACAGGCATCACGAAAAACTAGAGGAGACACTTGAGCAAATAATGAGAGATCGTCCTGAATATGAATTTACAACTACTCAAAAAATAAAGCATGAAGTGTGGTTAATACAGGACGAAAAAATCATATCCGAAATTCAGAGATATTACGAGGACATTGACAGTGTATATATTGCGGATGGTCATCACAGGTGTGCTTCATCCTCCAGATATAGCAAAGAAGTTAATGCAAAAAAAGATGGCTTCAGAAATTACTTTATGGCCTATTTTATTTCTGAAGTAAACATGGGAATATTAGACTATAACCGTATTGTAAAAGATCTCAACGGCCTTAGCAAACAAGAATTTATTCGTCTGGTCAAAGAAAATTTCGAAGTTACTGAACTGGGAGAGCATGCTCCAAACTGCACTTCTATTCATCAAATTATGATGTATTTGGATAAGAAGTGGTATTTACTTAATATGGAAAGTGCTGAATTCGATCCATCAGATTCGGTTGGGCAGTTGGACACGAATATCCTCACGGTTAATTTACTAAGACCAATTCTAGGGATACAAGACTTAAAAACTGACGCACGCATCTCTTTTGTGGCAGGATATAGAGGATTAGAAGGCATTGAAGAAAAAATTGATTCAGGTGATTACGAAGTTGGTTTTGTGCTATTTCCGGTTTCTGTTGAACAGCTCAAAACGGTTGCAGATGAAGGCCGGATTATGCCACCAAAATCTACCTGGATAGAACCTAAATTAAGAAGTGGACTAACCATGTACCCCTTAAATGATGATTAAACAGAACTTACAACAAATTAAAGAAACGATACCGGAAAATGTAACCCTTGTTGCAGTGTCTAAGACAAAACCTGTTGAAATGATACAGGAGGCTTATGACTGTGGACAACGAATTTTTGGAGAAAACAGGGCGCAGGAACTAGCTTCAAAATATGAGCAACTTCCAGAGGATATAGAATGGCACATGATTGGTCATTTACAACGCAATAAGGTAAAGTACATTTCACCGTTCGTAGCACTTATTCATGGAGTTGATTCCTACAGGCTCTTGAAAGAAATTAATAAGCAAGCTCGAAAGAACGCAAGAAATCAACCCGTTTTACTGCAATTTCACATAGCTCAGGAATCCAGTAAGTTTGGGTTTGACATGAATGAGATCAATGACATGTTTAATGATCCCGACTTTAAAAATTTGGAGAATATTGAAATTCAGGGCGTGATGGGAATGGCAACCTTCACCTCTGACCAACGACAGGTTAGAGAAGAATTCCATAGCTTAAAGAAATACTTTGACACCTTAAAAGAAACCCATTTTAATGCCGATCCTAATTTTGAAATAATTTCCATGGGTATGAGTGGGGATTATCCAATTGCTATCGAACAGGGCAGTAATATGATTCGAGTGGGAAGTTCCATCTTTGGGGAAAGAGATTAAACTCTGAAGGTTACGCGAATTTCTGTGCCTCCTTCATTTTTTATTTCCAGTGTACCCCCTATTTGATCACTGAGGATATGGATTAACTCAATACCCAATGTGTCACGCTCTCCTTTCAGATATTGATCCGGAATTCCTGAACCATCATCCCTGATAATTAACAAATAAGTCAATGGTTCCAGTTTTCTCAGTAGGATTTCAATTTTTCCTTTGTCCTGATCGTTAAATGCGTATTTAACTGAGTTTGTAATGGCTTCATTGAGGATCAAGCCAAGCGGAACAGCTAACTCCAGGTCAAATGATTCATCTCCACTTTTCACTTCGTACGTTATCTTTCCAGACTGCTCAGTCAGTGATTTTAGAATTGACGGAACTAACTCCTGAACATAGGATTTAAAATCAATGCGTTTAACATCACTCCTGCTGTACAACATCTCATGTACAAGTGACATTGACTGTATCCGACCCTGCGCATCTGTCAGTACCTTTTTACTGCGTTCGTCTTGCTCTATACCGTATTGAAGATTTAATAAACTGGAAATTATCTGAAAATTATTTTTTACCCGGTGATGTACTTCTTTGAACAAAATCTTATTCTCTTCAATCGACTCGCTCAACTCCTTTGTTGTTTTACGATTTTTACGATAAGCACTGGAAATAACCATAATAATCAATACCAAACATATTATCGATACTAAAAACAGGGTATAAATCCAAACTTCTTTCTCTCTGTCACTCTCAATTTGAAGTTGAAGCTTTTCTTTCTCTTGTTTGTTCTTGAGATTCTGAATTTTATCGTTTAACTGAATTTCTTCTGTTTCTATGAAATCTACGAACTCCTTAACAATCTTTTTGTCGTTTTTAACATCTACCTCTTTTCGTAATTTCAATGTAATCCGCAAGTAATCATTAGCGAATTCCAGTTCTCCCATCTTCTGATAAACTTCAGCAAGCACTTCATAAAACTCTGCTTGATCTGACTTTGAAAACCTCGAAAGAAAAACTTCTTCAACCTGTTGTAGCAATTCTAGCGCTTTTTCATATTTACCGATTGCCAAATAACATTTTGCCCGAATAAATTTGTTTTGATCGATCCCGTCCTGATTCATCAGAATACTGAACTTCTTGTCAGATTGTTCCAGGTATTTTATGGCCAGATCATACTTCCGTCTTCCATAAGCTGATTGAGCCATTAATTGATAGCTGTAGCCAATAGAGCTTTCCTGGTTAAGTACTTTCTTTTGCTCCATACTGGCTACCGCATAACTTTCGGCCATTTGGTAATCCCCAATATTCACATAAGAAACGCCCATGTTATTCAGAACATTCGCCCGGAGCATCTCACTCTCCCAATTATCTACTTTGGCAGTGAGCTTTAAAGCTTTCTTGTAGTTTGTCAACGCACCTTCATAATCCTCCAGGTCATCCAATACTATCCCTATACTTGCATGGCAATAAGCCTGATTGATAGTAACCATTTCTTCATCCACCAAAACATACGTCTCAAAATTTTCATCTATTATTTGGGCTGCACGTTTAAATTGAACCAAAGCCTGGATATGATCATCCTTTGAGAGGTAAAAATTTCCCTGATTGTATTCTGCCAGAAAATACTCAATTGAATCAGGATAGTTTTTTAGTATCTCCAGTGATTTATTGCCATAAATAATTGCGGAATCAATATCAGATGAATAAAATTCTGCCCGCGTTTTTAATTGTAGTGCCTTACCAAAAAAATATTCCGACTCCATTGACTTGGCAATGATCAAACACGAATCAGTAAAAATATTTGCAGAATCAACATCTACATTTTGATAGTACTTTGCTTTATTGTGATAATGATAGAATGCCGCACGTTTCTCAGGATCAACCGACTGTGCCATTGAATATAAGCCTGAGGCAAAGATTATATATAAAAAAAGACTTCTGTACAATCCTGACATTTTCTGTTTTCAACGGTAATTGATAACCTAAAGATACAATTCAACAATCAATTTATGGCCTTGTTTTAAAACTTTGGTCAAGCCTTTTAAACAGTATCTACAGAAGTATTCTGTAAATTAGCTCACTTTTTGTAAGATGCAGCTGAAAACGATAACCATAAAACCCGCTAAAGATAAATCGATTGTACGTAAACATCCCTGGGTGTTTTCAGGAGCAATCAAACATGTCGATTCAGATATTCAAGAGGGTGAATTAGTGGAAGTACGGGCAAACAAGGGGCGTGTTTTGGGATATGGCCACTATGCAAATGGGTCTATTGCGGTGCGTATGTTAACGTTCGACGAAGCTATTTCTTCTCAGGAACTATATAGAGAACGATTAAAAACGGCGTTCGAACTTAGAAAAGCCCTGCACCTTGTCAACAATACGGATACAAGTATTTATCGATTAGTGCACGCAGAAGGTGATTATTTACCTGGATTGATCATTGACCACTATGACGGGCATCTGGTAATTCAATGTCACAGTGTTGGTATGTACAGGGACCTGGAATACATTACAACTGAACTAAAGGCACTTTACCATGATCAGCTAAAGAGTATTTACCTGAAAAGCGAATCCACACTACCTACTAATTTTGAAGGATATGAAGGTGATGGTTTCTTGCATGGCACAGCTGAACTACCCGTGACGGCAACAGAATACGGAAATAAATTTCAAATTGATTGGGTAACGGGTCAAAAAACAGGTTTTTTTATCGATCAAAGAGAAAACAGGGCGTTGCTGGCTAAATATGCCGGAGACAAGAAAATCCTCAATACGTTTTGTTACTCTGGCGGTTTTTCTGTTTTTGGCTTGAACGCAGGTGCAAAATTGGTTCATTCGCTTGATTCTTCGAAAAAAGCCATTGAATTAACAGATGCCAATATTACACTTGGAAATTTCGATTCTAAACGACATAAGTCCATAGTTGCGGACACTATGGAATATATTAAAGACCTACCTGAAGATTATGATATAATTATCCTTGACCCACCGGCATTTGCTAAACACCGAAAAGCTAAACACAATGCGGTGATCGGTTATAAGCGGTTAAATGCTCATGCCATGCGCCAGATCAAACCTGGAGGAATCATCTTCACATTTTCCTGTTCTCAGGTGGTAGATAAAGTCTTGTTCAACAACACAATTATTGCTGCAGCTATTGCAGCTGAACGAAAAGTTCGGATTCTGGAGCAACTTCACCAACCAGCTGACCATCCTATTAATGCTGCACATCCCGAAGGAGAATATCTCAAAGGCTTGGTAGTGCAGGTACTTTAATGAATGTTAGAACTATCCTACAAACGCATATTGATCATTGCCCTGCCTTTGATGTTTGGCACCTTTGTGCAATCATTGATCGTTATTATTGATGGCGCCTTTGTTTCAGAACTGGGAAACACTGCTTATAATGCAGTTGGTAACGGAGGACTGATGTATGTGGCCATGTTTATGTTGTGCAGAGGCATTGCAGATGGAACGCAAATTACCGTAGCTAAAAAATATGGTGAACAAAAAAATGAGGAAACGGGACAGGTTTTGCTGAATGCGCAATTTGTGCAACTATTTCTGGCGGCAATTATTTTCACATTATTGATGACGCTCTCTGAAACTGTGATTAATGCCATAGCTAAATCTGAACAAATCGATGAAGCAATGGTTGAATTTATCCGGTACAGGAGTTGGGGGATATTCTTTGCCGCGCTACAGGTTACATTGGTTGGATTCTTTATTGGATTGGGACGAACCACCATCATCATATTCTCTACACTGATTCTCGCCGGATGTAATATATTTCTGGATTACAGTCTAATATTCGGCCACTTTGGCTTTCCTGAAATGGGCATGAAAGGAGCGGCAACTGCATCTTCTATATCAGAGGTAATAACCTTTCTGTTTTTAATGGTTTACGCGTTAAAAGCTCCATCTCTTAAAGAATTTGCCTACAGTTTAAAGCAAAAATTTTCAAAACTTATTACCAGGCAATTGGTCAGGTTAAGTTTACCGTTAATGATTCAAAGCTTCCTGTCGTTGTGGAGTTGGTTGCTATTTTTTACAATGATAGAGCACATGGGACCGAATGATTTGGAGGTGGCTCACAATATCCGCTACATGTATTTTATTGCCTTCGTGCCTATCTTTGGATATGCTGCGGCCACCCGAACTTATGTGAGCAATTTGGTTGGGAGAGACCAACAACACCTCATTCCCAAAATTCAGTTGAAGATTGTAGTGCTCTCATTGAGTAGTATATTTCTACTTTTTCACGGAGCATTTCTCTATCCCAACACAATGATATCAATTGTAGAACGCAACCCAGATGTTTCGGGATTGATGCTGGAACAAAGTGCTGCTGCCTTACGCTTTGTAAGCGGATCCATATTTCTTTTTGCACTGGTAATTGTTCCTTTTAATTCAGTTTCTGCGTTAGGAAAAACAGTTCAATCATTTGTTATTGAAGTCATCAGCTTAGTATTCTATACACTTGCATGCTATGCATTTATATACGAGTGGGAATGGAACATTATTCAAGTGTGGTGGGTAGAGTATATCTATTTCGGATCTATAGGCTGTTTGAGCATAGTTTATCTGCTTTTTTATCGAAAAAAGCATATGACAAGCAAATAATAATATATTTGTATACCTCTAAATAACTGTTTACCAATTCGCCCATGAAAAGCGTCACAATTGACAAGTACTTGGTTCCTTATGATTTTACCGGTGTAACGGATGATGCATTTCATTATGCGATACGGCTGATTAAAACTGCTGGAAGCGGACAGGTTTTACTTGGGCATATTGTAAAGAATAGTTCTGAAGTTGGTCCGGCTGAAAAGAAGCTTGAAGAAGTCATTTCCAAATTATCAGATGAAGAAAAGGAAATAACAAGCTATAAAGTCATAGAAGGCGACATCTTTAAGGACATCCCTAAAATGGCCGACCTAACAGGAGCCTCCGTTATTGTAATGGGGACACATGGGTCACATGGATTGCAGAAAGTTTTTGGCAGTCACGCATTAAAAATTGTTTCGAACTCACATATTCCTTTCATAATCACACAGGAGGATGAAAAAGAATCTGAGATCAACGACATAGTCATGCCGTTTAGCTTTCAGCGTGAAAGTGTTCAGGTAACACAATTTGCAGCATCTTTAGCTGAAAAATTTGATGCGACCATTCATTTAGTAGGTTATCGTGGTAATGACGAATGGTTATTACGCGACATGAAAACCAATCAAGCCATTGTACGGAAACACCTTACTCAGCACGGTGTAAAGTACAATATGGTGACATTGCCCGGTAAAAAATCGTACGAAAAAGAATTATTAGAGTACGCAAAAGTTGTAGATGCAGATTTAATAGCTGCGGCATACTTCCCGCAGGGCATTCGCGCATTGTTTAATTCGTTTGTTCAGGAAATGATTATGAATGAACAAAGAATTCCGGTAATTACAATTAATGCACCAGAAGTAATGGCTGTGGATTCTGGATTCTCCTTCCTTACCGTATAAGCATTAATTAACTGTTGCTTAAAGCCCCATCAATCGTAGTTTGACTGTTAAACTCTGTTAAAGAAATTGGGTAACCACTTGATTTTAGGGTAGTTTTTTACTATATTATATATATAACCATAACGCATCTAAGTGTAGATGCAGACATACTTTTTTACGAACCAAATCAAACCATCATGAAAACGATAACATTTAAAAAATACTTAGTCCCATACGACTTTACAAAATTCACAAAAGACGCGTATGAATATGCGGTGTCATTGTGTAAACAGACAGGCGGTGAAATAATTTTACTTCACCTCGTTGGAGAAGAATCTGAAATTCCAAGTGCCGAAAGGGACATTAAAGAGTACATTGATCGTCACGACAAAGACATCCAGGAAATGACCACTTTCAGAGTAATGAAAGGTGACATCTATTCAGACATTAATCAGATAGCTGAAACGGCAGATGCATCTTTGGTTGTTCTCGGAAAACATCACAATAACCTATTCCAGGAAATTTTTGGATCAGACGCAATGAAGGTAGCTTCACATTCTCATTTGCCTTTCTTAATTGTTCAGGATACTGTTCAAAAGGAAACCATAGATAAAATACTACTTCCATTTAATTACCAACGTGAAAGTTTACAGGTAACTCAAATGGCAGCATCTATGGCAAAACAATTTGACGCCACCATTTATCTGGCCGGATTTCAGGATACGGATGACTCTCTTTACAGAGAAATGCGCGTCAACCAGGCGATCATTGAGAAATATCTCAAAAAAGAGAACATCCATTACTTATCAATCCCAATTCCAGGCGGTAAGGCTTACAGTGATTTAATTATGACTTATGCAAAAAACAATGACATGGATTTAATTGCTGCTTCTTATCTGGACTTCGGATTTAAGTCATTCTTCCACTCATTTATTGATGAGTTGCTGACCAAACAAAGTCAAATACCGGTGTTGACAGTGAACGGACCTGAAGTCATGAATCACTCGCCAAAATTGAACTATGTTCCGGTATAATGATTAAAATTGTGCATGCAACGAAAGGTCATATTCATGGGGACTCCGGATTTTGCCGTAGAGTCCTTAAGGCAACTTCTTGAAAATAAGATCAATATTGCGGCCGTTGTTACCGCTCCTGATCGACCTGCAGGAAGAGGACAAAAATTGAAATCCTCAGCAGTAAAGAAGTATGCAATGGAAAATAACCTGCAGGTTTTGCAACCGGAAAACTTAAAAGATCAGGAATTTATCGAACAGCTTAGTACAATAGGTGCTGAGCTGTTTGTTGTTGTGGCCTTTAGGATGCTGCCCGAAGTTGTGTGGAACATGCCGCCGAAGGGAACCATCAATTTACATGGGTCACTGCTACCTCAATACCGTGGAGCAGCACCGATCAATTGGGCAGTTATAAATGGAGAAAAAAAGACAGGAGCCACCACTTTTTTTATCCGGCATAAAATTGATACCGGAGATATCATAGACAAAGTTGAAGTGCCGATTAAACACAAAGATACTGCGGGTACGGTTCATGACCGCTTAATGATTGAAGGTGCTAAACTTCTAGCCAAAACTGTTAAAAATATCTTAGAAGGAAGTGTATCCGCTACCCCACAAGAAAAACTGGTGGAAGGTGATTTAAAAGAGGCGCCAAAGATTTTCAAAAAGGATTGCAAAATAAACTGGAACGATACTACTCAGAAAATCTACAATAAAATCCGGGGATTATCTCCCTACCCTACCGCCTGGACAGAAATAGGAAAAGACGACCAAAAGAAATCACTGAAAATATTTGACGTGATAGACCACTTTGATGGCTTGAACCATTCCAATGAAGTTAAAACTGTTAATGATCAATTGTATTTTGGAACATCTGACGGTTGGATAGAAGTTTTACAATTGCAACTGGAAGGCAAAAAGCGCATGTCTGTTTCAGATTTTCTGAAAGGTTTTTTCATATCAGAATGGACATTGCTAAATTAGACGCATGAAAAATTTTATCGTCATCATTCTAAGCCTTATAGCAGTTGTTACTATAGCACAAGATATTCGTCAGTTAAAAGATGTCAAACCTGAAGAAGACTTTGAAAATATTTGGGTGAAGAAGATTTCTGATGATGACCATCAAACTTCATTTGTGATTTGGGTGAAACAGAGTGTGCGTTTACACAAGCATGCTGAGCATTCTGAAAACATCTATGTATTAGGTGGAAAGGGAGAAATGACGATTAATGACGAAAAATTCGTCATAAAAAAGGGTGATTATTTCAACATCCCTAAAAACACTCCGCATGCTTTAAAAGTACTTTCATCTAGTCCTGTCAAAGTTTTATCTATACAATCTCCAAAATTCACCGGAGAAGACAGAATATTCCTTGACGAGTAAAAAATTGCGCTAAACCCTAGTAAAATAAGGCATTTTAGGCGTACTTATCAACATTTTGCCGAATTTATTAACAAAATGGGGGTAAAATACCCTACAACCCTTGTGTAGTATGGATATTCGAATATATTTGTTCCTGTTATATAAAAATATTGTTTAACCAAAAATCAAAATTGATTATTATGAACAAATCAGAATTAGTAGATGCTATCGCATCAAAATCAGGATTGTCAAAAGCTGACTCAAAAAGAGCTTTAGAAGGATTTATCTCAGCAACTGAAGGTGCTTTGAAAAAAGGAGACAAAATTTCTCTAGTAGGATTTGGATCTTTCTCAATCTCTAAAAGAGCTGCAAGAACAGGAAGAAATCCTCAAACAGGAAAAGAAATTAAAATTGCTGCTAAAAACGTTGTTAAGTTTAAAGCAGGAGCTGACCTTTCTAAAAAAGTAAACTAAGAAACTTTTTTTGAATAAATTTCACCCTGATCTGCTTCGGTAGATCAGGGTTTTTTATTTTCAATCGCATGACAAGGGACGAATGGCTATTACAGCAATTTTATGAGCACATCTCAGATAACAAGAAAAGTTTGTTTGAAGAGATAATTCTTAAAAGGACCAAGCACATTACTGTTGCTTTGGAAAATATATTCCAGCCTCACAATGCGGCTGCTGTATTGCGCTCATGTGATTGTTTCGGAATACAGGATGTTCACATTATTGAAAACGATTGGAAATATTCACCCAACAAAGAAATCGATATGGGTTCTTCAAAATGGCTAAGTCTGCACCGATACAATTCCGAAGAAAATAACACCCTGTCTACTATCAATCACCTCAAAAACAAAGGCTATAAAGTTATTGCCACTACACCTCATAAAGACGATTGCCTCATTGGCGACCTTGATCTAACTGAACCAGTGGCGTTGATGTTTGGTACGGAACTCACAGGACTATCCGATATAGCACTGGAACATGCAGACGGCTATGTTAAATTACCTATGCATGGGTTTACCGAAAGCTACAATATATCTGTTTCGGTCGCGCTGGCATTGTTTTCTGTGACAGAACGCATGCATGAAAATCCTGATATCAAATGGCAATTAAGTCATGAAGAACAAACAGAAATTAAATTGAATTGGGCAAAAAAAGTGGTTAAACACAGTGAAAAAGTGGAGCGTATATTGAATGCCAGATTTAATGACGATTCCCTAGCTCAAGAATAACTTCACTAAACTTTTTCCCAATCGCTTTTTTCTTTTTGTGATTGCCATTGCTTACAATAAGGGTCCCTTTTGCTATAGTTCCAAACTGCATTCTCGAATCAGCACTGTAGACCAGTGTACTGGCCAAATTGTCAAATGATGTCGTTGCTATTAAATGCGGTTCAGCTGAAAACAAAGCGGCGTCAAAATATGCTCCAATCTTAAAGTAATGATGATTGAAGTTCCCCATTGCTTTCCTTCCTGAGCGTAGGGCCCTGTCGATCGCAAATAATCCACTATCCCCCTGTTCTTTACTGTAAAATGTATTTCGTTTGTGAGATGTTAAGCGTTGCCCATAATCCAGTAATCGCAGCTCTTCAAGCGGGTTTATTCCCACATGCGAATCTGTTCCAATGCTCCATTCCCCACCGCTTTCCTGGTACTTTTTCAATGGAAAAATTCCATCACCAAGGTTGCCTTCTGTAGACGGACAAAGCACCACATTAACACCAGACTGACCTAACAATTCTGTTTCTTTATCTGTTAAGTGAGTGGCGTGTACAAAATGAAACCGATCACTCAACTCAACATTATCCAACATCCACTCAACGGGTCTTTTTCCAAGGTATTTAACGGCATCTTCAATTTCCTTCAATTGCTCTGATATGTGAATATGAAAAGGAAGGTCTTTCCTCCCCTTTTCAGCCACTTCTACAATATCTTTTGGTTCAACACCACGCATAGAATGAATTCCAATGGCGACATTTGCATGCTCGTAATATCCGCAGGATTTTTCGGATGCTTCCAGCAATTTGTAATACTCATCAATACCCCTGGAAATAAATCGTTTTTGTCCATCCGAAGGTTCTTTTCCAAAGCCACCTTTCTGATAAAAAATTGGAACAAGTGTAATTCCAATTCCAACTGCACTTGCCGCTGCCACCAAGCGTTCACCCATCTCAGAAAGATTCATATATGGATTCCCTTCCTTGTCGTGATGTACGTAGTGAAACTCCGCTACATCTGTATAGCCGTGGCGCAGCATTTCTGCGTATAATTGTTGTGCAATTGCTTGCAGATCATCAGGAGAAATACGCAGTGCCAGTTTGTACATGGCCTCTCTCCACGACCAAAAATCATCCGGTGTTTCATTGACCGAATGTCTTTCCGCAAGACCTGCCATAGCGTATTGAAATGCATGTGAATGTGCGTTCTGAAATCCCGGAACAGCATAGCAGTTTAGTTCTTCTGCCTTTCCTTCAAATTTCTCTGCAATCGATAAAATTTTACCCGCTTTATCAATAGTGATGAACGCATTGCGCATCCATCCATCATTAAGTAGTATGCCTTTGAGAAAAAATGTCTTCATAAAGTGATCACCAAAAATATAATTTTAAGTCAATTGATGAATAGTATTGCCCATTTCAAATAAGACTTGTAATTCCATCCTATATTTGTGGTATGACTGTACAGGATATCATTAAACATCTGGAAGAACTGGCACCATTGAGCAGCCAGGAAAGTTACGATAATTCAGGACTTATTGTCGGAGAGTATGGACAAGAAGTCAACAACGCCTTAATCTCGCTGGATTGCACGGAAGAAATTGTTCAGGAAGCCATAGAAAAAGACTGCAACCTGATCATTTCGCATCATCCAATTGTCTTTAAGGGACTGAAAAAGTTAACGGGTAAAAACTATGTTGAACGAACTATTATCAAAGCTATTCAGAACAACATTGCGATTTATGCTATCCACACGAATCTGGACAACTTCAAGTTAGGAGTTAATAAAAAAATCGGAGATCTTTTAGGGGTATCAAATCCACAAATTCTTGCGCCTGTTCAAGGAAAATTACTCAAGCTTGTGGTTTATGTGCCGCTGGATAAAATGGAAGTTGTACGAACAGCTCTGTTTACTGCCGGCGCCGGTGAAATTGGAAATTACAGTGAGTGCAGTTTTCACGGTGAGGGCACAGGGACCTACAAGGGGAATGAGGATTCGAA
The DNA here is from genome assembly GCA_014762645.1 of Crocinitomicaceae bacterium. Classification (GTDB taxonomy): domain Bacteria; phylum Bacteroidota; class Bacteroidia; order Flavobacteriales_D; family Crocinitomicaceae; genus Paracrocinitomix. The sequence goes on from JABURP010000041.1 coordinate 37,611, forward strand.
TCCGGCTTATGGCAAAAAAAATGAACGCAACTATGAACCGGAGGGTAGATTAGAAGTGTTGGTTAGCACCCATCAAACAAAACATGTGGTGAATGCCATGCTCAATGCACATCCGTATGAGGAAGTAGCCTATGACCTGATTCCACTCTTGAATGAAAATAAATTTGAAGGGGCCGGAATGATTGGGGAGCTGGATAAAGAGATGGATGAAATGAGTTTTCTGGCCTTATTGAAAGAAACCTTTAAAACAGGGTGCATCCGTCATACAAACCTGTTAAACAAACCCATTAAAAAAGTGGCATGGTGCGGAGGATCCGGCAGTTTCTTACTTTCAAATGCAAAAGCAAAAAAAGCAGATATATTTATTACAGGGGACTTTAAATATCATGAATTTTTTGATGCAGAAAATCAATTAGTTGTAGCTGATATTGGGCATTTTGAAAGTGAACAATTTACAATTGAGCTTATAGCCGATCTTATCCGAAAAAAAATTCCTACATTTGCACCCTATTTAACGGAACAGAACACCAATCCGGTTAATTATTTCTGACAAGATGGCGAAAAAGAAAACTGCTGAAAACACTATAGAAGATAAACTCAACGGACTATATAACCTTCAACAAATTGATTCTAAAATAGATAAAATCAGAACACTGAGAGGTGAGTTACCTCTTGAGGTTCAGGATTTAGAAGATGAAATTGAAGGATTAGAAACCCGGTTAGCGAAACTCAATGAAGAAAATGATGAATTGGAGCAGTTGATCTCTGACCGTAAAAACATGATCAAGGACGCTAAAGCCGCGATCAAAAAGTATACGGAACAACAAAAGAACGTTAGAAACAACAGAGAGTTTGATTCCATATCCAAAGAGATTGAGTTTCAGGAATTGGAAATTGAACTTTCAGAAAAGAAGATCAACGAGGCAAAAGCTAACATTGAGCATAAAAAAGAAGTTATTGATGCCGCTAAAGAAAAATTGGCGGAGCGTCAAAAAGATTTAGACATCAAGAAAAAAGAACTTGATGATATCTCGGCGGAGACTGAAAAAGATGAGAAAAAACTCATTAAAGAATCAGAAAAAGCAAAGCAAGCTATAGAAGAACGACTTGTTACAGCTTATGAGCGATTGAGAAATAACTCAAAAAATGGATTAGCAGTTGTTTCTATAGTTCGAGATTCTTGTGGAGGATGCTTTAATCAAATTCCACCGCAAAGACAGATCGATATTCAAGCAAGAAAAAAGATTATTGTTTGTGAACACTGTGGTAGGATTTTAGTAGAACCACCAGAAGACGTGAAAGACAATTAAGTAAAAACCCTGATGTGTACCATCAGGGTTTTTTATTTTCACAATTTGTAGCGGAGTCAATCTGATAGTGGTGTGAGTTGTTTATGCATTTCAATTCGGTAGCATTATTATATTTGTCTCCTTGCAGAAACCAATACGTTTTGTTTTGGTAGGCATTAAGCAAAAATTTATTCAATGGGATTATTAGACGGAAAAGTCGCGATTATTACCGGAGCCTCAAGAGGAATTGGAAAGGCTATCGCTCAAAAATTTATTGAAGAAGGCGCAAAAGTGGCCTTTACGTATTTATCATCTGATGAAAAAGCAAAAGCTTTGGAAGCTGAACTTACATCTAGTGGTGGAGTTGCTAAGGGTTTCAAATCTAATGCTGCTGAATTTGACGCCGCTCAGAAATTGGCAGATGCTGTCATAGAAGAATTTGGTCAAATTGATGTTTTGGTGAATAATGCAGGAATTACAAAAGACAATTTGCTCATGAGAATGAGTGAGGAAGATTGGGACGCTGTCATTGATGTAAATTTAAAATCAACATTCAACCTGACAAAAGCGGTTTTACGTCCAATGTTAAAAGCCAGACAAGGATCGATTATTAACATGAGTTCGGTGGTTGGTGTTTCCGGAAATCCGGGTCAAGCGAACTACGCAGCTTCCAAAGCTGGTATGTTAGGATTCACAAAGTCTGTAGCACAGGAATTAGGTTCGAGAAACATTAGATGCAATGCAATTGCTCCAGGTTTTATTGAAACAGAAATGACGGCCGAACTGGACGAGAAAGTAGTTCAGGGCTGGAGAGATGGCATTCCTATGAAACGTGGAGGAACACCAGAAGATGTTGCCAAAACTACGGTATTTCTAGCTTCAGATCTATCTTCTTACGTTACTGGACAAACTATTAACGTTTGCGGTGGAATGTTGACTTGTTAATCGACAAAATCGACTTTATCTTTTTTATGCCAAAGCCACAAATTTTGTGGCTTTTTTTATATCTAAATCTTTTAGTTTAACCGAATACGGCTATTGTTCTGGTTCATGGGCAATTATTATCCATTCGTCGATTGGTCGGAATATTCTTATACTTCGTCTAGACATTATGCCTGCATAGCTAAAACTGCTTTATAAACCCTTTTATCCTCCGTATCTTTGTAGTCGAAAAAGCCAAGCTAACCAATGGAGAAGAACGAAGTAAAGTGCAGAATTTCAACAGTAAAAAAGATTGCTGAAGACGTATTATTAATTGATATCGAAAACAAACAATCATTTGAACTGGAAGATTATCACGAAGTAAAACGCGCAGTACTAAAACTAGGTGAAGGCAGTAGTTTTTACAACATCATCAAACTAGAAGAAAATACTCTTCCGACAAAAGACGTTCGTGAAGCTTCAAGCAGTGTTGAGGGCTCCTACTATAAAAAAGCAGACGCATTTATTGTTAGTTCACTCGCCCAAAAAATTATGGGCAATGTAATGATGCGAATAAATAAACCAATTGTTCCTACAAAATTCTTCAATTCTATTGATGATGCTCATCAGTGGCTAAATGAACTGAAGGAGTCAAAATTTATTGATTCACGATCAGGTGAATTAACTACTCTACTATAAATTTGATTCGTTGTAGTTGATCTTTGGATTGTATCGACATAATATATGATCCATTGCTAATACCGGATACATCAATACCTTCATTCACAACGTAATTCCCTGCTAACAATTGCTTTCCTGAAAGGTCATAAATTATATATTCATCCTGGTCTTGAGCTCCTTTAATATAAATAGCACCCTGCTTAGAAGGATTTGGATACACATATAAATTTGAAACCATATTTTCTTCTTCTTGACCAGCATAACATGCAGTTGCTACTGTTGAAGGCTCCCACAAACCACCATTTAAAAGTGTTCCGTTATTCCCATTTCCACTATTATCTGGCACAACTGTTCCTGTCGATTGATCCATATTATACAATGCAATTAAATTTGGCATTGGAGTTGATATCGCACAATCTCTCCATTCACATAATTCTCTTTCTGATCTGGCCACAGTCCAAATGCGAACCTCATCAATATTACCATCAAAGAAATGGTCATTAAAACTAAAACCACCTTTGTCGAGAGCACCTATAGACAACGGTAGATTTGTATCCAGGTCAAGATTTAATGGAATGGTCATTGTTTTGACAAGCACACAATTAACGTAAAAAAGCAACTGGTCTCCTTTTCTTACACCGGCAATATGGTACCATTTGCCAGCATATAAATCGTCATACGTTAATGAATAATAATTACCACCATTGCCGTGAATACTAAAATCAAGCTGAGTAGCTCCGGTATATCCAATTCTTATTCCGTAGCCAGCTCCATTTGGTGTACCAATTGTACTCAACCCTTTACTGATGATCTTACCACCACTTGGTGCTCCAAAATCATCAATGTAAATCCAGGCTTCCAGTGTAAAATCAGAGACACCTAGATCATTAACATCCCCTACATAAATATAATCGTTAGTTCCGTCAAGGTCGACACAATGTGGAGATTGGCTCCAGGCAAATTGTAAAATGAACAATGCTGCCATTGTCAAATTTATCTTTTTCATAACATTTTGTTTAGGTTAATTACCTCTAATTTATACAATAACAAGGACATATCATATTTTTAGTGAACCTTTTGGTGCAATATCAGTATACTACAATACAATAATGACTCGTGCACTACTCATATTTATAACTGGAATTACCTTTCTTGCGTGTGCTAGGAACCTAAAGGAGACTGATTCACAGGCAAAATATACTTTTTCTGTTAAAGGATGGGAATCATTGGGTACACAAACCCTTGTCATACTGGATGCAACTAATCCTTCTGCAATGGATCAGCAAATCACCTTTACTGTCAACGTAATAAACACAGACGGGCAGAAATTTTCGAAAGACACTACCATTAAATTTGCTAGAGACGAGAGTCAAAAAAACTTTCAATTAATTGTAGATACCGAGGGCGAAATAGAGGACGTAATCGTTAGTGCGATCTAACTATTCATCATTTCTTTCTTCTGCATCATCTTCATGACTTAAGTTATCCAGGTATTCATCTACTTCATGCGGATGAGGGTCTCCCAGCTTACCAAGAGACTTGGCAACAACCATTGAAACTGTAGCATCCCCTGTTACATTAACTGTTGTTCTCAACATATCAAGTGGACGATCAACCGCAAAAATCAAAGTCAATCCAATAGCGATTTGTTCAGGGGTAAATTTACCTACTGCCTGTAGAACGATTACTAACATTACCATTCCGGCACCTGGAACGGCAGCTGAACCTATAGACGCCATCAACGCTGTGAATATTATGGTCAATTGATCCATAAAGGTCAGGTCAACCATCAATGCCTGTGCAATAAATACCGCCGCAACGGCCTGGTAAAGCGAAGTTCCATCCATATTTATTGTAGCGCCTACGGGTAAAACAAAACTAGACACCTCTTTATCTACTCCAATGTGCTCTTCTACTCTTTCAATGGTAACTGGTAAGGTTGCCGCACTACTACTCGTTGTAAATGCCAATAGCTGCGCCGGAGCCAAATTTTTAAGAAACCAAAACGGATTCTTTTTTGTGAATAGCCACATAATAACCAGGTAAAATATGATCATTATTATCAGACCTGCGATCACAGTGAGGCCGTAATAAAGCAGTGCTTCAAGAATCTCCCAGCTCTCTGAAGAGACAATTACGGTAGCCATAAGTGCAAGAACTGCGAAAGGAGCAGATAACATTATTATATCTACCATCTTTAAAACCACGTCATTCAGTCCGTCAAAAAAGTGCTTTATCGTTGTTGTTTTCTCCGGTGGAACAAGTAACATGGCCAACCCAAAAAAGATGACGAAAAAGATGACCTGCAACATATTGCCGTTATCTCCTAAAGCTTCAAAAACATTAGACGGCACCATGTTTTCAATGAAAGAAAGAGGTCCGGATGCCCCTTGTTCCTCAGCCGTGGTAAGTTTAGATGTTACACCTTCGTCTCCAGCATAATTTTCTGTCATTGTAACAATCGTCTCCTCGCTAATACCCTCACCTGGTTTAACCAGATTTACAATAATTAATCCTATGGTAATCGCTACGATTGTGGTACCAACATACATCAGGATGGATCTCCCTCCAATTTTAGCGAATTTGGAGATGTCCTTCAGGTCAAGAATTCCTTTCAATAGAGATGCTACAATCAATGGAATTGCTATGAGCTTCAGGAGATTAACAAAGATAGTTCCCCAGGGCTTAACCCAATCTATAACAAAGTCTTTTCCTCCATCAATACCCGCTAAGACAACGCCCAAAATTATCCCCAGCACCATTCCTATTATGATCCTCCAATGCAATGCTAATTTTTTCCGCGTACCCGATCTTTTTTCCATGCGCCTAAAATATACTTTTTTGATTTAATGCTCTGACAATTTTTTTCGACGAGAAAAAATGTCTAACTTTCATTGACCCGAACAATTGGATAGTCCAGTTGTTATATTAATGTGCGTTATTTTTTTACTGTGTTAAATTTATATCGACAGAGGGCAATAACTAACACCACTCTTGAAATGCATGTTTAAACACATTAACTTTGCACGTAAATTTGAACTAAACTTCACGTAATATGAAAAAAATCTTAACCTTATTCGCAACTTTTGGGCTGCTTATGGGAACCACTTCCTATGCGCAGATTACCGTTTTTCCTTATAATGAGGATTTTGAAACGGAAACTCAGGGGCCAACTTCGGGTTGTCCGTTGAGCTATACAATGATGGCCGCCGGCTGGACCAATGAAACCGGTGACGGTACTGACTGGACAGCTGATGTCGGAGGTACCACCTCAGGAAGTACTGGTCCTTCTGTAGACCAGATGCCGGGTACAACTACTGGCCATTATCTTTATACAGAAACCAGTGGATGTAATAGTACCACTGCAGTTTTAACCAGTCCGTCATTCGACTTACCATCATCTGCATCAGCTGCAGCTATGGATTTTTGGTATCACATGTACGGAGCTTCAATGGGGACACTCGTAGTAGAGTATACCATTGATGGTGGTATAACATGGACCAATATCGGTACACTAACGGACAATATTGACCTTTGGCAACAGTTTACTTTTGACCTGACGCCATTTTTAGGTAATATCGTACAGTTCAGATTTACTGGTAACCTGGGTACCAGTTTTACCAGTGACATGGCCATTGATAATTTCAATGTTGTGGCACAGGTAACAGATGATATTGGAGGATATTCTATCCAAAATCCAGTGAACCCTCTTTCAACAGGAGTTCAGACGGTTACAGGTACAATATTCAATTATGGAACGAATGATGTGACCTCTGCAACAATTGGTTGGAGTATAAATGGTACACCTCAAACTCCAACAGTTTTACCTGCAACAGTAACAGCTGGAACAGAGTCAGGAACCATTATTTTAGGTGCTTATGACTTCCCAATTGGAACAACAGATATTTGTATCTGGACTGAATTACCAAATGGTAATGCAGATAATGTCGCCGCGAACGATACATTTTGTGTTTCATTATGTACCGGTTTAAATGGTACTTACACCATAGGCGGTGGAACACCGGATTATGCCACATTTGCGGATGCAACAAGTGCTTTGATGAGTTGTGGTATTTCAGGTCCTGTTGTATTTGATGTTGCAGCTGGAGTATATAATGAATCAGTTACACTCGGACCAATCTTGGGTTCAAGTGCTACAAATACAGTTACTTTTAATGGTGGTTCAGCTGCTACAACAGTTGTTGAACATGATGCTACCGGTAAAAATGGTACCATCAACCTTGAAGGTGCAGACAATGTCATTTTTGAAAATCTGACCATTAGAAACACAGGTACTACAGACGCCTGGGGTGTTTTCTTAACAGATACTGCAGAATATGACACCATTCAAAACTGTATTATTGAGATGGCCTATTCATCAGGTATAATAGATGTTGCAGGTATTTGTGCTTCCGGAAATCCTTTGGATGACTTTACTGAAGGTAACAATGCTAACTTCTGCGCTTTTGATAACAATGTTATTACAGGTGGAGAAAGAGGAATTGTTATGGAAGGTGAAACAATTTTCGGTAATTGGATGAACGGAATTAGCATTACCAATAACCAAATCTATAATGTAGATGATTATGGTATTTATATGGATAACCAACAATTCCTGAACATTAGTGGTAACTGGATTGATTCAATCCAACAAACATTTAGTGACGGTATTTACTTATTTGATATTGTAGACTTCAACATCACCAACAATATTGTCAATGTTCAAGACTACGGTGTTTATATCGCAGATGGTAATTTTGGGCTGGACGGTGCACCAACTGGAGTTTCTAATTTCATTAACAATATGGTGACCAGTACAACTGACCGTGCGGTATATTTTGATGACGTCGAGGTTACTAATGTTTGGCACAACTCGGTTTACAATGATGGAACAGCTGCTGGAGCAATGTATGTCAATGACTTGATTAACGTTGATATCCGAAATAACATATTTGTGAGTAACGCAGATTATGCATTTGAGTCTTTGGATGATCTTACCACAGGTTCAAATGTCCTCGATTATAATAACTACTATACAAATGGTGCAGTATTCATTAGTGAAGGGCTTGTCGCTCAACCGGACCTTGCGTCATGGCAAACAGCACAACCAACATTGAACGTAAATTCAATCTCAGTGAATCCGGTATTTAACTCATCAACTGATCTTCACGTTGTGTCTATTGCATTAAACGATCAGGGAGATAACTCAGTAGGTGTTCCGTTGGATATTGATGGTGACACCAGACCCGCCGGTACTAATGTAGATATGGGAGCGGATGAGTTTACGCCGCTTACAGACAATGTGGAATTAGTAGCGATTGTGTCACCTGCTGGAAGTCAGTGTGGAACAAATAATACTGAAGTGACAGTTGTAATTAGAAACCTGGCTGACACCATTTTCTCTTGCCCAATAACAGCCGTAATTACAGGTGACATTACACAAACCTTAAACACCACTTACAATGATACACTCTTGTTTAATGAGCAGGATACAGTTGTTGTAGGTACATTTAATGGTTACAACGGTGGATTTATTAATATTACGGCCTATACTGAATACCCTGGTGATCAAGACACTTCAAATGACACCATATATGATAAAGCGTCTACATTAATACCATTTGAACCTGCTGGAACAAGTGACCCAAGTTGTGGATACGATACAACTACTCTCTATGCGGACACCACCTATATTTCAAACTTTTTTGATTGGTGGGATTCAGCATCTGGAGGTTCAATAGTAGGTACTGGTAATTCGTTCGTTGTACCTTCTATCGCTACACAAGACACCTACTACCTGGCTTATCAGGCTGGAGGGTTAGATAGTATGATGACCACGCTTACAGGTACCAATGGCTGTAGTGGAGGAAACATGTTTGATGTTACTTCTGTGAGTGGAATCAGTATTTCTGGCTTCCGTGTTAACAGTGGTTTAGCTGCCGGAACCAATGTGCCGGTAACCATCCATTATATTGCAGGTGGATATGCAGGTAACGAAACCAATGCAGCTGCCTGGACAACAGAAGGCTCATATACGGTTCAATCCGGTGGAGCTGGAAATGCATCAACTTTCTTGTCTTTAACAAGTCCAATAACAGTTGGTGCAGGTCAAACAGTTGGTATCTACGTTGAATATGATGCAGATTACACTACCGGTGCTAACACCTATACAAATGGTGATGTAACTATTGACGCCGGAGTAGGACTTTGTAGTTCGTTTGGTGGAATTAATGATCCACGAACGTTCAACGGAATTGTATACTGGGGAGGAGATCCTTGTTCTGCTATCCGCGTTCCGGTTTCAGCGTTTATTACTGCAAATGCTGATGTAAACTTAGGACCTGATTCTGTTGCTTGTGCAGCTAACGGTGCCGTTGTTCTGGATCCTGGACCAAACTTGACCAATCACATGTGGCAACCATCAGGTAACACAGGTGCAACAGAAAGTGTAACTTCTAACGGACAATACATTGTTACTGCAGAAGATATCAATACAGGATGTGAATGGAGTGATACTATCCTCATTATCTTCGGCGAATGTGCATCAATTGATGAGCAAAGCGGATTAGAAGAAATGAATGTATTCCCTAATCCAAACAATGGACAGTTTACATTGCAGATTCAACTGATGAACGGTGTTGAACTGAAAAATGTTGAACTCGTTTCTACAGATGGAAGATTACTCAGAACACTGTCATTCAATGGCGAGCTGGGAAGCTACCAGGCAGATTTTGATGTTCGTGGTGAAGCTAGAGGAATCTACTTTATCAGAGTAACAACTAACGAGGGCATTGCCGTACAACGCGTAATTGTAGAGTAAGCCCTTTCTATTAACTGAATAATTTAAGGCCTTCACTTCGGTGAGGGCCTTTTTTTATTGCGGGTTTTACGGTTTTTTTATGTAAAAACACTTATGGCCAGTTCATTATGGGTTATATTTTAGATATTTAGGTGGATAAAGCTGATGTGGGGTTTGTTCGTATGTTATAGCCAATTAACTGTATATTAACGGATAAATTAAATTATGAAAAGTATTTTTACTCTCTTTCTTATAATATGTTTCTTATCTTTTGAAGGTGAAGCATTTTCCCAAACCCCTTCTTATGTTCCTACAGATAGTCTTATAGGCTGGTGGCCATTTTCAGGCAATGCTGACGATCTAAGTGTAAATGCAAATCATGGTACTGTGCTAAATGGCACCATACTAAGCGAAGACAGATTTGCAAATTCTAATAGTTCATATTTAGTAGATGGAATTAATTGTCCTGATGCTAAAGGAATTTCTTTACCATCATCCATAGATAATACTCAAAATTATTCTATTAGTATTTGGTTCCAAACAACTGACTCTACTAAGTCGGATCAATCATTATTTAATTCGTTACCACACCAATATATTGCTGTGAATTTTAATTACCCTTATGGTGGGTTCGACAATAAAACATGTGCTTTTTTAGGAAATGGCGGGTGGCAAATAATGGGAAGTACTGCAAACTGGAACACGTACAATATGTTGGACTGGCATCATCTGGTAGTTGTAAAAGACAGTTCCGAATTAAATTTTTATCAAGATGGTTTATTAGCATATACACAAGTTATAAATCCAACTTTTAATAGCGGTAGTTTTAGTTCAATTGTGGTTGGAGCAATTAGTGTTAACGGTGGCAGTCAGTGTTATGAAACATTCAACGGTCGTATTGATGATGTAGGTATTTGGAACCGTTCATTGTCAATTTGTGAAATTCTTAATTTGTACAACTCCAGTTCTACTTCGTTAACAATTACAGTAAGTAATGATACTTTATATTCTGATCAAGCAAACGCTTCAAGTTACCAATGGCTTGATTGTAATGATAATTATTCTACGATCAGCTCAGAGACAAATCAATTTTTCTATCCGTCCTTATCTGGAAATTATGCTGTCGAGATTGATATGTCAGGATGCATTGACACTTCGAACTGTTATTCCTTTACCCCCGGAAATATTGGGTTAAATAAGATCACACCAAACACTGAAATAAAAATATTTCCAAACCCATCCAATGGAGAAATTTCAATTGAAGTAACCACTGATATGTTCGGTTCAGAATATACTATTATAAATCAGCTCGGTGAAAAAGTTCTATTCGGAATAATTAATGAGAATAAAACTATTTTAAACTTGAATAACCTAAATCTTGGTATTTATTTCATCTCAATATTCAATGATACAAAGTCTTATCAATCTAAATTAGTTAAGAACTAATGACTTATAAGGAAATTCAGAAAGTATACAGGAAATGTTATGAAAAAACTATTAGTACTTGTAAAATTACTGATGCAAAGAGGAAATTGAATTTACCATTGAGAATAGCCTACAATAGAATTGATGAAAACTCAATTCAAAAACCTGCTTCTCAAGAAGAGTTTCAACGGTCAAAAAAAATTATACTTAATAAAAACAGCTCATAACATAATATGCAAAATTCACCCCCCACCCTCGTCCAAGCGCAACTCCCATTGGCGTGTACATAACCGGGCAGCCTGCACGCGTAGGACCGCCCAGAGTACGGGATTTTGGCCATCTCTCTTGGCACCGCAATAAATTGCTAACTTTACTCAAACGTTATGATTAATTACAAGAAGATTTGGTATTTCATGTGTGCTTATCTCTTGTTAGCACAAGTTATTCTTGTATTCAATCTGCTGACCCTTCGACTAATCACAACTCCAAAGTTATCTCCACATTCGACTGGAAATTGAACTACATGTTTGGAATATCTCTTGATTATGAAATTCGTTTTGACAAAATAAATCTTGGTCTTTATACAAAGTTCAGTGTCCGACACAATGATAGGATTGACTACCAATTTATAATCGATAACTGGTTTTCTCATTATGGACACTACACGTCAAATGGAGGTTATCTTTCTTTTGGGACCTACCTAAGATTATAAAAATTCATACTAACACAACTAGCTGGTAAAACTTACGACTTACACTCGTCCAGGAACCGTATTACTTCGAAAAAAGTAATTTAATTTTCTTAAATTGAAGTGATTAAACACCTAAAACTGAAAAAGGTTCTGTTCATATCAGCATTGATGGCAAGTGTTTCTGTGGCTGCACAGACCGTAGACCTGGCAATAAACCCGAATGTGTTGTCGCCTGATTTGAACAGTTGTGATCTTGATCAGGAAAGTCTAACAGTAATTCTCGTAAATACATCTGCTTTCCCTTATTCAGGGACACTTGAAATGGGCTATAAAATCAATGCCGGAAGTCCTGTAACTTACAATGAAACCATAAACCTAACACCGGGACCAACATACACCTATACCTTTCCAAACCCTATTGATTTTTCAGGTTGTCAAGTATATGATATGTCAGTATGGGTTCATGAAGTCAACGATATTGATAATAACAACGATACAATCAATTTTCAGATAACTTCAGATTGCTCTTCTGCAACGGCCACCATTTCTACTTCTGATAATTGTTACTCATCCGGAGATACACTGTATCTAAATAACTACTACGGAAACATTACTACCTGGGAAGAATCGGGTGACAATGGTGTAAACTGGACTACAACTGCAACTTCAAACAATTGGTTCTTACCATCAAATGGAACACCAAATTTGGTAAGAGTAACTATCGATTCACCATACGGTATTTGTGGTCCCGACATCATTCTGTTCAATGCACCTTATGACAATTTCCTAATTGGAGTTAATGCCGGAAATGATACAACAGTTTTCATCAATGACTCCTTGCACTTAAATGGTTCTGGAGGAACCAATTTCACATGGTATCCGGGATACAATATGACCGACTCAACAATTTCTGATCCTTGGGTTTGGCCAGGTTCAACTACTCTATACTACTTAGAATCTTCTGATGGTGGTTGTACTGGATTAGACTCCATCCTTATTACAGTTATTGACAATTCGGGAACTTCTGAACATCCAGACAATAAATTATTGATTCCTAACCCTATATCACCAAGCCAGAGCTATTTGAAGATTATTGGGATTGAAAATTATCCAAATAACCAACTCTTCATTTTTAATTTAAACGGACAACTTGTATATTCTGCTAGTCCTTATTTGAACCAACTAAATACTAGCTCGTTGGCACCAGGAAACTACGTATATATACTCGACCTAAATAAGGAAAATCAATTTTTCAGAGGTAAAATAACTGTAGTTCGTTGAAGCAACAGGGTATATAAAAGTCTCTGATGCTGCGCAACACAGTGCTCTAATCACTGCAATAAATTTGTAATCCTCTGCCCACACAAACAAAAAAAGGGAAGACGTTAAAGCCTTCCCTTCTCAATTAGAATTTATTCCGATAAGATTTACTTCTCGTCTTCTTTTCCTTCCATTTCAGATTTAAGAGCTGACAATGCATCCAAATCTCCGAGTGTTGATTTCTCGTTTGATTTGTTCAATTGCTCAACCGCTTTGCTTCCGCCTTTACCTTTTCCGGTAGACTTTTTCTTAGTGGTTGGTTTGTCTTCTCCTTCTTCAAATGTACGTGTATGAGAAACAACAATTTTCTTAGCGTCTTTGTTGAACTCAATAATTTTGAAAGGAAGTTTCTCATCTACAGTTGCATTGCTTCCATCTTCTTTCTTCATGTGTTTCTTCGGGCAAATTGCCTCTACACCATGAGGAAGTGAAACTACAGCTGCTTTATCTTTCTTGTCTTCGATTATTGTCCCATCATGAACAGTTCCTTCAGCAAATTCTGCTTCAAACTCATCCCATGGATTTGCTTCCAATTGTTTGTGTCCTAAAGCAATTCTTCTGTTATCTCTATCCAGTTCAAGAACTACAACCTCCATTTCGTCTCCAACTTTGCAGAACTCAGATGGATGTTTGATCTTCTTCTGCCATGAAAGGTCAGAAATATGGATCAACCCATCAACACCTTCTTCAAGCTCTACAAATACTCCAAAGTTGGTAAAGTTTCTTACCGTTGCTTTGTGCTTAGAGTCAACAGGGTATTTCTTGTCGATATCTTCCCATGGATCCGGCATCAATTGCTTGATACCCAAAGACATTTTTCTTTCTTCTCTATCCAGGGTCAAAATAACCGCTTCAACTTCATCTCCCACAGTCATAAAGTCCTGTGCAGATCTCAAGTGTTGCGACCACGACATTTCAGAAACGTGAATTAATCCTTCCACACCTGGAGCAATCTCAATAAATGCACCGTAATCAGCAATTACGACAACTTTACCTTTGATTTTATCTCCAACCTGAAGGTTTTCATCCAACGCATCCCATGGATGTGGTTGCAATTGTTTCAATCCAAGAGCAATTCTTTTCTTCGAATCATCAAAGTCTAGAATTACAACATTGATTTTTTCATCAAGTGATACGATCTCTTCAGGGTGATTAACTCTACCCCAAGAAAGGTCTGTAATGTGAATAAGTCCATCAACTCCTCCAAGGTCAATAAATACACCATAAGAAGTAATGTTCTTAACGGTACCTTCAAGTACCTGACCTTTTTCAAGTCCACCGATAATTTGTTTCTTCTGCTCTTCAAGCTCTGCTTCAATAAGTGCTTTGTGAGAAACAACAACATTTCTGAACTCGTGGTTAATTTTAACCACTTTGAACTCCATGTTTTTACCAACAAACTGATCGTAGTCTCTAATTGGTTTAACGTCAATTTGCGAACCAGGCAAGAATGCCTCAATTCCAAACACGTCAACAATCAAACCACCTTTAGTTCTGCATTTAACAAATCCAGTAATAACTTCTCCAGATTTAAGAACCTCATTAACTTTTTGCCAAGCTCTGTGGGTTCTTGCAGTTCTGTGAGACAATACAAGCTGTCCGTATTTGTCTTCCAATTGTTCAACAAACACCTCAACTGTATCTCCTACTTTAAGATCAGGATTGTACCTAAACTCATTTATAGGAATTACTCCTTCAGATTTGTAATTGACATTAACCACAACTTCTTTAGTCGTCATTGCGATAACCCTACCGTCAATCACTTCTTTCTCTTCAATTTGAGTTAATGAAGAATCGTATACTTCGTTTAGCTTTTCTACTTCTTCTTCTGTATGCCCTTCGTTCTCATAAGCATACCAGTCAAACTCTTCTTTTGGAGGTTCTTCTGTTGTTTTGGTTTTCTTTTTAGCTGTCGTTTCTTCTTTTTCTGCTTTCTTCTCCTCTTTTGCTTCAGCTACTGGTGTTTCTTCAACTTTTTCTTCTTTAGCTTCTTCTTTCTTAGCTTCAGTTTTCTTAGTTGTTTTCTTAGCAGTAGTTTTCTTTTCTTCTTTCGCATCAGATTTTGACGCAGTCTTCTTCTTTGCAGTAGTTGACTTTGTTGAAGATTTACTTTCAGCTTTTTCTTTGGTTGAATCCGCTTTTGTTGTTGTCTTTTTAGTAGTAGACTTTTTAGCGGTTGTCTTTTTTGCGGTAGATTTTTCCGCAGTGGCGTCTTTTTTATCCTCTTTTGCCTTAGAGTCTGATTTTTTCTCTTCTGCCATGATTGGCTCAGATTTGTATCTCATTTACCGGAAAATGAGAGAAATTTAACGTGCCGAATCCGGTTTCGGCTTTATATCGAGGCGCAAAGATAGTCTTTCCTTTTGATTCTTACAAATTTATAGGCTAGAAGCTTATGAAATTTGTAGAGCATATCTTAAGTAACTACTTTTCAATAACATAATAAATATGCTGATCTCTGCCAAATCATATCCCATTTATCTCGAAGGACAAATTCAGATGATCGTAATATTTTAACTAGATTTACGACTCATTTAGAAGATCAAAACAAATAAAATGAAAGACGTATATATTGTATCTGCTGTACGAACACCAATTGGTAGTTTCATGGGTTCTTTATCCAGTGTGCCAGCACCAAAATTGGGAGCTGCAGCGATAAAAGGAGCATTAGACAAAGCAGGTATTTCAGCCGATAAGGTTGATGAAGTATTTATGGGCAATGTCCTTCAGGCAGGTTTAGGACAAGCTCCCGCAAGACAAGCAGCCATATTTGCAGGTATTGGAGATGAAGTTCCATGTACCACCGTAAATAAAGTTTGTGCTTCAGGAATGAAATCAATTAGCCTTGCGGCTCAAACAATCCTAGCCGGAGATAATGACATTGTTGTTGCTGGTGGAATGGAAAATATGTCTGCTGTACCGCATTATTTAAACGGAAGAAATGGATCCAAACTTGGTGACATTAAAATGAAGGATGGGATGATCCTGGATGGACTTACAGATGTTTATAACCGAGTTCACATGGGCGTTTGTGCTGACAAATGTGCTACAGAAAAAAACATCAGTCGTGAAGAACAGGACAATTTTGCAATTGAATCTTATAAACGTGCTGCTGCTGCATGGGCAGATGGTAAATTTAAGGACGAAGTTGTACCTGTAGAAGTTCCACAACGAAAAGGAGACCCTGTGATTGTTGATCACGACGAAGAGTACAAGAATGTAAAAATGGATAAGATTCCGAATCTGCGTCCGGTATTTACTCCTGAAGGCGGAACCGTAACAGCAGCCAATGCGTCTACATTAAATGACGGTGCTTCGGCGCTTGTCATTGCTTCAGCTGAAGCGGTTGAAAAACATGGATTAAAGCCTATCGCAAAGATCGTTTCCTATGCAGATGCCTCCAGAGAACCTGAATGGTTCACCATGGCTCCATCCAAAGCCATACCTAAAGCACTTAAAAAAGCAGGAAAGGAAACCAGTGATATTGATTACTGGGAACTGAATGAAGCATTTTCTGTTGTAGGAATCGCCAATACAAAAGAGTTGGGACTTGATCCTGAAAAAGTTGATGTAAATGGAGGTGCTGTATCACTTGGACACCCACTGGGAAATTCTGGTTCAAGAATAATTGTTACCCTTATCAATGTTCTAAAGCAGAATAATGGAAAATTTGGTGGCGCCGGAATATGCAACGGTGGTGGTGGCGCTTCTGCCATGATTATTGAAAATATTTAAATACAAAATCACCTTACAAAAGACCGGTCTAACAGTTTTAGACCGGTCTTTCTTTTTTTAGTACTATCCTTTCACGAACTAATTACGTTACAAAAATTAGGAGGTTGTACTCGTAATACCGTATTTTTGGTGTTGCATAAAAAATTAATTTCGAGATGATTAAGAATATTTTACCAGGTTTTTTCCTTTTGTTGGGCTTTAGCGGTTGGGGGCAAAATGTACCCACGGTGGTCTCTTCAACAGTAGACACGTTATGTTATGGTTCTTATGATGAAGTTTTTCTCACAGTTGTTGTGGAAGACCTTGATGGGGACAGTACTTACATTACTAACATCATGGAAGTATATGGTTATTTGGACGGTGGTTCAGGATATACAGTTACCAGCCTAAATTATTCACCAGGAGCCACGCAAACTACTTTTGAAATTAAAGGTTCAACGAGTTGGTCAATTCCAACCGGATTATATATGGAAACCGTGAATTTTGACGTTGTTGGTAATGCAACGAATGATGGTGGTGCAGGATTTGAAACGATCAATAACATACCTATTTACGGGGATATTCCAGTTACCTTTGACATCTCATCTCTTCAATTCTGCTCAACGGATAATCCGGTTGATATTTCGTCTTACGCAACACCTGCTGGAGGAATATTTAGTTGGGGAATAGATGAAATTGTTGAAACGAACGGTTCATTCAATATCCAAAGCTACCTTAATGAAGTTAATGACGGTGTATCCTATGAATACACTAATGCTGCTGGATGTGTTGGTTTTGGATTTTCTCAGGTGACGATTCTCACTTCTCCCACATTGAATTCAATCGTAAACAACTCAACGTGTGGAAATGCAAACGGTGATGCTACAGTCACCATTACCGGGAATAACCCTCCATTTGATGTGTACTGGACCACTGGTTTCTCTGACGCAGGGGTGAGTTCTACGTCATTTGTAAACAATTTGTCTTCCGGGACTTATTATGCTAACGTGTATGATAATGTAGGTTGTCATGCACAAATTCCTGTTCAGGTCTCAGATGTAGACTTAACAGTAACTGAAAATATTACTGACCAAACCTGTCCGGGGACGGGTGATGGAGCAATTGACATTACCATTTCAGGTGGTACTCCAGACTATATTCTTTGGTCCAACGGACAAACTACTGAAGATATCAGTGGACTTCAAGGAGGTGAATATACGGTTACCATTCATACAAGTAATAACTGTCAGGCATTTAAGACCTATTATGTGTCTAACCCGGCACCATTAGGAATTGACGTTATCAGTATTAATGGTGAAGATTGTGCAACCGGACAAACAAATAGCTTAATAGACATTACCACAACGGGTGGTTCGGGATCATACATGTGGGATTGGGATTCAGGAACGGCTACAACAGAAGATTTCACAAACCCGGGAGTTGGTATACACACCTGTGTGGTCACGGATCAGACAACAGGATGCTCGTGGTCGTGGACGGCAAATGTCCCCGATTATGGTGCTCCATACGTTTGGGTAGACGAAGTCGTACAAACGGATTGTAATCTGAATAATGGAAGTATTGATGCAACGGTCATGCAAAACGTTGCACCTATTGCCAGTATTCAGTGGAACACCGGTCAAACTACAGAGGATATTACAGGATTGGATGCGGGTCAATATATTATTACCGCCACAGATGTTAACGGTTGTTTTAGACAGGAAAAAGTAACCGTAGGGTATAATTTACCTTATCAACCATCAATTTGTTTATTGACTGTAGATACCACCTTTACCTATAATCAGGTAATTTGGGAAAAAGATGCTGTACAATCTGTTGAGGGATTTAGGGTTTACAGAGAAACTCAAACACAGGGAGTATATGAAATGGTAGCAGATCGTCCTTATGCACTTGAGTCTACATTTATTGATAACTCCGCATCACCAATGGATCGTTCATGGAGATATTACCTGACAACGTATGATGCTTGCGGAAACGAAAGCTTCCCTTCGTTTGTACATAAAACCATCCATATAGTTGCTACTACACCTGGTGGCGGAACGTACAATGTATCCTGGGATAAATATGAAGGTATTAACTATAATGATGTTGATCTATTTAGATTTGACAATACCAACGGATGGCAAAATGTTGGAACCTATAATACCACCCAGCTAAATACTACGGATACACCACCTGTAACTGCGGGGATAGATTATATTGTGTCATTTAACCTGGCAAGTCCTTGTACTTCCAGTAAAGCACAGGATTATAATAATTCAAGATCAAATAATTCATCAGCAACATTTGAAGGCGGTGGATCCACCACTTCAATTATGGATGAAGAAGTTGGGGAGATTAGTTTTTACCCAAACCCAACCAACGGTATTTTGAATGTATACATTGAAAATCCTGAATTATTTGAATATGTTGAAGTGAGAGATATTAATGGCGCATTGGTTTACTCTGCGAATGTGAACAGCTCACAATCTTCTATTGAAATGTCAGATTTTTCAGATGGAATTTATTTTGTGCGATTAATATCAGGCGAGAAGACAGTCAATCAAAAGATTATTAAACGATAGAGGGATATTACCTCAATCTAGCCAGCCCTGATCATTGGTCAGGGCTTTTTTATGGCCCTTACCATTCTGTCCTTACCCTGAAGATCCTTCAATATTTCAATATCTTTGAAATTATACTCGGTTAACATTTGGTAAATGTCTTCTCCAAATTTTTCGTGAATTTCAAAATACACCTTACCTGATGGGTTAAGTATCTGATTACTTATTTCAGCAATTCTTCTGTAAAACTTCAAGGGATTATCATCTGCCACAAATAGTGCTAACTCAGGTTCATGCTTCAGTACATTTTTGTCCATTTCTGCCTTATCCATTTCTAATACATAAGGGGGATTACTCACAATAACATCATAGCTTTCTTTTGGGAGATCATTAAGAATATCCATTTCTATCCATTTGACATCAACCTCAAGTCGACGTGCGTTCAATTGCGCATATTCCAACGCTTGTTTTGAAACATCCAATCCACTTACCTTTACTTCTGAGGAATATTTTTTCACGCAAATTGGAATAATGCCGCTTCCGGTACCAATATCGAGTAATTTGCCTGACTTGACCTCATCAATGATTATCGCAATAAGTTCTTCTGTCTCCGGACGAGGGCAAAGTACCCCCTCTCCTACTTCAAACTTCAGGTCAAGTACATGTGCCTTTCCTAAAATATATTGAATGGGAATTTTCTCCTTTAGTTTTTTTATGATAGTTCTGAACCTGAGCAACTCAGACTCAGAGAACCTGCTTTCAGCAGTTAGCAGGTCTGTTTTCTTTAAATCAAATTCGTCCTGACATGTCCACTCAAAGAAATAATCCACTTCTCTTTCGTCATAGAGATGATCTAACTTCTCATGAAAGTACTTGCGAACACCGCTAATCGTGTTATTGGGAAACATATTACATGGAGAGAATCAGTACTTCCGTTCTCCTGTTCAGTGACTTGTTGTAATCAGATGTATTGGGAACTTTCGGTTTGGTTTCTCCAAATCCTTTATACTGCAAACGATCTTTGGATATTCCCTTGGAAATGATATAATCTACCACGCCTTTTGCTCTGTTTTCACTTAGAACTTGATTTTCTTTAGCATCTCCTTCGTTATCCGTGTGTCCTTGAATAGAAACTTTAACCGTTGGATTTTCTTTCATGAACTTCACAAATTGATCCAGCATAAACATGGCGTCATCATTAAGTGCGTATGATTTGGTAGCATATAATATGTTGTCCATTTCAAAAGTTTTTCCAACCTCAATTTCTTTAATCTCCATCTCAACCCCTGAAGTAAAGACATCATCTTCATCCTTAATTTCATCTGCCTTTACTTTTATTAACTTGGAATCAAAAGAAAAGCCTTCTTTCTTCATGGTAATCATTACATCCTGATCCTTTTCTTCATCTACGTTGATGACTGCGGCCCATTTCCCATCATCTCCATTAACTTTGATCTCTTTACTTTCACCTGATTCTTTATAGGAAATTTCTACTGTGGCATCTGGTACTGGCTCGCCATAATCGTCTACAAGTTCTCCTTTGACAAATAATACCTTCTTTGGACGTGCTTCGTCGTATAATTCAAAGTAATATATGTCATAAGAACCGCCACCGCCAGAGGTAAAGTAGCCCAATTTTCCATCAGTTGACACAACAAGACCTACTTCATTCGCTTTGGTATTAATTGGATAACCAATATTTTTTGGTTCTACCCAGTTACCATTTTCATCTTTTCGGGTATAAAAAATATCTGAACCACCTGCTCCCATCCTATCAGGGGTACAGTCAGAGACGAAGTAAAGTGTTTCACTATCCTGATGTAAGAATGGTGCTTTATCATGACCTTCAGAATTAATCGGTCCGGGAACGGGTTGAGCCTGTGACCATTTACCGTCTTCATCACGTGTTGAATAATAAATATCGGTGAGGTTTGAACCTTCTCTCCAGGTAGCAAAATAAAGCGTATTTCCGTCTGCTGATAAAGTTGGTTGCGCTTCCCACCCATCTTTTGTGTTAATGGCGGGCCCAAGATTTTCTAGCTCCGTCCATTTAAAATCGTTTCCACCTTCACCGGTTCGGGTAAATCTTGTAACATAGAGGTCACAATTCGCATGTTCCTGATAATCCACCTCTTCACAGGCACAAATGAACATTTCCTTATTATCAAGTGAAAGTGAAACGCCTCCATAATTATTGAATCTACTGGTATTGAAAGGCGCTCTTAGCATTGCACCAGAGTCAAATTCTCCTTTTGGACCAGGTCTTTGACTCAACGTAAATTTCTCGATTAAGGTAGGATTAATACCACCTCCCGGTTGCTTTCCTTTTCGTGTGAAAAATATTAGCTCGTTATCTGGCGATATCATGGGTAGGTACTCGTCTTCATCTGAAGACACATTTGCTACTTTAACGGGTTCATACGGTACAGGATTATTGAAGAACTTATCAAAAAACTCCATCTCAGGAAGTATTTCTTCGACATCCTTTTTGTTTTTTGAATAATCTTCGGAATAAGCATTAGGGTCTCTTGAATCAAATTCAAGAAATTTCTTGAAATACATGGCAGCCTGTCCTTTATCACCAAGTGAGTAATATATGAGTCCTAGCTTATAGTAAGGGTCTGAATGAAATTCAGGACAGTGTTCAATCACATTTTTATATGACTTTGCTGCAGCTTGATATGCACCGTAAAGCTGTTTATAATTTGCTGTCCCCTGCTCAAACCTATCTTGAACCGACATTGCATATTCAAAATTAAACGTAGCGAAAGAATAGTGTACATAGGCATTTTCAGGTGCCATATCTATCGCATCTGTATAACCTTTAATGCGCTCCAGGCGTTCATTTTTTTCATTTTCTGCTGTTTTCTTCAACAGCTTCATCACTGGTTTCCCGGGTTCAACACATGATTCATCCTCATCATCCTGGGCGTGAAGATTGAAAGTAAGTGTACACAATGAAAATAAGGTGGTTAAGCGTATTAATTTATTCATGTGGTAATATGTTGTGGATTCAAAATAGAAAAATCATTTCAAGCATCCAATCAGGAAATTGCAAAAACTATTCCCAAAATACATTACTTGAAATTGTTAAATTGGTTACACATAAAATTAGCGGTTTAATAGATAATATCTTAGGATTAGGTCAAAACTTAAAATTCTATTGGTAAAGTCACCGTCTGAAAATATACTGGGCTTGTACAAATCAATAAAGTGAAAACGAGATTGAGCACCAAGTTCAAAAACACCTCCTTCTCGCTCCATCAGTGTACTTATTCCAACGCCAATATAGGGTTGAAAAGTATTAGTAACTGCCGTAAGGTTAGCCTTTCCAATGGTGGTCCAACGTTGATTAAGTACATTATAATTAACACCGCCACCAAACAGCAAATACCAGTTTCCACTGAGCGCGTAATTCAACATAACCGGGAGGTGTAACGACCCATGTCTGTTACTGCTAATGAGATTTTTATTAATTCGTTCGTCAAATAGCATCAGTTCAAACGTTAGACCCGTTTGCAATGCAATACCATCACTAAACCACCACTTTACAGGAACTCCAACGTTAAATCCATATCCGCCCGTTGAAGTACGCAAGCCTGTAATCTTATTTCGTTGCATGTTGGCATGCCATGCGGGTGAAGCTTCTAAACCAAGCTGAAACCCCTCTTGAGCATACGCTTTATTCATAACAATTAAAAGCAGTAGAATTAATGTTCGTTTCAATTTCATCTTATCCAAATTTACAAAGCCTTTAGCTCTTTCCTTCCCATTCGTTATAAAACTGCTCCAGAAATTTCTCCATATAATCGTGTCGTTCCTGTGCAATTCTTTTCCCAGTTGCTGTGTTCATCAAATCCTTTAACCGTAGTAGTTTCTCATAAAAGTGATTAACAGTATGTGTTCGTTTGCGTCTGTATTCTTCGGCAGATTTAAATTCTGTTGGCTTCACTTCCGGATCATAGATCATATTACCTGCTTTACCTCCATAGGCAAAGGTTCTGGCAATACCAATTGCACCTATTGCATCTAATCGGTCAGCATCCTGCACAATGAATCCTTCTATAGATTGCATTTGATTTTCTCCAACTCCACCTTTAAAAGAACAATTATCCACAATGTGCAAAACCCGTTCAATATCATCTTCAGGGACACCAAGAGGAGTTAACAACTCCCGGACCCGCTTCTCCGCTTCCTTTTCGTAATCGTCTACGAATTTATGATCAGCTATATCGTGCAATAATGCGCCTAATTCAACAATAAAATGATTAGATTCTTCAGAATCGGCAATGAGTTTGGCATTTTTCCAAACGCGTTCAATATGATACCAGTCGTGTCCTGTTCCTTCACCATGAAATTTTTCCTTCATGGATTGGACAACCGTTGCTATGATCTCAGATTTATGCATAAAAAAATCCCGCCTCACATAAGGGAAGCGGGATTAAAATTACATGTTATTTTATTACTTCAGGTTAAATTTCTGAGCGTAATTTCCTTTACTTGTATTCATGCTAAGAATATAATTCCCTGCAGGAATACCAGAAATATCAAATGTGTAGTTGTCCCACTGATCTACGATACTCCAAGACTCAATAATACGTCCGGAAACATCAAGAAGTTGAACATTTTTAATGATAGCATCAAATGCTATACCGTTGACGTGAAGGTTAGTTCCGTTTTGGTAAACACCAAAATCAGCAACATTTTCGTCAAAAATCCCAGTATAAGAAAGGTTATTCACCAAAGCAAGAACACCAAGGTCAATGTTTAACCCCCAACTGGATGCATCATTAACAGCAACCAATGAACCATCACTCCAGATTTCATAGGCATTCTCTCCACAAGCATCTACAGTAGAAACTACACCAACTGTATCTGAACCGAGTTGCCATGCTACCTGACAAAAGAATGTGTCAGTAACGGTAACTGGAGTTGAAAGCATATATGGGTACCATCCCATTGCTCCTGAAGATGTTGTATCAATGGAAGATACGGTATGTGTACCAGAAGTTGCTCCAAGCACAGTTGTTCCGTTTTTATCCATTAGAGATCCTAAATACTGCGTCAAGTTATCCACATTTTCTATGGCTCCGTACCATACTAAAAATCCTTCTACGTCCGCAGACCCATCAAATGGAAATCGTTGAGAAATTCCTATATCGCCATATCCGTTGGCACCATTAACATATCCTCCATTGGAAGAAGTATATACTGTAAAACCGTTAGTAATACAAGTCATCCCGTATGCTGGCGGAGCTAAGGTGTCATCAGATCTATCTTGCGGTAACTCTAGTCTGTCCCATGATTGTTCCTGACCACTTACTTCACGGTCCTGAGCAAACGAAAAAGTTGTAGCTAACAGAGCAATACCTAAAATGTACATTTTTTTCATAATTAACTTTTTTTTGATTTAGACCAAAGATAAGGATAATGAACAAACTCGTCCACTCGTTAAGTAGATTATTGATGAACGGTGATTTCATTATGAATTCAGCTATATTTGGTGTTCTTCGATTATGGAAGTAACAATCAAACATTATACGGAACTGAGCAAAGATGAATTCCACGACATTATAGCACTTCGTATTGCAGTTTTTGTGGTAGAACAGGATTGCCCTTATCAGGATTTAGATGGACTCGACAAGGACGCCTACCATTTGATGGTTATAGAAAATGATGAGATTATAGGAACGCTTCGTATCCTTAAGCCCGGAGTTTACTACAACGAATCTGCTGTAGGCAGAGTAGTTAGTCACCCTAATCACAGAAATAAAAAACTGGGGCACCTTATGATGGAACACGCAATGAATTTCATTCAGAATGAATTGAATCTAAATTCTGTGAGATTATCAGCACAAACCCATTTAATCAAGTATTACGAAAAATACGGATTTGAATCTACCGGCAAAGAATATCTGGAAGATGGAATTCCGCACACAGAAATGTATTTTGAAAACAGCAATCAGTAGGTAATCAATGCCTTATAAACATGGCAAAGAATTTGATTTAATCTACTAAACTATTGAACCATGACCATAGAATTTAACGACGTACTCCCTTATCCGCTTGAGGATTATCCTCATGGTAATGACAGTGTATGGAAAAATAAATTCCATTTAAACTTCCCCAAAAAGGTTGTGCTCAATGCAAGTAGTGGTAAAGGAAAAACAACTTTTGTCAACACTTTATACGGTATTCGAAAAGATTATAACGGGGCGATAAAATTAGATGGTAAAGATATAAGTGGCTTATCACTTGATGAATGGATTGAATTGAGAAAAAACAAACTCAGTGTGGTCTTTCAGGATCTTCAATTGTTCCCTGAATTAACCGTCTGGGAGAATCTAATTTTAAAAAATGACTTAACACAGCATCAATCAGAAGAACGAATAAGAGAAATGTTGCACACACTGGGTATCGGAGACAAAGAATATATGCTTTGTAGAAAATTATCATTGGGGCAACAGCAACGCGTAGCAATAATCCGGGCCTTATTACAACCGTTTGAATTACTGTTAATGGATGAACCTTTTTCTCATTTAGATGAAGGAAATGCAGCAACAGCACTTAAGTTGATCGTTGAGGAAACAAATAAAAATAATGGTGGATTTATTTTGACTACACTTGGGAGCTATCATGGATACGAATACGAAGAAGAATTAACCCTATAGGCTATGTTGAGGAAGATACTATTTAGAAATAGCACCAATTTTCAGTTCATTTTTGCAACACTGGGAGCACTGGTAGGACTCACGGCATTATGCCTGAGTTTTCATTTGATATTGGATGTTCGATCATTTCATTCTGGAGAGGAGGAGCTTTTTGGACCAAATCAAATTGTGATTCAAAAGAAGGTAACAAAATTTAGTACCCTTGGAATGAACAGCACAGATTTTACAGAAGAAGATTTAAACGAACTGGAAAACAAGGAATTTATTATTGATGTAGCTCCTTTTAAATCAGTCGACTTTCAGGTGGCGATCTCAGAAGTAAAGGGAGATGGTCTGCCGCCATTTTATGCAGATATGTTCTTTCAATCAATTCCAGATAGATTCATGGACATTGATGTAGACTGGGAATGGTCAGAAGAAAGTGAATATATTCCCATTGTACTTCCCCGCGATTTTATTATGATCATTAATTATGGTATTGCACAGAGCCAGGGATTTAATCAAATATCAGAAGAGCTTTTAATGGCAGCCAGGTTAAATATTCACCTGAAGGGCGAAAAGAAAAAAGACATCATGATGGGAAGGGTTGTCGGATTTTCTCAAAAAATCAGTTCGATACTCGTTCCCGAATCATTCCTGGATTACGCCAACGCTACTTATGGCAGCGGGACCCCTTTACCTCCCAACCGTGTTTTTATTGAAATTAAAGATGACAGCTATGGTGAATTAGAGGATTTAATGGAAGAAATGAATTTGGATATTGCAAAATCGGCCATAGATGTCGTTAAGGTCAAAACGATAATCGGTGTGATTATTGGAATATTTGGAATTGCCTCAATTCTCATCACCTTGTTGTCTCTAATGGGATTTGTTCAGTATTCTCAACTTGCCTTGAGTAAAGCATCTTATGAAATTCAGACATTACTGCGTATAGGATATTCAGTGCAAAAGATCGTAAAGACCTTTATTTCTTCCCTGACGATTATTTTCGGTGCAATTACGGCGGCGGCAATTATCATCATGATTCTTGTCAAAGTATTTATTGTCAATACCTGGTTGGACAGGAATGGTATTCATCTGGAAGAATCCAGTATTTTACCAACTATTTTACTGGCACTTTGTTGCTTTGGTTTGTTTGTAGGAGCCAACTATCTCAACGTAAGAAAAACGGTAAGAAACCTAGGAAATAGTGATAAACGTTAATTAATTGTTAAAGTAATGACGAAAGATGTTTTATCTTCGTCTACGATTTAAAACATCCAAAAATCTAGCAGAAGAATTATGAAAAATTTCATTCTTGTTTTATCGGCACTTATAATCACAACATGTGTATCATACGCTCAGAAGCTCGAATTTAATATTGGTGGCATGAAAGATACGACCATTTATATGGCCAAGTATCTGGGTCCTAAACTGTATTATGCAGATACTGCATATTCAAAAAACGGCAAAGTTGTTTTTGACGGATCAAAACACCCAAGAGGTCTTTATGCTGTTATAACTCCCGGCACTCGCTTTTTCGAGTTTATTGTTGATGGTGAAAATGTAGTTATGAACGCCTCTGATGTAAACGATCTTGTAGGAACCATGAAAGTGGTTAAATCTGAAAACAATAAAGTGTTTTATGATTACATCCTGTTCATGACAGCACAGAAAAGAGCTAGCGCCAAGCTTGAAGCAGAATACAAAAGTGCTGATGAAAACCGAAAAAAGGAGATTAGAGATGAAATGAACAAAATTTCAGAACGTATAAAGGAGAAGCAACAAAAAATATACGAAAACAATAAAGATAAATTTATCGGTTTAATGGTCATGATGTCCATGGACCCGACACTTCCAGAGCCTCCAAAGGATGAAAATGGTGTAATTACAGATTCAAACTATGTGTACAACTATTATGTAAAACACTATTGGGACGGAGTGGATTTTAAAGATGCCTCGATTGTTCGTACACCCGTTTATCACAACAAATTAGATAAGTTCTTTTCGGAGAGAGGCATTTTACAAATTCCTGACACAATAACCAAGTGGGCAAAGTGGATGATTGACCAAATGGATTATACCGATCAGGAAAATCAGGTGTTTCAATATACCGTACATCACATTACGCAAAAATATGAAGCCTCTAAAATCATGGGGATGGATAGAGTTTTTGTATTCATGGCAGATAATTATTACTGTGGCTTAAACAACAAAGCGTACTGGATGAAGGAGGAAAACTCTAAAAAATTATGTGAACGTGCTGCTAAGATCAGAAATACCATGATCGGAGAAAAAGCACCTATGCTCATTTTACCAGATACCACAGAAGAAAACTGGATCAACTCTTATATGATTGATGCAGATTACACCATACTTTATTTTTGGGATCCGAATTGTGGACACTGCAAGAAAACAACACCTAAAATTCAACACTTATATGAAGAGAAGTTTAAAGAGCGAAATATAGAAGTATATGCTGTAGGTAAGGCCACTGGAAGTGATTTTGAAGCCTGGAAAAAATATATTAGAGAAAATAACCTCACCTTCATTAATGTTGGACTTACAAAGAATGTTTATGACCAGGCAATGGAAGATCCACGACCGTTGTTACAGAAAACAACTATCCAGAGCTTGAATTATACCGATACGTATGATATTTATTCAACACCACGAATATTTATATTGGATAAAAACAAAGTCATTAAGTTTAAGCAGCTCTCCATTTCTCAGCTAGAAGAAATTATTGATAAACTTACAGGTCATGAAGACGACCCTAAACTCTATCCTCCTGAGTCAGACGAAGATGAAGACGAGGATGATGGACATGGTGAACATTAAACTATTCACACAACAATACAACCGCTTAAATATTTTTTAAGAAAAGCTTCTTTTTTATTTGTGCTTCGTATTAATTAATGTAAATTTATTCTTAACTTTGTTAAAGCAGATAAATACACAATTTGGTAATTTAACTGTTAAGAATTTAAGAAAGAATGTAAGGTAAGTGAACGCACTTACGACAAACAACATAAAGATCTTGAGCAGGTATTCAAGTTGATCGTAGAAGTATTACTTTTTCATAAGTTTTGGGTTAAATGAAAATCTCTACACAAATCACAGATGCCTGCTCTTTTTTTATCTACTAATTAGCTCAAAGAAATTTTCCTTAGCTACATTTAAATCAACCTTTTCTGCAATTCCGTCCACAGTTCCTGACTCTGAAAATTGCCAGCATATCACTTCTTCATCTTCTTCCATTGCTCTGCATTCTCGAGAATATTTAGCAATCCAAAATAATTCCGGTAGCATTCTCAGTTTAGATTCATACATTTTTGAATAAGTATAAATGATGGGGCGAACACCTAAGCGATTTTCAACGAAATTTAGAAACACTCTTACAGAATCTCTAAGATCATCTCCCGACATATCTGTATCTGCCTCGATATCTATAACCGGTTTCAAATCAAAATTGTATCCCCCTATCTCTTCACAAAAAAACTGTGCCTGTTTCCATGCAGGTAATGAAGGGATATAAAAGTGATAAAATCCATAGTCTATATCAGCCCCACGTGCACCATAAGCATTAGTTCTTTTCATTGGATCTTCTAAACTGACACCCTCAGTTGCTTTTATAAAAACAAACTGAATAGAATCATCACCACTGCGCATGTCCCTAACCAAATTCCAATTAATTTCTCCCTGGTATCTTGAAACATCAATACCCATTATCGGATAATCTTCCGGAACAATGCTACCAAAACTACCATATTTGGTATTTTTCGTTGCTTCGTTAAGCACGGTCCAAATCAAATAGACCGTCAGTATACCAAAAATGATGAAAACTCCTTTTGCCACTCTCTTCATGAAAATGAAATTTTAATTCAGTCGTAAGCAATTTCAACATTGTCCGGCAATTCAGTTGATACATCTGCATGCTTGCCCATCAGGTGACTAATATGTGTTAAATAGGCCTTTTTAGGATTCACGCGCTCAATAAACTCAAGGGCCTCTTCAAGATTAAAATGAGATATGTGTTTTTTCTTTCTGAGCGCATTTACAACCAGTATCTCCGTTCCTTTAATTTTATCAAACTCTTCCTCAGCTACAAAATTTGCATCTGTGATATAAGTAACCCCCCGAACCCTAAAAGCTTTAACAGGAAGCTTGTAATGTAAAACGTTAATAGGTATGATTTCTTCTCCGAAAAGTTTGAACGATTCATCCCCAATACTGTGAAGGTTCACTTTTGGTACTCCCGGATAACCATCATTGTGAAACACATAATGATACTCTCTTTTCAATGCTTGTTGAACGTGTTCAGAAGCATAAATTTCCATTGGGTTTCTGGATTTAAAATTAAAAGGACGAATATCATCCATACCGGCAATATGATCTTTGTGCTCATGTGTAAATAAAACTGCATCCACCATTTGCACTTCATTATTCAGCATCTGCTGTCTGAAATCAGGACCGGTATCAATGACTACGTTTTTATCTCCAAGAGTTATCATTACAGACGTACGCAAACGGTTATCTTTCGGATCATCAGAAAGACAGGTTTCGCAGTCACAAGAAATAACAGGTATTCCTTGTGAGGTTCCGGTTCCAAGAAATGTAACTTCGTATTTAGACATCAGGGTTGCACTGCTTATTGTTGTAACACCCAATCGGTACCATTTTTTTGATTCATTCGGATTATTCCGTAAATCTTATTGTAAAAGATTTTATCAAAATTGGTAGGGCCGTCCTTACCAGGGTCAGTTGAAACAAGTTCATTTACTTCATACACATCATACCATTCAACACTACTGATTATGATGGTATCATGGTATACAATGTGATTTTGAAAAAAACTGTTTGACAAATTCGTCGGATCTATGGGCATTTCAAACACGTTTTGACGGATACTGTCCTGACTGGTACCATCTCGGTAAGGCATGTACAAAGCCAATGTTTTTTGTGATTCATCTTCAGTCTGAAGATACCTTAAACGCAATTCCAGTTCTAATTCAGAATCTACGCTCAAGGTAAAAAAGGTTTGATCCCAGGCAAAATATTCTTCTGTTCGAATACGCTCTTTAAATTCTAAAATTAACGTTGAGTCTAAAGCCGGCATACGCTTAAACACTTTATTCCCAGATGTGTATGGAACAAATTGTATATCACTTTCGGTGTAAGGTGTCGCCCCATCAGGCAATCCATTGTCGTCAGGTGGTTCAACCTTGTTACAAGCAACCACTATCACGAGTGTGATTATAAAATATATGCCTGATTTAAATTTCATCTCTGACCGTTCTTTGAACTAATTACGTAAAAATAACCTTTTTTGTTGCCGGTTTCAAAACTATCTTCGTCCCAAATAATACCGGTATCCAAAACCGATACTGAGAAATCTGGTTATACCCACGTAATCTTCTTCAAAAAGATTAGGGATAGATTCCATACACAAATAGCGCGGTCCAAACTCGCTGGAATTAATTACATAGCCAATCATTAAACTAAAGCCACTTGGAGATTCTTTATCCGTTGTGAACAACAACTCAACCTGTGGTTCCATAAAAAATGATCCTTCTAAATGC
This sequence comes from Crocinitomicaceae bacterium, assembly GCA_014762645.1. Classification (GTDB taxonomy): domain Bacteria; phylum Bacteroidota; class Bacteroidia; order Flavobacteriales_D; family Crocinitomicaceae; genus Paracrocinitomix. Next base: position 69,247 of record JABURP010000041.1, read on the forward strand.
GGACCACCATTGATTACCTTACAAGAATCGTTTGTCGAAATCATTTCCGTATATCCCAAGCGAACCGAACCGTTGATGGAAAATCGTTCAGTTATAAAACGTTCGTATCCTATTTTTCCATATACAGAAGGCATGTGTAATCCGCCTCTCCAATTGGCATTATCTAATGCGAACGTGTTTATAATAAAATATGAATACTTAACTCCGACGCCTATAGTTAATCCCTTAAAAACATTGTATTGATAGTTGATTCCCCCATTAAAAAGGCCATTCATTACCCGTCCAAAGGATTCATTTTTTCCTTGCGCCGGTATTCCAATATCAATACTTAAACTTCCGGTAGGTTCAAACATTTTATTTTGCTGTCCGGATACTGACAACGGAACAATAAAAAGTGATAGAATTACTAAATATTTAGCTAAAGCACTCATAATATCTGTAACGAACGTGCTATTTTACTATTGTGATACTACGCAGAATCTTAGCGTTGTCCGTGCTTAAATATAAATAATATTTACCCGATTCGTAGTGTGCCGGGTCAAAATCGAAAGGCAATTCTTCTTCAGTTAGTTCCTGATCGACCAGCGTTACAATTGGTTTTTCATTCGCATCCATTAACTCTACTTTAACATGACACGCTTCAGGAGCCACAATTAAGAACCGGGTTTTTGCAGAAAACACATTGTCACGTGAGGTTATCAAAGAAATAGCATTGAGTGCTGAAAGTTTGTTACGCTTAAAACGCTTAATTAACATTGTATATGCTACACCACAGAGCACTAATGCCGTAATGACATAAAACACTCCTAATACGATCTTCCACTTATCTACACTGTCCATTTATAGTACTATAACTCCTTCAATACTCTCCATTTGTTGATACCTCATAATAATATCGTCCGTATTCAACATCATTTGTTTAATTGTAATGGATGTATAAGTCCCATTCTTTGACTCACGGATACTTATTTCAGCTGTTTCATCAAATATCCTTCTAATGCGAATCATTTTCTTTTCATCCTTTTTTATCACAAATTTGAAGGGATAAACCAAGGGAAAATTCTGGTTCTCAAAAATCTCTCTGAATTTCGCATATTTATCGGTCATGCTGAACAATTAAGTTTGCTCTCAAAACGCCTTTTAAAAGCGGACTGTAAATATTTTCGTCCTGCTTTTCAAATTGTCTGCAAAGATAGCTCTTTATTTGATTTTCCTGCAGTTGTTGTGTTTGAATCTCCTTGAGGTAGTCGTAAACTAAAAATGGATCCGATTGTTTTATCGTTGTTACTTTTGGTGCCTTGTCTTTAGGGTAATACGATTCTAACTTAGAAATCATTGCTAACTGCAATTCTTTTAACTCCTGTAATGAAATAAGCAGTGGTTTCGCGGAACGACTGTTTGCAATTTTCAGCTTTAACGGCATTAAAAGATCGATATAATGTTGTAAGTAGGTCGCTAGCTCCTCTTTTCTATCAGGCAGTACAATATCAATATGTTGTTTTGTTTGAAGACTGCTATACGCCGTTAATCGATTGATTTGTTTGTCGATTAATTTTGGGTGAGGTATTTCAGCTAAAAATTTTTGCTTCATTTGGAAAAGGGTTTCTGTACTCGGTTCTTTCAAGGCGCTAAATTTTTTTCAGCCAATTTAAGGCATCTTCTTCCTTATTGAACAATTTCACCGGGTGTTTTGGTTTCACTAATTTAATTCCAACATTAAAAAACATCCTTGTGGGCGGATGAAGTAATACAAATGCCTCAGCCCGCTTAAAGTTTGTTTTATAATGATTCTTGAAAAAATGAGAATACTGTTTTTCCATTTTAAACCCAGGTTGAATTATCACCAAGAACTTAATACCTGAATCCCTTCCTAATAATGATCTATAATAGTCCAACAATGATTCGTACTCCTCCATTGAAAGATACGAGTTCGGTTTAAAAATCACCTTTAGCGTATCTTCATCCAATTTTGTAATGAATGTAGACGAAGTTTCAATCATTTTTTCCAAATTTGAAAGACGGATAACCGTAATTCATGAAGCAGCTTCCTACAATTTACAAAAAAATTCAATACGCCTTAAACGATTTACCGGGCGAAGTTGCGCATAAAGAGATGTTTCCTACACGCAGAGTGGCCTCCGAAGAATTGAAAACTGCAGAGAACTATCGAATATCAGCCGTTTTAGCACTTTTTTACGAAGAAAAAAGTAAAACAAAACTCATTTTAACACAGCGCAATGACTACAAAGGCAGTCACGGTGGACAAATTAGTTTCCCGGGTGGAAAAATGGAAGATTGGGATGATAATACGATAGCCACTGCCTTGAGAGAAACCCATGAAGAGATTGGAATTCCCCCTTCTGATATTGATGTACTTGGTAAACTTACGGATGTCTATATTCCTGTAAGTAAATTCCTGGTGCACCCTTATATTGGATTTCACCAAAACGTACCTGAATTTGTGCTGTCCACGCGTGAAGTAAAGGAAGTAATTCCTTTTGATCTGGAACTTTTGCTGGATGAATCAACGTTGCAGAAAAGGCCGATTAAACTTTCTAACGGAATGATTTTAAAAGATATTCCTTGCTTTATCATTGACGACAGAATTGTTTGGGGTGCAACCGCCCTCATGCTGAACGAAATAAAAATTATGCTAAAATAAATCAGCTAAACGCTACTGTACTTTTCTATTAGCCAATTCTTTAAATCAGACTATATTCATTTAAAAGAATGATAAGTATCACACCAAGGAATTCTAAATCATATTAAGTTTGTTCATTATGAAGTGGATACTGACCATCATTGCTTTTGTTACGATTATTCCTTTAAACGCACAGAATAATTCGGCTGCCCTTTTTAAACGAAATAATATTTCTTTGACGGGTAACTTGTTATATGGGGCGACTCTTAATTATGAGCGTATTATCTCAGAACATCAAGGTAAATTTTATAACTCCAATATTCTTAGAATTGCCGGCGGAATGGAATTGGGCACCGGGTTTGACGCGGTCTACATGGCCTTACTGTATCAGCATTTCTATGGTAAAAAAGCAAATCATTTAGAATGGGTCATAGGGCCTACAATTGCCTTTAAATACAGATCTTTTAGCGCTAATAATCTGCTTATTTTACCTGTTGTGAATATAGGATACAGATACCAAAAACCAGGCAAGAACTTTCTCTTTCGCACTGGTATTGGATTTCCTCAAATAGTGTATGCAGGTTTAGGAGTCAGTTTTGGTTAAAACCTCACTCTTGCAAACCCAAAGGCCATTGAGATGGTCGGTTTATTTTGTGCAAAGAAGGTAATTGCATCTCGAGAAGCTATACCCACTTCATATGCTCCTCCACCAAGCACAAAATTCACACCAACTGGTACCTGGTAGTCATATCCGCCGCCACCAGTAACACCCGTCATTAGGAATATTTGACTGTTACCCGCTTTAATGATTATATCTCCTCCAATTCCCCAGGCAAATCCGTTGATGGAACCGGGTAATGTCTTGTCAAATGGGGCAACCAAATCTACTCCAACATGGGCAACCTTGGCAATTTCCAGGCTTGCTCCAAAACGCATAGTTGCAGGAAGCTTAATGGTTGTTTCCTCCCTGCCTCTTAAATTAAAAAGTCCTGTACTTTCGAGCATCTCAGGCACTGAATTGGCCACATTCATATCTTTAATACCGGGTGAAGAATAGTTGATAATCAAGGTATCTGTTCCTTCATAAACATTCCCCGTATATTTCATGCTTCCTATATTAGTTACCGAAGCCGCCAGGTGTAATTTATTGAGAACCATCATATTCACACCAAAGTCAACACCAAAACCATAACCTACAGGACTTCTCCAAAATGTTTGTGCTTTTCCCGGTATGTTTGATGGATTCCAGTTTCTTACATTTCCATAATCCAGATCAAACCCTGGACTAAAGGCTGAGATCATCTGATAACCCCCTGCTCCATCTCCTTCCAGCTGCATCATGGCTATTCCCTGAATGTACTTAGCTCCAACACCAGCGTATAAAGCAAAGGTTGAATCCTTTCCAAACAACCTTCTTCCATACCCCAGATGAAATTCTCTATTTACGGATAATCTCAAATAACTGTCACCGATAATTTCTCCAAGCCCCAACGGAACAGAAGCCTGTCCACTCAGTACATTTTCTGCAGAATCCTGCGACATGCCCTGGTAGTTGGCAATAGTTGTAGTGTCTGTACCATTAAAATACATCAGTGAATCAAAGTGGCTTGAAAATTTTCCCTGGAAAAGAATGTCTGAAAAAGACGAACTAAAACTGGAATTCCATGTTGCTCTAGATCTTAAAGAGAAAGCGATTCCTCCAAATTTTTCACTTTGATAAGAAACCCCAAACATGTTGTAGTCCCAGTTAAAAGCAAAATCAGATGCGAAACCTTCAGCTGCCTGAATTTTCTGGTCATAAGTCAACGTGTCCAACGAACCTTTTTTTACGACTGCCCAAATATTATCACGCAAGTCTTGCTTGGCTAAAGCTTCCGAATAAATTGACATTCCAAATTCAGAAGTTCCCATGGTTACTTTCTTCTCATCATAAGCCTGCCAACCCAGGTTAGCGGGATTAATTCCCAGACAATGATAATCAGTTACGAATGTAGATGACACCCCTTTACCGGCTGAAGGCCAGGCAACATACTCACTTTGAGCATTTAAGGTTACAACAGAAAATATGAATAGTAGAGTAAGAATCTTTTTCATAAGGCGTTAAAAATAAACAACCCCGACTCAGGGTCAGGGTTGAATTTAGTTAAATCGTGATTATTCAGCAAATTTTTCTATCACTTCCTGCGAGACGCCCGTGTTGGAGAAGCCTCCGTCATGATAAAGATTTTGCATGGTCACATACTTTGTCAAATCAGAGAATAAAGTCACGCAATAGTTAGCGCAGTCAAGTGCTGAGGCATTACCAAGTGGTGACATTTTCTCCGAGTAATTAATAAATTCATTAAACCCTTTCACACCGCTCCCAGCCGTTGTCATAGTAGGAGATTGTGAAATAGTATTTACCCGTACATTAGCTTTTACACCGTAGTGATATCCAAAACTACGCGCAATTGACTCTAAGTACGATTTATTGTCTGCCATATCGTTATAATCTGGAAAAACACGTTGCGCCGCTATATACGATAGTGCAACAACAGATCCCCAATCATTGATTGCGTCCATTTTGTATGCCGTTTGTAATACTTTATGAAATGACAAGGCAGATACATCAAGACCTTTCAGCGTCCAATCGTAATTTTCATCTGTATAATGTTTTCCTTTTCTTACATTCACGGACATTCCAATTGAGTGGAGCACAAAATCAATCTTGCCTCCGAGAACTTCCATAGATTTTTCAAACAGGTTTTGAAGATCTTCAAGATTGGTAGCATCAGCCGGGATAATTTCCGAACCGGTATCTTCAGCAAGTTTATTTAATTCTCCCATACGCATAGCTATAGGCGCATTTGTGAGGGTAAACTTAGCACCTTGAGCATGTGCTTGTTCAGCAACCTTCCAGGCAATAGATTGTTCATTCAGGGCTCCAAAAATGATCCCTTTTTTTCCTTCTAATAATCCGTTTGACATAATATTAAATTGTTGAGTGAATTGTCATATGACAATTAAGTGGGCAAAGGTATATTTTTTCCGTTCAATCAAATAATACTTGCTGCTTTTAGTGCTCCTACTATGATCGCAACAGCTCCGAGCCCCCAACAAATGTAGGCTCCAATCTTCAATCCTTTAATGGATGACCCCAAACCAGATACCAGTTCATCTTCTGATTTCGTGGAAACTATAAAAGGTTGTTTTTTGTCCTGAGGACTTGAAATTCTAAGTTCTCCATCTCTGTCATTCGCATCTCCCAATACATAGAGATCAGAATCAATTTTTATTCCGTATTCTGTATAATCGTAGCCAATTGAACGATAGTCATTTTTACCACCAATGTTAAGATTTAAGCCACCCAGGTTAACATTCAGTCCTGATCGTGGGTTATCACCCTTTTCAAATTTTGTCAGCAATTTCTCCGCATCCAGCTTAGCTTTAGCCGGATCAATTTTAATAAATCCAGTATCGTCTTTTACGCCCCAGCCATCTGCCCAGTGTTCATTCTCGGCGACAGTTTCCTGACGTTTCACCCAGTCTCTTCTTATATTTCCATTACTGTCTTTTTTTTCTTCCAGTCTTTCATATTTATGAACCACCGTTGATTTGTAATAAACAACCGCCTCTTTTGCCAACTCTGAAGTCAATGGTGTGGATGTATGAGCTTTACCTTTTATTTCAACAAAATGGGTAAAGCTTCCGCTACCTAGTGAACCGGTGATACTCGTAAAATTCTCATTTACGGCAGCAACTGTAGATGTATCAGCTAATTCCATAGCAGCTGACTGGCTTTCTTTTTTTCCTTTAATTATCCAAAGTATAACCCCAACAATAACGACAACACCACCCCCAATTAATATTCCCATAGCTTAAGTCTTTAATTTAATTTTGTTTTGAAGATATAAATATTTTCTTTTCAGCTTACACT
>JABURP010000031.1 GCA_014762645.1 Crocinitomicaceae bacterium
GAAAGGTTCAAACATCTATTGATTTTCAGATGGCTACATGGATCAGTTTGGTGGGGAGAACAACGAGAAGTTTAATGTCCCAAGATGGAAGGAAATGCTGAAAGAAATTCATGGCAAGCCTATGGACAAGCAAAAGCAAATTGTGGAAGAGCGCATGAAAAAATGGATGGCCAACACAGACCAAATTGATGACATCCTTGTGATCGGAGTTCAGGTCTAACCTTCTTGTAAAACAACGGGGATATCCAGGAATTTTTGAAACTCTACACCCTTTTGTAACATCAGCTCATCCCCTTTTTTGTAGCACCAGGTGATTTTAGCTTCTTTTCCTGTTTCAAGGATGTCCTCTACAGCATACAACAATTTAAACACTTGCTTTACCGAACCTGAATTAAAATACTCAAGATCTACAACCAGATTGGTTACCGGGTTCGGGTTCTCCCCATAACTCTCCATCCAACTAATCAAAGGGGCATAAAACTCCATAGCATTTTCAGGATAAGATCTACCCGAGATCTTAAATACGTTTGCAGTCCTGTCGAACTGAACATCTGGTGTTTCTTCTGTTCCTTCCTGGATCAGACTGTCGGACATAGGTATAGCTTATGTGTTTTTATAGTGTTGCCTTCAATGTGAAGAACGAATAATGCTCATTCACGTCGGTAAATTTATACATTATTTCGCCATCACTTTGCCTAAACATCTCAATAATTCCAATTCCTGCTCCATGATCTTCTCGCACCGTGTCATCCAGCAATTGTTCTTTATAGCGTTTGGCTAGTTCTTTCTTATCCAATCCCTTAAGCGAATCAATATGTTCCTTCAATTTTGCGGCATTTTCTTTCTTCACAAAGTTGCCTGTTTCCATGATGTAAATTCCATTTTTAAACGAAATAGTAAACAGACCTTCTTTGTTGCCATCAATAACTTCGGCATGCCTATTCATGTTCTGCAGTAATTCAATCAGGATGTACAAACTCTTTTTCTTAAAAACCAAATCTTCTTTTTTCAATTGAAGGTTAGATTCAAAGAGTTGAAATAAGGGTAAAATTGATTCTTGTGAAAAGTCTCCCTTTCTCAACAATACAATATTTGAATTCACCATTTCTTCGTACAATTCAATCGTATCATTTATTTCCAGATGATCCTTTTCTTTTCCTTCAGTATCCAACATAAGTTGAAAGAAAAAGTTTGCGAATTGTTCATTGATGGATTCGAATGCATATTTAGGTGGATTTTTTGTTTTCCTGGCCATCTCAATCAGGCCCAATCCCCCACCTCCTTTTTCACTTAACACGTTATTTCCGAGGGCTTCAAGGTATATTTTTCTTAGTTCCTCTTCACTTAAGTTTTTTAGTGACTCCAGCGACTCGCTTAGTTTGGCGATATTACTTTTTTCTATGGGATTTGATGAGGCCAGGTAATGTGTACCTCTTTGGCTACGCATCATAAACATCTTTGAAGTGAGATCAATATCGTGATCCTTTTCTTCATCTGAATGCCGGATGATATTCTGAAAACACTCTGCAATAAGATAAGACATGCGTTTTTTCATGCTGCGGTCTTCTCCGGTACTCGTTTCTTGAATTCTCATGAGAAGGCCCGTGAGTTCATCATCAAACTCACCCATATATATCAGGCTAAAAGCGTCGTTTTTAAGTTTGGAGTAAAATTGGTAAGCCTGCATTCATCAAGTTTGGTTACTTAATAATACAAATTATTTGTAAAAGACTTACGGGTCTCCGACGTGATTTCCATGAGTGGGGCTCAATGCCCGTTTAATGTAAAAGAAAGTCTTATCAATAGATTCATATTCACCATCCGGAGAAGGTGTAGGAGCAGGTGCCAAAGCAATAAATCCGGATTGATCAATTAAAAAATAGGCGGGAACAATAGAAACCCTGTAATCTGATTTCAAATGGCTATCACTACCTACATATACAATATCCCAATCATACTCCGGGTTTTCCTTCATATACCGCTCATAATCTTCTTTGTTTTCATTGGTACAGACGGATAAGAAGGAAACATACTCACCATATTTTTTCTTCAGTTCAGCAATTATCCTCATGTCTGTTCTGGCCTGGTCATTCCAGGTTTCAAAGAAGTTAAAGTACACGAACTTTCCCTCATATTTTTTCCAGGATATAGTTTTAGATGTGTCTTTTTCACTGACGAGACTTATCGTCGGTGCAGGAAAACCAGGTTCCAGGCTTGTCAAATATCTTTTTACATTTTTTGCTACCGTTCGGTTTCCTGGAAATGCAGCAAACTCAGTCAGTGAATCAAGAATTACAAGAATATTTCGCTTCTGGTCGTTACGTTCGTAAAACTGTTTTCCTAATTTATCAATCATCACCATCTCTCTTATTTCAGGATTGGCCAGAAAGAGATCCTTTTTCAATGCCGCCATAAGCATGGTGGGGCTCGCCTGTGCTATTGCCTGGTTGACATCAATTTCAATGGCCGGAGCAAGATCATCAAAGTTCTGCGAATAGAATCCTCTAAAAAACTTCATGTATTGATCATTCTCGTAATACAATGGAAAAGGTTGAATATAGTTTAGAAATGTCTCTAACCTTTTGGCACTCTTGGCATTACCTCCGAAAGTTTGTTGCATTTGTGCAATATTATACCTGACAAACGTGATAAAGTACTCATCCTCCACATCTTTATAAGCTTCCTGGGCATATAGTTTGAAAGTATCCAAATACGTTAAAAATCGTCCGCCTGCAATTTGTTCTTCGTAATACGCCACAAACGTATCAAACCATTGATAATATTGAAGTACGCGATAATTAATATCTGTTGAATCCAGACCGAAAAACAAGATTTCTGAGCGTCGATTTTGAAAACTAGTGGGTTGATCTTCTGCTTCAGGAAAATAAATGTCATACGAGGTTTTGGGATCAAGATACAACGGCGCTTCGGTCTTGTTTATAACGATAATCCCCTTTACCGTTGTTCCAATGTTGAGATCAATATGGAACAAACTATCCTCCGGACTAACCATACCTTCTCCCAATTTTACGCGAGTCATGGTAATGTAATCCTGATAGGTGTACAGTTCAGCTTTCTTGCCTACAAATGCTGGTGCATAACCGACAATTTCATGTTTTTGTGCAAAGCCTGAAAAGGCAATAAACACCAATAATATGGTAATTAGTTTTTGCATTTTAATTTATAATCAATAGCTCATCTTTTGTTACAAATGCAGATATGTCTCCATTGTTCTTTTTAATTTCTCTGACTATTGATGAATTAATTGGGGAAAGCGCAGCATCACACATCAAAAACAGTGTTTCAATTCCTGAAAGTTGCTGATTCATTTGTGCAATAGAACGCTCATAATCTGCATCTGTAGCATTCCTTATACCTCTAAGCAAATATTGGGCCTTTTTTTGCTTACAAAAATCTACAGTGAGTCCCTGAAAGGTTTCAACACTCACTTTGCTTTCATCTTTGAAAAGCTCCTCTATATGATTTTGGCGACTATCCTGTGTGAACATGTATTGCTTTTTACTGTTGACACCAATGGCAATAATCACTTCATCAAATAAGGGAACAAATCGGCGCACAATATCTTCATGGCCTTTAGTAAAAGGATCAAAGGATCCGGGAAAAACTCCAATTGACTTCATTAATTCAGGGTTTTAGGTAAAGGTACATGAAATTGAGCATTCAGTAGGAAAGAAGCCGCGTACTTATCAACGAAAAAAGCTGAAATACACCCCTCCGTAACGCCTTTGATCATAGATATGCTCATGTGTTTCAAAGGTGTTTTCCTTCCCGTGTTCAAGAATTAATCTTCCGTTTTCCTTTAGTAAATTCCGCTCAAAAATTAAGGAGGGTAGTTGGTCCGTTTCCTTCATACCAAATGGTGGATCTGCAAAAATCAGATCGTACTGTTGATCGTATTCCTTCAAAAATTTAAACACATCCTTCTTCAATATGGACCAATTTGCAACATCCCATTCTTTCTGCAAGTGGTTGAGATGTCTCACCGTAAGTGGATGTTTGTCAATACTCAAAACACTTTTGGCGCCTCTGGAAATAAACTCCAGGGAGATATTGCCTGTTCCTGCAAAGAGATCGAGAATTTCCATATCTTCCCAGTCTACCTGATTGCTAAGAATATTGAAGAGTGATTCCTTAGCCATATCCGTAGTGGGACGTGAAGGAAACTTCTTTGGAGGTTGGATTCTTTTACCTCTGTATTTACCACTAATTATACGCAAAGCAATTGTTTTGCAAGGATGAATTTATCGGATAGTTCTTCTTCATCAGATATCTGAACAGGCTGCTTAAAAAAGGTCTGAAATTCTTCTTTTAGATCCCATTCGTTGGTTACTCCGTAAAGCAATACATCCGCCGAATTCTGGTCAATTTCTTTTTGTTCCAAAACAAAGAGAATATGGTAGACCATATCCGCCAGGTTTGTAAAATCAAAGCGATTAAAATACTCCAGTTTGTTTTTGTTCGTAATCAGAAGGTAAAAGCTATCGCCTTCAAAATAAAGATGAATTTTTTGTCGCCAGGCGTCACGGTCAAAAACGCCTTTTAAAATGACCGTTACCGGATGAACCAGTTTTACACGTGGAAATTTGATAACAAAAAGTGATTTGATCCAGAGTGGCATTTCATAGATATTGACTATGCCCAACTCAGGAATTCGATTGTAATCGAGGTTATCGATAGGTTTAGAAAAGTTAAGGCGAAAAATGTCGTCTGCTTTGGAGTAATTAAATAGATCAACCGGAATAATTGTATTTCTTTTGCCACCACCGGTTGCCACAATGGCACCATAATCGTAAAAGAGTACTTCTTCTGTTAGCAATGGTTGAATAGTATCCCGATCAAAACTGTCAAATTCCAGCGTATTTTGATGTACGATTTTTTTTGAAGATTTGGACACTATAGCATACCTCAGCCTATCTTTTTGTAAATCCATGCACAAGGCATGTTGATAGGCGTCCTCTTTTCTAATGGACATGCCCAATTATTTATCCCAGCTTTCTCTGAGGTGATTGTCATCCAGTGCTCCTACCGTATAATCCACGTAACCATCAATTGGATGTTGCATTGGATGCGTCATAAGGATACGGAGTGTAGCCACGCGTAAATCACCTTTCATGACTGAACCGGTGTCAATTTCAGCTGGATTCTGTGAATATGGTACATAGCGCATAGAGTCTGGATGGAAAGGTATTTGTCCACCAAGCTTTTCACGAGCTGTTTGATAACGATCGGAGTTAAATATTGACTCCATCACAGAAACAAAAATGGTATCTCGTTGAAAATCTTTTCCATCAATTTTTCCGCCATTTTTTCTGGCCAGGAATGTAGCTTCTTCTTCTGTCATCAACTTATCAATCGGACGGTCGTCACCATAAATCAAATCTCTTTCTTCAGGAGTGATTCTTCTATCCGGTAATGAGCCATTTTTAATAAAGTCCATTACCTCTCCGTTCTTCACAAATTTGATCAGGTCGTCAAAACTATCTGTGAAGGTTCCTTTAGATTCTTTATATGCTAACTGTGCCGCCTTAATGTCCATGATCCGGGTTTTAATCTCTGTTGCACGTTCGGCATACATGTTTTCAAATCGCACCTGCTCTCTCACCACAACATAATCATAGTAAATCACAACTGCTGATCCAATTGCCAAGAGTGTCATCACAACATATCCAACCATTGAATTAATAACCCCGACGAGGTATAGAACCCAAATAACGCTTCCAATAATCAGAACCAAAGATCCAGCCAGGAAAAGTTTATTTTGCTCTACCTGTAAAACCTGACCGTTATTCAACTCAATTTCCTGAGGAGTGACAGCGGCGAAAAGAGCAAAAACACCCAGAACTAAAAACAGTGCCGGGAAAATGTATCGTTTTATATAATAAAATATGTCGTCTACTATGTCAAGTGCACTCATGCGTTAGGTTTAGTTAGCATTTAACTTACCGAACAAAACTACAATTTTTTTTCATGCTCGTTCTGTCAGTCAATATATTTTTTACATATTTAAATAAACGATTCAACCATTAACGGCAATCCATTGAAAAATAAGCTCGACAGAACCACATTTACCGAAAAATTTACTTCCAATTTACCTTTCACTCCAACCAACGACCAACATGTAGCCATAGATAAACTCTCCTCATTTATTACATCAGACAAACAATTTGAGATTTTTTTACTCAGTGGATTTGCGGGAACCGGAAAAACCACGCTCATTTCGGGTTTTGTTAACGCACTTTCTGAATTCAAAATCAAATCTTACCTGATGGCTCCCACCGGAAGAGCAGCCAAAGTACTCTCCAACTATAGCGGAAAACGTGCTCATACGATTCACCGATCTATTTACTTTGTCAACAGCCAGGACGGCAGCACCCACTTTCGGCTTGGAGAAAATAAAAGGACAAATACCATCTTCATTGTTGATGAAGCTTCCATGGTATCAACTTTTTCAGGTATAACGGACAAGAACTCCTTTAGTATGCGAGATCTTCTGGAGGATTTATTGGAATATGTGTACTCTGCAGACAATTGTAAGCTCATTTTTGTTGGGGATAAAGGACAATTACCACCGGTAGGGATGGAAAAAAGCCCGGCTCTGGATGCTGAGTTCATGAGTAAAAACTACGCCTTTGATGTCATAACCACAGAATTAAAGGAAGTTGTCCGACAAGAGTCGGAATCCGGTATTTTAGACATTTCCCTGCAGCTCAGAAATTTTGAGGATGTTGTTCCGCTCCTGAATCACAACCAAACAGATGCCGTGGTACTTAACGGATATGAATTACAAGATACGATAGAATCGGCTTACCATGAATACGGACAGGACAATGTGATGATTGTAACCCGTTCAAATAAAAGAGCCAATCAATTTAATCAACAAATAAGACTCCGGGTACTATGGCAGGAGGATGACATCAATGCAGGAGACGTAATGATGGTGGTCCACAACAACTATTTTTGGCTGGAACCCAAATCAGAGGCAGGGTTTATCGCTAATGGAGAATTGATCAAGATCAATAAAATTCTGAAGCGTGAAGAAGAATTTGGTTGGGAGTTTGTGCAGGTTTTGGTTCGATTTATTGATTACCCGAACATGCCTGAGGTAGAAGTTAAACTAATGACAAAAGCACTTTATACGGAGAACGCCAATGTTCCCCGGGAAGAACTCAAAGAGTTGTTTTACCGGATTGCGACGGAAGAATATCCCACGGAACGCAACAAACGTATCCGCAATAAAAAAGTTATGGAGAATGCCTATTTTCAAGCTTTACAGGTGAAATTTGGCTACGCAGTAACGGTACATAAATCACAAGGTGGCCAATGGCCCGTTGTTTTTGTGGATCAGGGTTATTTTACACCGGAGATGTGGAACGAAGAATATATGCGTTGGTTGTATACAGCCATTACGCGTGCCAGTGAAAAATTGTACCTGGTGAATTTCAATGAAGCTTTTGTGGGAGAAATGGATTAGTGATTACATCACCAAACCGTTGAGACAAAGCGAGCCGCTAAATGTTTGGGTGTCTGAAGGTGGCTGCCCGTTGACCCATGGGTAGGAATGAGCCGTGCCGCTAAAATTAGCTCTTATTGGCGTGTAAATTCCCTGACTTGAATCAAATTGACTCTCCACAACGTCAAAAGTAACTTCAGAAACATATAAACCGTTTGTATCCAGGTCTATATCAAAGAAATCAAAATCCAGGTCGGTATTGTTGTATGAAGTTGATCCTTCAGTAATAATTCCCGGGACGGCCATTTCAATATAAACTGACTCGGCATTTTGATCTTTACCAATGATCACCATAGCGCTTTCTTCATATCCGAACCAGTTATAAACAATGGTAAAATTGGTTTGCGAATCAAGTTGCAGCTCATGATCTTCACCGGCAACATTTATCTCAAACGAACCGCTGTTGTATGCACAATTAACGGGCTCAGGATCTTTGTCTTTATTTTTCTTGCAGGCCGTGACACCTGACAGTAAAATGATCAGAAAAAGTATGTTTTGGGTCAATCGCATGTTTGACTAATATACGGAGATCATTGAAAATGAGCAATTCACCGTTAATGGTTGATCTCGTGAAGTAGGTCCCTTAATACTCCAACTAGTTTGAAAACAGGATTAATACTGAAGTAAATAGGTTAAACTATCCCCGTCTCCTACAAAAAAAGTATCTGAACCTTCTGTGTATCCATTGTCCCGGGTCACATTCCATTCTATTGTGTAGTTGCCAGCAGGGAGAACTTGGTAGCCTCCATTTCCTGTTAGGTCAACACAACCGTCCAAAGTGAGCTCACCATCCCAATAGAAGCTATATATATAAATATATGTTGTGGCTGACGGGTTTTTCTTAAAATAATATCGAAACCGTAGCTCATCATTCTCATTAAAACAATTAACATTTTGAAAGTTCATATTTAATGCTCCGCTCTCAACTAATTTTACATCATAGTAATGACTTTCTCCTTTTTGCAAATAGTCTATTTGCTGAAATTCAACCTGATGGTATTTTTCCGGGTTGGCCTGAACCACATATTCATAACTCACATTCGAACTTCGTTTGGCCTTCCAGCCATAATAGAACGTACCGTTTTCATCCGTGAAGCTTTCATAAATAGCATCACCTTTGGTAGTGAACAAACCGTCTTTCGTCTCAACAATGGAAATGAAAATATCATCCAATGGTTCTTCTGTATTGTAGTTCGTGGCCGTAACGTGTACTTCTGTCCACATCTTGCTCTCTTCTTTTTTGCAGGCTGCCAGGTTTATCAGCAATACCAGTAATAATGTTAATTTGTTCATTACCCTAATGATTACATTGCTTTTATATGTGATTTAGTAATCAATCTGAAAAATTGTACTGTCTCCATTTGCTATGGTAAAACTTTGACTAAAAAAATCTGTGACACTATTTTTAGTTACTTCCCAATCATATTTATAGTCACCGGCGGGAACAGGAAAAAAAGAACCTTCAAAATAATCACATCCGTAATAGATATTTGTTCCATCTCCTTTATTACCAGTCAACCAAGTTCTGGTGTATTCGATTTTATCAGTAGAATCAAAACAATTAGTATTATTTAAAATGAATTTTAAGTAACCACATGCTGCATATTTAAAATTCACCGCATTGTTTTCTCCGTATGTCAGTGGCTCCTGTATAGAAACCTCAGTGTAACATATATTATCAGGTGTTTCAATGCCCAGATTGTATTTTCTGTTCTCCTTCATTTTTAACTCAAAAGATGCAGCGCCGTTTTCATCAAGAACGCCGCTTGCAACTGTATTACTCTTGACTTCAAAAAATGGTGTCCAGGTTTCAACCACTGAATATTGCATGCCGGCATAGGCAGTGCCACTTCCGGTGATATAATCCTCCGCCTGAATGACAACTGTTGTTTTTTTCTTGCAGGCCGTGACACCTGACAGTAAAATGATCAGAAAAAGTATGTTTTGGGTGAGTCGCATGTTGGACTAATATACGGAGATTGCTGAAAATGAGCAATTAAACATCAATTATTGATCTCATAGCGTACCCCCAGCTGGGAAAATGAAAAATATTTTTATTTTTACTCTAATACTCTATTAAATAAGTTGTACTATCATTCCCAAATACTGTAAATGTATCTGTACCAGTAGTAGTACCGCTCGTTCTTTCAACCATCCACTCGATAGTATAGTTTCCTACTGGCCTATCATAATATACAGGAACAGTTGCATCTTGACACCCCGTTAAAGGTGAATACTCATTATTCCAATATCCTAAATAAGTATAGATTTCAGTATCTGCCGTGTAGTAATACCAAAACTTAAACTCATCTTCAGGTCCCTCACAATTAACGTTTTTAAAATTTATATTGAATTGTCCACACTGTAAAAAATCAAAATTCACTAAATTGTTTTCCCCATGTGTAAGAGGTTCCTGTATGGTAACCTCAGAGTAACATATATTGTCAGGTGTTTCAATGCCTAAATTGTATTTTCTGTTCTCCTTCATTTTTAACTCAAAAGATGCAGCGCCGTTTTCATCAAGAACGCCGCTTGCAACTGTATTACTCTTTACTTCAAAAAATGGTGTCCAGGTTTCAACCACTGAATATTGCATACCTGAATAAGCACTACCACTGCCTGTCATATAATCTTCAGCCTGAATAACTACAGTGGTCTTTTTCTTGCAAGCAGTGATGCTTACCATCAAAATTAGTATGAATGTTAATTTTTTCATTGGAGTTTACTCTCTTAACGGAACGGCATGTTTTCACTCTTAACCTTATCTATCTTTTTGCGATTTTTTGCGTTAATTGGACACCATTATTTGTGGTTAAAACACATTGATAAATCCCACTTACCAAATCTGTAACATCAACAAC
Organism: Crocinitomicaceae bacterium; assembly: GCA_014762645.1. Taxonomy (GTDB): domain Bacteria; phylum Bacteroidota; class Bacteroidia; order Flavobacteriales_D; family Crocinitomicaceae; genus Paracrocinitomix. Next base: position 10,393 of record JABURP010000031.1, read on the forward strand.
AAATTGGTTTAAACCTTTGTTCACCTGATCCTGATCAATTATGGTACGAACCTTTCTACCACTCATGTCGTACAGTTCCACTGTGATAGAGCAACTATTTACTGATGTATAGTGTAGCGATAATACAGATGAAAGTGGATTGGGGTAAATTATTAATTCATTTTCATACTCGGTTTCTACAGGAATATTTGATACTTGTTCAGAATGAACTTCGTTTATTTCGTCTTGCTTTGCTTCCGTATGGTGATTACTGACTTGAACGGATGATTTCCCGCCAGGGATATTACACAAAGCTGGATCAATATAAGCATGAATTTTAGAGCCATTTGTTAAATGTGTACCCGGTTTAAAGGTTACTGAAGTAGCAGCATAAAAGTCAGACTCTACATTGGGTTCAACTATAAAATCTTGCGTAGAAATGATGGGCTCTGCAAAAGACTCAGTAACTGAACCTTCTTCAGGCGCTATTACTAAATTACATTTGGAAAAAAAATCCTGATCGTAAACCACATCACGGTTGTATAAAGTGAGGTTAGGGCATTCTTTTTCCCATTGGGCTAATACTACTTCAGCGTGACCCCAGTTTTCATAACCATCATATAACAAAGGGATTGTGGAATAATTTGAGTAGGTGATGGGGTCTAATATTTGAAGATAGTATTGCATTAATGCTGAATATACATCAGTACCTGGGTTTGCACCTTGATAATCATCAAATTCGTTTAAAATAATCCAGCACAATGCGCGTTCAGGGGCATATGCTACACAACAATCGGAAAACGGTGAGTCAGTGCCATTAACTAAAAAATAAATATATCCGTTATCATGGATTAGATTAGTAAGAGTATTTCTCAATCGGACTAAATCTGATTGTTGAAATGGAGTGTTATTTTGAAATAGATAAAAATCCCTCACTAATAAAATATCCATAAACCCATGTCCCACGTCTTCAACAAACTCCTCATATTGACATATTGGGTCACTATCTTCATCTGGTAATCTCCATCCATTTTGATACCACCAATAGGCATTGTTTTGAGAGTCATATCTAAAGACAGGCTCTAAATTTGTGGTACTTTGTATTCCATTTTGACACTCGTACTCGACATCAGTTTTAAATAAATTAGCTACTATTAGCGATTTATCTAAAAAACTTTGTTCTCCAGAAGTCATTCCTATAAAGAAAAATGCTCTGCTAAAACCAACTTGTTTGTTTAATGTTGCAGCCTTTCCAGAACCTGGATGTTGGACCAGCCCTAAATTGTCATCCCAAAATCCATTCTGAATAAACCACCATAATGATTCCCCTACTCGGTCTTGTATAAAATCAGCGTAGTCTCCAAACGTATTGAAATCATTCATATGAGAATAGTTGCAGTATTTAGTTTGGGTTAAATAATTATCTGGATTCAGCTCACCAAAAGAATACATACTGAGATTATAAAGCGAATTCTCCTCAATTTTAATTAAATAAACAAAGCGACTTAGCGCACCTAAAATCAGGCCATCCCCTTGAAAAAAATTTTCATCTCCCATCCATTTGGGTTCATCAGTTACATTATAATTATTATACTGCTTTTGAATGTCGTGTCTATTCTCTATGACGCACAATGATTGCAGAACAAACTTATACAAATAAGCTTTATCCCTAGTCGCTTTATACATAGAGAGGTAACCTTCAAGGACTTTAGACATTCCCTCACCAAATACACCCTCATCATTATCCGGTTCAACACTATCGTAATGGTAAGGAGCAATCGCCTTCCTATTCAAATCGTCATATTTCTCTTTCACATTATAAGCACTGTAGCTCTGACCGTAAATCGTAAATGGAAGAAATAAAAATATGGCTAATAATAATCGAAAATAATTTCGAATTATGTTATTCAGTAAAATGATGCTTCTAACTTGTTTAATAGGAACTGTGTATATAATTAATTTCATTTTGTGAAAAGCCTAAATTTTAAGGTTCCTGATCCCAAATGACACGTATTTTTTTCTTGTCACAAATATCATATTCAAAACATGTATTGCAATCAGCGGTTGAAGTAGCGTCACACATGAAATTACCATTATAATCATAATAAAATGCACCACCGGAACCTGTAGTAAATTCATAAATTATATCGTTATTATTTAATTCATATTCGGTTATGAGTAGGCACGCCCCTGAAGATTCGCAATGACACACCCCCTTTCTACATTCCTTTTTTTCTGCTTTGATTCTTTCCTCAAGCCAATTTGGAATATCCGTTGGGTAATCTTTTTGACACCCCAAGAAGACGACTATCAAAACAATTGTAGTCAATAATTTAATCGATTTTCCCATACTATTTCACCTTTTCCAGTTCATATATAATATCTACCATACTGTCAATTTCAGCCTGATCATAAGAGCACTGGCTCAACTGAAATTTCAACTCTTTGTTTGTCAATCGGAGTATTTTGAAAAAATCTCCATTTAGCTTAAAATCAATAGTTGTCAAAATCATTTCTTTATCATGCATTTCTTCAGTATCATCACAATCTCCATTGACAAAAGGTTCACTTAAAAAAAATCTCCAGTAGCCATTCCCAGAAAAAAGAGAATCTTCATTATCATCAAGTTTGACCATCTGAAAATTGTCATAAATAGCCAAATAGTATTTTGTTACATCACCATTAGGATGAGGGTTGTTTTCTTCAGTAAACTCTATAAACTGCTCGTTAGATAACATGGGTTTCCCTTCAATATTAACCACTTTCCATTTTCCGGTAAAGCGGTTCATTTTTGTTCTAAGAGATATTGCAGGGCCTTCGTCATACTTTTTGCAAGATGACCATATTGCCAGGGTTATCCCACTTAAGAAAATTATTACTACAAGTTGTTTTGTCATACTTTTACCAGTTATTCTTTGAACATCTCTCGTATTTCATTCATTTGAATTTTTAATTCTTCCAATTCGCTTTTCAATTGTTCATTTTCAGTTTCCAGATCAGAGATTCTGTCATTTAATTGCAACGTATACAAGGACTGCTCCTCTATTTTTTCCATTTGCATTTTTTGAATTTCTCCCAGGTTGAGTCCGTTTTCTTCAATTTCGTATGCAGAAGGTAAGCCTGGTAAATGGCCATTCCTATTAATATACGAAGAAAGTTCATCCAATGTAAGTAACTGATAATCTTCATCAAACACATAATCCGGCCAGGCATCCAGGTCCACCTTTATTTCACGTGTTCTTAACATGCCATTATTATCGAGCTGTAAGAGCTTTGAACCGTTACTACCAAAAACTATAATGGCCTGTCCGGTTCCATTATGCAATACCAATGAAGGGTCGGATCCCAGATTTTTACTGTAAATGGCTCCTTTATTACTCACCCTAAACCGCACATCACTTTGATTTTGCGTTGTGGCGTTCAAAACTCCTAATTGGATCAGATCACGTGAATTGGTGATGTCAAAGCCGTTGATCATACCATCTTCATTAGCCGGTATAGCACCAACTTTAAGTCTGTCCAAATGAGCCATTTCTCTTACGTCAAGAAAATACTGCGGGTCTGAAGTTCGAATGCCAACTTTTACATTTGCACAGGAGTAATTGACAAATATTTTGTTCAACCCATTGTTCCAGGCAGGTGAAGCTATATCCTGTATGTTACCCTGGCAATCTTTGGAGTACATCAAAGTAATAAGATCCGGGATGTCTACCTTGTATAATTCCCCACTAGGTAATTTTGCTAATAATTCTATGTTAGGGTTGTTTATATTAGGAATATAATCCAAGCCGGACATTTTTACATTATCATCAAAAGTAGATTTACCACTGACGGTCAGTTTGTTGTCTACTTTTACATTATTACCTGCCTGAAGATTTGCACTTATTTCTACACCTCCGTCTACCAATAAGTCGTCGAACATGTAAACTTTGTTGAAAAAATAGGCTTCTCCCTCAACTCTAAAATCTCCTTCAGTCCGCATGTCTTTTTGAACCCGTAAGGAGTCTTTAACTAAAAGGTTGGAATCTACCTTCATGTCACCATTCACATCAAGTCTCGCACTGGGGTTAGATGTATTAATTCCGACATTGCCATTAGTTGGAAAGGTGTTTTGAGCATACAGCCATGTTCCTGAAACGGAAAAGGCACAGAAAAAAGTATTAACTTCTTCATAGTTCTAATTTTTGATACGTTTTGGGCTCGGAAGGATTTGTAATTTATTAAAATTTAGCCAATTAACCCCGTTAAATCACCTCCAAAAGTGAAAATACCGTATTTCCCGCAATGAAAAAACATAGGTATTTCAATAATCGAAAATCTCTGATTTGAGTATTGATTAGCAGGGGTAATTTACACCATAATAAGACTAGTTACCTACACTGTTTTGTTCAAGGCAATTTTGTTGATGCAAAGGTGAAATTATTGATTTACCGGTAAATTGAAACATCAGATAAAAAAACCTACACCGGATGATACTCTTCGCTTCCTTTACGGCGGTTTCTTTCACGGATGATAAGTGCGAGTTCCCTTCCTACCTGCCCGGCAACAGATGTATTTTCCTGAGCGCGGCGCATTAAGTACGGCATCACCTTCCTCACCGGGCCATAAGGAACATATTTTGCAACATTGTAACCCGCATTTGCCAGGTTGAAGGAAATATGATCACTCATACCCAGTAATTGCGCAAAATAAATTCTTTTATCGTCCCTGGCAATGCCATTCTCCTCCATCAAATCGGTGAGGTATACTGTGCTGTACTCATTGTGAGTTCCCGCACAAAACCAAACTCTGTCCACATTTTTGGTCATGAATCTCAAGGCGGCATTAAAGTCAAGGTCAGTTGTCGCTTTATCTTTTTGAATGGGATTTGGATAGTTCCGTTCAATGGCACGCTCCATCTCCTTTTCCATATATGCACCTCTGACCAGTTTTATGCCTAATATAAAGTCTTTTTCCTGGGCTTTTTTAAAGCTTTTTTTCAAAAAATCTAACCGATCAGTTCGGTACATCTGAATGGTATTATACACAATGGCTTTCTCCTTGTTGTACTTCTCCATCATGTCATCCGTAAATCGGTCAATGGCATCCTGAAACCAACTGTCTTCAGCGTCTATAAATACCGGAACATCTCTTTCGTATCCTTCCTTGCAAATAGCGTCTACACGATTCAGCACCAACTGCCACTCTTCTTTCTCCTCCTCTGTCAGGTTTTCTTCTCCGGCATTAGCTTTTTCAAGAAGTTTGGTTCGGCAAATACCGGTTGGTTTAAATACAGCAAATGGAATATTTTCGTTTCCCTGGGCTTTTTGAATCGTTGCAATAATTTGATCCCGCGTGTGATCTAGCTCCTCTTTTTCCTCCATTCCTTCTACCGAGTAATCCAGAATGGTTCCAATATTAAATTGAGCCAGTTCTGCTATCTTGGTATCACAATCATCAATGGTTTCTCCTCCACAAAATTGTCGAAAAATGGTTTTTTTGACCATCCCTTTAATAGGTAGTCTTAGAGCAAATGCCACCTTCTGAAGGACATTTCCGAATTTTACGAGCCCCGGTTTGGATATCATCTTGAATAACCGGTGTGCCCAAAGCAATTCTTTGTCCGACTTGCCTGCAAATGCAATCTCAGTATCGTCAAACGAAAGCATGGTTGCAAAGATGATCATTTTTTAAATTCAATCGACACTAATTTTCAAGAGAATTATTCGTCTTCTAAAATTGAATTTTAGGGAAACTAATTACCTTTACATCCTGTGTTTGAGAACCTCACATATAACCAATCCACCATACACTTTGGAATCTTAGGAAAATCTCAGTTTGAAGAAATTCTAACAGAAGACTTTGCAGACGCAAAAAAAGTGATCATTACAGATGAAAATGTGTACCATTTGTGGATACAGGATCTCACCACGAATTATCCTGAATTGGCTAACGCAGAAATCATTCAGATTCCTGCAGGTGAAGAGTACAAATCTATTGATGTTTGTACGCAAATTTGGAGCGCACTATCAGAGTATCAAATCGGCAGAAATGACCTGATTATTAACTTTGGCGGTGGTGTTATCACAGATATTGGCGGGTTTGTTGCTTCTTGCTTTAAGAGAGGGTTAAAATTCATAAATATCCCTACTACCTTACTTTCAATGGTTGATGCATCTGTAGGTGGCAAGACAGGAGTGGATTTGGGGCCTTATAAGAATCAAATTGGTGTTTTCTCAGATGCCGAACATGTTTTTATAGATGACCGATACCTGGAAACGTTACCCAATGACGAGCTAAAATCAGGTTATGCAGAAATGCTTAAACATGGACTTATTGCAGATAAAAGTTACTGGAACGACCTCCGGGAATTTGATCCTGTTAATACTGAGAACTACCTTGAATTCATTTACCGCTCAGTTCTAATTAAGAAACGGATTGTAGAAAAAGACAGCAAAGAATCAGGGCTGAGAAAAGTGCTAAATTTTGGACATACAATTGGTCATGGGCTGGAAGGCTTTTGCCTGAAAAATGATATGCCCGTTTTACATGGTTACGCCGTAGCGTCCGGCATGTTGGCAGAAGCATATATATCCTGTGAAAAAGCGTTGATCTCCAAACAGGAATATGATGATATTCGAAGTACCTTATCCCAATCCTTTTCACCTGTTCATATTGCTGATAACGATTTTAAAGAGGTGATTAAACTCATGCACAACGACAAGAAGAACAAAGGCGGCGTGATCCAATTTTCCCTGATCAATGGAATTGGTAAATGCCTCTATGACCAGGAAGCCAACGACAAACTGGTGTTGAACGCACTGGAATCAATCATTTAACTGGGTCATCTCAAACTGATACCAGGTACCGGTATCTAATTCCGATCTTGAAAAGCTGCCGTTTAATTGCTCTATAAGCGAATGAATCAACTCCATACCAAACGTCACTTCTTCAGCAGGCGGTTTCCACTTGCCGGTGTCCATATAGGTCATTCTGTACTTACCTTCTCCATACCTTACGAGTTCAACATTTATCCTTCCTCTGCGGCTATCAGTGAAGGCGTGTTTAAGGGAATTTGAAATGAGTTCATTACACAGCAATGCAATTGGAACAAAGTATTTATTGGAAAGGTCAATTGGGTCGGATTTTACTTCAATATCCACATCCGTGGTAAGTGCATAAGAATCTATCAGGTCATGCCCCAGCGAGTGGAGATAGTCATTAAAATCTAAACGCGCCAGGTCCTCAGATTGGTAGATTTTTTCATGTATTAAGGACATAGCGGCAATGCGCCTCGTGGCCTCATCAAACTTGGTTAAGGTTCGCTCATCAGTTTCTTCAGATGCCTGTAGCCTAAGTAAACTGGTAATTACCTGCAGATTATTCTTGACTCGGTGATGAATTTCCCGCAACATGACGGTCTTCTCTTCGTTCCGCTTGTTGACGACTTCGTTGATCTCTTCCAGTTGTTGATTCGCTTCCACATATTGACTTGCCGCATATTTATTCAACTCAAGAAACTTGCTGAATATAAACGCGGTGATCGTTAGCCCATAAACGCTGATCAGCACTGTTTTTGTGATTTCAACAGCACTGATCTGTTCAAAGAATAGTTTATCCGTATTCAGTACAAATACAAGGTAAATGGTTATGGCAACCAAATTACCGATAGACACCACAATTCCGGCTGTGCGTCCCAGAGTAAAGAAAGCGTAGACAATAACCGTGAACATAAAAATGAGATCAGAAAGATGCATCAGGGTTGGGATGAAGAGAAGGGAACCGGCCGTTGACAGCACACCTACACTTACCCAAATCACAGCAATCGTTTTATACTTTCTCGTTCGATATAAGACCACCTGATAGGTTAATGCCAAAAGCGTTGAAAACAGAATTCCGAAAAACTCATCCAGCGCTAAAAAGAACATGAAGGGTAAGATCACCAGATTGGTAAAAAAAATGAACACATTGATTTTCCATGTCAAATTAAATTTCGACTGATCAAAATAATTGTCATAGCTCGTTGGTGGAACTTTTATCAGGTTCATTACAGGCGAATTTTAATCTGCAATTTAACATCCATTTTACGATTTCCCGGTATTTCTTCCAATCCTGAAGAGATGGAGTCAACATTTTGATAGGACCACAGGCCCCATCTTGCCCATAGATCTATTTTATCCCCAATTTCGTATTTGGCCATTAGATAGGTTCGCATTCCGCGGTTATAATAGGAAGGAATGCTGAAAACATATAACAGATCATTTTCATAGGCATACAACCTGGCATCATACGTTTCGGCATCAAATACAGCAAAACGGGAATACAACTTCAACGGAACCTTCTTGAACTTATATACCAGATCCTGAAACAATAAAAACCCCGTGCTGCGGTCATCACCAAACATAAAATTGGTCCATTCAATACGTGACTTCAGGGATAGAGATGAGTTTATTCTTTGGTCGTAGTTCAACCGGATATTGGTTTTGTTCAGTTTGACCTGGCCTTTTATTCCGGTAATATCATCTTTGGTATTGCGTTCGGTAACTTTATTTCGGAAACGAAGATATGCACTGGCTTTACGGTTTATTTTAAAATCAAACTGGGCAAAGATTTCCCTTCCTTCGGAGAGATCATCCGTCAACCATTTAAAGTGCGTATGTTGAAATTGATCGTAATACAATTTAGCGGAAATTCGTTTAGACAAACGGGCCTGAATCCCAAAATAAAGTCCTTGTTCGCCTGAATTATCAGAGGACTCCCCAAAACCATTGGAATATAACGATTGAAAGCCTTTGTCATAATTCCGGTAAATAACCAGAAGATCCAGTTTCGGATCTGCATGCCAGGAAATACCATTAACGGTACCCCATTTAAAGTTGTCAGAAAAAGAAGCCTCTCCGAAAAAGGAAAGCTTCCTGAAATAATAGCGATAATTCACACCTGAGGTCAATAACTGCTGATTATTGAATTTGTACTGGTTATAGGGCTTTAAATTGGCATTGAGCGGTTGATCATATCTACTAAAAACACTGGCCACACCCAAGCGGAAATTTTTTGTTCGATAGGCAAATTCTCCACCTGTAATAAACTCGCCAATCGCATCCTTATCAGCCATTTCATTTAATGTTCTGTGATATCCTGAAATCTGAAAGGAGCTAAAGCTGTTGTTAAAAACATCCGTAGAATCAACTTCATTAATATTGGCATCAATCTTTTTGTAAGACGCAAAAGCCGTAAAATCAAGCTTCTTTCCAAGGTCCAAACTGAAACCCGCTCCCCGCAAAAACTGTGTCTCATTTACAGAAGTATAAGGCCGTAATCCATAAGCATATCGCCTTCCGCTAAAGATATTAGCCGATTTCCCCATTCCAAAACCTGACCACATAGTTAGTCCCTGACCAAAATTCACCTGGAAATCGCCCACAGCCAGACTTTTGAACTTCCAAAGGTCCCTAAAAAACAGGTGTGCAGAATAGTAGTCAAAGCCCTGCTTGTTGGTTCCGCGGAAAAACTCTTCACCGGCATCTTTTTCAGCAGTAAGCCCCCAACTTAAACGATCACGGTAGGTTTTTCTATATCTTAGATAATATTTATCCGGAGATCCCAAATACTGTTTGTTCACGTTCACCAGCGAATCATTTTTGGGATCGGTATAACCCGCTTTGGGTGATAATATCCGTTCATACCGTAGAAAAACTTCATTTTTCCCATATTTAAATGCATTTTTCCAGTTGAATTTTTCTTCTTCCGCCTCCCCTACCCGTACAAATGGCAGCAAAACCTCAATGGTCGCTTTATCCAGTGCTTCTATAGCATTGAGTTCATAGATACTGAGCATACTGCCATACTTCTCCATGTAATTCAGAATAGACATAATCTGAACGTCTGAAAGCAATCTCAGGCGTTTGAGTTCTTCAAAATTGGTATTATTTAGGTTGATGGGGTTATCAAAAAAGAAATAGAGATCGTCAAAATAGGTGGTCAGATCAATATCCGAATCTTCAAGGTTATCGCCAATAAACTCAATACTTTGCTCAATAATCTGCTGCTTTTCTTCTTCTGTAACCTGCGCTATCAAGAAGGCAGATTTACATAAAGCGATAATGAGCAATAGTCTTTTCATCAGAACTTGAACAATAGAGCACCCGAAGGACTTAATCCCAATTGCGTATGCCAGGTACTGGCAATATCGAGTTGAATCATTTTAAACTTCAGGCCAAAACCAAAGGTGGCTTGAAATGGGTGCGTAGTTAAACCGAAACGAACCGCGAAGACTTCATGTGCCTGAATTTCGATTCCCGAGCGAACATTCACCGGATGTATCAAATCTTTTTCAACGTCAACGGCCCAGAAAGCCTTTTCACTAAATGCGTAAAGTGCACCTAAACTAAAAATCGTGGGGAGTTGCTCATCCTGAAAATCGGCCAACCTTGCCCGATTGATATTCATTACCCGCATACCAAAGTTTAACTGCTCGTTCAACTGATAAAACAAACCTAATCCAGCCGAAAAATTGTTTTTTGAACCATAGATATCTCCCAATTGCAGACGGTGATAATTCAATGATATACCAGCAGAGAAATTATCAAAAAACTGCATGCCGTAGCTCATGCCTATCAACATATCCCGATAAAGGCTAAATCCTGTTTGTTGAAAGTGAAGCCCAATGTTTCCTGCATTTTCAGTGTGATAGCCAAAGGCCAGAGATTGTGACAATGTTTCAATCAACAAAAAACGATTTTCAACCGATAATCCGACTTGCGTTTCTTCCATGGAACCAAATGCCCCCGGATTATTGTAAGCTGAAAAAACATCATTGAGGCCGAGTGTTGCTCCTCCCAATGCCTGCGAACGAGCACCAATCTGTGGATACACCTGTGCATGAGAAAAATACACCGACAGCACAATGAGGATAAAAAGAAATTTTTTCACAGGTTCCAAGGTAATAAATTCTAAGAATAGGGATGGGCAATCAGGATTTTAGTAATTTCAGGATCAGGAATAATAAGCGTATCGGATCTGCCTTAAAAATATATAATGCATCTGCAGGAAGTGGTAAAACATACACCCTGGTACAGGAGTATTTGCGTATTATTTTAAGGGATAAGGACAGTAAAAAATTTCGACGGATTCTGGCCATGACCTTTACCAATAAGGCCGCTAATGAAATGAAGGATCGAATCCTTCAGAAACTCATAGAACTTTCAAAAGAAGATAAATCCGCAAGTGAACGTGAAAGCGTGGTAAAATATTCGGGAGAACTTAACCTACCACCTGAAAAGGTAGAGGAACGCGCTAAAAAGTGCCTGAATGCCATTTTACACAATTACGGCATGTTCTCCGTAATGACCATAGACAAGTTCACTCACCGTGTCATTCGAACCTTTGCAAAAGAGTTGCGGTTATCCCTTGATTTTGAAGTTGAACTTGATCTGGAAACACTTCGACACAATATTGCAGATTTGCTGTTTGATCAAATAGGACGAGATCCGGATGTTACCCGCTTAATGGTTAGTTACGCGGACAGCAACCTTCAGGAAGATAAATCGTGGAATTTCAAAAATTCACTGATTGAATTCTCTAAAGAATTATTTAAGGAGGATGCCTTGAAAGCCATTCAAATTCTTTCTGAATATGACACTGAGCAATTTATTCAGGCAAAGAAGGAAATACGTGCCAATCTGAAAAAATTTGAGACGCAGCTGCAAACCAATGCACAGGAAGCACTTGATATCATCCATGCTAAAAATTTAGGACAAGATGATTTTCAAAGGAAATCCCAGGGTATATATGCGTACCTCAAAAGGGTTGTGTCATTATCCAACATAGACAGACCTTCAAAAACCGTAATTTCCCTTATAGAAGAGAACAAATGGGGACACAAGGACAGCCCCAATGCAGCAACTGCAGATGAAATTGGTCCTCTGGTGGGACAATATGTCACGCAGATCATTGACCTATTTGATACATCTTATGGGGATTATCAGCTAAATAAAGAACTGCTCAAGGTGATTAATAACCTTTCCCTGATGAATCATCTTCTAAAAATCATTGAAGAGGTTAAACAACAGGAGAATACCTTATTGATCTCAGATTTTTATAAAAAAATTGCGGATGTCATTGTGAAGGAGCCGGTTCCATTCATCTATGAACGTTTAGGTGTGCGTTACGAACATTTTTTACTGGACGAATTTCAGGACACATCTCACCTGCAATGGGTTAACCTTGTGCCTTTGCTCCACAATTCATTAGCGGTAAGCAATACAAACCTTATTGTTGGAGACGGTAAACAAGCTATTTATCGCTGGAGAAATGGAGAGGTGGATCAATTCGTACAGCTTCCGGGCATTTACAATCCGGAAAACATTCAATCACTGCAAGAAGCTCAAATCACCTTTAAAAACGAAGGACACCGCGTTGAAAGAAAGTCAAATTACCGTTCAGCACCGGAAATTGTTGAGTTCAATAATGGTTTATTCAAGCATTTGAGCAATTCCATGAGTGAATATGTTCAGGAAATTTATACCACCGGAGAACAAGATCCCGTGAAAAAACATAAGGGTTATCTCGAATTTAAAGTACTGGAAGAGAAAGACGACCAACTTCAATTTCAATATGTACTTGGCGTAATAAAAAGAGCGCTGGACAAAGGCTATCAACTACAAGACATTTGTGTCCTAACAAAACGAAATGCGGACGGAGCAAATATGGCGCGCTACCTGACAACAGCCGGACTAAAAGTGGTTTCACAAGACAGTTTATTTGTGAGTAAGGATCTGCAGGTAAAGTTTATTTTTAATCTTCTGGCTTCATTGACTTTTCCAAAAAGTAAGAACTATGCCAAGAAATGTATCGAACATTTTGATCGGATTTTTGATCAGCCGCCACACCTTTTTCATCTACTGGACGAAGAAATTGACATTGTATCCTGGATGAAAAACCAGGGGTTTACACTTCAACCACACGCTCATTTTCATAGTTTTTATGAGTTTATTGAGCACTTGATCCAGGCATACGGCTTTGACGCCGGGCAAAATATTTACCTGCAGTTTTTTCTGGAGCAGGTGCACGAATTTGAAAAACGACATAGCAGCAATGTGCATAAGTTTATTGAATGGTTCAATGAAAAAGGATATAAAGAATCGGTTCAAAGTCCGGAAGGTGCGGATGCGATTAAGATAATGACCATCCACAAAGCCAAAGGCTTACAATTTCCTATTGTTATCTGTCCCTTCTTTGACTGGAATCCGACAAAAAATAATTCCGAAAAATGGATTACCGATTCACCAGGAGTACTTCCTGCATTTCCATTGAAAGTAACCAACAACACTCGTGAAACCATTCATAGAGATACGATTGAAGAAGAAGATATCAAACACAGTCTGGATCAACTTAATATTGTTTATGTTTCATTTACTCGTCCGGAAACAGCTCTATTTGTATGTGGAAGTATAAAGAAGCAAAATCCACTTATAAAAGTGTGGTTGCTGCCATATCTGGAATTGGATCCGGAGATAATACAGCAGGACAACATTTGGTTCAAAGGTGAATTTACACTGCATAAAACGAGCGATAAAACAGATACAGAACCGCTTCAAATTAGCTTTTGCAAGCAGATAATGGATAAACCTACACTTAGTACCAGTGGGGGTGAACAATGGGATATCCATGATCTGGATAAAAAACGCGAGTACGGAACCTATCTACACTTACTTCTCTCTAAAGTTGAAAAGGTATCAGAGGTTAATACTGCATTGAATGAACTTATTTTAAAAGGACTTATTCCGGAAGAAGATCGGGAGAAGTTAGAAGCTGATGTAAAAAAACTTTTTGAAGAAACTCATTTTCAATCCTATTTTTCAGGTGAACAGGTGATGAATGAGATCGTGATAATAGATGAACTAGGCAAAAAACACATTCCTGATAAGTTGATCATTTCCAACGACCATGTTCTTGTGGTAGATTTTAAAACCGGTGAAGGACATTCCAGCACGCACAAAACACAAGTAAAGGAGTATATTTCTCTTTTAAAAAATCTAGGGTATAAAAATGTTTCCGGGGAACTTTATTACACCGAAAACAAAGAAATTATAGCGGTTCAATCTTAATATACACCGGCAATGTACCGTACCCGTTTGTGCTATTACTTTCAAATTCAAAAAGCTTTTTCTTGTCTGTCAAGACGGTATAGGTGCCAGCAAGGTTATTACATTGAACGTAAGCCTTTTCTGAGCTATCGGGTGACAGTGCGGGGTCAACTATGAAGGTAAACGTGCCATCATATTGATCAAATTTCCATTTGAAATCTACTTGTGAACCATCTGCATGGGTCCACATTCCGGTTGCATATTGATTGTCTAGAGGTTCTGTAGGGAGGTTCCACTTAGGCAAAACACTGATGCTATTGGTACCAATTTCTAACTCAGTAACCATCCAACGGCCTTGTTTTACTAGCTTGTTAGTTCTCATTTCAGTTTTTGTACAAGCAGTAATAAAGCCAAAGAACAGGGTCGCGAGTAAAAATCGGTAAATTTTTCGCGTCTTCATGTTTGTAAGTTTATACGACTGATTTACTTCTCAATCGTTTAGTCGGTCAAGAGAAGTTACGAAAAAATTATGCGAACACAAAATTGATTTTCAATTATTTATGGGGTTCAAAGTATAAATTCATCCCCATCTTCTACGCAAACACAGTTGTCAAACACGGTTTTTGCTTCATTCAGGACCTCATCAGTGCTTTTAAACCTGGCCGAAAAATGTCCTAATAACAACTTTCCTACACCTGCCTCTTTGGCTACTTGCGCAGCTTCTTTAGCTGTTGAATGTTTCGTTTTAACCGCCCGGTCTTTCTGCTTTTCAGTAAAAGTGGCTTCATGATATAAAAGATCTACCCCTTTGACATACTTTGCCATTTCTTTGAAATACTTAGTATCGGAGCTATAGGCATACGAAAGCAAAGGTTTATCTGGTAAAGTTATGTCCTCATTACGCAGGTATTCCGCTTCACGGACTACATCTTCACCTTTTTTTGCCGTTTGTATTTCTTCAATGGTAAGCTTGTGTTCGGCAATTTTTGCAGGATCGATATTTTTTTCTTTTCGTTTCTCCTGAAAGTGGAACCCCCATGTAGGAATTCTGTGTTTAACCGGAAAAGAAGAAACCTGAATAACATTATCCTGAAATATGACCATTTTCCCATTTGGGTTGAGATGGTTGAACTCAAGGTCAAAACTCAAATTTATTCCTGCCAACTCAAATTGCACCTTCAATAACTCTTCTAACTCCGGAGGGCAAAATAGGTTTACCTTCTTCGTCCTTCCCAGTAAACTCATGGAAGATAACAGGCCCACCAAACCTAAATAATGATCGCCGTGCAGGTGGGATATAAAGATCATTTGAATGCGTTGGAACTTTACCTTGAATCGACGCAACTGTAGCTGCGTTCCTTCCCCGCAATCCACTAACATGTGGCGCTCATTAAAATTGATATACTGAGAAGTTACTCCTCTGGAAACGATTGGAACCGCAGAGCCCGATCCGATTATTGTTAATTTAAATGGCACCTTTCAAAGTTAGAATAATACCGTTGATTACCATGAATTAACTCGCTAAGACGCAGAGACGCCGAAATATTTAGAGTGAAATGCTCAAAAAGTACGTTTGGCTAGGATTTAAGCGCCTGGAAATCCTTTCATTCCCTTCATTTGACTCATCATTTTGGCCATGTTCTTTTTGTTGGACATCATGTGCATCACTTTCTTGGTTTCGTTGAATTGTTTGATCAATTTATTCACATCCTGAATAGATGTTCCTGAACCAGAGGCAATTCGTTTTTTTCTGGATCCATTTAGGATAGAAGGATCTGATTTTTCCTTCGGTGTCATGGACTGAATTATGGCCTCAATTCCTTTAAAGGCATCATCATCAATATCAACATTTTTAAGCGCTTTACCCATTCCCGGGATCATTCCCATGAGGTCCTTAACGTTCCCCATTTTCTTGATTTGTTGCAGCTGCCCGTAGAAATCGTCAAAGTCAAACTTATTTTGGGCGATCTTCTTTTGAAGTTTCTTCGCCTCCTTCTCATCAAATTGTTCCTGAGCCTTCTCAACGAGTGATACAACATCCCCCATCCCGAGAATACGGTCAGCCATACGACTTGGATAGAACACATCCAATGCATCCATCTTCTCTCCCGTACCCACAAATTTGATCGGTTTATCGACGACTGCTTTAATGGACAAAGCAGCACCACCGCGCGTATCACCATCTAATTTCGTTAAAACGACACCGTCAAAATTGATGCGCTCATTAAATGTTTTAGCCGTATTCACAGCATCCTGACCGGTCATGGCATCCACAACAAACAATGTTTCAGTTGGATTGATCCCGTTTTTTACGTTTTCAATCTCATCCATCATTTGCTCGTCAATCGCCAAACGACCCGCAGTATCGACAATAACTACGTTAAACCCGTTGGACTTAGCGTGTGTAACCGCATCTCGGGCAATCTTTACCGGATCTTTCTCCTCCTTGTTAGAAAAAACTTCAACGCCAAGTTGTTCCCCCAATACATGCAACTGATCTATCGCAGCTGGACGGTAAACATCACAAGCTACCAGTAAAGGATTTTTACCTTTTTTATTCTTCAAATAATTGGCAAGTTTTCCGGACATGGTTGTTTTACCAGAACCCTGCAAACCAGACATTAGAATAATTCCCGGATTTCCCTGAAAATTAATATCCTCCTGCTCACCCCCCATCAACTCTACCAGTTCTTCATGACAAATTTTTGTCAGTAATTGACCGGGAGAAATTGTGGTTAACACATTTCTACCAATTGCTTTATCCTTAACCTTTTGAGTAAACTCTTTTGCAGTCTTGAAATTAACATCTGCATCCAGCAAGGCACGTCTAACTTCTTTTAACGTTTCTGCAACATTAATTTCTGTTATCTGCCCATGTCCTTTCAGGACTTTAAAGGCTCTGTCAAACTTCTCGGTTAAATTTTCAAACATCTTCTTAACTTTAAATCAGGACTTGCAAAGATAGGGATTTTACAAGTTTTATGGAGATAGATTGGATGCTTTCCTGCTGCGAATAAAAAGAAATTTAATTTTAGTAATACCTGGATGGATTTAAGAACACACCTTTTAGACAGAAACTTAAAGTGGAACTGGGAGGAAATAGCAATGTATTGCCTAAAAAACCCCAAAGTAACTGAACAAATTGTTCACTATTGTTTGGATGAAGAGGTACATGTGCAGCAAAACGCCGGTGCGGTACTGGGCAAACTTATTGACCATGACAAGCACATTCTTGACCCTCATTTGGAGCAAATTGTCCTTAACCTGGAAAAAAATCCTCATGATGCAGTGACGAGAGCCACTTTACGTGTTTTTCAATGGGCGAAAATTCCTGAAGCAGTAGAAGGTGAATTATTTGAATTTATTATCAATGCCTTGAAATCTTCTGAAGAACCTATTGCCATAAAAGCTTTTGGCATGACAGTAGCAAGAAGGATCTGTGAAAAATATCCGGAACTGGCTCAAGAACTTATTCCGCATATAGAGTTATTAGTTGAGCAAAAAGCTTCGGCTGGATTAGTGAACCGAGGTAAGAAAGAATTAAAAAAACTTTACGCCTTATCCAACTGCTGACAACTCTTCTTTTCGAACCTTTTCTTGTTTATAAATGATTGCCTTCGCCTCATTGAGGTTTTTAGCCAGAATGATGTTATCAGAGATATAATGTGTCCTCAGGTACAACATCAACTCCAGGCGAGCAAAAAAAGATGAAACACAAAGGACGGTCACGAAATTTTTATCGAATGGATCCATATTCGTCAATACTTTTCGCAAGGCTTCATCACTAAAAGTGGAAAGTTTTTTGTTGAAATCAATTATACTGGCGTGGCGATTACTGCCTACCAGCTCGAGTTTTTTCTTGTAAGCGTCTAGGACCATTTTTTCATCTATCCGATCATTATTGTCAAAAGATATATGAACGATAGTATGATTAAGTGGGCTTACCGTTCCACCATCAAAATTATAAACCTGGTTAAGCATCATGCGGTAAATATAAAATGCTTATTCCCTGATATTTAATTTATTCCACGAACGAACGAAAAAACTCGTTAAATCGTTTTAAATAGGTAACAACAAAAAACCCTCCTAATTTCTCAGAAGGGTTCTTGCATCAAAGAAATAAAACCTAATTAACACTCTTGTGGTACAAGATTTTTTGAGCTATGCATATAGCTTGGAACTTTATCACGGCCGTTGTAATTCAACGACATAGATTCGGCATAAGCACCACAGCTTTGAATCGCTATAATATCTCCTCTTTTTAATTCTGGCAGTAAAATGTCTTTTCCAAAACAATCACTGGATTCACAGATTGGCCCAACTATGTCATAATAGAGCATCTCTTCAGAAGTAACGGCATCTAATAACTCCATTTTATGATATGCATTGTACAAAGCGGGTCTTAAAAGCTCAGTCATTCCAGCATCCAGTACTGCAAAATTCTTCTCTTCTGACTTTTTGATGTACAAGACTTTTGTGTGTAAACTTCCACATTGACCAACAATGGATCTGCCCAACTCAAAATGTACCGGAACTCCAGCCGGGAGATCCAAACATGTTTTAAATACCTCAAAATAACTCCCAAATTCAGGAATTGGGTTTTCATTTGGCTCGTAATAATCTATGCCTAAACCACCACCAACATTTAAGTATTGAAACGGCCCTATATGCTCTTCAAACATAGGAACCAACTCATTTATGCGGTCACAGAGCTCCACAAACACTGACATGTCGTGAATTTGTGAACCAATATGGAAGTGCATTCCAACAATCTGTACATTATTAAGGATAGGATACAGGTGAATCAGCTCTTCAAATTCAAGGCTGGTTAAACCAAATTTATTCTCCTTTAGCCCGGTAGAGATTTTTTCATGGGTTAATGGGTTAACATTTGGATTAAGACGTAGGGCAATTTTTGCAAAGGTATTACGCTCTTTTGCCAGCTCATCTATTACCACAATTTCCTGCAAGCTCTCACAGTGAATCATTCCTACCTCATTTTCAAGGGCATAAATGATTTCCTCATCTGTTTTACCCACACCGGCAAAAACAATTTCCTCTGGAGCAAATCCTGCGTCTAATGCCCACTTAATCTCACCACCTGATACGCAATCTGCTCCTAAACCTTGCCTTGAAATGGTTGAAAGGATTTCCCCATTATTGTTGGCCTTGACAGCATAATGCACCTTGAAATCAGTCCCCTTAATCTTCGATTTCAGGCAATTAAGTGTATCATGCAATAGGTCCAGGTCATAAAAATAATAGGGCGTTTGTTTCATTTTTTCCGTTTTTTTCTGCAAATTTATCTCATAAATTGATTGTTCTGTTAGAATGATTATATTTGTAATTCATTTTTAACAAACCGTTATTTTATTAACATGGATAGACTCAGTAAGGTCATTGAAAGACTCATCAATCAGTCTCCTTTTATACAGGAAGCAATCGCAGAAGGGCTCATCAACATTAGTTCACTCGCACGGAAGTTGAACCCTGAAATTCAGAAAGTTACTGGAAAGGAAGTGTCTGATTCAGCCATCATTATGGCCATTAAACGGATGCCTCCGGGACCGAATCAAAAGATTGAAATGAAGATTAAAAACTTCATGGGACAACTTGGAGACCTTGTGGTGCGATCAAACCTGGTTAAAGTAACCTTCAATAATTATGTAGGTATTTCACAGGATCAAGCTAAGTTTCTATCCAATATCAAAGACATATCGGATAACTTTTACACAGTTTCCCGAGGTATTTCTGAAACTACAATTATCACCAACGCTCAGTTTGAAGACAAACTAAAGAGCATGTTCAAGAGTGAAGCCATTATTTCTTCTATGGACAACCTCTCTTCTATCACCATGAAACTCCCTGAGGTCAATACTGAGATTTCTGGAGTTTACTATTACCTACTGAAAAAAATTGCATGGGAGGGAATCAACCTTGCGGAGGTAATTTCAACAACGAACGAGTTTACAATCGTGGTTGATACGACTAAAGTAAGCCATGCCTTCAGTGTATTAATGGATTTGAAAACAGAGACATTAGCTACGGCTGATTTATAATTCATCCACTCCCCCATCTTACTACTTTAACACTCCTGACGTTAAAGTGTGTTAATATCTATGCTTAAATGCAACTAATTACCTGTAATTGCTGTATAAAGCTAAAGAGGTAATCATTATCTTTGGCATCTTCATGAACCCTGAAAAAGACATACAGCTAAGCATTGTTGTTCCTTTGTACAACGAAGAAGAATCTTTGCCGGAACTTCACGATTGGATTGTTAAAGTCATGACAGCAAACAACTTCAGCTACGAGATCATTTTTGTCAATGACGGAAGTACGGATAACTCTTGGTCAGTCATTGAAGGGTTGAAGATCAAAGATCCCAATGTAAGAGGCATCAAGTTTCAACGCAATTATGGGAAATCTGCTGCACTGCACGTAGGGTTCCAGATAACAAAAGGCAGTGTTGTAATTACCATGGATGCTGACTTGCAGGATAGCCCAGAGGAGATTCCTGAATTATATCAAATGATTGTGGAAGAAGGATATGATCTCGTTTCAGGCTGGAAGAAAAAACGCTATGACCCCTTGAGCAAAACTATTCCAACGAAGATATACAATGGTGTTAACCGCATGATGTCCGGCATTAAATTGCATGACATGAATTGTGGACTCAAAGCTTATCGGAAAGAAGTGGTGAAATCCATTGAGATTTTTGGTGAAATGCACCGGTATATTCCGGTAATATCCAAAGCTGCTGGGTTTACAAAAATAGGGGAAAAAGTAGTACAGCATCAGGAACGAAAATACGGTAAAACCAAATTTGGAATGAACCGTTTTGTCAATGGATTCCTGGACATGTTTACCATTACATTTATCACCCGATTCGGCAAAAAACCCATGCATTTCTTTGGGTTAATGGGAACCTTGTTTTTTATAATCGGATTTTTATTTGCAGTATGGCTAGGCATAGATAAACTGTTTATCGATACATCCGGTCGACTCATTGCTCAACGACCCGAATTCTTTTTATCATTGACCTCAATGATCATTGGAGCGCAATTATTTCTTGCCGGATTCATTGCCGAGTTAATCGGTAGAAATTCTTCCATTCGTAACCAATACCTGATTGAAAAAGAGATCTAATTGACAACTACGCCAAAAAAAATCATTCTTGTGGGTACTGCTCATCCTTTCAGAGGTGGCCTGGCTTCTTATAATGAACGCTTAATTCGACAGTTTCAGGAAGAGGGCCATGACGCAGAGATTTATACCTTCACCGTGCAATACCCAAACTTCCTTTTTCCTGGAAAAACGCAATTTTCAGAAGAACCTGCACCGAAGGATTTGAAAATATCCCGCAAAGTAAATTCTATTAAACCTTCCAACTGGATAAAGGTTGGAAAGGAAATCCGTGATTTGAAGCCTGATATTTTAATCTTTAAATATTGGTTGCCGTTTATGGGACCATGTTTTGGAAAAATTGCTCGGATTGTAAAGAAAAACGGGCATACAAAAGTCATCACCGTGCTTGATAATGTCATACCTCATGAAAGTCGTGCGGGAGATAAACAATTCACCAAGTACTTCTTAAAACCAATCGACGCTTTTGTTTCCATGTCGAAAAGTGTGGAACATGATCTCTCCACCTTTGACACTGAAAAACCCAGAGATTTCAACCCGCACCCCTTATTCGATAATTTTGGTCCTATAATCGAAAAAGAAAAAGCAAAACAGCTATTGGCGTTGGATCCTAAGTATAATTACATTCTATTTTTTGGTATTATCCGGGATTATAAAGGATTGGATCTCTTACTGAATGCTTTCAGTTCAATGGATCGATCTGCACTAAATCTAAAATTACTTGTTGCAGGCGAATATTACGCAAACGAAGAGAAGTATAAAAATCAGATCAAAGTGTTGGGGATTGAAGATGATGTAATTGTGGTGAACAAGTTTATCAAAGATTCGGAAGTAGGACAGTATTTCTGTGCTTCGGATATTATTGCTCAACCTTATAAATCTGCTACTCAATCAGGTGTAACGCAAATTGCTTATCACTTTGAAATTCCAATTTTAGTGACCAATGTAGGTGGATTACCGGAAATGGTACCACATGAAAAAGTGGGTTATGTGACCTCTCAATCTCCAGATGATATAGCTACAGCGCTTACCCGTTTCTACAAGGACTCAAAAGAGGATGCTTTTAAAGAAAATATCAGGATTGAAAAGTTAAAATACACATGGGACAAGCTGACTTCAAAGATTTTGAAACTAGCTGAAAATATAAAACGATAAGCCCTTACGCACGGTGTATAAAGGCTTATCGAGATATAAAATTCTTAGTGTTTGATCAATTTTTGTTGTAGCGTAGCCGTTTCTGTTTCAACCAACACAGTGTATATTCCAGGACTAAAATCAGATACGTCAAAGTACACATCTTCATCCGGATTCGGGTTGAGGGTCATATACAACCTTCCCGAATTATCGTAAACAGATACCGTGGTGTTCTCTGTTACAGCTTTCAGTTCAATAAACACATCCCCATTGGTAGGATTTGGATATAATTTAAAATCGGCTTCCTCTGCAGTTTCATTTTCAATATTCAGATATTGATTGGTTCCACAGGTTGATCCATCCACCTTGCTATAGTACACGAGATCACTCGTATACTCAACTGCTCCTGCATCAGAAGTTCCTTTTGGTTCCAGCCAACCTGTTCCGCTTATAACACGGTATACGAGGTTTGCTCCAAATGTATTCTGATATAGACAAGGATTAACTCCGTCAGTAGTAAATGCTTCTTTTCGAATCACCTCTTCTACATCTCCACAACTGTTAATTAATAACGCGGACCATCCATTTACTCCGTCAAACTCCTCCGGTAAATAGGGAGTATTCCGTTTTTGTAGGTTTTTGTAAGTAACTGATTTAAGCTCACCTTCTGTGATAGTTGTTTCACTTGGTCCATTAACCGGATAGTGAACTTCCTGTACATCTTCCTTAATGAAGTACGTTATAGAATCGCCCATCCAATCAAAACGATTTACAATGGTCCGTTCTTTATACACCTCCACCAAGCCGTTCTCTGGTGTTTCCTGAGAAGAAAAGAATTTATATTCATTTCCAATCTCAAAATCATAAATCTGACCGGTAGTTGGTTTATTGAATCCATCATTATCGATTCCGACAAGTTCAAAATTACCGGTATAGTTCAGGGGATAACTATTATCTCCGGTTATGGATGATGCGCCTTTGTAAGGTTCAGGAAAGGAATAGAAGGCATAAGTCTCAATAAATCCATGATTTTTGGATAAAATGAGGCGATCATCTGAGAACTGAAGGGGAACATTACTAATCAACTCAATGATCTTAATGTCATCCATTTCTTCAAAGATCATGAGCTGAAGCTCATTGGTTACGACACCTTTGATCCAGTCTCCGGATGGATAGGTGTAGACAAGAAATGTATCGTTAAGAGCCGCTTGTGTTTGGATGGTAATTGGCTCATTATTCTTGTTGTAGAAAATGTTTCGTCCATCTGTCTTAATGACAGTTTTTTGCCCTGTCCAGGGTGCGCCCAGGTAATATTTACATGTGGCGGTAGCAGGTAGATTCTCATCCTCCCTAACGGTTTGATACGAATAAAACACGGAGTCTCCCCCTTGTAATTCGACCATATCCGTTCGTGAAGCGAGCACGTATTCGAAATCCTGATTTGAAAAATAGTGGATTTCATTCGATTGTACAGTTTGATAGTTCTGACCATAGCTCTGTTGTATAGTAAAAACTAAAACGATTAAGTAGGTAATTGATGCTTTCATAGGTCGACAGTAATAGTAAAGAACTTTATATAAGGTAAGCAATTTAAGCAGGCAAAGCAAGTAGAATCTTACTAGTTTTCGACCTAAATCGAATTACTATAGACGAAACATTCTTGCTAAATTAGCCGCATGATCATTCGAAGTAAAGCTCCTTTTCGGCTTGGATTGGCTGGAGGCGGCACAGATGTAAGCCCCTATTCTGACTTATACGGCGGTGCTATCCTCAACGCTACGGTAAGTTTATTTGCCCGAACTTCAATTGTTCCGACTAATAACGGAAAAATCGTGTTTTATAATGCGGACAGAGATAAACGCTACGAATTTGATGCCGTTGAGGAACTTCCGCTAAATGGAGAAGTCGATCTGCAAATTGGAATTTACAACCGAATAGTCAAGGAATTTACCAAGAAACCGCTTTCTTTTGAAATGACAACTTCTATGGATGTTCCCACAGGTTCAGGTCTAGGCACTTCATCCACCCTGGTCGTTTCTATTTTAGGTGCTTTCGTTGAATGGCTGCAGCTTCCATTAGGTGAATATGACATTGCGCATCTTGCATATAACATTGAACGCGTAGACCTCAATATGGCCGGCGGAAAACAAGATCAGTATGCAGCTACCTTCGGTGGGGTTAATTTCATGGAGTTTCTGGCAGATAATAAGGTAATCGTCAATCCATTAAGAACTAAAAAAAGTTTTTTAAATGAATTGAACTTCGATCTTATTCTGTACTACACCAAAACCTCACGGGAATCAGCTCATATAATTGAAAAGCAGATTGACAATGTAAAAAAATCAACCAGTAAACCAATAGAAGCCATGCATGAGCTTAAATCACAAGCTTTTGCTATGAAAGAAGCCTTTTTGAAGTCAGATGTGCATACCATTGGAAAAATCCTACATCAAAGCTGGTTGAATAAAAAGGAAATGGCACAAGGAATTAGCAACGAAAACATTGATGAAATCTACTCATCTGCCATAGAAGCAGGAGCAGAAGGAGGAAAGATCTCAGGTGCCGGAGGAGGAGGATTTATGATTTTTTATGCCGAAGGAATAAATCGGTACAAAGTGATTGAGGTTTTGAAAAAATTTGGTGGAGATATTGTGAATTACCAATTCACGCATAAAGGACTTGACTCGTGGACCATACAATAGATGAAGCAATTATATTAGCTGGTGGATTAGGGACACGATTGCGTGACTCTATTGGCGAAATGCCAAAACCTTTGGCACCTATTAATGATACTCCCTTTCTGCATTACCTGTTTGAGTACTTAAGGGAACAAGGCATAACAACAGTTGTGTTGTCCGTAGGTTATAAATGGGAGATGATACATGACGTATTCGGAGAAGAATACCTTGGAATTTCATTGAAGTATGCTGTTGAGGAAGAAAGATTAGGAACCGGCGGTGGCATACAATTGGCCCTACAGCAGATTGAAAAGGAGCTTTGTTTTGTACTCAACGGAGACACTTATTTTGATATCGATTTAAGCAAACTGCAGAATTTTCACGTAAAAAGCAAAGCATTGTGCTCATTGGCGGCTAAAGGATTACAGCATTTTGACCGCTACGGCACCCTTGAGTTATCTACAGACGGAACTGTCATGGCTTTTAACGAAAAAAAGCCAACCGAGAAGGGCATTATAAACGGTGGGATCTACTGCATCAGTAAGTCAATTCAGGAATTATTTCCAAAAAAAGATGCATTTTCATTTGAAACTGAATTTTTGGAACCCAATGCAGGTACCGGGAATGTGAAGGCAATGGTATTTGATGATTATTTTATGGATATCGGAATTCCCAAAGATTATCAGCAATTTGAAAGAGATTTTGAGGACAAACATGAGAAAACACCATTATGTGAATTACCCGTAGATGCCTCCTGGACCTTATTTTTAGATCGCGACGGAGTAATTAATGAGCGTATTGTTGACGATTATGTCAAACAAATTAATGAACTGAGGATTTTAGATGGTGTTCCGGAAGCTGTTGCAGATTTTTGCAGGCTTTTCGGTCGTGTTGTTGTAGTAACGAATCAGCAGGGTATAGGGAAAGGAATGATGGACGAAGAGGATTTGGAAATTATTCACGGATACATGAACAATGTTTTTAAGGATCACGGAGGTAGTATCGATAAATTTTACTTTGCTCCTCAATTGGTATCTGAAAATTCAAACTTCCGAAAACCCGGCACTGGAATGGCATTACAAGCAAAGAAAGACTTCCCTGAAATTGATTTTTCCAAATCCATTATGATCGGAGATTCAGAGTCAGATATTGAATTTGGTATGAAATTGGGAATGAAAACCATAATGTTAACAAATGTGCGTAACATTTCAACCCAGGCCGATTATATTTTTAATAATTTGCAAACCGTCGCAAGAGAACTAAAAACCAACAACAAATGAACCGATTTTTGATCCTACTTATATGTATTTTTTCGCTCTCAGCATTCGCCCAGGAGCAGGATTACAATAAAACAGATAGTCAGGGAAGAAAACAAGGGAAATGGCGTCAGGCTTATGAAGACGCTCAAATGTACCGTTATGTAGGTCAATTTAAGGATGACGTACCATATGGAAAATTTGTCTACTACTATAAAAGCGGTGCTGTTCAGGCAGTTGTAAACTTTAGTGAAAAAGGCCGTGTCACCCGGAGCAAGATTTATCATGAATCCGGATACATGATGGCGCAAGGAAAATACATCAACCAGAAGAAAGATAGCATCTGGGTGTACTATGATGATCGGGGCTACTTATCCTATCAGGAAACTTATGAAAACGGCGAGCTAAATGGTCAGAAAGTTTATTATTACGCCCCTATAGAGGGTAAATACCGCGTCTCACGATATGAGTATTACCGAAATGGCGTACTACACGGAGAGTTTGTAGAGTACCATGAAAACACCAACATCAAGACTAAAGGGCAATATCGTGACGGTAATCTGCACGGAACTGTTACTCATTACTATCAAAACGGCAAGGTGAAGAAGGTAATTAAGTACAAGTATGCAGTTAAACATGGACCATCTGCCTTTTACAATAGCAAAGGCGAACAGATTGGGATAAAATGGTACTGGGAAGGCGTATTAGCCGAAACACCACAAGCTGAAAAAATCTTTCAAGACCGCTGGGAAAAATCCAAGGATAAATAAGTGACTACAGCATTATTTTAGCAAAAGGAATTTCCGTATCTTCATTTAAATGAATTGACAAAGAATGAAAATTCTTATGGTAGAGGATGATCGTGAACTGCTGCGTTCTATCCTACTTTATTTTAACGAATTTGGCTATATCTGCGAAACGGCAAAGAGTTTTTCTGATGCCGAAGACAAAATCAGTGAACACGAATATGACTGCATTATTTTGGACTTAGGATTGCCTGACCGAAACGGTTTGGATCTCTTACCCGTTATCAGCAGAAAAAACAATGATACCGGTGTAATTATCCTATCTGCCAATTCAAACCTTGATGACAAAGTCAAAGGACTAGATATGGGTGCAGATGATTATCTCACTAAACCTTTCCACCTCTCTGAGTTAAATTCCCGCATAAAGTCGATAATCCGAAGAAAAAAACAACAAGGCACAAATATTCTTGAGTATAATGAGATTAGTATTAACACTGATTCTAAAGAGGTGCGTGTGAATGATCAATTCATCCGACTTACAAAGAGAGAGTACGACCTTCTGCTCTACCTTTATTACAACAGAAACCGGGTAGTTACCAAAACATCTATTTCTGAACATTTATGGGGCGATTTTATGGACGCAGCTGATTCTGCGGACTCTGTATACAGCCACATTAAAAACCTCAAACGAAAGTTGGGCAAAAACGGTCCGGGTGACTATATTAAATCCTTGTACGGCGTAGGTTACATCTTTAAAGACGATTAACATGAGTGATATTGAAAACAAGCGTGCTACAGAGTACGCACAGAACCTATCGCATGAATTACTGACGCCACTTGCTGTTATTCGGTCAAAGGCTGAATTGTTATTGCAGTCAAAGGATCTCTCAAAAGAGGACATGAAAAACATAGACGTGATCCTCAAAACTGTAGAGCGTATGTCCAGGCTAAATAAAGCACTGATTCTTTTGTCTAAAATAGATAGTGAGGTTTACCAGGATATCGAAGAATTGGATGTCAATGAGATCGTTTCAGATTCGCTTGAAAAATTTGAAGATCAAATTCGCTTTCGTTCACTACAAATTCGCTATCAAAAGAAAGATCCAAGCGCATTAAAATCCAACCGCAATCTCTTTGAGATTCTGATCACCAATCTTATTAAAAATGCGGTATTTCATAACATTGACAGCGGCAAAATACTGATCACTTCAGACAACAAGTCCTTTCAGATTGAGAACACAACCAACCAAACGGCCTCTGAAGATTTATATACCCGTTTTGTCTCACAGGGAAACGATAAAGATTCCATTGGATTGGGTTTATCTATTGCTAAAAAAATATGCGATTTTCTGGGGTATAAAATCCATCATGAACTTGCAGATAACAGGTTTGTCATGACCGTACACTTCAATTAACTAACTTTTTGAAATACAGCGTTTTTCTCGTTCAGAATTCCTACAGAATCCTTACAGAATTCATACAGAATGCTGCGTTAATTTAGAGGCGTTAAAAACGAATAATGTAACGCCATGAGAGCCGCATTAAAAATGGACAAAATTCCGTTGACAGACACGAAACCGGTGGTTATCACAAAAGATTTGATCCATCATTTACACTTTCCGAAGGAAGAAGTACTGAATTCAAGCTTTGATAAAAATGTAAGAAATAAAGATTTGGAACAGGCTATTGTTTTGGGCAATGTATATCACTCAAAAGTGGCCATCCTTTTTGAGGACATTGAAGGACAAAAAAAGGTCGAAACCACTATTTGGGGCGTGACCGATAAAGCTGTTATTCTGAAAGGGGATATTATGATTCCCATTCACCGAATTATACGCATCATTTACTAAACATCATGAAAGCACAAAAAAACATCCATATTTACGAAAGTGCTGACATCCACATTCAAAAGAAAGTTGCCTTAAAATATATGGATGATCCTCAGGGTGCAATAATGCGCATTCCTAACGAGGACGAAACTATACTCAGAGACGCTATTGAAATATGGCACAACGGTGAATATCACTTGGTCATTGTCAATGAAGATAACCTGAGAAAAATACACTGGGATGCTTATCTGCAAAGTTCAGATGACGGCATCTTCTTATCCTATTTTGATGATGAAAATCCTGAAAACTTCACAGATGACGGGTTTGATTTTCACTATCTATAACTTTTACTAAATAAAAACGAAAAATGAAAAAAGTCAGTTTAATTGCATTCATCTTCTTACTGTGTTCTTTCTCACTACAGGCACAGGAAAAGAAAAAAATCACCGCCATGTTTGAAGGTTATGACGGTGTTTCTTACAGTTTCTCTTACGGTGATGAGGAGTACATATTTTTTGATGAGTGCGCAGATAATGTGCTAAAAGAATTTGACCTGAGCTCAGATGAATTTATGTATGAAGATTTTGTTGTGACCTACGTGGTGAGCAAAAATGAAGATGAAGATGAAACATATAAAATTGTTGATCTGCTTCATGTTAAAACAGATGAAGAATAAAGTTGTTGAAAACTATAGAAAATGATACATCCGGATACCAAACTGGAGTTTATTAGTGAAACAAAAGGATACGGCGTGGTAGCTACACGTCGTATTCCTAAAGGCACTATTACCTGGGTTCAAGATAATCTTGACACTGTCATTAGCGAAGAAAAAGTACGCCAACTCGGAAGTTCCTATTTTGATATTATAGATACCTATACGTTTAGGGACAGTGCTGGCAACCACGTTCTATGCTGGGATCACGGGAAATATGTCAACCACAGTTTTAATGCAAATTGCCTTACAACTGCTTATAATTTTGAGATTGCCATAAGAGATATTGAAGTAGGTGAAGAACTGACAGATGATTATGGATATCTCAATATCACCAGTCCTTTCCACGCCGAAGATGAAGCGGTGGATAGAAAGGTAGTTTACCCAGATGATCTAAAAACTTATTACCCGATATGGGATGAAAAGCTTGAAAATGCATTTCAATGGGTGAACAAAGTGCCGCAAGCACTGCAGCACATGTTGAACAAGGATCAAAATGAAGAAATAGAGGCCGTTTTAAATGGACATAAAAAACTGGAATCTATTCTGAACTGTTATTATGAATCGGACAAATAGACAGCAACCCATTAAGAAAAAGCCGGAT
Organism: Crocinitomicaceae bacterium; assembly: GCA_014762645.1. Lineage (GTDB taxonomy): Bacteria > Bacteroidota > Bacteroidia > Flavobacteriales_D > Crocinitomicaceae > Paracrocinitomix. Next base: position 40,543 of record JABURP010000031.1, read on the forward strand.
ATTATGTTTTACCGGTTTTGTATTGCAGTCATACTGGGATTGGCAATGTTTATTATCCTTTTACTTCACAGCCTATGAAAAACCTAAATAATATCATACTCATTGGACCCATGGCCACTGGTAAGAGTTCAATAGGTAAAGAGGTATCCGTATTAACCGGGTGGAAGAATTATCCTGTGGACAAGTTGAAGTGGTACTACCGCTATAAAAATGGATTTGACGGGGTCAAGAGTTCTACTATTTTACAGTCAAAAGGGTTTGATGCACTTGTGTCATATTCCCAAAAATATTTTGGGATACAAGAATTGAGGGATCTCATTAACAATTTCAGTGGAATTATTGAATTAGGTGCCTCTGACACACACCGAAACGACCTTAATTATATCCGGGACATCAACAAACTCCTGGAACCTTACCCAAACATTTTTCTAATTCTTCCTTATGAAGATGAAGACCTATCCATTGAAATATTGACAAAGAGGTTACGATCACGTTATCACCTGGACCCGTTAAAAAGTGGTGTGTTAATGTCGTACATAAACAAGAACCTGGAATTTATTCGTTCACCGCAAAACCTACTTTTGGCCAAGCATATAATTTATACGAATGACCGTCCGTTTCACCAGATTGCTCAGGAGATTGTTTACCGCTCAGAATTAAAGTCCAAAGACACGGACTACAAGAATGTTATTTGAATCATTCAGAATGCAGTACCAGTAGAGGCGTGTGTGTTGTCATAGACAAATCCCTTGAGACGCTTCGGTGAAAAATACTTTCCCAAAACCCAAGATCCTTCTTGACAATCACCATACAATCCACACCAGATTTATCTGCATATTCATTAAGTCCTTCTGAGGTATCATCCCCAATGAGCTCAATTACTTCCACATTTAGATGTTCCAGGCTGGCAGGAATAGTAACCTTTGTTGGTGTTGAAGTTTCATTTTCCGCCAGGATATTGATCAAACTCAGTCGTTGGTCGCTGGTGAGTTCTATCATGTTTTCTAACCATTTCAAATGATCCGGGTCGATCGTAAAATTATCATCAATACCACAAGCGATCCCATGGCTCATGTCATATTTTCTATTTGGCGGAATAACTAGCACCGGGCAATCAACTTGTTTTACAACATCTGCTGCATTACTTCCTAAAAGGATTTTTCTAATCCCTGAAGCACCGTGTGTTCCCATAACTACCATGTCTTCTTTTGCAGAAACAAAATCTGTTAAAACAGGCATAAAACTGCCATGTACGCAAGCGCTTTTTAGTTCAATTTTGTTATCCGGAACTTGTTGATTGATTGTTTTTTTCAACGTTTCCATTTCTGCTTCTGCATCTTTTCTGAGTTCCGGTTCAAGTGAAATTAGATTAGCTGCTCCTGCGTGTGGTTCTTCAAAGGCGTTAATTAACAATATATCCACATTGAGGTCATTTGCCAGTTTAACTCCGTAAATAACGGCGCTCTCTGAAGCATCTGAAAAATCTGTTGGTAATACTATTCGTCTCATAAGTCGGTAAGTGTTTTATCGGTTTGTTGGTTCAATGAAAATATAATTTCATCTCCACTGTACTTAAAAATACAAATAATTAAGCCAAAAAACCAGTATAGAACGATAGGTTTAGGAATAAAGTAAAAGCCAGACCGTGGAATCCGATCTGGCCTTTTAAGGAAAGTAAACCGATTATGTCTGTAATGTTTATTATACCTTCCCACTTACAAATTCCCAATTGTTTCTGTCAATCAGAGAATTCAAAATATTTAGCCAGTACCCTTTGTCTTTTTTGTTGACAGGAGGATGAAACATCAAATCACCATTTTCATCCCAAAATATTGAACTGTCATCAACATACTCCAATACCAGCATTCGGTTAATGGAGTCTTTTATACGTTCGTATTCCAAAATTGAAAAGGATCTTTTTGGAATCAAACTCAATAACATATAATCCATAACACTTAATTTTTTAGGTCCGGAATAGAAAAGAGCACTGCATTCCGGACCTGCTCTTAAAACTCCTCGTATATATCAAGGTTTTCAAGGTTAACATTAATTTCGTTGTTGTGCTGTAACTGCATTACCACAAGGTAATTTTGTTCATCATGGTTAAAAATATAACCCTTCATGTGCATGCCTTTGAAAGGAAAGGAGATCAACTCAGGAGTTGAAAACCGCAACCACCTGCTAAATGCCTGTTTCAATTCTTTTGAAAGATTGGCATAAGAAATGACCGTATTCTTCATTGTTAACATAGTTTTCTATCTAAATTTACTGATAAGTGAATAAAATGTAAAGTATTTTATCTTCTTTATGGTATTATTTGGTATTATTCACTATTATTGATAAAAATATTAGTGATTACTTATGAAAATAGATGAGACTGACCTTCGAATCCTTGATTTTCTCCAGAAAAACGCCAATCTAACCGCTAAGGAACTTTCAGCAAAACTTTCGCTATCCAGCACGCCTATTTATGAGCGAATTAAAAAGCTTGAGAAATCCGGAGTAATTAGAAAATATGTTGCTTTACTTGACCCAGAGAAGCTCAACAAACAACTTATGGTATTCATTAATATTACCATAAAAGAACATCATCATACGAAACGTGAGCAATTTTTAAAATCACTTTTGTCGTTAGAAGAGGTTTCAGAACTTTATCACACCTCCGGAACGCATGATTTTATGGCCAAAGTAAGGTTTGAGAATATAAAAGATTATCGGGACTTTCTTGTGAACAAGATCGCCCCGATAGAAAATATTGCTGATATCGACTCTCAAATAGTTTTGGATGAAATTAAGTACACTACTGAGGTCAAGTTATCGAATTACATGCCCAATAAATAGGCAAAGATTAATGGAGCAACTATGGTCGCATCAGATTCAATAATGAACTTAGGCGTATCAATATCTAATTTTCCCCAGGTGATTTTTTCGTTAGGAACTGCTCCCGAATACGAGCCGTAACTTGTTGTCGAATCCGATATTTGACAGAAATACGACCAAAATGGTATTTCTTCCATCTCCATATCCTGATATAACATAGGCACAACACAAATAGGAAAATCTCCTGCTATCCCCCCACCTATTTGGAAAAACCCAATTCCATTAGCGGAATTATTCACGTAGTAATCTGCCAGGTACGTCATATATTCAATTCCGGATTTCATGGTAGAAGCTTTGAGTTCACCTTTCATCACATAGGAGGCAAAAATATTGCCCATAGTACTGTCTTCCCAGCCCGGAACAACAATTGGTAAGTTTTTTTCTGCTGCGGCGTACATCCAGCTATCCTTAATATCTATTTCGTAATACTGTTCCAAGACACCACTCAATAACATTTTATACATAAACTCATGCGGAAAATAACGCTCCCCTTTGTCTTCTGCATCTTTCCAAATTTCATAAACATGTGATTGCAACCTTCTGAAAGCCTCTTCTTCCGGGATGCATGTATCTGTCACACGATTCAATCCTTTTTCCAGCAGGTCCCATTCTTCTTTCGGAGTTAAATCTCTGTAGTTCGGAATGCGCTTATAGCTTTTGTGCGCAACAAGGTTCATGATATCCTCCTCCAGGTTTGCTCCAGTACAGGAAATAATGTGCACCTTGTCCTGTCTAATCATTTCCGCAAATATTTTCCCTAACTCGGCAGTACTCATAGCACCTGCCAATGTTACCATCATTTTGGCTCCGTTTTGTAACTGTGTTTCATAAGCCTTTGCTGCATCCACAACTGTAGCTGCATTAAAATGCAAATAGTACTTTTCTATAAAAGATGAAACTGCTCCTTTATTCATATTTTTTCAATTATAATTTGTATTACCTCAAGTAGGATCAGCAAAATAATGATCCACTCCAGTAAACTGCTGTGTTTATGTTGCTGGATACTCAGAAAAGTATCCAGGTTTTCTTTTACGGTTGTTAAATTAAGCTGTATTCCTTCGTGTCTCCTTGAAAACTCAAGATCTGCGTGCATTTGTGTATCAAGCTCTGTCAATTCTTTATCGTCCCAAATAACATCCGGCGAATCAAAAATATAGAGGTTTTCGGCCATCCGGTTTTTAAGTACCAGGGTTTGACCTATCAAACGTTTCACCTTCAATGGTGACGCAGATAGTTTTCCTTTTGCCTTTAGGTAGTTGGAGAGTTGCCGTGTAGTTTCCAGTAAAGATTCCACGCGCGACTGAAAATCATCAAGAGCTACTGTTTGCGCCATATTCAACGCGATTACATGCGCTACGTCAATTGATATATTGGAAACGTAAACTTTACCAAAATCTGCTCTTGGCAAAACACCTTCCTGCACGATAATACTGAAGTCGTCACTGGGAAGACTATTTATTTCACTTGAATCATTAATAAAATGTAACAAAAGATCCTGGCGAAGGCTTTCTTCTACATTTATAAAAACAATACTTCCATAGTTCTTTAAATAGATCCACGAATGCTCAGCCACTTCAAACAAAGCAAATTCCTGATCGGTTTTTGAAACGATATAATCCAGATCCTTCTTTGCTTCGTGAATGGAAATGTTCTCTCCCAGATGGTACGCTATAGAATTTAACTCAAGCATTTTCAAATTTGTAAGACAACAACTTATAATAAAGTTTTGCCGCCAGAAAATCAGATGATTTGTCTACTGCATTAGGGCATAACTCTACAATATCAAACCCCACTACTTTTTTCTCTCTAAATACCCTTCTCAAATAGTTTATCACCTGATAATAGGTAAGTCCTCCGGGTTCTGGCGTACCGGTTGAAGGACACTCAGATGGATCAAATACATCCAGGTCTATCGTAATATACACCTTATCTGTCATTTGATCTATTGACCGTTCCATCCAATCTGAGTGATTGTGAATCTTATGGGCAAAGTATGTCTTATTCAGATTCATGTGTTCCAGTTCAGATTCGTCCATTGAACGAATTCCAACCTGAATCAGATTTGTCTTTTTGCTCGCCTCATGAACCGCACAGGCATGGTTACATTTAGACTCTTCATATTCTGGCCGTAAATCGGCATGAGCGTCTAATTGTAATACTGTGAGGTCATTGTAGGTTTCATAATGCGCACGTATGGCGCCAATAGAAACAGAATGTTCACCGCCGAACATGGTAACAAATTTCTTCGCTGCAATTTGTTCTTTCACCTTTTGGTAAACGGCTTCTGTCATTGCTTCCGGTGATTCATTTTCTTTCACAGGGTCCTGCAGACTCACGCCCACCTTATAAGAAAGTTGATTTGTCTCTATATCATAGAGCTCCATATTTTCAGAAGCATCTAGAAATGCATCAGGGCCTTTATCAGCTCCTTTCTGCCAGGTACTTGTTCCGTCATAAGGAACCGGGATCAATACAACACTCGCATTGTTATAATCCGCATATTTATCGGGGATACCCGCGTAATTACGTTTCATTTTAATATCCTAATAGTGATAACATTTGTTCTGGTAGTTGTTCCTGAGAAAACACAGTAACGTTGTGATCCTCATCAATAATCAGGTGTTTTGGTTGTGGAATAAGACAATGGTGAATACCACCATATCCGCCTATACTATCCTGATAAGCACCTGTGTTGAAAAAACCAATATACAATGGCTTTTCTGCATCATACTCAGGTAAATAGATTGCATTTACATGCTGCTCGGAATTGTAATAGTCGTCACTATCACATGTTAATCCACCCAAAAGCACACGTTCATATTTGTCGTTCCAACGGTTGATCGGTAACATGACAAAACGCTTATTGATTGCCCATGAATCAGGTAATGTTGTGATAAACGAAGAATCGATCATGTTCCATTTTTCACGGTCATTCTGTTTTTTTTGTGACAATACCTGGTAAATAACCCCTCCTGATTCTCCCACAGTGAATGAGCCAAATTCAGTAAAGATGTTAGGGACATCCACATCACTCTCATCACAAGCCATTTTTATCTGGTTGATGATTTCATCCACCATATATTCGTAATCAAATTCAAAAGCCAGGGAGTTTTTAATTGGGAACCCCCCACCAATATCCAGATGCTCCAGTGTACGACATACTTTTTTAAGTTCACAGTAAACCTTCAAACATTTCGTTAATTCGTTCCAGTAATAAGCTGAATCGGTGATTCCGGTATTGATAAAAAAGTGAAGCATTTTCAGCTCACAGTTCGGATTATCTTTTATTTGCTCCTTGTAAAATTTTACGATTGACTTATATCCAATTCCTAATCTACTGGTGTAGAAAGGAAACTTAGGGTCCTCTTCTGAAGCAATACGAATACCTACTTTTATTTTCTTCTTGGTTTTAGCCTGAATTTTAGATAACTCTGAAACACTGTCAATAATAACGATAACATTCTCAAATCCCTGATCGAGCAGAGAAACGATATTATTGATGTATCTGTCATCCTTATACCCGTTACAAAGGACATAATGTTTTTTATCCATCTTGCCTTTTTCAAAGAGCTTTTGTATGATACTGATGTCATAGGAAGAAGAAGTCTCCAGATGAACATTGTTTTTTAACGCTTCCTCAATTACGTAAGCAAAATGTGATGATTTTGTGCAGTAGCAGTAATGATAATCACCTTTGTAATTATGATGCTGAATGGCCTTATCAAACCAGGTTTTTGCCCGTTCAATATTTGAACCAATTTGCGGTAAATAAGTAAACTTGAACGGCGTTCCGTATTCTTTGATCAACTGCATCAAGTCGAGATCATGAAAGAGCAGATGATCGTCCTTCAATTTGAATTCTTCCTGAGGAAATTCAAATGTTTGGTATACCAAATCTTTGTAACGTGTTTGCATTGTTTCTAAATGGTGTTGTCAAATTTTGCAGCAAATGTATGGCAATAGAAAATGAAAAGTTAATTTTCAATGAAAATCGGCTTATTTAAGTAAAGATTATACATTTCTGCTTTATTATAAGTGAATTTCACTAATATCAATTGATATTTTGATATAATACAGTGAAATTTTCGTTAAAAAATAGTGAATGATTAGTGCACGACCTTTTTTTCGATATAATCGGAGTTCAAAAGCCTTAGTGCGCCCATGTATTTGAGGTCAAATGTGACAAAATCTCCAACATGATATTCACTTTGCGCGTCACCGAGATCCATGACGAGCATATCCGAACTGCCGCCAATCAATTCCAAACGGTTATCTTTTGGTAGCAGAAAATCTGTATTGGACACATCCAGCACACCGATATCCAGTAAGGCCCGGTAGGATGATTCTCCATAATCTTCTTCTGTGAACTGTGCTTGCTCGCCAGATGGGTTTTGCCCGAGATAACCGACCGGCACCTTCGGTTTTTCAGTAATTTCTATGATTTGAGAATAGAGTGTAAAAACACTTCCACCCATTCCGTCAATTGTCTTCTCTGTCCAAAGGTCATTGCCAAAAAATAAGGTTTCACCTATTCTGAAATGGTTAACACCAATCGGAACCTGTTTTTTAAATAACAATGGGAGTACAACAGAAGTTCCTCCTGTGAGCCAGGGAATTGAACGCCCAAATTTTGTTTCTATCAATTGTTCATACAGACAAAGTTGAATCAACTTATCCTCAGATGGGTATACACCACTCACACAATTGAGGTTGGTTCCTAGTCCTGTAACTTTGATGTTTGGCAATTTAAATACCGATTCATAAAAATCAATCAGTTCATCTCCCATCACCCCTTCACGTAAATCCCCAAGTTCGATCATGATTATGATCTTATGCATTTTACCCTGACGCCCGGCTTCTTCAGATATCCATTTAATGGTCTCAAATTCTGTATTGAAACTTGCGTCCGCATAGCGCACAACATCCTCAATATGATCTTTAGCCGGTGGTTTGATGTAAACGGTATCAATTTCTGGCGCCAGGTCTTTGATAATTTGGAGATTACTAATTCGAGCATCACAGATTTCCGTAATACCCAAGTCCAAAATTTCTTTGATATAGATTTCAGTTCCACAAAGGATTTTGGATACAATCGCCCATTCTCTGCCTTCTTGCTTAAAGAGGTTATCAAGATAATCGTAGTTCTGTTTCAACTTTGTTCTATCAAGTTCTATATAGGCCATTTTAGTTCGTTATTATTCGGGGGATATCATTGGGTAATCTCGTGAGTAATTCATAATTGAGCTGAGAACTAAAATCACTGAAGGAAGCTACTGAAACTGATTGATCTTCTTGATCTCCAATCATAACAACTTCATCTCCTTCCTGTATCTCATCCACATTAGAAATATCCACCACGAAAAGGTTCATATTAACAATACTAATCACATCTAATCGGTGCCCTGCAATCAATACTTTTCCCTGATTACTTAAAGATCGGGCAAATCCATCTGCATAACCAACCGGTACGGTTGCAATTCGCATGTCTTGTTCTGCCAGTAATGATGATCCATACCCAATGTACTCTCCCATTTTTACATACTTGGTTGACATTACTTTACTTTTCCAGGACAAAACTGGTTTTAACGGGTCTTCTATGATGTTTTCCCTGACCACATAGGCCATCTTCACTTCCTTGCTGGGCCAAAGTCCGTACTGCATAATACCTATCCTCACCATATCCTTAATGGTAGCGGGATAATTCATCATGGCAGCAGAACATGCTAAATGACTCTTTCCGAAACCAATATCCTCCTCCTTAAATGATCGGAGGTATTGATTAAAACGGGTCATTTGCTGTTTAATTCGGTAATAGTTGGCAATGTTTTCTGCACCTGCAAGATGACTACAAACGCCCTTAATTTCCAATTGTTGGTGATTTTGTTCAATGAATTGGAAGACTTTTTTGAGTTCCTTGGTGTCAAATCCCGTTCGGTTTAAACCCGTTTCTACTTCAATATGAATCTTTACTTTTTTGTTCAGTTTAGAAGCCGCCAGGGTAGCATTGGATAAACGTAGCAGATCAAACATATAGATTTCCACGTCATTTTCAATGGCCCATTCCAGTTGGTCATCATCAATATAACCCATGATAACCACACGGTCCAATTCAAGACCTATATCCACTATTTTCTTGGCTTCATAAGCTGAAAAAACGGCAAAACTTTTTACGCCACAAGCGGCCACAGCCGGAACAAAATTTTCGATACCATGACCATAAGCATTGCCTTTGACAACCGAAACGAGTTCACATTTATCTCCCAGCATGGATTGAATAAAGTTGAGGTTATTCTTCAGTGCAGGAATATTGATCTCGATATACGAATTATCAATCATGTATAATTTCAGTTAGGATAGTGTAAAAAAGCTCGCTTCCAGTTTCAATAAGGTTATCCGGAAAATCATAATCAGGGTTGTGTAAAGCTGGTGTATCCACACCTGCACCAAGGCCAAACATTACTCCTTTTGCGCTTTGGGTAAATAAGCCGTAATCTTCTCCCCAACTGAAGGGTTCATTTTTTGCAATTAGATCATAATTCAGCTTCTCTGCTGCCGAACGGACAGCATCCGTAGCTGAAAGATCATTGACTATGGATTGAAATTCATCAAACCATTCGAATTCACAATTAATTCCGGCTTTTTCACACTTTGCTTCAACATGTGCTTCAAACCATCCTTTAAAATACTCCAATCTTTCCTGGCTCCATGCACGAAACGTAAGTCCTAGCATACCTTCACCTGCAGATGTACCATAGGAGTGTTTTCCCACTTGAACTTCAACAGCCGCAACCACAACCATATCTTCAGAAGTCCGGTCAAAATTTGCCTGATCACGCACTTCTGGTAGTAATTCAGCAATAGTATATGCGGGATTTATTCCGTTTTCCGGTTCGGCTGCATGTGAAGTTTTTCCATGCAAATAGGTTTTGACAGATATTACCGCAGGAGTAAATTCATCATATTTCACGACAACACTTGACTCTGGAAATCCCGGAACATTGTGTAATGCAAAATAATAATCCGGTTGATTAGCTTTCAGGAATTTAGAATGTTCTAGCATTGCTTTGGCTCCAACGCCATTTTCCTCGGCAGGTTGGAAGATTAGTGTGACCCTACAGTTTTCCGGAAACTGCTGTTTTAACCGATCTGCAAGGCGTAAAACAATTGCCATGTGTCCGTCATGACCACACTTATGACCAACACCGTCATTTACTGACCGGTATTCAAAATCATTAACTTCCTGAATAGGTAAAGCGTCCAATTCACACCTAAACGCAACATGACATTTTGCTTCGCCATTTTCCTGCGAATAAATAAGGCCATTTTCCTGGACTACTTCGAGTTCAGCATCAGGCCAAATCTCTTTCATTCGCTCCCGGATATAGTTAGATGTAGACACTTCATTTTCGGATACCTCTGGATGTTGATGGAGGTATCTGCGCATCTCAATAAAATCATCAGTATTCATAGCTATCTTTTCAATCTCATTTCAAGATAAGGATTTGTGAATCCCAATTTTTCGTAAAGAAACCTTGCCGGGTTTTCCTTTTCTACATGAAGTGCAATATCTCCTTTACACATCTTGATAGCGTGTTCCATGATACGCTTGCCAAGACCCTGACCGCGTTTTTGTCGGTGAACAGCTATATACACGAGAATATTTTCCGGAATGTATCCGCTCATGCCTGTTTCATTGATCACTACACAAGCGACAATGTTGTCATCTTCATGACCCACCATGACAAATCCACTACCCGAAGAATTTTCATTTAACGCATAGTCAAGTGCGTTAAGGATATCCTGCTTGGCATCACCAAACTCATCCAGATGTTTGTAAAGAAAATCTGCTATTCTATCATTCGTAAAAATGGGATGTAAACCCGATAACTGATTGATAAATGTAAACTGCATAAATATTTAAACGGTAATAAGCTCTGCTGATAATTGTTTCTGTTCAATAATCTCCTCACATTTTTTTCTATCTTTTTCAGGAACCACAACGTACAACCTGCCGCCGTGTTTTCTTGCTTCTAATCCAAATAAAATCCATTTCGCAATCAAATCCTTAATGTTGGATTTTACCACTTTGTTTTCTACAGAAAACAAGTCTCTCCTGTCTTCGTATAATGCAACAAGATCCGGTGTAAAAGTTTTGCGGTTTCCATTAAACCCCAGCGAGCGCGGCTTCTGCTTTCCATAGCCACCTACCCGCAGTTCTTTTACGCCCTTTTTCTCCTCTTTCTTTATTAAATTCTTAATTATATCTGATTTCATTATTTTCAATTTAGTTTCTGTAGAAACAAATATACAAAAATAAGGTCAACTGACCCTTAGAAACGGCTAGAAATATGGGTTTTTTAACGAATTTTTAGATTGGATCAGATGGGTCCTGAACCATAATTACAGGAGAAGCATCCAAGCTTTCTGTTCCCATAAATTCGATTAATAAAGATATGGCTCCCTGTATATCATTGAGCTTTGAAGCAGGAAGCTGTTGGAGCTTATGAGTTAACTTATCATGCATCAAGGGTGGAATTTGATCTATAATCTTCAATCCTAAGCCTGTTAACAGAATACTGGACACGCGTTTGTCTTCTTTCACGGGTACACGTGCCAAATACCCCTTCTTCTCAAGGCGACCGACAATGCCTGATATCGTTGAGGCATTAAGGTTCATATACGCCTTTAATTCTTTACTCGTTGACTTATACTCCGGTTGGTTCTTTAAATAATTCAGGCAAAGTAGCTGAGGGATACTGATCCCATGTTCTTTCTGAATTTGCTTACTCTCTAAATTTATGGCGCGGATGATCTTTCTTAGCCCAACTAAAATCTCTGTATACTCAATTTGTTTCTGCACGAACTAATTTCTGATTTATGTGCAAATTTACTTCGCCATTCGCACATAAACCACTTTTTTCGTCTCAAAAAAAGCTTCCTCAAAATAATCGGACAATTCCGTTTGCTCAATGTAGTATGGCAAGCCTTTTAATTCTTCTGTTAAATTTCCCCCTTTCAGATAAAAGATTCCATTTGGATAACCGTTCTTTCCTTTTTGCTTGAACTTATCCTTCACCCAGGGAATGAATTTAGACATTTGGGTAACGGCACGACTTACGACAAAATCAAATTCTTGCTGTAGTTCTTCCGCTCTTTTCTGGCCAGCGTGAACATTATCAAGCCCAAGTGCCTCCTTTACACCGTTCACCACCTTTATTTTCTTTCCAATGGAATCCACCAAAAAGAAATTTGACTCGGGAAATAAAATGGCCAAAGGTATCCCAGGAAATCCTCCACCGGTACCAACATCTAATACATCTGTTCCTGGTTGAAAATTGATCAACTTTGCAATACCTAATGAGTGTAGAACATGACGTTCATAGAAGAACTCAAAATCCTTTCGACTTACCACATTTATTTGATCGTTCCACTCTTTATAAATAGCGTAGAGTTGCTCAAATTTATTTTTTTGATCAGCTGTAAGGTTTGGAAAGTATTTATAAATGATATCTACTGAAACCATTGAACAAAGATAACACTCAAAAAGAAGGAGGTACGTTAAATCGCATCTTTTGTGTGCTTCATCATATCCGCTAAAAATGCCCTTGCTCTGAAGAGTTGAGCTTTAACAGTTCCAAGTGGCAACTGCATGTCATCCGCAATTTCTTCGTAAGAAAGCTCCTGAAAATATCTCTTTTCAATCAGGTCACGATAGCGTGGCTTTAACTTCTTTACAATTTCCCGCATCAGTTCCACTTTTTGGGTGTGAATGGTTTCTTCTGCCGGATTTTTTTCACCACTTTTTACATCAATACTAACCGAATCGCCATCATCATTGGTGAAAGCAGAATCCATTGACGTTAATTTGATACGTTTTTTACGGATATGGTCAATGGCATTATTAGAAGCAATCTTAAACAACCAGGTAGAAAAGGCAAACGAAGGAGAATATTGTTTCAGACGATTAAATGCTTTTCCGAAAGCCTCAATTGTCAGATCCTCGGCATCATCTTCAGATCGAACCATTTTAAGCATCATGAAGTAAATGGATTCGCGGTACATTTCCATCAATTCAGCATACGCTAATTGATCGCCGTCAAGTGCTTTCTCTACAAGTACCAGGTCTCTTTTCCCTTTTTCTGATAAGTTTTGTCCTTTCACCATTTATCTGGTCGTCTGTCTGTTGAATAGTAAATAAATGGAACAATGATAAAATGTACAATCTCAAACAAGGGGAATGCCCATACCAGATCTTTTTGTCCGAGTTTCTTAAATAACAACCCACTAATGAGCCAATAAAGAACTACTCTAAGTGCTAGCAGAGACAGTACAAATAACCACCATTCATAACTAAAAAGTAAAATAAAGAAACATACGAACATCAAAATCATGCTCCCAGGGAATATTCCTAAAAAGACTTTGTTAATAAACCGGTAACCGGATGCCGTTGTGAAATGCCTTTGTTTTTGTTGCACCCAGTCTTTCCAGTCGGTTTTGGGGTGTGAATAAACCCAGCTCTTTTTGTCAATTGAAAACGCCACGTTTTTTCGGCGAGCGGCATCTTGCATAAACAAATCATCATCTCCGGACTGAAATTGATAGTGATTTTTAAACCCTTCTGCCTCAAACCAAACTTTTCGTGAATAACTCAAATTACGACCTACTGCCATATACGGCATATTATTCTTTGCAAAACTCAAATACGTGGCTGCAATGGTGGTGGTATCAAAACGGATAAACTTATTGAGTAGCCCCTTTTTCCTCTCATAGGGTCCATAACCCAAAACAATCTCTATGTCATCCGTATAATTTTGCATCATTAACCTGATCCATTGATCTGAAGAAGGAAAACAATCTGCATCTGTTAAGAGAACGTGGTTATACTTTGCTCCTTTTATACCGACCGTTAGCGGGAGTTTTTTTCCAAATTTTCGGTGCTTGTTCCGCTCCATTTCAATACACCGTAGGTGCGGATACTCCTTTTGATACGCCCTGATTATGTGTCTGGAATCATCTACGGTTTGATCAATTACAATAATCACTTCAAATTCCGGATAATCCTGTTTCAACACTTTTGGTAGATTCCTAAAAAGATTATCCTCTTCATTACGTGCGCAAATAATGACACTTACCGGTCGGCTTACCGGAGTTTTCTTAGGTTCTTTATGAATCAATAATCTTAAGTGAAACTTTAGTACATAAACCAGTTGAACCAAAACCGCAAAGCAGAATGCCAGAAAGATGATTCCCAAAGGATCAAAACCTATTTGCGGAAAGAAGTTCATTTCGACTATGCCTCAAATTTCCGAACTATTTATAAGCAGTATATTTGTGCCTCTGATTTTTATCAACAAAATGAATTTTATTCTCGAACAACAGGATACCCAGACAAAAGCACGAAGTGGCAGAATTCAAACGGATCACGGAGAAATTAAGACCCCGATATTTATGCCTGTTGGAACGGCAGGAACGGTAAAAGCTGTTCACCAAAGAGAACTTGTAGATGATATTAAGGCTCAAATCATTTTAGGAAATACCTATCACCTTTATTTACGTCCGGGCCTTGAAATTATTGAAGCGGCAGGCGGACTACACAAGTTTAACGGGTGGAAAAAACCCATTTTAACCGATAGTGGAGGTTACCAGGTGTATTCGCTTTCAGGAACCCGAAAAATAGAAGAAGACGGTGTCAATTTCCAATCACACATTGATGGCAGCTCACATTTTTTCTCACCGGAAAGAGCCATAGATATACAACGGGTCATTGGAGCTGATATTATTATGGCATTTGATGAATGCACACCGTACCCCTGCGAGTACAACTATGCTAAAAACTCTATGGAGATGACGCACCGTTGGCTAAAAAGGTGCATCAACCGTATGAATGAAACCAATGATCTTTACGGTTATTCACAAACTTTATTCCCTATTGTTCAGGGAAGTACTTACAAAGATTTGCGGATTAAGAGTGCTGAAACCATTGCAGAAGCTGGCGCAGAAGGCAATGCAATTGGTGGATTGTCAGTTGGTGAACCGGATGAAGATTTGTACGCCATGACCGAATTGGTCTGTGATATTTTACCGGCAGATAAACCCAGGTATTTAATGGGTGTCGGTACACCTGAAAATATTTTAGAATGTATTGCACTGGGTGTTGATATGTTTGACTGCGTAATGCCAACGCGCAACGCAAGGCATGGTATGCTATTTACTAAAAATGGTATCATCAACATAAAAAATGCCAAGTGGAAGGACGATTTTTCACCGCTTGATGAAGAAGGAACTTCGTATGTAGACAGTTTTTATTCAAAAGCTTACGTCCGACATTTGTTTCATGCAAAAGAAACACTTGCCATGCAAATTGCAAGTATTCATAATCTGGCTTTTTACTTGTGGCTGGTAAATGAAGCACGCAATCAAATAGAAAATGGTACGTTTAGGAATTGGAAAGATGAAATGACGCCAAAAATAAGCCGCAAGTTATAAATTGTGATACTCACCAAGCTGGATAAATATATCATTAAGAAGTTCCTGGGAACCTTTGTGTTCATCATGGTCCTGTTGATGTCTATCAGCATGATATTCGATCTTTCAGAGAAACTCAATGACTTTTTACTGGAAGGAGCTCCCTGGAGTGAAATATTCTTCACTTATTATTCCAACTTCTTTATTTTTTATGGATTCCAATTCATTTATTTGATCAACTTCATATCGGTTATTTGGTTCACCTCAAAATTGGCTGGAAACTCGGAGATAATACCAATTCTAAGTGCCGGAGTCAGTTTTCAACGTTTCTTAAGACCTTACTTTATATCTTCTGCCATATTGGTAGTCGTGACCATTCTAATGACCAATTATGTATTACCGGAATCAAATAAAAAAAGACTGGCATTTGAGACCATGTATTACCGGAATTATGAAAGTCGTCTTAACGAGAGAGCGGTTGTAGCAGAAGGAGAAGTACTTTACTTTAGACAGTACGAACCTAAGTCAAATGAAGTAAGAAACTTTTACCTCCAGAAGTGGAATGACACCTGGGATTCACTGGAGTACGAAATGGAATCAATTGTTGCCAAAGGCGATAGCTTATCTAATTTTTGGCACTTTGACCGATATACGATTAGAAGAATTGGTCCATTTCATGACAACCTTCAATTTGGTAAAAATTGCGACACTACTTTAAATTTCAGTATGGGAGATTTGGTCTTCAAAACCAATGTTATTGAGTCAATGAATAATCGCGAACTCAATGAATTTATTGAAAAAGAAAAAGCAAAAGGATCTGATAAAGTACCTCGTTATCTCATTGAGAAATACAAAAGACTGGCATCTCCATTTGCTATTTTCATCCTTACACTAATCGGTGTGTCGGTATCGAGTAAAAAAGTAAGGGGTGGTTTAGGGCTAAACATTGCTATAGGCCTGGTTTTTGCCATGCTTTATATTTTTAGTATGCAAATCACTACCGTAGCAGCCATAAAAGTTGGATTTACACCTTTCCTTGCTGTTTGGCTTCCGAATATTATTTTTGGGATTATCGCGGTGATAATGTACCGGATAGCACCAAAATAAAATTAAATGGGTCAAACACTTAAAAAAGACACTCCTCTACATGTAATCAACAACATGTCAAAAAATACCATGTTGGAAACGCTGGATATTGAAGTCACAGAAGTTGGAGATGATTATCTGATAGGCACTATGCCTGTTGATCACCGTACAAAACAACCAGCTGGCTTACTTCATGGAGGCGCATCCTGCACCTTAATTGAATCACTTGGATCAATTGGTTCAACTTTGGTAGTTGATTTTAAAACCCATAATATTGTGGGAATTGAGATCAATGCCAACCACGTGAGATCTGCAACGGAAGGAGTAATTACCGGAGTTGCAAAACTTGTCCACGGAGGTCGAAAGATTCATATTTGGCAGGTAGATATTCATAACAACGAAAATAAACTTATTTGCACCGGCAGGTTAACTGTTATGGTGATACCAAAAAAATAAATCATCTATACTTTCTTTGCATATCGACTACCACACCAAGCAGACATCAGGTTTGTCAAGGGTAAGTTGGTAAAAAGAAGTTCCCTGACAGATCTTCTTGGGAGAGGTATTGTATTTTGTGACTTTTATTCCGAAACCATCTATCAATTAGAAGAACTTGAAGAATGTGGTGAAGCAGAATGGCAAATTCACTGTCACAATGATCACATCCAACCAACGTCGCATGAAGAATACACATCCGGATTTGAAAAACTTATGACAGCGTTACGATCCGGAAGATTTGAAAAAATCGTATACACGCGAACAAAAAAAGAGACACTCAAACGAAGTCTGGATGAAATCTTTAAAGATCTAAATAAAAACTACCTCAACACCTTTAATTACTTTTTATCATCACCCGAATTAGGATGCTGGATGGGAGCAAGTCCTGAAAAGTTATGTGAAATTCAAGATGAAAAGATTTCTGCCGTTTCATTAGCCGGAACCAAGAACAAATCCGAGAAATGGACAGACAAAGAAATTGAAGAACAGCTGTATGTCACCAGATACATAGAGAGTGTATTCAAATCCCTGTATTGTACAAACATTTCAATTGATGGTCCACACAACCTTCAGGCAGGACCGGTTCAACATCTACACACTATATTATCCGGTACGCTTCCCTCTAGGGAAATGTGGCGAAAAGTTATTGAGGACCTTCACCCTACTCCTGCTACTTGTGGTATCCCTGCAAGAAAAAGCAAAGAACTTATACGGGATATAGAAGGTTATAACCGGTCTTTATACACAGGGTTTATCGGCATATTTACAGATGAATTTAAGCAGTGTTATGTAAATTTGAGATGCATGCAAATTTTAAATCAAGACGTCATTCTGTACGTAGGTGGAGGCATTACGGCAGCATCAGAAATAGAGAAAGAATGGCAGGAAACGGAGCGCAAGGCGAGAACCCTTACACAATTCCTTTAGATAAACTCAAAATCAACCCGACGATTTAAACTTTTCCCTTCGTTGGTTGCATTCGAAGTTGCAGGATCGCGTTCACCCCTGAACTCAATTACAATTCTATCCTCCCGAACACCCAATTTTATAAGATAGTTTTTAACCTGGTAAGCACGTCTTCTGGATAGGTCTATATTGTATTCATCCGTCCCATTTGAATCAGTGTGGCCAATAATTTTTATTCGTAAGTCAGAATGTGACTCCACAATTTTTGCCATTTGTTCAAGAAAGGGCCTAAACTCAGGTTTTAAACTATCCTTATCGTGATCAAACAAAACGGGCCTCATCTCAAAGTTCCGCATTTCAGCATCACGAACATAATAGGCAGGCCATCCACGCTTTAAGTCACCTGCGAAATTATCCACCCAAGAATGATATAGACTGTTTGTATCTGTCCTGCTCATTTCGTAACGAGAACGGTATAAAATTATCTTCCCCATTTGCCGTGGACAATCAGACGATCGCCAGGATCCTTCCAAATAACCTGTCTTTGAGTTATAGGTCAGATCTCCAAAATTCTTGCACCAGATTAAAAAACTTGATTCCTCTTTTTTGCGAATACTCACTTCCTCAAACTCAAGCGTCGAGTCACTCGTTACCGTACCTTTCATTTTTTTGTAGGCGAAAAACTCTTCATACGGCTTTTCATACCTTGCAAACCCTGTGAATTCACCGGTTTTGGTATTAATATCAAACTCCATCCAAAGCGCCATGCCCTGTTCCGGTTTTTGAGTACGGGTAGTAGATATACCTTGCCACACACCTTGCAAACTGTGGCGTTGGCAAAACACTGAAGAAGTGAAAATTAATGCTATTATGGCAAAAGAGAACTTCATCAATTAAAGACAATCAAGGATTATACCTTTTTATACGTGTCAGTAAGATTAAGTTACATTAATCGGGACCATTATCACCCGGGTCACTTTTCGTATACTTTTGCTTCTGTTCGTTGAAATTATACGTGAAACCAAAAGCGTTGGATATTCCTGCTGCAGAGTAAAATGAAATACCATAATCAAAAGAGAACTTCTTTAAATTTAACCCAAAACCTGCTGAGAACCCTCCTAAACCTCTTCTGTTATCTACACCAAGTCCATTCCTACGTGCAAAATTAAACCCAAGACGAACAAAAAACCGGTCGCTTTTAGGTACAATCTCTAATCCAAATGTGGTGTGATACCCTAGTTTTTGCATAAAACTAGCTTTAGGAACAGGAATGGTATCTCCGGTCAATTGATCGATAGTCGGCTCTAAAGTTGGATCGTTGTATGTCAAGTCCCAATTGGTAAGATCTGTCCCCATTAAGCTCAACCGAAACGGAGCGTGATGAAACTTGTACGAAACACCTGCCAGTATTTCTATTGGAAGCGGTTCGTGATTTTTTGAGGTATACCCTTTTATCTGATAACCGATATTTCTTGCCAGTAGAGTTGCCGTTACATTGGCCTCCTCATGATAAAACATGGCGGCCATATCTCCTGAAACACCAAATGAGGTATAAGTTTCTAGATGTGAAAAGATCATATTGAAATTAGCACCTATGGAGAAATATTTGTTTAGCGTATAACCATAACCAGCCCCCAATGAATAGTCTCCTGCCGTGAAGGTCCCTTGCTCAAGTCCGGTTTCATCCGTTCTGGTAAACCTGCCATAAGCTACATAGCGCAAATGCCCAACGAAAGTCCCTGCTTTATTGAATGTTCGTCCATAAGCCAGTTGACCATAATTAATTCCCGACGGAAAGAAAAAATGATTCATGGCAAGCTGATTGTGCATTTGATCCGTAATCATAGCCGGATTTGCTACAGAAAGGTCCAAATCATTGTCCTTTGCCGCTATAAAATCTCCTCCAAGTGCCATGGAACGGGCATTGAAGTCCAAATCCATAAACTGAAACGTATGTAATCCGCCTTGCTGTCCAAATGCTGAACAGGAAATAAAGCTTAAAAAAACGACTAATTCTCGCATGGTTCTATCCAATAACGGATTTTTATCAGCATTATTATTCATCCAGGAATTCATCCGGAATTAATTCATTACCCTTAACGCGCGGTCCCAGCTCGATTGCTTCCATATTCTTCAACTCCTTTCCGTGTACTTCAAATCTTAAGATCGTTTTTACTTTATGAAAACCTTTATAGCCACAGGCACCTGGATTAATCCACATACTTTGAATCTTTTTATCAAACTGCACCAATAAAATATGACTGTGGCCACAAATAAAAACGTCCGGTGATTTACGAATAAACTCCGCGTATGCATCCTTACTATACCGATAAGGTTTTCCGCCAATATGCGTGATCAAAATATCCATCTCTTCACACATAAAACGCTGTGTTTTTGGCCAGGCTGCCCTAACCTCATGACCATCTATATTGCCATACACTCCACGAACCGGTTTGAACGACTCTAACTTTTGAATCACCTCCATACTCCCTACATCTCCGGCATGCCATATCTCATCTACATCCTTAAAATATTCAAATATTTTAGGATCCAGGTAACCATGTGTGTCCGACATCAAACCAATCCTGCGCATGCTTGTGAAGAATGATTAATTTTGCCCTATGGGTCGCGTTTTTATAAAACTTGCTTACAAAGGAACAAAATATTTTGGTTGGCAAATTCAACCTGAACAACTCACTGTTCAGGAATGCATTGAACGCGAGCTGACCAAGTTAAATTCAGGTAATCCTGTTTCAGTAACGGGCTGCGGGCGGACTGACACCGGAGTGCACGCGTCTGAATTTTATGCACACGCAGATCTTCCATTTGAAATGAGTCCCGATAATCTGGTTTTTAAATTGAACAATATGCTCCCATCAGATATTGCTATTCATCAGGTGTTCACTATGCCGGATGAGGCACATGCCAGGTTTGATGCAACTGCCAGAACCTACCATTACTTTATCCACCATGAAAAAGACCCGTTTATTGAAGAAATTTCCTGGTACAGATCACATGAACTGAACATTGAGGAAATGAATAAGGCCTGTTTACAATTAATGGATCACAAGGATTTTGAGTGCTTCAGCAAAGTGAAAACAGATGTTACCAACTTTAATTGTGATATCAGGAATGCACTCTGGATAAAGTCAGACAAAGGGTACATCTTTTCAATAACGGCCAATCGGTTCTTACGCAATATGGTCCGTGCTATAGTCGGAACCATGCTTGAAATTGGTGAGGGTAAAATGTCACTGGAAGAATTCAGTGCAGTATTAAAATCAAAAGATCGGTCAGAAGCAGGTCAGTCGGTTCCGGCAAAAGGATTGTTTTTATCAAAAGTTGAATATCCGTACTTTACTAAAGATAATCTATCTGACTGATTTAAGATTGACGGAATCCGTTCGTCTAATAAGAGTAAAGTTTAAGTGAAAGCATTAATTTTGTCCTAACCAAAGCAAAAAATGATTTTACCAATAGTAGCATACGGTTCACCCATTCTCAAAAAAGAAGCGGAAGAGATTGATGAGGATTACGAAGGTTTGAATGAACTTATCGAGAGCATGTTCGAAACCATGTATGAAGCAAACGGTGTAGGATTAGCGGCTCCTCAGATAGATAAGTCAATTCGATTATTCATTGTAGATGCCTCTCCATTCGCAGAGCCGGAAGAAGGTGAAGAGCCCGACCCGCTGGCAGAAGGATTGGAGGGATTTAAAAAGGTATTCATCAACCCAATTATTGAAGAAGAAGAAGGCGAAGAATGGGCTTTTGCAGAAGGATGTCTGAGCATCCCGACTATCCGTGAAGAGATTATGCGTAAGCCTAAAATCAGGATTTCATATTATGACGAAAACTGGGAATTCCATGATGAAGAGTTTGAAGGGTATGCAGCTCGTATAATACAACACGAGTACGATCATGTAGATGGTATTTTATTTACAGATCATTTGAGTCCATTAAAAAAGAGATTGCTTAAAAAGAAACTCACCAATATCTCAAAAGGTGATGTAGAAGTAAAATATAAAATGAAGTTTCCGAACACTAAAAAAAGAAAACGATAATGAAAACCTTAAAATATTTATCATTAGCACTTACGTTATTATTGTTTTCCTGTGGTGGAGACGAAGAAGTGGTGTATGATGAGCAGGAAAAAGCAGCTGATGTTCCTACTGCGGATTATGATGAGATTTCTGCCGAGTTAGATAGTATGGAACTCGCTTTGGCTAAAAACCCAAAGGATCAGGAATTGATGAAAAAAACAATCACGCGCATGCAGGATTTTGTCCACTTTTTCCCGGAGGATCCAAAATCACCTAACTACCTGTTTAAAGCCTCTGATTTTTCACTTCAGGTAAACGCGCCAGCTAAAAGCGTTAAGTTGTTAGACCGTATTATAGCCGAATATCCTGATTACAACCGAATGATTGATGTGGAGTACAACAAAGCCAGTCATCTGGATTGGGAATTGAGAGATACTACGCGTGCTAAAGAAGCTTATCAAACTTTTATAGATAAATATCCTAATGATAATCGGGCTCAGGATGCCGCTATCCGTATTAAGTACATTCGGTACGGATGGGACGAATATACCAACATGATATTCGAAGGCAAAATTGAACCGGTAGTTCAATAATGCAAATATTCCTCACCTACGACTACGAGCTTTTTTTCGGTAATCCTACCGGAACCGTTGAAAAATGTATTATAGAACCTACAAATAAGCTTCGGGAAATCAGTGAGGAAACAGGTGTCAATTTTGTATTTTTTATTGATGTGGGATACATCAAAAAACTAGGCGAATACAAGGACCAGTTCCCTAAAGTTGAAAAGGAGTACAAGAAAGTTGTAAAGCAAATTAAGACCCTGGTTTTTGAGGGGCATGATTGTCAACTTCATATCCATCCTCACTGGGAAGATTGCACCCATGACGGTGAAAAGTGGAATATGGTAACCGACCGCTATAAATTGGATGATTTTTCAGATGATGAAATAGATTCCATTGTTAAGGAGTACCACTCCATCCTTGAAAATCTTACTGAAAAAAAAGTAACATCATACCGTGCGGGTGGATGGTGCTTGCAACCTTTCGACCGGGTAAAATCTTCTTTCGAAGATATTGGAATCAAACTGGATTCAACGGTTTTCCCAGGTGGAAAATTTACAGAAGGAAATTATTACTACAACTTCGTCAACACCCCGGATCAGGGAAGATGGCGCTTTTCAAATGATCTGACCATTGAAGATACTTCAGGACCTTTTTGGGAGTATCCAATAGCTAGTTTCTACTACAACCCCTTGTTTTTTTGGAAATTATTTGCCCTGGGAAGAATGTTTCCGGATGACCACAAACCCATTGGAGACGGATACCCTATGTCATCTCCGGGATTGCGAAAAAAAATGTTGACTACCGGTATTCGGTTAAGTGCTTCTGTAGATGGATATTTTATTACAAAACTGAACAAGGTCCTTCGAGTAAATCAGGATCTCGGATATGATGAAATGGTCGTACTGGGACATCCCAAAGCATGTACAAAATTTGCCTTAAAAAAGCTTCGGGAGTTCATCCTGAAAAATAAAAATAAGCATTCGTTTCTTACCTTTGCTGATCTCGATATCTAATGGAATACCTGTCAAGAAATCAAATCAACACAGAGAAATGGGATAAGCGAATAGCTGCCTCCCCCATTGAAAATATTTTCTGTTATTCCTGGTATTTGGATGCAACTTCAAAAAATTGGGGAGCATTTGTTGAAGGAGATTACGAAAGTGTATTCCCGGTTCCTTACACCAACAAATTATCGGTGAAATCGCTTTATCAACCGTCGTTTACAAGAGAACTTGATATATTCGGAGACAATATTCAATGGGAAGAATTGATGATCCGGTTCACCAAACTCTTCCGCTCCATTCACTTCAGAAACAGAGATAAAGGAATCGTTCCAGGCGGAACGGAACGCGTTCATCAACAAATCAATTTAAAGGAAGAACTGAATTACAGTACAAACGCCAAACGATTGATCAAAAAAGCTTCTCAACAATTTAAATATATTGAGTCCGATAACGTCGATCAACTTGTCGCCTTATTTCATGAAACTGCCTTCAAAAAGATAGATTCGATTTCAAACGAAGACCTGAATCGGTTAACTACCTTAATGAATAATGCTTTGCAAAATGGCCACGGTCAATTAATAGTCGTGGAACAAAATGGTGAAATGGTTGCCGGTGGCTTTTTTCTGAAAGACAAAAAGAGAATCACTTACCTGAAGGGCGCCGCAACAAACGAAGCAAAAAAATCAGGAGCAATGTTTGGCCTGATTGATCACGCGATTCAATCCTTCATGGCTAGCTATGAAACTTTTGATTTTGGCGGATCAGACGTGGAAAATGTTGCCAATTTCTATAAAAAATTCGGAGCTGAGGATCGCATTTACTATAATTACCTGATCGACAATCTTCCAAATTGGTTCAAATCGCTTAGGAAAATTAAACCTTGAGTGAATTTTACCGAATAAAACCTTAAATCTGAATTTCGTCTGTTTACAAACATTAACTTTGAAGATCACACTTTTTCGATAGAATAATGGTACACAGATTAAGTAGGGAAAATTCAATTTTAAACCATTTCATAGCAGAAATTCGTGACTCAAACGTCCAAAAGGATAGTATGCGTTTTAGAAAAAATTTAGAGCGCATTAGTGAAATTCTGGTTTATGAAATGAGTAAAACACTTCACTTTACACCTAAAACTGTAATAACACCATTGGGATCCAAGCAAATTGATCATGTAGACGAACCTATCGTTATCGCTTCAATTTTAAGGGCTGGACTGACCATGCATCAAGGCGTATTAAATTATTTCGATCATGCCGAGAACGCATTTATCTCTGCTTACCGTGAAGAAACAGATGAGAACACAACAGAAGTGAAGGTTCATGTTGAATACCTGGCTTCTCCGGATCTCAATAATAAAACCCTTGTTGTTGTTGACCCAATGTTGGCCACGGGAACTTCACTACTACTTGCCCTTAAAGCCATGGAAAAAAATGGGAAGCCAAAACAAATTCATATTGTATCTGCCATTGCAAGTAAACAAGGCATTAAAAAAGTAACGGACGCATTACCTGATTCGGTTAAATTTTGGATAGGAGATATTGATGAGGGTTTAAATAATAAAGCCTATATCGTACCAGGCTTGGGAGATGCCGGTGACCTGGCATTTGGAGTTAAATTGTAGAATGGATTTGAATTGGGGAATACTTATATGGGGATTTTTACTGGGAACTTTTAAGTTTCTATTTGCACACTGGGGCGTATATGGTTCTGCACTCAAAGTAGATTATGACATTTCGATAATAGAGGTTTTTATCTGTACAACTGCAGGAGCCTGGGTCTCAATGACAATTTTTTACTGGGGAAGCAGTTATTTTATGAAAAGAGCCCAGGAAAAAAGACTTCGTGCCGTCCAGGAAGCAAAAGAGAAAGGCATTCCCTATAAAGGAAAGAAGATTTTTACCCGCATGAACAAAACCATAGTGTGGATTAAACGCAAAATTGGAATTTACGGAGTTACATTATTGGCGCCATTATTCTTATCTGTTCCTATTGGTTCAATTATTTGCGCAAAATTTTATGGAAGCAGAAGAAGAACATTCCCGTTGATGATGTTATTTACGGCTTCCTATAGTATCTTAATTTGTCTTTGGATTATCAGCATAAAATGACAAACGTTCAACACATATTTTTTGATCTCGATCATACTTTGTGGGACTTTGAGAAAAATTCTAACGAAACCCTCAGTGAATTGTTTGATGAATTCAGGCTGGAAGAACGTATCGACAACAAAGACAAATTTCTGGCTACCTACCAAACCGTAAATGGTATTTACTGGAAAAAATACCGGGATGGGGTAATTGATAAAAAAACAGTTCGCTCAGGAAGATTTACAGATACACTAAGACGCTTCCGTTTACATGATGCTGAAGACCTGGGAAAAAGGATTGGTGATCTCTATATACAACGGGGGCCCACAAAAACCAACTTGTTTCCGCATGTACACGAAACATTACAGTACCTCTCGGACAAATATCCACTTCATATTATAACGAATGGATTCAAAGAAGTTCAATTCATTAAACTGGGCGGATCAAATCTGGAGAAATACTTCGATATAGTACTCTGCTCAGAGGAGGTTGGTGTAAATAAACCTCACCGTAAAGTCTTTGAAACTGCTATGAAAATGGCCAGTGTTGATCCAGCGAATTCGGTGATGATCGGAGATAATCTGGAAGCAGATATTATAGGTGCCGACAAAGTGGGCATGAATACCATTCTCTTTGACCCCAAAAGCGAATATGACGGCAATCATTTCACGGTGATTAACAGCCTGTTAGAATTAACAAAAATTCTCTAGTTTTTTTCACGCATCATTTTTATTATTTAGAATCATTCTAAACTATATAGGTTTGGTCGAAAATGCGAAAAAGTATAGTCTTAGATAATTAAATTTGTCGACTAATCTAAATTCCACGTGTCGATATGTCAAAGACTATCAAGTTAAGGAAAGGCTTAGATATCAAACTAGTAGGAGAAGCAGACAAAGTCAAAGCAACAGTTGACCGAGGTACTTCTTTCGCTATCAAGCCACCTGATTTTCACGGACTCGTTCCAAAAATGCTCGTTAAAGCCGGAGCTAAAGTAAAAGCTGGAACGCCCATCTTTGAAGACAAGTATAACCCTGTTATAAAATTTGTATCCCCGGTTGCCGGTGAAATAGATGAGATCGTCCGTGGTGAAAAAAGAAGGATTCTAGCTGTAACGATAAAAGCAGATGCCGAAAATTCATACGAAGATCTGGGTGCTGTTGATACAGCTAATATGACCGGAGATGAAGTAAAGGCGTACATGTTGAAAAATGGACTTTGGCCATTTATTAAAATGCGTCCAATTGATGTAATCGCTAATCCGGAAGATAATCCGAAAGCTATTTTTATTTCAGGATTTGATTCATCACCGCTTGCTCCGGACTATGATTTTATTCTGCATGGAGATAAGGAACTATTCCAAAGAGGATTATACGCACTCTCCAAATTAACTCAGGGTAAAGTTCATTTAACCTTAAATGGTAAGTCTACACCTGATGAAGCACTAAGCAGTGCTCAAGGTGTGCAAATCAATAAAATTAAAGGAAAGCATCCGGCTGGAAATGTTGGAACGCAAATCCACCACATAGATCCTATCAATAAAGGAGAAGTTGTTTGGACTGTAAATGCACAGGATGTGTTACTTATTGGAAGAATCATGTCATCAGGACAATATGATGCTTCTAAAACTATTGCGCTTACAGGTTCTGAAATTAAGAATCCAAAATACATCAAAACCACCATTGGTACTTCAATAGAAAAGATTATTGCGGACAATGTAAAAGAAGGTAATGTCCGATATATCTCTGGAAATGTATTGACCGGAGATAAAATTGAGAAGGATGGATACCTTGGTTTTTATCATTCACAAATTACGGTAATTCCTGAAGGTGATGAGCCAAAATTCATGATTACAAAAGGGTGGATGAGCCCAGGTTTTGGTAAATTCTCAATGAACAGATCGTATTTCTCATGGCTAATGCCAAACAAGAAATATGAGTTGGATACGAACCTTAATGGTGAGATAAGAGCATTTGTGGTAACTGGCGAAATGGAAAAGGTATTTCCTTTTGACATTTACCCTATGCATTTGATAAAATCAGTTATGTATAACGATATTGACCTGATGGAAAATCTTGGGATCTATGAAGTAGCTCCTGAAGATTTTGCCCTGTGTGAATTCGTATGTACATCTAAGATAAATATTCAAAGTGTCCTTCGTGATGGCCTGGATGTCATTCATGAAGAGTGCATGTAAAATTATTTTCGTCAAACTAAAACTCAAATACATTGAAGTCGATAGAAAAAATGATGCGTAAACTGGAGCCCGAGCATGACGGCAAGTGGGCTAAATTCCACCCGGTGTGGGATGGTTTTTACACATTCCTGTTTACGCCCGGAGAAACAACCCGTAATGGTTCTCATATCAGAGATGGAATTGACCTGAAGCGAACAATGTTCATGGTTGTAACTGCCTTAATCCCGTGCTTACTGTTTGGTATCTACAATACCGGACATTTTCACTATGTAGCTACTGGTGAAACTACGGAGTACATGGACATGTTTGGTGATAAGGTTATTTACGGTTTAATCAAAGTATTACCTCTTGTCATTGTCTCTTATGCCGTAGGATTAGGTGTTGAATTTATATTCTGTATAAAAAACCAACACGCTATTCAGGAAGGATTTTTGGTTTCGGGGATGCTAATTCCATTGATCATCCCGGCAGATACCCCACTATGGATGGTAGCTATAGCAACAATTTTTGCCGTTGTCTTAGGTAAAGAAGTATTTGGAGGTACCGGAATGAACGTGGTAAACATTGCCTTAACAGCAAGAGCGTTCTTGTTTTTCGGATACCCGACCATGATGTCAGGAGACCGGGTTTGGTTCTCAGGTGCTCCAGACGGATACTCTGGTCCAACTCAGTTAGGAGAACTTGCTTCTTTTACCGGAAAACAGGTAGACTGGGCTTATCCAAATATTGAAGCTTTTTCTGAACACTGGTCTATCATGGAGTCCTTCATTGGAATGATTCCGGGATCCGTTGGAGAGACATCTACAATTGCAATTATTTTAGGTGCTGCCTTGCTGTTATATACAGGTATTGCGAGCTGGAAAATCATGATATCCTTTGTTTTGGGTGGTCTATTCGTAGGTGTTCTTTGTAACCAATTTGCTGTAAACGAATTCATGGAATTGGCTCCGCTACACCACATGGTAATAGGAGGTTTTGCATTTGGTGCAGTATTCATGATCACTGATCCGGTAACTGCAGCCCAAACCAGTACTGGTAAGTTCATCTATGGATTCCTGGGGGGAGCCTTATCAATTACTGTACGTGTGTTCAATGGTGCTTATCCTGAAGGGGTTATGATGGCCATTTTATTCATGAATGTAATGGCTCCACTAATCGATCATTATGTGATCGGAGCGAACATCAAACGAAGAAAGAAACGACTAAAAGTTAAAGAACTTAAAGCTGCATAATCATGGCAATTAATAAAGAGAGTACAGGTTATACGTTTTTGTTCGCTATCATGCTTGTTGTGGTGGTAGGAGCAGCATTGGCATCCATTGCCACTGGATTAAAGCCGTATCAGGAAAAAAACCAGGCCATTAAGAAGAAAATGGACATTCTGGGTGCTTTGAATATTGAATCAACCCGGAAAAATGCAAACGACAAATACGAAGAGTATATTAATTCAGAAGACTGCGTTGTATTGGATGCTGAAGGAAATGTCAAAGAAGGAAAAGAAGCATTTGATATCGATATCAAACAACAATACAGAGACAAAAAATTGGATCCTAAGGACAGGGATTATCCATTATATGTCGCTAAGGTTGATGGAAAAACAAAGTTCGTTATTCCACTTGTAGGTTCTGGTCTTTGGGGACCAATTTGGGGGTATATAGCTGTAGATGAGGACAAGGAAACCATTTACGGTGCTAAGTTCGATCACAAAACGGAAACACCTGGATTAGGAGCTGAAATCAAACAACCTTTTTACTACGAACAGTACATAGGAGAAAAAATTTCAGCCGGTGGCGAGTTTAAAGAAATCAAATCTGTAAAAGACGGCAGCGGAAAAGGACCCGCTAATGGTAAAGTTGACGGAATTACAGGAGGAACAATTACCTCAAAAGGTGTGGAAGAAATGGTAAACAGAACCTTGCAGGTTTATGTAAAATATTTTAATAAAAACTAATTGGACGCATGAGTGAAGAAAATGTAAAAGCACCCAAAGAGCCCTTGTTCTCCAGAAAGAACAAGCGTTTGGTGACAGAGCCTTTGGATGATAACAATCCTATCACCATTCAGGTTTTGGGTATTTGTTCGGCACTGGCTATTACCGTATCGGTAGAACAGGCACTCGTTATGACCGCTTCAGTATTCTTTGTACTTGGTGCAGGTAACGTAATTGTTTCCTTGTTGAGAAACCTAATCCCGTCGCGAATCAGAATTATTGTTCAGCTGGTGGTGGTTGCCTCTTTGGTCATCATTGTTGATGAAGTATTGAAAGCTTTTTTACCAGATATGGCTGAAAAACTGTCCGTATTCGTTGGACTAATTATTACCAACTGTATTATTATGGGTCGATTTGAGGCATTTGCTATGGCCAACAAACCATGGCCTTCATTTTTGGATGCCGTTGGAAATACAATCGGTTATGGTCTGATCCTCGTATTAGTTTCCGTTTTCAGAGAAATCTTTGGAGCAGGTAAACTCTTCGGTGTTGAACTGTTCGGTGATAGAATTGAAGGAACCGGGTTATACAGTATCGGTTATATGGATAACAACTTTATAATTCTTGCTCCTTTCGCATTATTTGCGGTAGGAATCATTATTTGGATTCAGAGAGCAAGAAACAGATCATTAATTGAAGACCACTAAACACTAAGAAACATGCAGGATTATATTAATATCATATTAAAGGGGATCTTTATTGAGAACATGATCTTTGCCTATTTCTTAGGTATGTGTTCTTATTTGGCGGTATCAAAAACTGTTAAAACAGCAGTTGGTTTAGGTGCAGCCGTGATCTTTGTACTCGGTGTAACTGTGCCGGTGAACTGGTTACTTGAAAATTATGTCCTTAAAGAAGGTGCATTGGCCTGGTTAGGACCTGATTTCGCAAAGTTGGACCTTAGCTTTTTATCATTCATCATGTTCATTGCAGTAATTGCTTCAATGGTTCAATTGGTGGAGATGTTGGTAGAAAAATTTGCTCCGGCGCTATATGGTGCATTGGGAATCTTTTTACCACTTATTGCGGTAAACTGTTCGATTTTGGGTGGTGCACTGTTTATGCAGGAAAGACAGTACTCAACAATTGGTGAAGCAACCACTTTTGGTATCGGATCAGGAATTGGATGGTTCCTGGCAATTGTTGCGATTGCCGCAATCAGAGAAAAAATTAAGTACTCAAATGTACCGGCCCCAATGAGAGGTTTGGGAATAACCTTCGTGTTAACCGGATTAATGGGTATTGCTTTTATGAGCTTCTCCGGAATCAACCTGGGAACTGGTGAAGAGCCTAAGGATGAAGGTGCTACAGATGCTCCAGACAACGGAGAAAGCGGTGCAATTCTTGAAGATGAAGAGAATAACACGTCAATGCTTCTGGATGATGAAACATACACGGTTTTACCGGAAGAAATTGTTAAAACGGACAACGAATAATTAGAAGACAATGGCAAAAGTTTTAATCGTAACTATAATCGTATTCCTAATGGTGATCCTTCTTCTGGTGAGCCTCTTGCTTTATGTCAAAGCTAAAATTGCTCCATCCGGAAAGATCAAAATCACCATCAATGGTGAACATGAACTGGAAGTAGATGGTGGAGGAACATTACTAAGTACCCTGGGGTCAAATGGAATATTTCTTCCGTCTGCCTGTGGTGGCGGTGGTACATGCGTGCAATGTACATGTCAGGTTTTATCCGGAGGTGGACAAATTCTACCAACGGAAGAGCCACACTTCTCACGAAAAGAGATTGCCGATAACTGGAGGTTAGGTTGTCAGGTAAAGGTGAAAGAAGACATGGAGATCCATGTAGAAGAAGAAGTGATGGGAATTAAAGAGTGGGAAGCAGTTGTGGTATCTAACTACAACGTGGCTACCTATATCAAAGAGTTTATCGTTGAGATTCCTGAAGATATGGACTACAAAGCCGGTGGATATATCCAGATTAAAATTCCACCGTGTGTAGTAAAATACGAAGAAATGGAAGTGAAAGCTCACCCTCAAGATCACCCTGGTGAGCCAGATAAATTTGAGAAGGACTGGGCAGAAGGCCCTTATGCTATTCGCCATTTGGTAATGAAAAATGACGAAGAAGTTGTTCGTGCATATTCTATGGCTTCTTACCCTGCTGAAGGAAGAAAAATTATGCTAAATGTGAGGGTTGCAACTCCTCCATTTGACCGTAAATCCGGAACATGGATGAAAGTGAATCCAGGTGTGGCTTCATCTTATATCTTTAATCTAAAAGAAGGAGATAAAGCAATTATTTCTGGACCATACGGTGAGTTCTTCATCAATGAAGAATCAGATGCAGAAATGCTATATATCGGAGGTGGAGCCGGAATGGCTCCTATGCGTTCGCATTTATACGAACTGTTCAAGACCATGAAGACGGATAGAAAAGTAACCTACTGGTATGGTGGTCGTTCAAAAGCTGAACTATTCTATATCCACTATTTCCGTGAATTGGAGGATAAGTTTCCAAACTTCAAGTTTTATATGGTTCTTTCAGATGCCTTGCCTGAAGATAACTGGACAGAGAAAAAAGACATAAATGATGAAGCTGGAGATGGATTTGTAGGGTTTGTTCACCAGGCTGTAATTGATCAGTATTTAGTACATCATGAAGCTCCTGAAGATCTGGAAGTCTACTTCTGTGGACCACCTTTGATGAACAAGGCCGTTGAAAAAATGTGCGACGATTGGGGCATCCCTCCTGAAAATGTTCGATTTGATGACTTTGGAGGATAATCCAAATTAAAATATACTTAAAAGCCCAACTTCGATTGGGCTTTTTTAATAATCTTACTTTAATGAAAAACTCTTCTAACAAGTCAATAGGAAAAGCGTATCTTTTTTCGGTTTGTGTTCTGCTGATCCCTAGCTGGATTGGAAGTAGTTTGATTTCTGACATTGCTGAAATAAATGAATCCCTGCCTCAGGTAATTTCTGCGTACATCCTATTCGCTCTCTCATTTACAGGCCCATCAGTGGGAATAATTTACTTTGGTAAAAAGTTGTATGGATTTATCTCAGCTTTTGGAAGGGTCGCAATTGTTGCTTGTTCAGCACTTCTTGATATCAGCTTAATGTCTGCAGAAAATGCTACCTATCACCCTTACATTACTGCACTTGGAGTGAGTTTGGCTTTTCTCTGGGGAATGGTAGATTTTATTATGATCTATTTTATCGGTAAAAAATTCCTCTCAAGGGAAAATTAATAACCATTTATAAGACTATCACGTATATAACGGTGAAAACTGTTATGTATGAAAAATTTATTACTTGCATTTACTGTCATAGCCGGTACGGCTTTTGGACAAGTGAAAACAACCACTCAAAATGGTGATTTTTGGAATCCATTTGTTTGGGATTGCACATGTGTTCCTGCTAATGGAGATAGTTTGGTGATTAATCATGCCATATCGCTCTCTTCAGGTATAGCGTACACACAAGGTCAGATCCTAATCAATTCAAGTGGTTCACTGGATGACGGAACAAACACGTTCTCGTTCTATATCAACGGAGGTTCATTGATCAATAATGGAACACTTATTATAGATAATCTGTTACTGGACACTTTAGGTTGGATTGAAAATAACGGAACGGCGACACTGGATAGTGTATGGACACGTTCTACAACAACCAACACCGGTACGATCTCTACAAATGCATTTGCCCATGATGAGTATGCCTCTTTTACAAATTCCGGCACGCTGGACGTTACAAATAATTTCGCCAATCAAGGCGACTTTATGAACAGTGGTGTTATGACAGTCGGTAATAACGCATCCAATTGTAATATTCAAAATTCAAATGCAGTTTTTGACAATGACGGATTCTTTTGTGTGGCAGGAGATTATATAAACTGTGGTACAGATACCTTACGAGGAGATGGAACTATTTACATTGGTGGAACTTCTACAAATGGCGGCGAAGTTGAAGGAAATCTGTTGATTCATACTCCTTCAGGCGCATTTAACTTTAACACAGGTAATATCGGTCCTAATGTATCATTTGGAACAGATGCCTGTTCTGCTGGTGTAGAGGAAGAAGAGTACGAAGAAGAAGAAATAGACTGGACCATCTACCCAAACCCGGCTTCTACTATTATTAGATCTTCTGAGATCAACGTAACCTATAAAATCTACGATCTTTCAGGAAGAGAAGTAATGCATGGTGTTTCTTTCAATGGTGAAATCCATATTGATCAACTCACAAATGGAACATATACCATTCAGTTAATAAATACTCTTGAACAGACTACCAGTAAAACTTTTATTAAATTATAAGATCATATAAATTTGAACTGAAAGGTCACTTGAGTATTCAGGTGACCTTTTGCGTGTCATATAAGCTATAATTTGTTTTGAAGACTGAAATGAGAATTATTTACAAGATGACACGCTGGTCGGGTGTTAAGCATCTGTTTTTCAAATACTAAATTATTAAGTACATTTAATATGATTATCAACATCTACTAAACTTCATGAAGTACTCACACGAAATAGTTATCGACCTACAACGAGAACAAATGATTGAGCTGTTCGACAATCAGTAAAACACCTTCGAATTAATGAAAGGACTTTAAGGTTGGGTTACAATATTTGGTAAAAAAGAAAAAAA